>JASGJK010000033.1:0-95521 GCA_049840795.1 Paludibacteraceae bacterium
GTTGTGTGCTTGACTAAGTACGTATTGCTAAGGTTAATCGGGAAACACGATGAATCCGAACAGCACCTGCGCACCGCTATGCGCGATTGCTCTTCTTGCTTCGTCCCGAACACCAAAAACAAGTAGCGTGCTATTCTTGCCGACCCTGAAGCAAGTGACAATGACAAATACGTTGCGGTAACAATGTTGCGCAATGCGGAAATTGCAGCGAAAAGAAGTGTTTCCTTTATCAGAGTCTTGGAACAGCCACCGTTTATGCTAAAAAAGGACAACAAGTTTGAGCCGGAGCAAACGATGAAGAAGCCATTTCAAAAGGAATTTACGAAACTTCTGCAAAATCTACAGTTATTCGCAAAATGCAGCGTTGAATATGTACGATGAAGTTGGTACAAATCAAACCAGCACAATTGGTTTTCACATCCTACAAGAAGGAGATGAATATAATTTTCTATTGCTAAAGGTGGCGGATCGGCTAACAATAGTATTTTAGAAACCAAAGCATTGAGTAAATAGTAAAAAATTCTTGACAGAAAAAATGAAAACACTCGGAACAGCCGCTTGTCCTCCATATCACATTGCGTTTGTCATTGGAGGAACCTATCTTTGCCGATGCTTGTGGAACGGTAAAGTAGGCTTAAACCCAAAATGTCAGCAATTCCATTACGGGAAATGAACATTGGGTAGCATTCCACCGAGATGTGGAAATGAAACAAATACTTTGAAAGTTTATACCAAAAGTGGGCTACGACGGATGATGAATGCTAGCCAAATTGGCATCATCCGCTTATCTCGTCACAGAAGAACTGTATGTGGAATGGCTGTTTCTTGCTCTGCCAACCACAATATCAAAGCTAAAATCAATAAAGACGGGCTTTGGGTTGAAAAAAATGGAAAATAGTGGGAATTTATACCTGCTGAATATCGCCGACAAGGCAAAGGAAACGCTGTAAAATTAGACTTGAACCAAGCAATATATGAAATTCTGAAAACCTTATCGCAATATCCTGTTGCTACACGCCTGTCACTTACAGGTACTGTGTTGTAGGACACAATGCACACGCAAAACTAAAAGAATACTCAACAGCAAAAGAAACTGCCACAATGCCTTAAAGACCATGCGATTCTATGCCGACCTGCTAAAACTCCTAAAGGGAATGCCTTCAGGATTCTTTGGGCCTACAACAGCATGACGTATGGACAGCTACGTGGATTTATTTCAATCAAAAGGGTGGAAATATGGTGATGATTGCCAAAGGACATCCGCAGTAGCAAGTGACCATGAAAAAATAGGCGTATTTTAGTGGGTCTATTGTTGGGAGGTCCCGCCGACATTTTGGCAGAGCAAAACATCAAAAAGGTGGAATGTCTTGAATATCCTAAGAATATAGGAATGGAAGCCATCTGGAAAATAGAAGTGGAAGACTTTCCCGCATTTATTCTGGTGGACGATAAAGGAAATGATTTCTTTCAGCAGATAAAAAAGCGACGCGGTTTGTTGAGAAAGAAACTTTTTTCAAACCAAAAAATAAGCAAAAACTCCTCTAAAAGAAAATTAGAGGAGTTTTTGTTTTATATATACAATTTCACGATGTTGCAACGATCAAAAATCCTGCAAAAAAGATTTTACTTCTTTTTTGAATACTTATAAATACAATTACCTGCTTTATTGATAAAAAAAACAGATAAATTAGTATCACCGGCCGATAAAATAGAGAAACCCGATTGGTTTGAACAAAATTTTGTTCCTGTGGTGGTTGAAACAGCTCGAGAACCCGATGCTCAACTATTTGTAAAATACTGTACCGGTGAATCTTTCATTTGGATGTGTTGAAAATTATGGATATGTCCGTTAATGTAGAAATCTACATTGTGTTTTTTCAATATTGGGTTCTCGAATTTGTTTGCATATCTGTTCTCTCCTATTTCATCTTTTAATGTGTAAGCGTAAACGGGATAATATGCCCGAAAACCACTTTCCATTTTTCTTTTGAAACCGTTAGAACACTATCCACAAAATGTAACTGGTTTTGATAATCTTCTTTGCAGGCATCAGGATACTCTTCTGGATTATTTCTGTATTTGTTAATCATAGGCGAAGTGTCGATAAAAACAAAACGAACAGCTGTTGTGTCGTTAATTTTTGGGAGAAAGTATAATATTTAGAAGGCATTACCCAGCGGCGACTTATCTGTTTTGTAATCTAAAAAGGCCTGAGTATTGCCTCTATATTCGTGATTCCCGCACAGAGCAAACGAATCAAGCATCAATTCCGGATGTTTGTAAATAAGTTCATAATTTGTCATCCATAGTGGATCGGAAACACTGGCTATACCATTAAAATGATGAATATCGCCAACGGCTGCAACAAATTCTATATCTGCTTTATCTGCCCAAATACCCATTTGCTCGGCTATTGGTTTTTGATCATAATAGCCATTCCTTCCCAAATCGTTTGCTACAAGCACGTTGTATCCATCCAATTCGGCATCGGTAATGATTATTTGCTTATTTTGACTATTGACTTGAAGAAAAAACAAAATGACAAATGATACTATTGTGAATATTCTTTTCATATATTTGTTTTATGTTAGATAATTATTCTTATTAACCCATCCCATTCTTATAGGACGTGTTTTATGTAATATGATAAAAACTACTTCTGTAATCACTTACAAAAGTAGTTAGCTTAATAATCAAAATGTAAATTTATTATAAGCCATATGCTCCAAAATACGTAGCAGGAGCAGATGAAGTGTATGTTTTACCATCTATGGTAATTCCAGATGTGCCAAAATGACGGGTAAATGTGTTGATTCCGCCTGTAAGCCGGTGAACCCAATTTTAAATGAAAATCCCAAGAATCATTGAAGGTTTGTGGTATGTTCTCACTTTTAGTTGTTCCGGCATTAATATCAATCGTTGAGTAAAGGCGTAAAGTTTACAAAGTTTCGATTTTTATGTCCGGCAGTTGAGCTAACGATATCGTTTGCTCCTTTCAATTGACCGTTTGTTTCGTTAGGTTGATATTGTGTTACGCCTGTTGCGGTTGAAGCAAAGAAATAATTAGGCGTAATTATAATACGTGCATCTTCTGGATTTCCTACATCGCGTTTAACCGCCCATCGCGCATTATAAGTTAAATTGTTGTATAATTCGGCAAATACATTCATCTCTATCCAAAAAGAACCTCCTTTTACTTCGGACGTCTCCAGCCGGTATTTACGATGGTGTTATTATTAAACAAAGATATGCGCTTGTGGAGTCAAAGCTCCGTTATTTGATAGTTTAAAGCATTTGAGTTTGCATCGTAAATCAAGTTGTAGCATACGTCAGCTAAACATCCTGATTTATAATTAATAGCTTCGCCACCATCAAAGCCATTGGCTATAAATTTGTTGTTTTTTACAATCGATTCACCGCCCGTGATATAAATATGGTCTTCTGCATTGTTTCTGAATACGCAATTTTGAATGACCACTTTTCCTTTTGTATTGCAGAAGTGAAAGCCAGGTACACCTTCTCCGGTGGTGGTTTTAAATAAATGATACTGATATGATTTTGATGCTTCAGTAGTTTGTGCGCCACCATATTCGATATTTGTGTGGTCAAGTAGTACTTCCTTTGAATCGTATCCGCAAATGATACCTCCCCAATAGCGTTTGAAACGATTGGCTTCGGTACGATATTTTTCATCGATGGTAAAGCGTATAGGTTTTGAATCGGTACCATAGCAATATAAATTACCTAAAACGATGAATTCAGGACGTACTATCGTGTCTGAAAAAATAATATTTACACCCTCTTCAATAAATAAAGACGTATTTATAGGAACAACGTAGTGGTCTTTTATCACCACCGTAGTGTCTTTTCGCCAAACAATGGAGCCGGAAGGATATTCTCTGCCAGTTGTTTTTTCTTCGTTTGAAGTCTCGCAAGAAATAAAGCTTATAACAGTTGTTAAAGCGATAAGGAATAAAAAACTAAGTTTCTTCATTTTACTAAAAAATTATATAATTATTATGGTAATTTAAATCGGATACCCGCTAAAAGTGAAGGTGTTATGTAATCTTTTCTAATAATAGTTTCGCCGTTGTTAGAAGATTGCAGTGGAAAACTATCGTTATAGGAATTGGCTGTTTTTGTAAATCGGACGATAGGTGTGGTGAGTAAATCATTTGCCTTTACAAAGAGTGATAGCCCATTTCTAAATTTCTTTTCGGCAGAAACTCCCAACTGAAAATTTCCTTTTTGCCAATAGTCGGAATTGTAGTAGTTAGAAGCAATCACTATTTTGTCGCCTATGTAAGTTAGAGCAATTTGTGCATCTAAGCCGTGGTTCACATTTTTATAAAGTAAAGATAGATTGGCTACGTGAGCTGCCTGCCCCACCAACGGACGAGATTGATACTTGGAACTTGTAAAATAATTACCGTTTTCGTCTTTGGCATAAACCATTTTTGTCGTGGTAATAACGGAATGTGTGTATGTGTAATTAGCCTTGATGCCAAATAGCTTCACGTATTTTATAAAATCAATTTCTCCTCCAAAGTTTTGTGCATTCCCCAGGTTCTCCGGTCGGTAGCCGTATTGACGATTATTTATTGAAGTATATGCCATTTCAATTGGATTTTGAAGATGCTTGTAAAAAGCTCCAATCAATATCTGTTCAGTAGGTCTATGAAAATATTCCCAGCGCATATCAACATTATCAATAAGCGAATGTTTCAGATCTGGATTTCCAAATTCATTATAGCCTTCTTCTTCCGATTCTTTTTCGTAAGGAATTATTTCAAAAAATCCTTGACGGTTTAATGATTTGTAATAACTTGCCCTAATGTTTGTTTTATTGTTGTAAGCATATTTTAAATTGATATTAGGAAGATAATCATAGTATATTTTAGAACCGTCTTGTGCCACCACGAGGTTTTCGGAGTGCATATGGTAGTGTAGTTTTGTGTATTCATACCTCAATCCGGCAATGACCTCTAATTTTTTATACTCCCATTTAGTTTGAGCATAATATGCACCTATCATTTCATCGGCATCGTAATATGCTTCATTGATAATTCCACTTGGAGTGTCGAGTACCCAGTCAACATTGTCAATTATATCATAGTAGTCTGAATTTGTGATTTTTCCTACATTTGGAAATTTAATTCTATAACTTACGTTGAAATTTTCTCTATTCTTATTTTTGAAATAAGCCACCACCTCGAAACTCAAATCGTCCAATCAATGTTTTTAATTTATATGTCAGATTGATTAATCCCGAATAGTCCTGATCGTTATTGTGTTCCCATATACGATTTGAACCGTCTCCATCAAAATAAATATCGTCAACATAATTTTGACGGAGATTGTCTAATTTCAAATACATACGGTCCGGTGTGTTTTGTCCGGCATTGGAATAGGCAACTGTCCAATCAAAAAAGAAATTGGTAAAAAAACGATGATGACCGAAAAGCGTTGATGCAAATATCTGTTGTTTTGTCAACATCAAACGTGTTTGATAGGACATATCTGCATTGCCTTTGTCAGGCTCATAATATAATTTGAAATTTGTGGAATTTGACTGGCGAACCTGTGTCGCGTCATTGTAAAAAAAGACGTTATATAATTCAAACTTATGATTTTCATTGAATTTATAATCAAGTTTGGTGTGAAGCCCTGTTTTTATTTCCACTTCATTGTAAGTGCGGTATTTTATATCGGTTAATCTAACGGCTTGCTCTGTTTGTAGCATTTCATCGCCAAATATCGTTTGTTCTTTTCCCTTATTATGCCGTTGAAAGTTGCCGGCTAAAAGTAATCCTAACTTTCCGTCAAAAAAGCGATTTCCAATAGAGAATCCCACCACCGCGTTGGGATAAGGAGTGTCCTTACTTATAGAAGGTAATTTTGCTTGAAAATCAGAAACAGAAGCGGCATAACTTTTTCCAAACTTTTCGTAAGGAGTAATACCCACTATTGCATTCCTGTTGTAGGTAATGCCTTGATGATTAAATGAATAAGAATCATATCCCAAAGCTGCATTTGCCATTACCGAAAAGTATGCCGGCGCATCTTTCATTACTAAATTAACGGCGCCACCCGTTGCATCTCCTTCAGTTTCGGCAGTTCGTGTTTTGCTCACTTCTAAGCGGTCGAGCAATTCACTCGGAAACAGGTTCAAAGGCACATATCTTTGATTGTCGTTAGGGCTTGCAATTTTTACGCCATTTACCAATGTTATATTGTACCTCTTGTCCATGCCACGTATTACGGCGTATTGTGCATTCCCGGAATTGTTTGACTTGTCGAGAACGACTCCTGAAATGCGCTGAAGGACATTGGCAACATCTAAATCGGGTGAAATCTCAATGGCATTGGCGCTTACTATATTTAAAATATTTGGAGAAAGTTTTTCTAAATTTCTTGCACCAAACTCGTTGGAACGAGAGCTTGCAATCACTTCGACCGATTTCAGTTCAATACCTTTGTGATTCATATTTATTATCACATCTTTCAACCCTTCCGATGGGACATTTACCTTTTTTTCGATGAGCGCATACCCCAATGATTTACAAACAATAGTTACTTCCCCAATTTGTACCTCTTTTAGAAAAAAAGTTCCATCCAAACCGCTCATTATTGAAATTCGCGGATCTTCCTTGAGGTATATTGATGCTCCTACTAATAATTCGCCGTTTTCGGCATCTCTGATTATACCACGAATATTTGTAGCAGTAAGACTGATGAAAGTAAGAAAGAAAAATACCGTGCTGTAATATTTTTTCATCTCGAAGTTATTTTGACCACAAAAGTAGTTTAGGTGTATTACAATAAAGTTTCATTTGTGTTTCAGAAAAAAACCAAATGAGTTATTTTTCCATTACATGCGCGAACTTGAGAAATGTAAAAAGTGTAAAATAATGAGAAGCAATATAGTATTTCTCGACCCAGTAAATTTAACTTTACAGTGCAATGAAACAAACATAAAAACACATCTTTGAATAATCATAAGATGGTATATGTTGTATTGTTTACCAATTAATTTTATCTTTGCAAAACATACAAAAAATCGGTATATGAAAACCCTCGGTAATATTCTCTGGCTCGTTTTTGGCGGATTTATTTCCGCCACTGAATATGTGGTCGCCAGTGTCGCGATGATGGTTACCATTATAGGTATCCCATTTGGTATTCAAACGCTGAAATTAGCGGTGTTGATGCTTTGGCCCTTTGGCGCTAAAATCATCGATAAACCGAATAAATCGGGTTGCCTTTCTTTTGGAATGAATGTAATTTGGTTTTTTGTGGGAAGCGTATGGATAAGTATAACGCACGTTCTGCTGGGAATTGTCTTTGCCATAACCATTATAGGGCTTCCATTTGCAAAACAACACTTCAAATTTGCAAAATTGGCGTTTGCCCCGTTCGGAAAGGACATCCAGTTTGGTTGGTAAACTTTGTAAGCTCCTATACCATTTATTTTGACTATCTTTGTGTAAATTTTTGATGAGTTATGATCAGTTATTTACAGGTAGAAAATCTTACTAAATCCTTTGGAGACAAACTTCTTTTCGATAATATTTCGTTCGGAATTTCTGATAATCAACGTGTAGCGCTTATTGCTAAAAATGGAACAGGCAAAACCACACTTTTGAATATTATCGGGCGAAAAGAAAGCGCCGACAGTGGAAATATTTCATCCAAAAAAGACTTGCGTATTGGATATTTAGAGCAATTGCCGGTTTTCCCTAAAGAACTTTCAGTGATTGATGCCTGTTTGCAATCCGACAATGAGGTTGTGCGTACCATTTCGGCTTACGAACACGCTATGCTCCACCCCGATGAAGAGAAAATGGCTGAGATACTTACGTTGATGGATGTGCATAAAGCGTGGGATTATGAAACTCGTGTCAAGCAAATTCTGGGAAAGCTTAAGATTACTAATTTCGAACAAAAGATAGGAGAACTTTCAGGCGGGCAACTAAAACGTGTCGCATTGGCAAATGTGCTGATTAGTGAACCGGAATTACTTATCTTGGATGAACCGACCAACCACCTCGATTTGGAAATGGTTGAATGGCTGGAGGATTTCCTGAAGCGCTCTACTATGTCTTTGTTGATGGTTACACACGACCGTTATTTCCTGGATCGCGTGTGTACCGATATTTTGGAATTAGATAATCACACCCTTTTTAACTATTCAGGTAATTACACATATTATCTTGAAAAACGTCAAGAGCGTATTGAGATATTTAATGCCGAGACAGCTTCTGCTCAAAATATCTATCGGAAAGAATTGGACTGGATGCGTCGCCAGCCCCAAGCGCGGGCAACCAAAGCCAAGGATAGAATAGACCGGTTTTATGACATTGAAGAACGTGCCAAACAACGGCAAGTGAATGAGAACGTGAAACTGGCGGTGAAAGCGACTTATCTCGGGTCTAAAATTTTTGAAGCAAAATACATCAGCAAATCATTTGGAGAATTAAAAATCTTAGATAACTTTTATTACAATTTTGCACGATATGAGAAATTGGGCATTGTAGGAAAAAACGGAACGGGTAAAAGCACTTTTTTGAAATTGATTTTAGGTGAGATTCGTCCCGATAGCGGAAGCATTGACGTGGGAGAAACCGTGCAGTTTGGGTATTATAGTCAAGACGGCTTGGCTTTTAATGAAGAAATGAAGGTGATTGATGTAGTACGTGACATTGCCGAAGAGGTCAATCTTGGAAATGGTAAAAAGATGTCCGCGTCGCAATTTTTGAATTATTTTTTATTTACTCCCGAAACACAACATAATTTTGTGTATAAGTTGAGCGGAGGTGAAAAAAGACGACTACATTTATGCACGGTATTGATGCAAAATCCAAACTTTTTGGTGCTTGACGAGCCAACCAATGATTTGGATATTGTTACCTTAAATATACTGGAAGATTATTTGCAAACCTTTAAAGGATGTGTAATTGTGGTGAGCCACGACCGTTATTTTATGGATAAAATCGTAGATCATCTTTTTGTCTTTGAAGGCGAAGGCGTAGTGAGGGATTTTCCCGGAAATTATACGCAATATAGAGAATATGTTCCCCAGCCTTCAGGGGGAGTTTCAAAAGAAACTGAAAACAAGAAAAACACTATACAAAGTAAAACAAAAGAGGATTTTATCTCTTCTGAAATGGAACAGAATAAGGTCAAGCCTCGCAAAATGTCATTCAGTGAGAAGCGAGAGTTTGAAGCATTGGAAATAGAAATCCTGGAACTGGAGAAAGAAAAAACTGAAATAGAAATTAAATTATCTTCCGGGCAGTTGAATGCACAAGAAATAACCGAATTGCCCAAGCGTTTTGGCGAACTGACAGAGCTGATTAATGAAAAAACGATGCGATGGTTGGAACTCAGTGAAATATAAAGGCTTTAAAAACAGAAAGGTAGCCACGCCTGACTACCAATCTTTGTTAACCTTAAATCTAATACTATGAAAAAATCACGAAACAAAAGTACAATAGATTCTTATTTTTACCAAATTTTCAATCGAAAAGCGCCTGTATTTTATGCATTTTTAACTTAATCGTAAAAAGGGTTCTAATGAATGAAATTTGAAAGCAAAAGAATTTAAAAACCGATAGATTTCAAATTTAACCCCTCGCATTCATCTAATCCAAATATTAAATTCATATTTTGTACCGCCTGCCCTGACGCTCCTTTCAGCAGATTGTCAATCATTGATACGATGAGTAAATAAGCGTCGTGTTTTTCTAAATAAACAATCGCTTTATTCGTATTCACCACTTGTTTCATATCCGGATTTTTGTCGGTAACAAAAGTAAAAGCGGCGTGTCTGTAAAAATCTTGATATAGTTTTTTTGCTTCTTCAATGGTTAAATCGCATTTAGTGTAAACGGTTGCATAAATGCCACGTGCAAAGTTTCCCCTTACCGGTATAAAATGAATAGGCTGATTAAAACCGGGTTGCATTTGGTACATTGACTGGCGAATTTCGTGCAAATGCTGGTGCTCAAAGGGTTTATAAACTGAAAATGTTATTATTTCTCCAGCTAAAATGCGATGTTTCGGTAGGTTTTACACCAGCACCAGTTGAACCCGTGATTGCATTTACGTGGATTTCGTTGACCAATAATTGTTTCATAGCCAGAGGCAGCAGTGCCAATTGAATAGCCGTAGCAAAGCATCCGGGATTAGCAATGTGTTCCGAATAACGTATAATTTCGCGGTTCATTTCAGGAAGTCCGTAAACAAAGTCGTGTTCGGGGCGAACCATTCTGAAATCAGTGGATAAATCTATGATTTTAACTTGTTTCGGAACGTTGTGTTCATCTAAGAATTTTTTGCTATCACCGTGTGCCGAACATAAAAACAGCACATCGACATTATTTAAGGGTAACTCATCTGTAAAATACAGTTCAGTTTCACCAATCAAACCGCTATGAATATTTATAATAGGGTTTCCAGCATTACTGGTGCTGTTTACAAACTCAATTTCCACATTCGGATGATTGATCAAAATCCGAATTAATTCACCGGCAGTATAACCTGCACCGCCTATAATTCCTGCTTTTATTTTCATTTTTTAGACTTTTAGAACCAAGAACAAGGACAAAAGACTTATCCCTAAGATTCTATTTATGTTTATTTTCTATATACCTTTTCAAACATCCAAACAGTTGAACTTTCAAACTTATTCTATTCTTTCAAAAACCTGTTTGTCAGCTATATAATTAAAAACCTCACCTGTTTCAATCACGTAGTACCAACCAAGGATATTCAATTTCTTTTTATCAAAACGTTCTTTAATATACGGAAAAGTCAATAAATGGTTCATTTGTTCCACTACGTTGAGTTGCGCCGTTAATTCATCTCGCTCGGCAATTTTTAGATTTTCGGTTCGGAGCTTTGTTTTTACCTGCAAAATAACCGGATGAGCTAATTCCAACCATTTTTTTGTCATCGGCAAGTGCTTCATTTCGCTTTTGTTAGAAAAAAGTGCTTTGCAACCTCCGCAGTTTGAATGTCCGCAAATGATAATATTTTCAACATTGAGCACATTTACAGCATATTCAATAGCCGATGATGTTGCCAAATGGGTATCAATGCTTTCTCTATAATAAGGAACCAAATTCGCTACGTTTCTGATAATAAACAATTCGCCCGGAAGCGATTTGGTAATCAAATTGGGCACCACGCGCGAATCGGAACATCCAATAAACAGTGTATGCGGATTTTGGTTACTTTCCAATTCTTGAAATACTTCAAAATGATGCACAAAATCATTCTGGCGAAACTCTTTTACCCCTTCAAAAAGGCGTTGCGATTTTTTATTTTTGTTGAAATTCATACATTTGCCAATCGATAAAAAGCAAATTTTATCATCAAAAAAGCAAAAATCCATACTATCAAAATCAAATAAGTGACTATGTAATATTTGAACTTTCGGTTTTTGTGATGAATAAGATACATTAATATCATTACAACAAAAACGCCTCCCAACAGTTCAAAAAAATGGAGCGTATATTCGGGCACTCTCCTTGCCGATTTTTGAGCAGAAATTTTATCGTAAATAAATAAAACTGCCGTAATTAAACTGATAATTATCAAATATATAAAGAAGAATTTCATTTTTATATTCTAAAAGACCCCTGTGGAAGGTTTTGGGGTTTTTACTCCTCCAGCAAATCGGGTCGTAATAGTTTTGTTCTTTCTACTGATTGCCGGTGAAGCCACTCTTCAATTTTCGCCTGATGTCCCGAAAGCAGAATATCGGGCACTTTCCACCCTTTGTACTCTGCCGGACGCGTATAAACGGGTGGCGCAAGTAGATTATCTTGAAAACTATCCGACAATGCCGATGTTTCATCGCTGATAGCGCCGGGGATTAAACGTACAATGGCATCCGTCATCATCGCAGCTGGTATTTCTCCTCCGGTGAGCACAAAATCGCCGATGCTTATCTCTTTGGTAATCAAATGTTCGCGAATACGATGGTCAATGCCCTTGTAGTGACCGCAAAGAATAATCAAATTTTCTGCCATTGAGTAGAGATTGGCTAACTTCTGATTGAACTTTTCACCATCAGGCGATGTGTAAATGACTTCATCGTAGTTTCGTTCCGATTTCAATTTTGTGATGGTATTGTCAATCGGTTCAATTTGGAGCACCATGCCGGCTCCAAATCCAAAAGCATAATCGTCCACACGGCGGTGTTTGTCTTGAGTGTAATCACGTAAATTGTGCACATAAATATCCACCAAGCCTTTTTCTTTGGCACGTTTCACAATGGAAAAATTCAACGGACTTTCCAGCAACTCAGGCACAGCAGAGATAATATCTATTCGCATAAAATTAAATCGTTTGTGCAAAATTACGAAAAAGAATCAAGAACTAAGATAAATAGGGCAAGTTTGATAATTTCAATGTTTTGTGTGCTATTGTCAGGCTATTCGGTCATTGTGACAGATGATGGCGAAAATGAAACCCGAAACTTTTGAATTTAACAACTTTTCTCGTATATTTGCATTGTATTTTATCGTTTAATTTAATAAAGATAAAACTTTGGAATCAGGTATTCTTTACAACCTTTTCGGTTTGATAGAAATAAAACCGTTTGAAATATCCTGCATCGTATTTTTAGCGCTGGCATTGATATTTTTGTTTTTTTCTCTGCTTTTGACAGGTTCAGAAGTCGCTTATTTTTCGTTGACCGATGAAACTTTAAACGAAATGATTGATAATGAGGATAAACGAAGCAAAACAGCCTTAAAATTATTACAAACACCACAAAAGCTGCTTGCCACGGTTTTAATTTCCGATACGTTTATCAAAATAGCATTCATTGTTTTCTTCTCCGCGTTTCTCACTTCGGTTTTCAATTTTGAATATATTTCAACATTAAGCGGATTTCTTATTCAGCTAACAATCATTATGTTGTTTATTTTGCTGTATGCTGAAACTATCCCTAAGGTGTATGCTTCGCAATATCCGCATAAGATAGTGCGAAGAAGTGCTCTTACGCTATCTTTTCTTCAAAATTTCTTAAAACCGTTTGTGAACTTACTGGTAAACTCCACTTCGCTCGTGAACGAGAAAATTACTAAAAATCTAAACAGCAATATATCACGCGAGGAACTCACTTACGCGCTTGAGATGGCATCGAACTCACAAGAAGAAGACAAAGAAATTCTTGAAGGTATAATCAAATTCAGCAATATAAAAGTATCGGACATTATGACGTCGCGTGTGGATATGGTGGACATCGATATTAAAAGTAATTTCAAACAAGTGCTTGACATTATTATAGAATCGGGATATTCGCGTATCCCGGTGTATGCCGGCTCACACGACAATATTAAAGGTGTTATTTTCAGTAAAGATTTACTGCCTCATCTTGATAAACCGGTTTCGTTTCGCTGGCAAACGTTGGTAAGACCTCCATATTATGTACCTGAAACCAAGAAGATAGATAATCTGCTGAGCGAATTTCAGGAGAACCACGTACATTTAGCTGTTGTTGTTGATGAGTATGGAGGTACTTCGGGATTAGTGACGATGGAAGATATTATGGAAGAGATTGTGGGTGATATAAACGATGAATATGATGAAGAAGAAACATTATACAATAAAGTGGACAATCAAAACTTTGTTTTTGAAGCCAAAATTTTGTTGAATGATTTTTATAAAGTAACCGATATTGAAGAAGAAGACTTTGTTAAAGTAACCGACGATGTTGAAACACTTGCCGGTTTGATATTGGAACTGAAAGGCGAAATTCCTAAAAAAGGAGATAAAATAAGTTACGGAAGATACGATTTTGAGATATTAGCCGTTGACAAAAGAAGAATACAAAAAATAAAACTCCATATAAAAACCGATGAAGAAATTAAAAATGAAGATGCTAAAAAATAAAAAGAATATCCTGTTTGCCGGTATTCTTGTGTCTTTGTTTTCTCTATCGTTAAGTTGTTCAAAAACGCCTGTACCTCGTCCTTACGGTTATTATAGGGTAGATTTGCCACCGCATGAGTATGAGTCATTCGACTCGACAGCGTTACCTTATTCTTTTGACAAATCAACCATAGCGCAAATTAGACCAAGGCTTCAAAAAGGTGAAGAATATTGGATTGATATTATTTATCCTACATTAAATGCCTGTGTTTATTGTAGTTACAAGCCTATACATTCCGATTTATTCAATTTATTGGAAGATACCCGCAGGATAGTATATAAACATACCGTAAAAGCAGATGCCATTGACGAAAAACTATACGAAAACACCGGGAAGCACACTTACGGAATATTTTACGATTTAGCAGGAAATACAGCCTCGCAAATACAATTTGTTTTGACTGACAGTGTACACCATTTTTTCCGTGCGGCGCTGTACTTTGAGAATGTACCCAATAAAGACTCTATCGCTCCGATGGCTGCCTACATAAAGCAGGATATGATACGGATGATGGAAAGTTTTGAATGGAAAAAATAAACGAATGACCAATTACCAATTGATTCAACATAACGAAACCTGTATCTGTGTTTTTGAAAACAAATACTCCTCGGAAGAGTTGTTAAACTTCTCGGACAATATTGCTTTGTATAAAGACGAGTTGGAACTATTTTCCGGAGAAAAAAGGAGAAAAGAATACCTCGGATTACGTTTTGCTTTAAAAAAATGCCTTGACAATCAAGAGTATAAAGTCATTTATTCAAAAGAAGGAAAACCGCTATTGGAAAACGGAAAATTCCATGTCAGTTTCTCGCATGCCGGTATTTGGAATGCTGCCGTTTCAAATCCCGGTAAAAAAGTAGGCATTGATATCGAAATTCCAACGGAAAAATTAAGACGTATTTACGAAAAGTTTTTGAGTAACGAAGAACAGAATAATTTTCCACAAACTTGTGATTTAGAAACACTTTGCCTGCTTTGGTCGAGTAAAGAGGTTTTGTTTAAAATTATAGGGAATAAAGCCGTTGATTTTGCCGCGCAATTACGGATTTTCCCTTTTGAAAAAAAAGAGAGCGGTAAAATAAACGCCCTACATTTAGTCAGCGGTAAAAATTATACACTTTTTTATAAAATAACTCCCGATTTTGTAATCGTTTTTGGAACAGAAACAGAGTGAACATCTATCAATCAATACAAACAAACGTACGGCGCCAAAAGAAAATGCTTATCGTCTTACTTGATCCCGATAAATTTACGGGAGAAGTCAGAACGAAGGTACTGGAAGAGTTTTCTGCTTTCATACCTGATTTTATTTTTATTGGTGGCAGCAAAACGACCAATAGTGTAAGTGAGTTACTAACATCACTCCGTCACATAAACGTTCCTAAGGTATTGTTTCCCGGAGATGCCTCTCAATTTACGTCCGAAGCGGACGCGTTGCTTTTTTTATCGTTAATCTCGGGTAGAAATGCCGATTACATTATAGGTCAGCACGTAACATCTGCCAAGAGAATTAAAGAATCGGGTATTGAAGTCATTCCAACAGCGTATATTTTAATCGACGGAGGGAAAGAAACTGCTGTTAAAAAAGTGAGTAAAACAATGCCTATCGCAGCCGATGATATTGAAACGGGAGTTGCCACAGCTGTTGCCGGCGAATTGCTCGGACTTAAATTAACTTACTTGGAAGCTGGTAGCGGCGCCAATCAACCGGTAGTTGCCGAGATGATCGCAGCTGTAAAGAAAGCGATTTCCCACCCGTTAATCGTGGGAGGAGGTATTAAATCTACTGCACAATTGCAACAAGCATACGATGCCGGCGCTGATTTGGTAGTGGTTGGTAATTTGTTTGAGACCCATCCGGAAAAAATATCGAAATTTATATCATACGTAAACCGCGACAAATAAAAACCGGTCATTTTTATTCGTCCGTTTTTCTCGTTTTCGAAACTAAGTGATAATCTGAGTCTCCACTGAAATTATCGTGCGTAATAACTTCTCACAAAACTCACCGTTTGGTCAAAAATAGGCTTGGTGAACTCAATAAACAAATCCTGATTGGCGGGAGGCATTACGGCATCACTGTTATTGGTCATTTGGAGTTGTTTGCTGGTAAGTGCCCTTTCGTCTCCTTTGTAAGTAGCCCATTCGTTATACCAAACAAATTGTCCCGGAAAGTTTTTGTTTTCCAGCGTACGATTGTTGTATGCGTCAATGATTCGTACGTTAAGTACGCCACCGGAAATCACTTCCCGTCTGAAAACGGTAAATTGCGCTTTTACAGTTCCGTAAACATTATGATTGGTGCCGTTTATTTTGGTTGTACCCACCAATACGCTGTCTTTGCTGATTTCCGTGGTGCTTTTGCTTTCACGTATATTACCCACCGAGAAATCGTTGAAATCGAGTATGATGTATTGATCGGGCTGGCGAAGATTCTCATTTTTAGCCTCTTCGTAGGTGTAGAAACGAATAAAATTGTAGCTTGTAACCTTTGACATTTGCGCCATTAAATTATCGTAAAAAAAGTCGGCGGTAAGCTGGTATTTCGCCGAAGTGACGGGTTTCGAAACCACCACTTTGAGTGTGGCGAGGAAAAGAGCTTCTTGTAATTTTTTAGCTACATCCTTGTAGTTGTTTACATACGTGTCTGCATCTTTGAAATGGTAATAAGCTTCTCTTGCTTTGAGAATGGTGTTTTGCGAGAGCGCTACCACCCCTAACTTATACGATTCTTCGGCAGCCAACTCCTTTGCTCTTTTTAGTTCGGAATAATATTGAGTCGGATTCGGAATAATTTCGAGCGCTTTCGGACAAGCGTAAATCGCATTGGCAAGGTCGTTCAAGTCGGTGTATTCCTGCACAATTACCGCGTATTTGTTTGGCTGATTTACATCCATTGAGTTTTGAATATTGCGTAGCTTAGAACTTTGAGCAAGCGGATACGATTGCTTAAGGACTTGTTGTGCCTTTTTATTATCGGGTGAGGAGCGTAACCTGTTTACAGACTCCATCGTAGCACGATAATAATCTCCCTTTTGAAGCGCTTTTTTACCGGTAGAGCAACTTACCATAATAAGTATAAAGACAATTGAAATGCAGGTGTAAATTGTTTTTATCATACGTTTATAATTGTTTTTATTGTCACTGAAAACTTGCACGTAATGTGTGTGTGTCCTACCGGAAATCTGGATTATTAGCCGTGCTTGTTTTTTGTTTACTATGGTTATATTCAATCACTTTAATGATTATCCGCAAAGCAACATAGTATATTTCTTCAGTTGCCACGCCTTAAAAGGCGTGGCAATTAATTTTTAGGTCACTTTACGGATAATCATAATCACTTTTACATTAACAAATCACGTAAAAATTTTGTGCAAAGGTATTATAAATAACGTATAAAAAAACATGTTAGAATATAAATAATAGAGATTATATAAATTAGAATGTTATATGCCTAATATACAGTGGCTTTCAATTCTCCTAAATTCATTTTCTCCAAAGGTGACTTTTTGCATCATACGTATTATTGAAGTCCATTGTACTTCGCATTCCCCCTTAAAAAAGCTACTCTTTATACACATCTTCCAGTTCATCTAAAGCGAGTTCGAAAGCATCATATTTGACATAGAAAATATCCATCCCTTTCTTTATTGTAATATATCCGGGTGGTCCTTGACTACTGTATCCTGTCCATTTGCCTAACCTTGCCACAATCCATGCTGCCCATGCTAAAGTATTTATTATGAAAGGGTTTTTCTGCATCTCTGTTTTTCCTTCTAACCTGGGTTGAAGGATCTTTAAGAACGCTATTTGTTTGTTTGAAAAAGCCATTTTAGCTTCACAGTCTTCACGCTTTTGATCATAAGCTATCTTTATAATCATTATCTGCAAGGCTGCTTGTAAGCAAAACAACATCAGTCTTTTTAATCCCAATCCAGATTCAAGCTGAGAAGATTCAATATCTAAGCCATCAGATTTCAGTATTCGGAATAATTCTTCAATATACCACCTTGCACGATACCAATGAACGCATCGAGTGGCTTGTTCTACCGTGTCGATTTGGTGGGTTGTATACAACCTCCATTCAATTGGATCTTCGCCCGATGGAACTGTGTCTGGTCGTTCAACCACATAGATACAATTCATTTTTATAGAAGCTGGATAATCCCCGACCGTTTGACTTCCACGTTTTATATCAACTGTTGTATAACGTAAATCTATTTTCGCCTTACGGCTTTTCCGCGATTTATTTCCTTTGATCTCAATTTCATAAGTATACTCAATTTTGCAACTCTGCATCTTATCCAACAGTAACATGTCATTTTCGCAAGTCAACCGGTTTGAACTGGAGCGAATAAGCAAATGAGTGTTCTCTGTTGGAATTGTGCAAAGAGCCTCATAAATATCTGATTCTCTGTCAGCGATCACTGTAATTATCGAAACCTTGGGTAGGTTTTTCCTACTTTCAGTTACGCTGCTAATCCAACGGAACGATTCCTTATCTTCGATAGGCAGCTTTTGGTAAGCTCGAGGGTTTTTCACAGGCTTTTCCCATTCTCGATTCCATAGTTTTACAGCACAAAATCCAATAGGCATATGTTTATCAGCATCTACTACCAACATCGGATGACAAAGATATCCAAGTGTATTGGGATGAATTCTACCTAAATCTGCATCTGAATCCTTAACCCTATCTCTATGCGAGTAATAATTAACTTCCGTAGTATCCTGAATACACAAAAGATGGTCTCCTACTATATTACTATTACAGGAATTGAATAAAGCTTCGCTAAGCTGCGTTTCACTACATTTTGTATTATTCAACATTCTATATGATCCAATCTTTTCTGTGTGCGTTATGCAACTCTGATTCACTATGGCTGAACCGCTGGTTATCAAATTTGATAAAAATAAATTTGCTCTTTTATCTATTCTTTTATCATTGAAATTACCTTTAAAAAAACAACCTAATTCACTGTGCATCATATCATAAAGATACACAATAAACACCATAATAGCAAATTATCCGGATAGTAAATACACTCTGCATTAAGATATTACTGCTTTAAATCCTGCAACTAACTCCTACTCTTTTATTCATCCGATGAACAAAAAAAGATGTGTATAAAGAGTAGCTTAAAAAAGGGTACTTTTTGCATCGTAATAAGTAGCATTGAAGATATCCGTCCATTGTACTCTGCATTCCCCCTTTGAAAAGGGGGGCAGGGGGATTGATTTATTTTTATAACTGATTATCAATACTATAATCTTCTATTCTATATAATCTCTAATACGGATAAAAGACAGTCCATTTTAATTTTATATGATTATCCGCAAAGTGTCCTATTGTAAATTTTAGATTTGAAATCTGGAGTATAAGAAACAGCAGTCATAAGCAGTCTGTCGAATATTCTTTCTCCAAAATATCTTCTATTGAATTTATAACAGAACTCATTGAGATAATATTGTAAGTATTTGGTTTTAATATTATGATGAACATTTAAAACAATCGTTTAGCGTTGCTGATTGCAATATGAACCCAAGGTAGTATAACTGGTATCATATCAGGTTCAATAACTTTAGCAACGTGGGAATTGACATGTTCAATCAATTTAGTATATGATGTTGAATCGTCAGTGACTAATTCAGCAGACTTATCAACTTGTTCTTTGACAATACTTGTAATTGTATTTGATTTCAAATCGCTGATAACTTGCATTTTAATGTAATTAACCCGTTTTGGTTTCCGGCCTTTCTTGGGCTTATCGACCAATTCACTTTCAGCCATAACCAACACTTTGGTTTTGCTTTGACTTCCACGGCCTCTTTTCAAAGGCTGATCCTTTTGTTCTTGAGGTATTTCAGTAGAAAAGTAAGCGTCATCAAGTTCCATTTGACCTGTAAGTTGATATTCATTGTCGCGTTTACCCATAATATCACGAATTTTGTTGACCATTTCCCAAATAGGTTGATAACGCTTATGTCCTAATTGACGACGTAATTCTTCTGTTGAGAATGATTTTTTGGTACTCGTGAGCAAATGCATGGTAACAAACCAATATCGAAAAGGTAACTTAGAGTTTTGCATAACAGTGCCTGATCTTAGTGTTTGACGAGAATGACAATGTTTACATTCATAACATTGCTTGTTTTCAAGCCAAAAGTGCTCTTTACAATTACATTTATGACAAATTACACCGATTTGGTCTCTTTGTTCTTTTATTTTTAACCGACAAGCGTCCTCATCTGGAAATTTTTGAATGAATTCGAGTATATTCACATTCTATTGATTTAGACTGTAAATATAATGAATATCAGTTAATTAAACAAATTATTTTTAATAAAAATCAACCGTAAATAATCTTATTTTTCAATTAGGATGCTTTGCGGATAATCATATAATTTTATTACAAAAAAACAGCGGTTTCGTGTCAAAAAATGGCTGTTTCGTTACATTCTTTCTTTGTTTGGTGTCTTATTGAGTTTAACACACTTGTTGATTAATTATAAAAAAATTACATTTGCAACGTTTCTCATCGTCTGTTTCTCGGCGTTGAAAAGAGAAAACAAGCTATCTATTGATTGATTTTTATAAAATGTTTTCAGCAACTAAAAAACAATTGATTGATTTCGATGAAACACACCTGAAGTATTAAAAATAATCAATTGACTTTAATAAATGGATTCAAAAAACCCAAAAACAACCGATTGATTTTAACAAAATATTCTCAATAACTAAAAAACAATCGATTGACAACCATTTTCGAAAAAAAATAAAACAAAGACCCTGAAACTTGAAATACATAACAACCTATGAAACTTGAATCAATCAATATTGCCAAACTTGGCAATGAAGACACCCACGGTATCTGTTTGGCAACTGTCAACTTGTTCAAGCCGCAACGCTCGCTGCTTGATGCCACTGCCAATGCCGCCCTCACCCAATTGGAAGAAAAAACTTCTGAACTCGGACCGCAACTGAACCGCAAACGTGCCAACGTACTCACCAAAGGAATTTACGTGCTGAATAAAACTACCGACAGTGTATGGCGAGAGATAAAAGCGACAGTTAAACGCACGGCTAAAAGTTTGGTGAACGCCGAAAAAGCACAGGCCGCCACTCAATTGGAAGACTTTTTGAAACCGTATTGGGATTCGGAAGAACTCTCCACACATACCCAGACGGCTAATTTTAGAGAAATGTTTGCTAAATATGCCGCTAACACCAATTTGCAGGCAAAAGCAGAAGCGGCAGGCGTGGGCGAAGCGCTCACCCTGCTCGAAACCAAAAACGCAGAAATGGTATCCCTTTGGCAGCAGCGCAATGATATTGAAGGAAATTTGACTTCGGTACCCTCTGCAAGCAACGTGCGGCGCGAAATTGCAACCACATACAGCCGTTTCAGCTTGGCGGTGGAAAATCAGAACACCTTTACCCCTACTCCGAACTTACAACTCTACTGAGTGAAATGAACGAAATACGCAGCAAATATTCATCACTTATAGGCGTGCGGGCAGCAGCGGAAAAAAGAGCAAAAAAAGTCTGAACCGTGATTTGTGTGATTAATTTGATTAAGAAGAAAAAATTGAATAACTCAGTTACTCAGTTACTCAGTTATTCAACATAACCACCGGAAGTTCCCGAAAATCCGAATAAAGAGTAGGGAGAAAAAGTGTATGAATTTATGAAAAGAAATTTAGATCGGGGATTGGACAAAAAAGTAGAAATACAAAGAAGCGATGACGCAAAAAGTAAAACTCCAAAAATGGATAAAATCAAACGAGAGACAGGTTTTAATTTAATTGAAAATTTTAAAAATCAAAGATAATGGGAAATAAAGCATGTTATTATTGTGGAGAAGAACAAAAATCAAATTTTTTTGGTTCAAAAAGTATAAGACTTTATTATTGCCAAGCACCACATTGTAAAATGAATGGAGCTTTTGTTTGTGAATCCTGTCTTGTTAAATTTGGATCAGCTAAATATACAGGTTTATTCCAAGAAGATATTAATGTTGAAAAATGTCCATTTTGTGGTATTGGTCACCTAAAAAGAGTGCAATGATGGGAAAAATTTTGCTATTCATTTTTTTTGGTATAGGCGCTTAGTTCGCTGTTGTTATTTTATTTTTAATCAATCTCTTAGGTTCGCTTAGAACCATCCTTTTTATGAGTAAATCGAAGATTGACCCCATCATTGTCCGTCTATTATAACGAAAATGATATTCATCGAGATAACCTTGCATCCGTTCTTTTGAACAATGGTGGTGTATTCCTCGTAGCCATCCCTGAATGTTCATTATGTGAATATGCAACTGCTGTATGCCTTTCCCTTTCTCCGAAGGTATTTGTTCTAAGTTTGGATAGTCTTTTTTCAATGGTAAATAACCTTTCCAAACATCAGTAATAACATTTGCATCGTTGCTGATATATGTTTGAAAAAATGGTCTAAATTCTTTGCTCGAGAAGACATGCTCAATTACTTGTGCATAAGCTCGACCAACACCTTTTTTATCTTCCAAAATTTCAAGCCCAACAATTACTAACTTCTTTTTACTGTCGCCACTACGACCAACTTTACCTTCTTCGTATTCTCCTATGAGAAACTCATCAACCTGAACTTTGCCCTCCAATCGGCTTTTACGGCTACTTGTCATTGCTTGTTGGATTTTCCACTTAAATTTCCATACTGTTTTCTGGCGCAATCCAAATTCCTCTGACAATTCCAATGAAGACATTCCTTTCTTCTTGGTGCTAATTTTAAAACAGATATGAAATGCGATAAGCAATGAAAATTTCAACTTGTCAAACATAGTTCCAGAAGTAGGGCTTTCATCGTAATTGCATTTGGCGCAACGATGTGAATAGGGCTTTTTGCCTTTGCCAAATTTCAAATGACCACACTTCTTACATTGGTAAGGATGCTCGGCTGACCATTCTATTTCTGAAAGATAGCGATAGCAATCCTCCTGTGTCTGAAAATATTTATTGAACTCTATTGAATTCACTCCTATATATTGTTTCCTAATATACACGCTACAAAAGTAGCAGATTTATCCAAAATTACAGCGACCTAAACGCCTATACCAACATTTTTTTATTCATTTTTTTGTTTGTGGTTTGCAGTATTATTGTAGAAAGTATTGGTATTGCCAACGGTTGGGGTGTTTTGGCTGCTATTGTAATCTTCGCTATAATAGTTAAGTTAGCAACAACATATAAATAAATGCAACGTAAAACAATAATAATTCAAATAACTGAGAACTGTAACCTCAATTGTTCTTATTGTTATCAACATGGTAAAACTATTAATAAAATTGAACTTGAACAAGTCAAGTCAATCATATCGCAAAGCTTTCAAAAAAAAGATGATTTTGATGAGATTGAGTTTGATTTTATTGGTGGAGAACCATTGCTATATCCAGACTTAATAATGGAAACATGTAACTGGACATGGCAGCAAAAATTCAACAAACCGTACATTTTCTTTGTCAATACAAACGGAACTTTACTAAGAAATGATTTTAAAATTTGGGCAAGGTTGAATAGAGATAAAATCTGGTTGGGTCTTAGTCTGGATGGAACAAAGGAAATGCATGATATTAATCGGAACAACAGCTATGACAAAATCGACGTGAATTATTTTATCGACAATTGGCCGGAACAGGCGGTTAAAATGACAATTTCACCCTTAACATTAAAGTCTTTTTCTAAGGGAGTGATAGATATACATAAACGTGGATTTAGAGTAAATGCCAATTTAGCTTATGGTGTAGATTGGTCAGGAGAGAGTTATAAAACTATACTTTCAGATGAATTGGCTAAGTTGATTGAATTTTACCTTAAAAATGAATCAATCATACCAATTAGACTTTTAAATATGCCATTGTTTAATCTTCTAACAAACAATAGGGAAAAGTATTGCGGAACTGGAACCGGAATGGCTGCTTGTGACATTTATGCAAAAAAATATCCATGTCAGCTTTTTTACAATTTAACTATAAAAGATGAGGCTTGGAGAAAATATGATTTTAATTGCATTCATGAGAATTATTATTCGAACTGTTATAGCAAAGAATTTTTTAATCTGTGTCCTATTTGTATTGGTATCAATTTCAGTCAAAACAATGTTAAATTTAAATGTGATAAACATTTGTGTCAATTGATGCACGTTTTCTTTAAAGCAAATGCTTATTTCCAATTTCAGCAGCTAAAAAACAAAACGTTCAACGGTGAATCTCCCCAAAAAACATTAGAAGCTATACGATTAATAAACAATATATTATATTATATTAAAATACTATGAGTACCTTTTTTATTAAAAATGAAGAGATCGATTTGATAGAACAGCAATCAGACTATAAAGATGTTCATGAAAATAACTATCAGAAAACAATTTCAAATTGTTGGGCAACTTGTTCGAATACCTGTTCAGGTGCTTGTGGAGGGCAATGCGGAGGAAGTTGTGGAGGAAGCTGTGGAGCGAATTGTGCTGGTAGTTGTACCACTTCTTGTTATGGTGGTCTGTTAATTGGGTGAAAATCAAAAAATCATAATTATAAAAAACAGTAAACAGTTACCATCACCATTGCCCACAGGCAGGCTTAATACTTACCTGAAAAGTTTAATTTCGGCTTAACTGAGCTAATTTTCAATTCACATTGTAGCTGCACTACTGTGAATGCTACTTCAACCTACTGATGCGGTGAGACATCACTGTTATGCCCCCATTCAAAAAAATGGAAACAACAAAAATCAAATCGATATGAAACATTTAAACATTTTTCTTAGTCTTGCTTCTCTTATAATCAGTTTATCAACAATTGAAGCGCAAACATTGGTTGTTGTCGATCCCGACAATTACAAAACAGAATCAACTCCTTTCGTCGTTCCAAGTTTGCAAAGTGGAAGCACTTTAAACTTGATTATTAAGAGAGGGGAAAGCATATTTATTACTTTTTCCGGGATTGATCCTAATAGTGGTGTATTTTACAGAAACAAAGCAACAAGCAGAACTGAAATAGGTACAGTTCTTCAATTAAAAGTTGGAGATTCTGGTGGTTGGCTTATTAACTACACTGTTTTAGGTAACTCGATTACAATTGGACTTGACGTAAACTATCAAACAGATATATTTGACCGCACAATTGGTTCTTCAACATTTGGGAAACTCCCTGATTTTATCTGGGTAAATGCTGGTGGTAATGCTAAAGTGAGTGGAGGACCAAACTTTGGTTATTACAAATGGAAAAGTATTAACGATGCTTCGTTTGTTGGAGATTATGCAGATAGTACCCGCCTGTATAATCAAGGCATATATGTCGGAAGACTTAATGATATTGCTAACTGGACTAATGACACCATTACAATACTTGAAAAGCCCACACTGAATAATACAACTAAAACATTAAACTTTCCCACTACTACAGTTGGTATAACATATAAACTGTTAAATGCCTCAAATATAAATGGAACTGACACTACATGGACAGATACACAGAGTTTTGTGGGAGATGGAAATGCAAAGAATATAACACTAACTGACGGAAAATATAAACTGACAACCACATTTGGTATTCATACAGCTGTTTATCCTTATGGTTATTTTCTGGTTGGCATTACGACAGCTATAGACAAGACAAATGAAGAAAATATAAATTATCGACTTGTTGACAACAATTTGCAGTTTGACAACGAAGTGAATATGAAATTTTTCTCTCTGCAAGGACAACTTTTACAACAAGGAGAAGGCCAGTCGTTCCATCTTAACAAACAAACGGGGATTATTAAAGCGACCGACAAGAATGGCAACGCACTGACAGTAAAAATTATATCGAAATAATGTGGACGTAAAATATCCAATACGACAACCTGAACCAAGCAATAAACATACCTTGCTTTTATTGTAAGATCAAAAAAACAAAGGCATAAGGGATTTTACCAATAATGAGTGCTTTCTGCTTACAGCCGATTGTACTCGTTATTTTTGAGAGCGGACTTATTCTTTTTTATTCATTCTGAAATTTAAAGCTGTATTTATTCTTTTGATTTCTATTGGAAACCACTATATTTGCAAAAAATTCACGACTTGAGACGATCACTACTTATACTCATCATTTCAGTTTGCATTAGTTTTGTCAATGCCTCTCCTCGTCTCACCCGCAACTATGCTTTTCGTCATTTCACTACCCGCGACGGGCTGGTACAAATGCAGCTGATGTGCGCTTTTCAGGACAGGGATGGCTATATGTGGTTTGGCACCAAAGGAGGGGTGAGCCGCTGGGATGGCGTGACGTTTAAAAACTATACGGCTGAAGATGGAATACCTTTTGGGGAAATATTGAGTATAAGCGAATGGGGCAAACGAAAATTGTTTTTTACCCACCGGCAAATGGTTATTCTGTTCGAAAACGACAGCCTGTTTGTTCAGGAACTACCTGAAAAAATGGAAGTTCCTCATTTTGGACAAAAGTCATTGGTACTCGACAAGGATAATCTTGCCTTGTTCGGTTTAGTGGAAATAGCTCTTGAGTATCAGAACAATTGCTCGTATCATTACCGGTACAACATCAACACTCATAGGTTTAAACGCATTGAGGGTTTGAAAGATAAAGTTACCAGAGTGGAGAACAATCGTATTACCGGGCATAAAGCCGTTTACGAATGGACGAACAACCATTTTCGTGAGATACTGCATTTTCCCTTTGAAGTGGAGAATGCTTTATTCGACAAAGATTGGAAAAATGCGCTCTCCAGCGGTCTAAAGAAAATGTTTGTGAACTATTCTCTATCCGAAACAGGCAACTCGAAACTCTCGGCTTTAAATTAGACGAAGGATTACATCGCGACAGTTGGTTGCCCGACGGAACATATTTTCATCTAAGTAACAGTGGTTTTAAATTCTACCCCGAAAGAAATAGCGGATTGAACAGTGGTTTTACCTACCCTAATTTTTCGTATGTCGACCGTGAAAACAATTTATGGATAGGCACCGAAAATGGGTTATACAATTACTTTAACCTCAATATTGAAGAATACAATTTTAATCTGGGTACGCCGGACAATGTGTGGTCGGTGGTAGAGGACGATGAGGGGACTATGTGGATAGGGAGCTATGGAAACGGGCTATACACACTTGACAAAAAAGGGTCTCTCCGATTTGTTGATTTTGGACATGGGGTAATACCCAATGCAGCCGGTTCGAATAAATTGATGTACATGGGCAGCACCACCGATGGCAATGAAACTGTGTATATGACGCTGGGTTATGGGGTAGCTATGTTTAAAAATGATAAATTCAGCGGTTGTTCGGTTACACATGGAGGTCTATATGCTTACTACGACAAACAAAGTGGACAGATTATGTATTCGGGGATGGACTCTATTAGCAGCAAACGGGGGCTGTATATTGGCATAGGCCGAGATAAGAAATTTTATCCTTTCGACAGGGGCTTCCCTATTTGTATCATACGGGATGGAAGTGGAAAGATACGGGTTGGAGGTATGCGCGGCACGGCCGTCCTGGTAAATGGGCAATTGAAGACGGATAATGTAAACCGCCCTTACGTTGGCGTGATAAGTATGGATATGGACGACCGCAAGCGGCTTTGGAAAGCTACGGAAAAAGGCGTGTATGTGGAGCTGCCCGATGAGAGGGAAGAACGTGTGGCTCCCCTGTTTCTTACCGGAGCTTATACCTCGTTAATCGTGTACCGGAATAAATATGTGGTGGCAGGCGGGACGCACGGTTTTGCCATAGTGGACATTACGAAATATGGTGATTATGCAAATCTTCCGGTAGTGAATGTGGATTACGAAGGCGGGTTTACGGGTTTGGAGTCGGGACAAAACGGGATTTGGGCAGACAAGGAGGGGTACGTATGGCTCGCCACAGCCTTGAATGTGTTGAAATTCAACCCGGATGAGATTATTCGGACTTCTATACTAAAGTTGCCGGATGTGCGAATATCAAATATCACATTTTCTCCCGACAACGACAGTTGGGACACACATTACTTCTCGGAAGGAAATATTGCCGTTCATTCGGAAAATAAATTCTTCAGGATTGAATACATTGCCAATTCCATTTCAGCGCCAAAATCATTACGTTTTAAATACCGTTTAAAGGATTTTCAGATGAGTGGTCACAAGTGGTTTATACCAAAACGGCAGAGTTTACCAATTTAGGATACGGAAAATATCAGTTTGAAGTGCAGTGTAGTTTGGACGGCGTGCATTGGTCGCCCGTAGCGTCGAGTCCGGCGATACAAATCCTCACACCGTTTTTACTGCGTTGGTATATGTGGTTGTTGTATGTTCTGCTCTTCATCTCATCCATTATTGCCGTTACATTTTATGTGTTAAAACACAAGGAAAAAAAGCGAACGGAACTGTTAAGCCGTCAGAAATTAGAAAACGAACTCCAACTCCGCACATTACACTCCAAGGTGTTACCTCATTTTACTAAAAATGTACTTACCGCCATCGGTCACTTTGCTATGGACGATAACCGAAAAGCCGGAAAATACATCGCTATGTTTTCTAAATTTACACAACTCACGTTGGCAAATTCAGATAAAAACTACAACACATTGGAAGAAGAACTAAGCTATATCCAAACCTATTTGGAACTGGAACAGATGCGGTTTGGGGATAAATTTACCTATCGGATAGAGATGGATGATGAGGTGGATAAAAATACTGTTTACGTTCCTGCGATGGCGTTGCATACTTATTGCGATAATGCTATCCGCCATGGGTTAGTAAATAAAAAAGGCGATGGAGAATTGGACGTAGATGTCCGAAAAATAACGGGCGGAACTTTAATTTCTGTGTCCGACAATGGAATCGGGCGCAAACGTTCCGCAGAGCTTGGCACGCAAGGAAACCGGATGGGACTCAAATTGGTACAACAACAATTGGATTTTTACAATCAGATCAATGAACAAAAAATGACCCAAACCATTGTTGATTTACACGATGAAACCGAAAGTGCCACGGGAACACAAATCGAACTCTTTGTTCCAAAAGAATACCATTTCAGCAATGAACAATAAACTTGAAACCCGAAACCCGAAACCCGGAACTTGAAACTTTGAACTTGAAACTTGAAGACTATGAAGAAAGCATTAATTGTCGATGACGAAGAAAATGCCCGCTTGTATTTGGCGAAAATGATAGCCGTTTCGTTTCCCGAAATGGAGATACGGTTTGGCGCTACTCCCACAGAAGCTCTTTTTATTTTGAAGAAGTTTAAGCCGGATATTCTTTTCTTAGATGTGGAAATGCCCGGAATGAGCGGCTTGGAAATGTTGCAAATATTAAGAGAAGAGCATTCAGAAACACCTGTAATGATAGTGTCGGCCTACTACGAATTTGAATATGTAAAAAAAGCTCTCCGATTGGATGTGGTTGATTATTTGAACAAGCCCGTAGATCCTGATGAATTGGAGTTGGCTATTAACAAGATAGTTGACAAAAACGTAGCGAGCTCTACGTCAGGCGACGATCATAAAATAACGTTGAACACAGACAAAGGAACTTTATACATTACTCCAAACGATTTGCTGTATTTTGAAGCCAACAAACGCACTTCAACCGTTTATTTTACTACTGATGAAAGAGGAGTATTGGTAAGAGAAAATTTGCTGATGTTGGAAAAGCGGCTACCGCAAAATACATTTCAAAGAGTAAGCAGACAATATATCATTAATACAAAATGCATCAAATTTGTAAATAAAAACAGATATATTGTGCTTCAGGCAAATAACAGGCAAATAAAACTTGATAAAATATTTCCTCACGTCATTGAAAAATACACGAAATAGTTCCAGGTTTCTGGTTTCAGGTTTCAGGTTTCAAGTTCAAAGTTTCAAGTTCCGAGTTTCAAGTTTCAGGTTTCGGATTTCCTTGGAATATTATCTCGTTTGAATTTTGTTCCTTTATATTCTGAGTTTTTAAGATAGTAAATGAGTTTTCCTAATTTCTCAGATAGTTCAATAGTCTCTTTGTATATCTGATCAAATTCTCTGAGTGATACAAGTATAATCATAAGCACGATAGGCTTGTGATCGAACTTCTCCGGCAGAACCTTTTGATATTGTTAGAAAATTGATGAATTCTTTATTGCCATCTCTTTCAAAACCCCCAGCTATATTATCCATAGCAGAGCCGCTCGAACGTTTTATTTGATCTTTTAATGAAAAATCTTTCGAAAAATTTTCTTTTTCAGTCAAAGTCTTGACAAGTTTACAAACTCCTCTTGCCTTTTGCCATACTTCCAAATCTTCAAAACGCTTTATTGTTGCCATAAACAGATAAATTAATTAAGAACGATAAAAAACCTGAAACTTGAAACTCGGAACTTGAAACTTTGAACTTGAAACTTTGAACTTGAAACTCGAAACAAACAACTTACATCCTTCTGCAATTTCAATTCCCAATAACCCCATTCCTGTTTCAATCACGGAGGCTATGCTTTCAGATAAAACAAGACGGAAAACTTTTAATGCTTCATTTTCTTCGCGGAGAATAGAAAAATCGTGGTAAAACTGATTTGTATTCTTTCACCAAATCGTAAACATAGTTGGCAATCAATGCCGGACTAAATTCATCACCCGCTTGTTTTACAACTATTGGAAATTCTGTCAATAATTGGATGAGATAATTTTCTTTTTCAGAAAGTGGAATATCTTTGTTTTTCAGTGATTTATAATCAGTATCGGCATCATCAGCTTTTTCAATACTGATTTTATGCGTGCGTGCGTGTATTGTATAAATGGTCCGGTATTTCCATTAAAGTCAATCGATTCTTTTGGATTAAAAGTCATATTTTTTGTGGATTCACTTTTAAAATAAAGTATTTCACGCGCCCAAACCTACCATACGGGCAATATTGTCCGCTTCTTCTTTGGTACAGCTATCTAATTTTCCTAGTCTTCGGATGTTTCGCGAGCTGTCTTCACCATTTCTTCCACCAAGTCATCGGCATCCATTACCGTTCCTTCACGACTTTTCATTTTACCTTCGGGCAACTCTACCATTCCGTAGGAGAAATGCACCAGTCTTTTCCCCACTCAAAACCTAATTTATCAAGCAAAATAGAAAGTACCTGAAAGTGGTAGTTTTGCTCATTTCCCACCACGTAAACCATCTTTTTTATCGGATATTCTTCGTAACGAAGTTTGGCTGTACCAATGTCTTGAGTCATATATACCGACGTTCCATCGGCACGGAGCAACAGTTTTTCATCCAATCCTTCGGCTGTTAAATCAGCCCATACGGAGCCGTCTTCACGCTTGTAAAATATGCCTTTGGCCAACCCCTGTTCTACTTTTTCTTTTCCTTCGGTATAGGTTATGGACTCGTAATATATTTTGTCAAAATCAACTCCGAGTTTTTTGTATGTTTCATCAAAACCCGCATAAACCCAGCTGTTCATCATTTCCCAAAGCGAACGGACTTCTTTGTCACCATTTTCCCATGCCAGAAGCATTTCTTGAGCTTGTTTTATAAGTGGAGCTTGTTTCTTTGCTTCCTCTTCGGTCAGTCCGTTGGCAATTAATACTTTTATCTCTTCTTTATAGCGCTTGTCAAATTCTACATAATATTTTCCTACTAAATGGTCGCCTTTCATTCCACTGCTTTCGGGCGTTTCGCCGTTTCCCCATAGTTTCCACGCCAGCATCGATTTACAGATATGTATTCCACGGTCGTTCACAATATTGGTTTTGAAAACGTTCCATCCGTTTGCTTTTTGAATTTCAGAAATGCTGTAACCGAGCAGATTGTTTCGGATATGTCCGAGATGAAGCGGTTTATTGGTGTTTGGAGATGAATATTCTATCATCATTAAATCGGCGCCGGCAGACGGAGTTTTTACACCAAACTTTTTATCGGCATGCATCTCTGTCAATTGATCTAACCAAAACGAACTGTCGATACTCAGATTCAGAAATCCTTTGATTACGTTAAACGATTTAATGATGGAAAACTGACTTTTGAGCGCTTGTCCAATCTCTTCGCCTGTTTGTTCGGGCGATTTACGGGCAATTTTTACAAAAGGAAAAACAACCAATGTTATGTCGCCTTCAAATTCTTTCTTTGTTTTTTGAAACTGAACGGTAGATGGAGAAATTTCTTGAGAATACAGTTGTAGTACAGTACCCACAACCTCTTGCGTAAGGATCGTTTCTAATGACATATTGTGTGATGATAAATATTTTTTACAAAGTGCAAAGATAATATAATCAGCGTGAACGGACAACATAAAAAAGGGTACGAAAAAATCCGTAGTTTCAACCAGTGAATGCAACTTTATTATTTTTCAAAGATAGGAAGAATATTTTCTTTAGGTGAATGGAAATTTAGTTTTTCTCTTGGTCTGTTATTGATTTTGTATTGTATTTGTTTGATATACTGGTTATTAATGTTATCAAATTTTGTATGTTTTGGTATATATTGTCTAATTAGTTTGTTTGTGTTTTCAATCAATCCTTTTTCCCAAGAGGAATATGGGTGTGTAAAGAAAACTTTGGTATCCAGTTGTTTAGCTATATATTGGTGGTCTGCGAACTCTGTCCCGTTGTCTGCGGTGATAGTATGAACGTGTTCTTTGTAGGCGGTGAGCAATCTGACTACCACTTTGCTCAATTCTTTGGCATTTTTCCCCTGTTCAAGTTTTTCCATAAGCATAAATGCGGTTTTTCTTTCTACCATTGTAACAATAGCTCCCTGATTGTTTTCTCCCACAATGGTATCTATTTCCCAATCTCCAAATCGTTTTTTGTCATTGACAATTTGTGGTCGCAGGTCAATGGAAACTCGATTTTTTATGGGTATGTTTTTACCCACCGGACGTTTCCTGTGTTTGAGTTTATGTCTGGTGTGTTTGTAGAGTGTCCCGCCTTGCTGCTTATCTACGCGAATGATTTTATAGATGGTTTCGTGGCTGACAAAAGGCTTATTCTCAAGTTTTAATCTGCCTGTAATTTGTTGTGGCGATAAATCTTCTTGAATCATCGTAATGATTTCTTTTTTCACTACGGGCAACAGTTTACGAGGCTTTTTCATACGCTCTTTACGCACTTCTGCCATATCTTGTGCATACCGGAAGGAGTATTTGCCTTTCAGATTGGCATTGCGTTTCAACTCCCGGCATATTACCGATTTATCTTTACCGATTGTCTTTGCAATCTGTGTTTGGCTGCAACCTTGCTTTAATAAGCAGGAAATTGCGTACCTTTGTTCTTGGGTTAAATGTACTTTTTTGCTCATACAACTTAAAAGTAAGAAATTTTTCCTAAACATCTTTCAGGGCATATGCCCTGAAAGGTGTTTTTTTCTTCTTGAAAGTTGCATTTCTTAGTTGAAATTAATATCGAACCCTTTTATTTAATGCTTTTAACTTCTCGAAAAGAAGCTATTTTACGATTTTAGCTAATTCAGCTCCTGCCTTAAATTTCGCAACTTTTTTTGCAGGAATTTTGATTGTTTTTTTTGTTGATGGGTTGATACCGGTACGAGCCGTACGACTTGCTACCGAAAATGTGCCAAATCCTACCAAACTTACTTTTTCGCCCTTAGCTAATGTTGAAGAAATTGCTTTAACTGTTGCGTCGAGAGCTTTTTTTGAAGCGGCTTTTGTTAAACCTGCTTCTGTGGCAATAGCGCTGATTAGTTCCGCTTTGTTCATGATTCTTAAAAATTTAAGTAAAAAAATGATTTTTTAATTTATCGCCACAAATATAACATTACTCTTCAAAAAAAAAAGAATTTCATCCGAAAAGTGTTTGTTTTTAGTAAATATTCACAAAAAGTGTTCAATTTCACAGACAAAATAATATTTACTACCTTTGTATTCGTTATTTTAAACGATTTAAATAAAGAAACTCAATGATTCTAAAACATGGAGAATTTTGGTCGTTTTTACTCTGATTAATTAAAAATAAAAGCACTATTTTTTATGAGAAATCTTCCTGCAGTAACGAAAAATATCTTAATCATCAACGTACTTTTGTTTCTTGCTACTTACGTATTGGGCAACAGAGGAATTGATTTGAACGATATTTTAGGGATGCACTATTGGCAAGCAAGTGAATTTTATCCGTTTCAGTTTATAACGTATATGTTTATGCACGGTGGTATAAGCCATATATTTTTCAATATGTTTGCATTGTTTATGTTTGGGGGGTTACTTGAGCAAGTTTGGGGTCCCAAAAAGTTTTTGTTATATTACCTTTTTGCCGGACTTGGAGCCGCTCTCGTTCAACAACTGTTTTGGTACATAGAATTTAATAGTTATTTTGAGTCTTTGAATCAGGCAATTAGCGCTCACACGGCACAAAACTTGACTGATGCTGTGAAATCTTCGGAATATCTGATGAATAAGCCGCTTACCATCGGAGCCTCGGGCGCTGTTTTTGGACTGTTGTTGGCTTTCGGATGGCTTTTCCCGAATGAGAAACTGATTTTTTTATTTCTTCCGTGTTCCCGTTAAAGCTGAACATTTTGTCATAATATATGGCTTGGCAGAACTGCTTTTGGGGGTGGCAAATTTCTCCGGTGATAATATCGCGCACTTTGCTCATTTGGGCGGAATGCTTTTTGGCTTAATTTTACTTCTTTATTGGCGTAAAAAAGGACGTTTACACTTATGAATATCATTGAAAATTTGAAGTTAACATATAAAAACGGCAATACGCTTGTTAAGCTGATTTTTTTTAATACGGTTGTTTTTATCGTTATTAAACTCATATTGATTGTTTTTGAGCTTTTTAATCAAGATATCTCAGCGTATGTCAACTATTTGGCAGCGCCGGCTAGTTTTCAGCTGTTGATTCGTCAATGCTGGACTCCTGTCACGTATATGTTTATGCATGAAGATTTTATGCATCTTTTCTTCAATATGCTTGCACTCTATTGGTTTGGAAAGATTTTTTTGATGTATTATTCCGAGAAACAGTTTTTGGCATTGTACTTTTTGGGCGGGTTGATCGGCGTTTCAGTATATGTGCTGTCGTATAATTTTTTCCCGTACTACGAAGAGTTTCTTTACAATAGTTATGTTATAGGCGCTTCAGGCGCGGTGATGGCTATCATAGTGGCTGATGCTGTAAAATCGCCGGCAGCCGAACTTCAGCTATTGTTCATCGGTAAGGTGAAACTTATTTACATTGCCATTGTGGTAGTACTGATAAGTGCGTTTGGTATTACGGGTAAAAACGGCGGTGGTGAAATGGTACACATCGGAGGCGCTTTAGCCGGATATTTGTTTGTTGTTTTGGAAAAAAAAGGGAAAGATATTACGCCTTTATTTAATAAAATTGTAGATTTCTTCGTAAATTTGTTTCGGTTTAAAAAGACACCTCCCAAGGCAAGAAGATTTCATTCGGCAAAGATGTCGGATAGCGATTTTAACCAATGGAAGGCAAAAAATGAACAAGAACTCGACAAAATTTTAGATAAAATAAAAACATCAGGATACGAGAGTTTAACATCAGCAGAAAAAAAGAAACTTTTTGAGCAAAAAAGATGAAGAAGTCACCTGCCATTATGACTAAACTATTAAAGCAAACACTCATATTTGCCAATATATTGGTGGTATTTGGTTTGATAATGGTTAAAATAGGGTCGTTGGTAAATCCCAATACGTGGAGCTTTCCATCGTATTTTGCGTTTTTTCTGTTTCCTTTGGCATTCGCTAATTTTTTGTTTCTTCTTTTTTGGGCAATTTTAAGAAAATGGTGGTTTTTGCTCCCGCTGATAGCGTTGATTTTGTTTTGGGGAAATATTTGCTCCGCTTTTCCTATAAATATCTCATCCGAAAAAAAAGTTGAACAGTTCAAAAAAAAAATAACCATATTGTCTTACAATACAATGGCTACCGCAAAACTCAAAAATCATACGGCTGACTCTCCCAATCCCGTAATACAATATATTTTAGATTCGGATGCTGACATTGTGTGTCTTCAAGAGTTTGCCACAAGCGATAACGATGGGCAGTTTGAAGAAGAAGATATGTATAAATGTTTCAAGAAATACCGTTACAAGCATGTCAAATACAAGCTCAACCGATGGAATATGCATCAGGGATTGGTTACCCTATCCAAATATCCGATAATAAATAAGGAAGATGTAAAATACGATGCGGCATTCAATTTGTCTATTTTCTCTGACATCGTGATTGGTAACGACACCATTCGGGTGGTGAATAATCACTTGGAATCCAATAGGATAACCGCCAAAGATATGGAAGAAACCTCAGAACTGCGAAGAGATTTCGACTCTGATAGATTTACCGATATCACCAGATACCTGTCAGAGAAATTGAGTATAGCTTCAAAAGTCAGAGCGTTGCAGGCAGAAAAAATTGCACAAGTAAGAATAAATACGCCGTATAAGCTCATAATGTGTGGAGATTTTAACGATGTCCCTTCGTCATACACTTACACAAAGGTAAAAGGAAATTTGAATGATGCTTTTTGTCAAACTGGTACGGGGCTCGGTTGGACATTCAACCGCTCTTTTTTTCGCTTCCGTATCGACTATATTTTGTTTGATAACTCGTTTTTGTCTAATCATTATAAAAGAGGCAATTCAAAAGTGTCTGATCATTATCCTATTCAAGTTGATTTGTATCTAAAGCACTGATTGTTCAATGTATAAGGTTTTACTATTCACTATTAGCAGATGGATGTTCGGATAGTAGTAACAAAGCCGTCAAAATTCAACGTTTTTCGGTAAATTTTACAAAAAATAATAAAGGGATGGACATCTTTAATTTAATAATAATTAAATACTATAAGTAAGTGTTCATAATTAATCGCTAATACACGTATATGTAAAGCTGTAAAAATCAATAACATACAAATTAAATATATTAAACTAATTCTGTTCAGCTTAATACAAAGAAAAGTAATTTATATATATGATTAGTCCTTACATCCCGATACGAAACGCATTTTTCCCTGTATTTAAAATGTGAAAACTCTTTTTTCAGGAGGCACAATAATTTAATACATTTCAGCAACTCACGATTTTACAACAAAAAAGTAAAACATCACTCACTAAAAAATATGATTTTCGGATTATATTAAAGAAAAAACGAGATGCTCCACAGGCTGTAATTATGCTAAGCTATCTACTTCAAACATTTTGTTGAAATCATCCATAGAAATATCGGTATTTTCAAGTTCTACACTGTTTTTTATCAGTTCCAATACCTTATCTTCGATTGTTCTGTCAGCGAAGTTACGCACCGTTTCCTGATTTTTGAGCATATCTTTTACATAGCCGTCAATCATTGAGTCTTCTACACCAATCATTCCGTATTGTGCAAACTGAGCACGGGCAACTTTACGCGCATATTCTTCGATATCGGCAACTTCTACTTTGATTTCGTTCTTAGCAACAAATTTTTCTTTGATTAAATGCCAGATAACATCCGAAATCATTTTCGGATAATCTTCGGTCACTTTTTCTTCTGTCATTCCTTCTTGTGTCGCTACTAACCAGCGTTTCAGAAAAGCATCGGGGAACGAAAGTCCGCTGTATTTGTCTTCCGCAGCTTTTCGCGCATCAATTCCAAATTTATAATCACTGTCCGCTTTCAACGTCTCCTGTATGTTTTCTTTGATTTTCGCGCGGAATTCTTCTTCTGAACTTACAACACCTTCGCCGTAAACTTTATCAAAGAGTTCTTGGTTAATTTCACTTTCGTGATAGCGAGTAATGCCCTGAATCTCTATTTGGAAGTCGGAAATAATATTCTTGGCTTCGTCTTTCGATATTTTCAGGAATGAACTGATTTCGGCTTCGCTTTCAAATGCTTTCAGTGGATTGAAAACAATTACATCGCCTTTTTTTGCGTTTACAAACAACGCTTTTTGTTCGGCATCTTTCATATAAAAAGGAGTTAACACGGCATCTTCTACTTTAACACCTTCTTCATTAACTTTTCCGTCTGCCAATTCGAGCAATTGCCCTTTCACTACATCTTTTTCCTCAACGGTTTCTTCCTGCTCGTAGCGTCCGTAGCGTCCGGTATATGATTTTACTTGATTATCAATCATTTCGTCGGTCACTGCTATGTCGTAATATTTAACGGTATCCTTTTCTGAAAATTCCACTTCAAATTCAGGTGCGATACCCAAATCAAATGAAAAATCGAAATCAGCTTGTGTGTCAAAATCAATTTCCGGTTGATTTTCGCTTGGAAGCGGTTCTCCTAACAACGGAATACTGTTTTCACGAATGAAATTATACAAATTATCAGCTACCAGATTATTAATTTCCTCTGCCGTTACTGATTTTCCATACATTTTTTGCATTAGCCCCATAGGAACATTTCCCGGACGAAACCCAGGTATATTTGCTTTTTTTCTATACTCGCGTAATTTTTTTTCTACTTTATCGGTATAATCCGCTTTTTCAATACTGACAACAATCTGCGCATTGTTTTGATCGAGGTCTTTTCTAACAATATTCATAAGTGGGTCGTTTTAACGTGTTCCTTATTTAAAAGGAATGATGATGATTCTGTTATAAATTGGGGTGCAAAGGTACAAAAAAAATGGGAATAGACACCTATATTCTTTTGAAATTTTAAAGTCAATGGCTTATTCTCAAAACATTTTTTTTAATTCTCGAAGATCTTTTATCTGTATAAAACCTTCTGTCACATCATCATAAGCAATCGGACGGTTTCTCGGATTGAAATATGCAGCATCGATTCCACTCACCATCGCCCCTATGATATCTGCTTCAAAACTATCGCCCACCATCAACACTTCATTCTTTTTGGCTTGATTGATTTGTAGTGCATAATTAAAAATATCAGGACTGGGCTTTAATGCACCGACCATTTCTGAAAGGACAATATGACTAAAACAATGTTCAATCCCGGCACTGTTCATTTTGCGGTATTGTACTTCTTTAAATCCGTTCGATATAAGTGTTATCGGAATTTTCTTTTCCGTAAAAAAATCCAATATCTCGATGGTATGTGGAATCAACTCAGTTTTGGTAGCAAGTACATCCAGAAATGAAGCGTTCATTCTCATTGCCAACTCTGTATCTTCAATACCTACCTGCTTCAAAGGATGAAGAAAACGTTCTGTCATTAAAAATTCTTTGGATATTAATCCTTGTCCGTACAACGTCCACAACTCAATGTTGCGCTTTGAATATATTTGATAAAAGGCATCGAAATCCGGATAGCGTTTATCTAATTGCTCCGACAGAAAAATATCACGTAATGACAACTTGGCATTGGTATGAAAATCCCACAGCGTATCATCCAAATCAATAAAAAGGTATTTATATTTTTTCATATCAATCAATAAAAAGCCCGAAGCAATGCGGTTTTCAGCTTGCTTCGGGATAGTTGGTTATTCTATTTACCTCAAACAACAAAGTCAATCAATTTCTACAACCAAGTATTTACTTACACTCCAAAATGAAGCCGGATCGGTAATAAAAATCACGTAATTCTCATTCTCTTTTTCGAGCGTATAACTCGACTTAGGATGATTAGTCAGTATTTTTACGTTGGAAGTAGAATACAGCGGAATTTGTTTTGTATTGCGAGCATCTATTTTTACAAAGTAGTTTTTATTAAAATCAGACTGAAGCACTTTGGAGGCGCTAAAAAGTCCGCTTGATGTTAAAATCTTATTGTCTTTCAATTCTTTTTTAGACCCGATGGCGTACCAGGCAGCATTTAGCGCCTCATCTTGCTTTGTCAATTTTGTTTCCTGTTCCGCATTCTTGTTTGACAAATCTTCCACGTTTCTTCCCAAATCGTTCACGGTAATGTTCAGATCGGAAATCAACGAATCTTTTTGCAGAATCTGCTTTTGCAATAAAACTACTTTCGCTGATTCCGTTTCGAGCGATTTGGTCAATTGCGCCAACGTTTTTTCTACGTCGGCAAGTTTAAATGAACTTCTTTTCAGTTTTGTACGCAGGTTGTCCAATTCCGCACGATTGGTTTTGATCAGATCATTTAGGTATGCCATATCATCCGTCACTTTTTTTCGTACATCTTCGGGGGTGTTTTCGCTTAGTGGCTGTATAGATATTTCATTTTGAGTACTTTTTATTTTATCGATACTTTCCTGAATCTCGTTCATCGCCGAAAAATAATCATTCACTTCCTGTTCCATTTTGGCTTGTGTTTCTACTAAAGAGTCGTTTTGCGCTTTCAACCGCTCCGATTCCTTGTTCGGCTTAAGATTGCAGGACGAAAGCACAACAGCAAACACGGCAATAAATAATAAAATATTTTTTTTCATCTTTAGAAATAATAATAATGTTTACCTATTTTAATCATCTGAATACTAACACAAAAACCTTGCATAATATTTTCTGCAAAGTTAATGTTATTATTCAATTCCTGCAATAATTATAACAAATTCTCCTTTAGGTTGATTTGCTGTAAAATGTGTTACCAACTCGCCTAATGTTCCGCGAACAGTTTCTTCGTATATTTTGGATATTTCTCGCGATACCGACGCTTTACGTTCACTACCGAATACTTCTGAGAACTGAGTTAACGTTTTCAACAGACGAAAAGGAGACTCATAAAACACCATCGTTCGTTCTTCGTCTTTAAGCGCATTCAACTTAGTTTGACGCCCTTTTTTTTGAGGTAAAAAACCTTCAAAACAAAACCGGTCATTCGGTAAACCCGATGCCACCAATGCCGGCACAAAAGCCGTTGCTCCAGGCAAACATTCCACCTCAACGCCATTCTCAACACATGCTCGAACAAGTAAAAAACCCGGGTCGGAAATAGCCGGCGTACCTGCATCGGATATTAGAGCGACTGCTTGTCCGTTTTTTATTCGCTCGGCTACTTGCTGTACGGTTTTATGCTCATTGAATTTATGATGCGAGTGCATTAGCGTCTTTATCTCAAAATGTTTGAGTAAAATAGCGCTTGTACGCGTATCTTCTGCCAAAATTAAATCCACCGATTTCAACACATTTATCGCTCTAAAGGTCATGTCTTCGAGATTACCTATTGGGGTGGGCACTACGTAAAGTTTCATTTAAGAGTTCGAGAATTAGAGGTTAGATACTGACTATCATAAGCAGATTGCCAAGCATCGCGAATAATATATATTTGTTTTTTATATGAGGTCGTCTTGACTTTTTAATTTAATAGAATTAATAATCGATAGATGTCACACCTACGGCGCTTAAAAGCAATGATATATATTTTTTATTAAGATTTCGCCCCGATGGGGCTAAGAAGTACCGTTAGGTACGACATATTAATAACAGAATGATTATCAACTCATAAAAAGTCAAGATGACTTCGATAAAAACGTTTTATCTTTCTACAAAATGATTTATAGAAATTTTCGTTTCACGATTTGAAGAAAGTCTTCGGCATGCGCATTGTCTTTTGCCCATCCGAACTTATTATTCAAAAACGAGGCAACTTCCTCGAATTTAGCCAACTGATTAAGATAAGCAATCGTCTTATTCATCACTTCGCCATTTCCACCAAAGAGCTCACGCTGAAAACGAAAACGATCGCCGATATTAATCGCCTGACGAATATCATTAATCTTAACATTCTCATTCACAGTGATAGCTTCGGGAGTAGCATTCTCAGCCCGCTCTTCTTTCCCGTCGGCAATGACAATAAAAGAATCCGATTTTTTATTAGTCGGTGTCACAAATTCGATATTATCTTCTTCAATCGGTTCTTCTATCGGCTCAATAAGTATTTGTTCCGGTTCTTCTTCCATCGCAACAACTTTTTCGCCAAGCGCGTAGTCTTCGATATCTTCCTTATATTCAACCGTTTCAACCTCGCCTTTGGCTTCTTCATCCGGCGTAATAGTGTCAGAGACCGTTGGCAATTGTCCTTCCAAGCCCTCTTCGGCAACCGAAACCGTAAACGGCACTTTTTCATCCTCCAAGGTTTCCTTGACTGATGTGGTGGGATTCAATTCCTCTTGTTTGTTATTGTTCGTAACTTTGAATGTTAGTTTTTCGAGTTCATTCAGGTTTTTAACAATATTTTCCGCCTTTTGTTTTGCCAACACAATTATTGGCTTGGGAAAGCTATCCAAATCTGCAAAACCTTCGGTTAATAATTCCAATTCTTTGATGTCTTTTTCAAGCAAAACAACTAAAAAATCTTTGTTCATATCTTTTTTGTTAAATTAAAGTTGAATACAAGTATTTTTTCTACTTTTGTAAACAGAAAAGTACGTTTACGGCGTAAAGATACACATTAAAGCGTTGAAAAAAAAGACAGTTACATTAAAAAAAACACAAAATAGATGATATACTCTGAAAAAAACAATCCGAATCAATTGCGCAGAGGAAGTATCGAAGTGATTTGCGGCTCTATGTTTTCAGGAAAAACAGAAGAACTTATTCGCAGATTAAAGCGTGCTAATTTTGCAAAACAACGTGTCGAGATCTTCAAGCCGAAAGTTGACACCCGTTATTCGGAAGATGAAGTAGTATCACACGATCGTACATCTATCCGCTCTACACCGGTTGAATCGTCGGGTAGCATCTTACTAATGTGTAGCGAGGTAGACGTGGTGGGTATTGACGAAGCACAATTTTTTGATAAAGGTATTGTTGACATCTGTTTACGATTGGCAAATCAAGGTATCCGCGTTATTGTTGCCGGATTAGATATGGATTTCAGAGGAACCCCTTTTGGTCCGATGCCCGCGCTGATGGCAGTCGCCGAAGATGTTTATAAAACTCATGCTATATGTGTGCGTTGTGGCACTTTAGCTTACGTTTCTCATCGATTAGTACAAGATAAAAAACAATTTCTGTTAGGAGAAACAAACGAATACGAACCGATTTGCCGCGACTGTTTCAATGAAGCTATCCGAAGCAAATAATCCGCAAAAATTGTTGCAATAAATAACGAAGCGCGAACTATGGAAAAAATATTCAGTAACAAACCTTACACGTTTGACCGTGTGATACGAATGATTATTATCATTGGTATTATTACCCTTATATATTTCATTGTGCGAAAATTAAGCAGCGTATTGCTTCCGTTTGTCATCGGATTTTTATTGGCTTACTATCTGAATCCGTTTGTTTTATTTTTTCAGAACAAACTTAAAATAAAAAATCGAGGATTAGCTATATGTTGCACTTTGCTACTGTTTTTATTAGCATTTGCAGGTATTTTATGGATCATTATTCCGCAAATAGTTTATGAATCTCAACGATTTAGCGCATTGGTATCAAATTACACGCAAAACATCAATCTCGGCACTATTCTTTCACCACAATGGCAAGCACAAATCAATGAATTTATTGCTCGAATTGACATTAAAGAGCTTTTGAGCAACGAAACATTTACCGGTACGGTAAAAAATATTTTCCCTAAACTGTGGAGTTTCATTAACGGTTCGGTGAGTTTTTTGCTTAGCCTCGTTGTTATTATTTTTGTATTTATTTATATGATTTTTATTTTGATCGATTACGAAAAAATAAAATCTGAAATGTTTTTGATGGTGCCAATCAAATACAGAAAAATTACCGAAGAGATTTTTACAGACACAAAAAACGCTATGAATCAGTATTTTAGAGGACAAGGACTTGTAGCGTTGCTTACCGGGATTATTTTGATGATTGGTCTTAGTATTATCGGGTTACCAATGGCAATCGTGATAGGAGCGCTGATGGGAATACTCAATATGATACCATATATGCAAGGATTAGGACTCATTCCATGTGCACTGATGGGCATTTTGCGCGCCGCTGAAACCGGACAAAATTTATGGATGGTGTGGCTGAGTATTCTTATTGTGTTTATTATTGCACAAGCCATTCAGGACTATATACTCGTACCACGAATAATGAAAAAGGTTACCGGGCTTCGACCTGCAATGGTACTGTTGTCTCTTTCTGTATGGGGCTCGTTGATGGGCATTATTGGGATGATAATTGCTCTACCGCTTACCGTAGTGTTATTAGCTTACTATAAACGGTTTGTTCTGAACGAAGAGCGTAAAGAACCGCAAGCAGAAGAAGCAGTTGTCGATTCAGCTGATCCAGAAAGTAAAGAACAGAACTAAGAATCAATACCTAAAGCACAAAAAAACAGCATAGTTGGTATTCACACATCACTTTTCTCTATCCAAATTTATCGTTTCATTCTCCCAATTCAAAAAGCGAACAAGTTCGTTTTTTTTGAAAAACACATCAAAACGGAGTGAACCCTTTAGAATTTCACATTCACACTCCGAGCACCAATATTAAGGATTAAAATTGGCTAAAAATAATGTATTGTTAATTTGCATATAAATCATTCAACTTTCGCAAATCACTAAACGTTTGATTCTATGAATATTTAAAAATAATTCATCCTGACTATCAGATGCTTATGAGAATCAAGGGTTTTAATCTTGTTTAAGTTAGACCTTACCCCCAGCCCCTCTTCCGATGGAGAGGAGGGTACGTAGTGAGAGCAATAAAGTTACCACACCAATGCAATTTACTGTAATTAAGCGAATTAAATGCGAAAAAGTTGAATCGATCATGATCACCCCATCATCAGATTTAGTTCAAAACTATCAAGAACCAATAATTATCAACAAAAAACCGAACAGCAAAAAGCGTTCGGTTTTTTAATCTTATAATAATACTCGGCAAAAAGAAGTATTATTGATACAAATTCGATCAAATCTTATCCTTTCACCGCAGCAATTCCCGGAAGCACCAATCCTTCGATGGCTTCGAGTAACGCACCTCCTCCGGTTGAAACATACGACATTTTATCAGCAATGCCGAATTTATTTACACAAGCAACGGAATCACCTCCACCTACTAATGAAAACGCGCCGTTTTGAGTAGCCTCTACAATAGCCATACCTACCGCACGTGATCCACTGGTAAAATTCTCAAATTCAAAAACGCCAGTAGGACCGTTCCAAAGAATGGTTTTTGACGATTTGATAACGTCAACAAATTTCTTTTCGGTTTCGGGTCCTATATCCAATCCTTCCCAACCTTCGGGGATTTCGCCAACCGGAACAAATTGTGTATTTGCATCGTTGCTGAATGCGTCTGCAATTTTAGCATCAACAGCCAATACCATATTAACGTTGTTTTTCTTTGCTTTTTCGAGTAATTCAAGAGCTAAATCAAGTTTGTCATTTTCACAAATAGACAATCCTACGTTACCTCCCAATGCTTTTGCGAAGGTATAAGTCATACCGCCGGCAATAATCAAATTATCTACTTTTGTAAGTAAATTTTCGATGATTTCGATCTTGGTTGAAACTTTGGAACCTCCCATAATGGCAGTAAACGGACGAGCAGGATTATCCATCAATGTATCAACTGCTTTCACCTCTTTTTCCATCAGGTAACCAAACATTTTATAATCGCTATCAAAATAATCGGCAATCAGAGCCGTTGAAGCGTGTGCACGGTGTGCAGTACCGAAAGCATCGTTCACATAAACATCGGCATAAGAAGCCAATTTTTTAGTAAATTCTTTTTGAGATGCTTTAACTTCTTTTTTAGCTACCGCTTTTTCTTCCTCAGTTGCCGTATCAGGAAGACGTGGTTTTCCTTCTTCTTCGGCATAAAAACGTAAATTTTCGAGCAATACAGCTTCACCGTCTTTTAAATCGGCTATCAACTGCTCGGTTTCTGCACCCAACGTGTCGGTAGCAAATTTGACCTGTACTCCTAAAAGTTCAGAAACACGTGGTACAATAACTTTCAACGAATATTTAGGATCCGGATTTTTTTTCGGACGCCCCATATGAGAAGCAATAATTAATCTGCCACCATCAGCAATGATTTTTTTCAATGTAGGTATTGCAGCACGAATACGGGTATCGTCCGTAATATTGAAATTTTCATCCACGGGAACGTTGAAGTCAACGCGAACAAACGCCTTTTTTCCGGCAAAGTTAAATTTGTCTAATGTTGTCATATCTTTTTGGGTTTATATCAGCCCTAAAATCCTCTTAAAAATAAAGACCTTCAGGACTTTTTTATATGAATAATATTTTTCTTTTCTTCTATAAAAAGACAAATACCCGCAAAACGTCCCTCGTTAGGGAGTTGAAGGGCATTTGAATTTATATTTTATTTCAGCCAATTCTTCATTTGCTGTTACAATCTTCTTCTTCAAGTCTTCCTTGTATTGTACTAATTTGCTTTGAAGATTGTTATCGGCAGTAGAAATAATTTGACAGGCAAGAATAGCCGCATTCAAAGCGCCATCAATGCCAACGGTAGCTACGGGAATGCCCGGAGGCATCTGTACTATTGCGAAAAGTGCATCCACACCATCTAACGAAGATTTAATAGGTACTCCTATCACCGGAAGCGTAGTCATCGAGGCGATTACACCCGGAAGATGAGCCGCCATTCCGGCTGCCGCGATGATTACCTGAACATCGCGCCCTTTGGCTCCCTTGGCAAACAGCTCTACCTCCGCGGGCGTACGATGTGCCGAAAGCGCATGCATCTCAAATGGTATTTCCATTTCGTCTAAAAACTCCGCTGCTTTTTTCATCACGGGTAAATCAGAGGTGCTACCCATAATTATGGAAACTTTTGGAGAAAGCTCCCCCATACTCCCAAAGGAAGATTTTAACTCATCAGTTGAGTTTTCGGAATTCATTGTATCCTAATGTTTAATATCGATTTTACATTCAGTAAGTGTCTCCTTCTACCGTTTCTTATATTATAGGGATGAAGGAGTTTCATCATCCTATTAACTCTGCGTAGGCTTCAGCGCTTAACAGTGCATCTAATTGTGTAGCATCAGCAATTGATATTTTCACCATCCAACCTTTTCCATACGGATCGTCATTTACTAATTCCGGTGCATCTTCCAGCTCGGCATTGAATTCCAATACTTCGCCCGATACGGGAATAAACAAATCAGAAACAGTTTTTACCGCTTCTACGGTTCCAAATACGTCTCCTTCTTCCAATGTTTCGCCTACGGTTTCAACCTCTACAAATACAATTTCGCCTAATTCTCCTTGTGCATAATCAGTTATGCCTACATAAGCTTCAGTGCCTTCCACACGCACCCATTCGTGTTCTTTAGTGTACTTTAAATTTGCCGGTACATTCATATTCGTTTTTCTTTTTTATAGAAAATACCCCGCACGTAAATATGCCGCACAGAAATATTTTTTGTTGAGTTAATTGATTTTTTGAGTTACAAAGATACAAATAGTTCCGCTATTTTTAAGAACTAAAGCGGATGATTTTTCTATTAAAAATCTTTTTTGACTTAAAAAATTTTTCGATACATTAAATAACTATTAAGTGAAATCATCTTGACTTTTTATTTTTATTAATTTTCTTTAATAATATAACGATAAATGCAATAAGGTTGAGGTTTCTCCAACTGGAGGCTGTTACATCAAATCTATTCAATAACGTCCTGTAACTGTCAATTCAGGTATTTGTCCTTTCAATGCTGTAACGTTCTTCATAAAGTAAGTTATCTATAAAGATGTTATCACTATGAGCATTGTTTCTATAATTTATCGCGATATTTGGAATAATTTCCTTGTCACAACAAAGATTTCTTAATTCCTTACAGTCAAAACCACTGTCAGCATTTAAGAATAAACCATCTATCCTGATTCTTGCTTCGGTAAGTGTACCGAGCATTTGATTGAAATACTTAGTTATTTTATGCACATCATTATGATTACCCGTTATTGGTTCTGACATTTCCAGAGGTATGCCTTCTCTTTCTGTAAGAAAAAGCGCATTAGTCGTTTTCTTTTTCTTCCGGCCTTGATAAGCTACTTTTTTGCCTCCACGAAGTGCCGGTGTATGACTACCGTCTAAATCAATGCTGGACATATCAAGATAAGTCCTGTATTTATCCAATAAACGTATCTATATTTGTTCCCAAATACCGCATTTGCACCATTTGCGAAAATGACCGAAAATGGTTTTGTAGCTTAATGGAACATCAGAAAATAGACTTTTAACTGGCAGCATATGCCATTGACAACCTGTTTTTAATTTATATAGAATGCTGTTTACAACTTCAATCAAACTGTTTTTTGTGTCAAAACCACGCTTGGCTTTGGGTAAATATGGTAATATCTCTGATTTTATCGTATCTTTGTCAAGTACTTGGTACATCATAGAAAGGAGCGGGATTTAGTAATTTGAACTTACATAAAAACGTTCCTTTCTTTTGTTTAGTATTTAAATTTTTAATAAAAATAAAATATGATTATCCGCTGTGTTACCTAAATTGATTTTTGTATGTAACCGATGCTATCATAAGCCTGTCAAATAAATTTTCACCAAAGTATCTTCTATTGAATTTGTAACAGAATTCGTTCAGATAATTTTGAAGATATTCAGGTTTAATATCGTGATAAATATCCAGTAACATTCGTTTAGCGTTACTGATTGCTATATGAACCCAAGGTAATACCTTTCCAATTTCTTCTTTTGGTATTACTTGTGGTCGGTGCTCTTTGACAATATCTTTTATTTTGACGTAAGAAGTTGAATCGTCAGAATCAATGGTTGATTCTTTAGTTACATTGTTTTCAACCAATGAGGTTATTGTAGCTGATTTTAAGTCATTTATAACAATCATTTTGATATGTCCCACTTGTCTTGGCTTACCTGTTTTGGTTGTTTGTCCTTCAACGGGTTGACTTTCTGCCATTACAAGGACTTTGCTTTTTTTCTGACTTCCACGACCTCTTTTCAATGGCTTTTTCTTTTCATCGTCAGGAGTTTCTGTTGAAAAGAAACCTTCATCTAATTCAATGACACCTGATAATGAATATATTTCATTCCGCTTGCCCATAATCTCACGTAGCTTATGAAGCAAAGTCCAAATTGGTTCATAGCGTTTATGACCCAACTGTCGTTGGAGTTCAGCCGCTGAAAAGCTTTTCTTTGTGCTTGTCAGCAAGTGAATGGCTATAAACCAATAACGAAATGGCAATTGTGAACCATGCATTACTGTATTGGCACGTAAACTTTGACGTTTACCGCATTTTTTACATTCATAGCATTCTTTATCTTTCTTCCAATAATGATTTGTTCCGCCACAATGAGGACAAACAACGCCTTGTTGGTCGCGATACTCTTTAAATTTTACTCTACAACTTGTTTCGTCTGGATATTGTGCAACAAAATTTAGTAAATTCATGTCTTTTATGATTAGTTCTTACAAAGATAATCATTTTAGGCGAAATACCGGATAATCATTAAATAAAAAGTCAAGACGACTTCGTAAAAAATATCTTTTAGGTTCTACAAATAACGAATATCTCAAAATAGATGTTTATCCTGAATTAAAATAATCTTTATAAACCATAAAAACTATAGAAAGTGTGTGTATTATTTCGTATCTTTGTCTATTGCCCAAGATGAAACGTGTCAATTTGGCAGGGAAATACTTTGGCAAGAAATTAGTAGAGAAAGAACATATTTCTTTAATAAAACAACAAAAATGGACAATAAAAATGATTTTCGTAAATATGCCACCAAACACCTGGGGATGAATGGATTGGCATTAGATCAATATGCAGATGTTACAAGTAATTATATCTCGCCTTCTATTTTGGAAGAGCGCCAGTTAAATGTTACACAAATGGACGTATTCTCTCGTCTTATGATGGATAGAATTATCTTTATGGGTACGCAGGTAGACGATTATGCGGCAAATGTAATTCAGGCACAACTGCTTTATTTAGACTCTTCCGATCCGGGAAAAGACATTTCAATTTATCTTAATTCTCCCGGCGGCTCGGTATATGCCGGATTGGGTATTTACGATACAATGCAATTTGTATCCTCCGATGTGGCAACTATATGCACAGGAATGGCAGCTTCTATGGGGGCTGTATTGCTTGTAGCAGGCGCCAAAGGAAAACGTTCGGCATTGAAGCATTCGCGTATTATGATTCATCAACCAAGCGGTGGCGCACAAGGTGTAGCTGCTGATATGGAGATTAACTTACGCGAGATGCTGAAACTTAAAAAGGAATTATATCAGATCATAGCTGACCATTCCGGAAAAGCATACGAACAAATAGAAAAAGACTCTGACAGGGATTTTTGGATGACATCGCAAGAGGCGTTGGAATACGGAATGATTGACAAAGTATTATTTAACGAAAAGAAAAACAAATAATTTGCCAATGCGCCAATTCAACGACACATCATTGACTCATTGATTAATTGGCATATTAACTTATCAGCTCATTAAAATTTATGGCTAAAAGTACCAAAAAAGGGTGTAATTTTTGCGGTCGTCCCGAGTCACAAGTCGGATTTCTGATTATGGGATTAGATGGTGTGAATATCTGTGACGAATGTTCGGAACAGGCAGCACAGATAGTAAAGGATAATACATTTAAAGTATCGTCCCTGCCTAAATTAGAACGTAAAAATATGCCTACTCCGCAGGAAATAAAAGACTATCTCGACCAATATGTTATCGGGCAAGATGAGGCTAAAAAATTTCTTTCGGTGGCAGTTTACAACCACTACAAACGCCTGATACAGGAAAAATCCAACGATGATGTAGAAATTGAAAAATCAAATATCATTATGGTCGGTTATACAGGTACCGGAAAAACGCTTTTGGCAAAAACCATTGCTAAAAAACTTCACGTACCGTTTACCATTGTTGACGCAACTGTATTGACCGAAGCCGGTTATGTAGGTGAAGATATTGAAAGTATTCTTTCACGCTTGTTGCAAGTGGCGGATTATGATGTAAAAGCAGCCGAACGAGGAATCGTTTTTATTGACGAGATAGATAAAATAGCGCGTAAAGGCGACAACCCAAGTATCACACGTGACGTAAGCGGCGAAGGTGTTCAGCAAGGATTGCTAAAATTACTCGAAGGTTCGGTAGTGAATGTTCCACCACAGGGAGGTCGTAAACATCCCGAACAAAAATACATTCAGGTAAATACGCAAAATATCTTGTTTATCTGCGGTGGTGCTTTTGATGGTATAGAGCGTAAAATAGCGTCAAGGTTAAACACCCGTGTAGTGGGCTATAATGCCTCAAAAGAGAATGAAGGTATTGATCGCAATAATTTGCTACAATACATTGCACCTCAAGATTTGAAGTCGTTCGGGCTTATCCCCGAAATCATCGGTCGTTTACCCGTGCTCACATATCTTGAACCGTTGGATAGAAATGCGCTGGTACGCATATTGACTGAACCGAAAAATTCCATTGTGAAACAGTACATTAAACTATTCAAGATGGATGATGTTGAGCTTGTCTTCGAACCTGACGTATTGGAATACATTGTGGATAAAGCCATAGAGTTTAAGCTGGGAGCACGCGGATTGCGTTCCATTGCCGAAACCATAATGATGGATAAAATGTATGAAATGCCATCCAAGAAGGACAAAAAATTAGTCATTACGCTACAATATGCCGAAGAAAAAATGAACAAAATAAATTCACACCGGTTGAAGAGTGCATAAATAAGCTTTCTCACCGGCTGATAATAAAGTTTGTAAGCAGGATGTTAGAATCACCGAAGACTAATATCCTGTTTTTTTGTGAAAAAGTTTGTAGATTTAAAATCTGTTTATAATTTTGTTTAAATTCAATTGCCAATATCACAATTGAAGAACACCTTTTATAAATATAAAACGATAAAAACAAGCATTAGTACAAACACAAAATCTCAAGACTAAACTAATTATCAGTTTCTTGCGGTATTTGTCAAAAAAACAAAAACAGACAGATAAAATTTATATTTTTTTTTGCGTTTTTTTTTGCACAATATAAAAATATGATGTAATTTCGTTTTAATTCTGATATAATAATAAAATGCCTCAACACTTAGAATTGATCGCTTATTTAAAAGAAAATTTTGGCTTTGACACATTCAAAGGCAACCAAGAGGCTATTATTCAAAATGTATTTGCCGGAAACAATACTTTTGTACTGATGCCTACCGGCGGCGGAAAATCGCTTTGCTATCAACTACCATCACTTCTGATGGAAGGAACCGCCATTGTTATATCGCCACTTATTGCCCTGATGAAAAATCAGGTAGATGCGATGCGTAACTTTAGCGCAGAAGACGGTGTTGCGCACTTTCTAAATTCATCGTTAACCCGTCAGGCAACCGATATAGTAAAAGCAGATATTATATCAAAGAAAACAAAGCTACTGTACGTAGCACCCGAATCGCTGACCAAAGAGGAAAATATAGAGTTTCTCCGTCAGGTTAAGATTTCATTTTATGCCATCGACGAGGCGCATTGTATTTCGGAATGGGGACACGATTTTCGTCCCGAATACAGACGAATACGCCCGATAATTAATGAGATTGGTTTGGCACCGATTATAGCACTTACAGCCACAGCAACTCCCAAAGTGCAGAATGATATTCAGAAAAACTTGGGAATGCTTGATGCGGTGGTGTTTAAGTCGTCATTTAATCGTCCGAATTTATATTATGAGGTACGTCCAAAAACAAACAATGTTGAAAGAGATATTATAAAATTCATCCGTTCACAGGCAGGGAAGTCGGGAATTATTTACTGTCTGAGCCGTAAAAAGGTAGAAGAGTTAGCAGAAACATTGATTGTGAACGGCATCTCAGCCTTACCTTATCACGCCGGTATGGACTCGGCTGTGAGGAGTGAAAATCAGGATAAGTTTTTGATGGAAAAGGTGGAAGTGATCGTAGCAACGATTGCGTTCGGTATGGGGATAGACAAGCCGGATGTACGCTATGTGATTCATTATGACATTCCGAAAAGTTTGGAAGGTTACTATCAGGAAACCGGACGTGGTGGCAGAGATGGAGGAGAGGGACAGTGTATTACGTTTTATTCATATAAAGATTTAGAAAAATTACGAAAATTTATGCAGGGTAAACCTGTGGCAGAACAGGAAATCGGCAATCAATTGCTTTTAGAAACTCAAGCGTATGCCGAATCGTCTGTCTGTCGGAGGAAATTATTATTACATTACTTTGGGGAAGAATATAAAGAAGATAATTGTGGAAGTTGCGATAATTGTATGAAACCAAGAAAATTTGTAGATGGTAAAGAGCTTCTGGTATTGACACTGGAAACCATCCAATTGTTAAAAGAAAAATTTAAAGCAGAACACATTGTAGATGTTCTAAAAGGAAATGAGACATCTGATGTAACATCGTATCAGCACGATGATTTGGAAAATTACGGAGCTGTCTCCGATGAGGAAGAAAGTTTCATTCACGCCGTAATTCGTCAGGCAATGATTGCGGGCTTTATCAGCAAAGACATTGAAACTTACGGAGTGTTGAAATTAACACCTGCCGGTAAGGAATATATGAAAAAACCGACGGAATTTCCGGTGGTGGAGGATACCGAGTTTGATGAAGACGAAGAAGAAGTAGGTGCTAAAAACACCGGAGGCACTTCTGCTGCCGATGACGTTTTGTTTTCAATGCTAAAAGATTTACGAAAAAAACTTTCTAAAAAGTTGGGAGTGCCGCCGTTTGTAATATTTCAGGATCCGTCTCTTGAAGCAATGGCTACGAGCTATCCTATTACGATGGATGAACTGCAAAATATTCCGGGAGTGGGAGCCGGAAAGGCCAAACGCTACGGTGAAGAATTTGTAAAAATCATCAAAGAACACGTGAGGGAAAACGAAATTATTCGTCCGGAAGATTTACGCGTACGAACCGTTGCCAATAAATCAAAATTAAAAGTATCTATTATTCAGGCTATTGACCGCAAAATAGCTCTTGACGATATAGCGCTTTCCAAAGGTTTAGATATAAATGAACTGTTGGAAGAGATAGAAGCTATTGTTTATTCGGGGACAAAAATCAATATCGATTATTTCTTGGATGAAGTAATGGATCCCGATCGCGTAGAAGAAATATTTGATTATTTCCGCACAGCCGAAACTGATAAAATAAGCGCTGCGCTTGATGAATTAGGCGAAAACGATTTCAGTGAATTGGAAGTGAGATTGGTACGTGTTAAGTTCTTGTCGGAAATAGGAAACTAAATCAGTTTGCGATTGTAGTTTGTAGTCTCTAAATAGCGATGAATCATCGTAAAAAAGCTAATTTCAGATAAAACGACATAAACTATCAAACCCGGTGTTTGATAGTTTTCTTATTTTACAAACCCAAATAAAAAAACACATTATTAAGACCGGCTTTGGGTGACAAGGTAGATTTAAGGCAATGCAACAGTTCAAAAATCATATTTATAATTCATTATCCGATATTTATTCAGAAAAAGAAATACATGTTTTTACTTTTCTGATTTTGGAAAAGATTACAGGTTTATCCAACACCCGACTTCTATCAAATAGCGATTTAGTTCTTTCGGAAAGCCAAAAGGAAGAAGCTAAAGAATTTATTTCAAGATTGAAACAAAATGAACCTATCCAATACATTTTAGGAGAAACCGTTTTTTTTGGTTTAAACTTCAATGTAAATCCATCGACACTAATCCCTCGTCCCGAAACGGAAGAACTTATCGAATGGATAAAAACGAACGTATCCTCGAACCTCGTAGAAAAAGAAGTATTAGACATAGGAACCGGTAGTGGATGTATCGCTGTAACTTTAAAAAAGCTTTTTCCAAACGCCGGGATGACGGCAATGGATATTTCTGCGGAGGCTTTAGTTACTGCAAAACAGAACGCCGAGTTGAATGGTGTTGAGATTGATTTTGCCCAAGTGGACGTCTTACAAATAAAGAAGTTGAACAAAAAATACGACATTATCGTAAGTAATCCTCCTTATGTTTTAGAGTCGGATAAAAAAAACATGCAGCACAATGTGCTTGACTACGAGCCCCATATCGCCCTCTTCGTTACGGATAGCGATCCTCTGATTTATTATCGGAAAATAGCCGAATTAGCCCGAAACCATCTAAGCAAAACAGGGATGCTATATTTTGAGATTCATAACAAGCAGGGCGAGAATTGCAAAAAACTTCTTCATTCACTCGGTTTTAAGAGTATCATTCTCCGTAAAGACATTTCCGGTAACGACAGAATGGTCTGTGCAACGCTCTGATTTTGTAAATCAAATTACAAAAAAATATTTTACTTTTATACTACTTTTTATCCAACACTTCTACGGCTCTCTTCACCGTTTTATCATTTGCATTTATCTCCGGATAAAATCCCGCATCGCCCAAGATATTGCGAACGATATACGCTTTTGCTTGGTTCACAATAATATTTTTAGAAATATTTATCTCTCTCGCATTGGGAACAACACCTTTAGTTGCAGCATACGCCGTAAATTGCGACAACAAGTTTTGAGAAGACAGGTAGCTATCCATTTGCTGCCAGGTTTTCATCGTTTTTAAATTGGCGCGGTTTCTGTCGGTATATTGAAATGAAAATTGATACAAATAACCATAATTGATAATTTTTGTAAGATATGGTGAATATTCCGAAGTATCTCTTGGTACAAAAATATCGGGCATAATTCCGCCACCACCATATACAGTTCTTCCCTTTAATGTTTTGTATTTCAAATTATCCTTTACATGAATGCTGTCTTTGTTATCAAACTCACCGTGTTCGTATCTTTTTATTAAATCTTGTTCATATTCGTCCGCTTTTCCTTTGATGTAAGGCTTTTGAATGCTTCTTCCCGAAGGAGTATAATATCGGGCGACAGTAAGACGAACTGCCGAACCGTCAGAGAATGGTATTTGTTGTTGTACCAACCCTTTTCCGAAAGAACGCCTACCGATAACAGTTCCTCTGTCGTTATCTTGTATAGCACCAGCAAATATTTCGCTTGCAGAAGCGCTAAATTCATCTATCAAGACAACAATGGCATTGTTTTTTAACGTTCCCTTTCCGTTTGATTTTGACTCAAAACGCGGGTATGCTTTTCCCACGGCATACACTATAATTTGATTATCCGGCAAAAATTCATTGACCATATTAATTGCTTGATCCATTAAACCGCCGCTATTCTGCCTTAGATCAATAATATATTTTTTGGCTCCTTTCGCACGAAGTGTAGCAATGGCATTGAGAAACTCGCTGTAGGTGGTTTGTGCAAATTTATCGACCCCAATAAATCCGATAGTAGGAGTTATCATATAGGCTGACGTTACAGAATTTACCGGAATCTCACCACGGGTAATTGTGTATGAAAGGAGCTCTTTTGTGCCACCTCGCTTCACGCTCAATTTCACTTTTGTGCCGGAAGCGCCACGCAGTTTGCTCATTACTTTTGCGTTGTTGATTATATTTTTACCTACAAAAACAGAGTCGTTTACTTTGACAATTCTATCGCCGGCTATTAAACCTACTTTTTCCGAAGGGCCTCCGCTTATTACCGATACAATCATCACCGTATCATTTTGTATATTGAATTGAACACCTATACCACTGAAACTACCTTCTAATTCACTGTTTACGGCTTCTAAATCTTTTGCCGGAATATATACGGAATGAGGATCCAATTTGGCAATCATATCTACCATCATATCTTCAGTGAGCGAATCCACATCCACCGTGTCAACATATTGTTCTCCGATCAGCGATAACAAATCATCGATTTTACTGCCTCCCGATTTGAACAATCCCGACATACTACCCGCTTCAGGGTACTGATTGGCTCGTGATGCCAAGATATTACCAATGCAAAGCCCGCCTACTAAAGCGATAACCAAACCCAATATGATGTAAATATTTTTTTTGTTATTCATCGAACTATAATTATCAAATTAACAATCAAAAGTAGAAAAAAAAATGAAAGATTAAATCTATAAAAAATAAAAATGTAACAAAATATCTATAATTTTATCTGCAAACCGTATATTTAGCCATCAGCACAAAAAATAGACTTTCACTATGCGAGAATTTATCAATTATGGTTTCACATCGGTGTCTTCAAGATACAACACTTCAATTCCGGCTCTTTGCAACAATTCTACCCCATCCATTATTCGGTATTTTTCGCCATACACTACCCTTTTAATTCCTGCCTGAATGATAAGTTTGCTACATTCCATACAAGGAGAAGCTGTCACATAAAGAGTTGCACCTTCGCTACTATTATTTGATCGGGCTATTTTGGTAATGGCATTAGCTTCGGCGTGAAGCACATACGCTTTTGATACATTGTTTTCGTCCTCACATTTATTCTCAAAACCGGAAGGTGTGCCATTATAGCCATCGGAAATAATCATTTGATTTTTCACCAGCAACGCTCCCACCTTACGCCGTTCGCAATAAGAGTTTTCAGACCATATACGAGCCATGCGCATATAACGCTTATCTAAGAGTTGTTGTTTATCCATACAAATAGAAAAAATGAAATCTAAAAAATTACAAATACGAAAAATGCGACTATTTTTTATTTAAAAGTTCTTCTGCAAATTCGGCGATATTTATGCCTGAAAAATTGCCTGACGACATAAAAAGAAGCGCCGTATTTTCAAAATCCATCGTTTTCAAAACCATCTGTAATTCTTCTCTGTCAGTAAAAACCTGCAAATTATCGCCACCGAAAGCAATTTTTACATCTTCCGGCAAAATTCCGTTTAGCTTTTTATGTTCAACCACTTTCGGGTCATAATAAACTAACGCTACGTTAGCTTTTTTCATACTATCCCGGTACTGTGGAAGAAAATCCTCCGTCAAACTACTGAATGTATGCAGCTCCATACAAGCAATCAATTTTTTATCCGGATATTGTTTTTGTACGGCATCAACGGTTGCTTTCAACTTAGAAGGTGAATGGGCAAAATCTTTGTATGCCACCGCGTCAGATGTTTCGGTTATTTTTTGTAATCGGTTTGATGCTCCCGAAAAGTCAGAGATTGCCTGATAGAAATCATCATCCAACACGCCTATTTGTTTACAAGCCAAACGGGCAGCTTCCATATTTTGCAAGTTATGTTCTCCAAAAAAATTCAGAGCAACTTCACCTTTACGGGTTTTGATATATGTTATTCCGTTTCTAATTTCATATTTTGGAGTTGCGTATGGAAATGAGACCACATCACGTCGTGACACTTCCATCTGTTTGGCAATTTTTTTCAGGTTTTCATCGTTTTGAAAGTAAATGAAACGTCCCTGCATTTCAAACAGTTCTACAAATTTTCGGAACTGCTCCACATATATGTCAAATGTAGGAAACACATTGATGTGATCCCAAGCAATTCCCGTTAAAATACCTATGTGTGGTTTATACAAATGAAACTTCGGACGTTTGTCTAACGGTGAGGTCAGATATTCGTCGCCTTCAAAAACGGCAATTCGTGCTTCATAGGACAGACTAACCATATTTTCAAAACCTTCTATTTGCGCTCCGACCATATAATCCGTTTTAATTTTCAGTTTGCTGAGCACATATAAAATCATAGCCGTAGTCGTGGTTTTGCCGTGGCTACCACCTACAACGATACGGGTTTTACTTCTCGTTTGTTGATATAGATATTCAGGGAAAGAATATATCTTGAGACCCAACTCTTTAGCCCGAAGTAGTTCCGGATTATCTTCACGAGCATGCATACCCAGAATTACAGCATTCAGATTACTGTGTATCCGTTCGGGAAACCATCCCATTTTATCGGGTAGTAACCGTCTATTCTTCAATCGTGAATATGAAGGTTCAAAAATCTCATCATCGGAACCGGTTATCTCATAATCTTTTTTCTGACTTAAAGCAAGCGCTAAATTATGCATAGCCGCACCGCCTATGGCAATAAAATGAACTCGATGCATATCTCAATAATTTTTGTACTTTTGTTTGTGAATTATGTATTGGCGTCAGTTTTCAGAAATTTATCACATCGAATGTTTAATTCGTTGAATATCCGAAAAGCTGTTTTACAAAAGTACTAAGAATTAACGAAAGAAACGAGCAAACGATATGAAATTACTCAAAATAGAAGCCGGAAACTTCTTTGCCGATGGTGGAGCTATGTTTGGCGTAGTGCCTAAACGGGTATGGCAAAAGCGTTATCCGTGCAATGATGATAATTTTTGCATCCTTAATATGCGGTGTTTATTGGCAGATACCGGCAAGCGACTAATTTTAGTTGACACCGGTACCGGCGACAAACAACTTGAATATCTGAAATATTATCATTTTAAAGATATAATCGATTTTGAATCTGAACTGAACAAACTCGGTTACACTTGCAGTGACGTTACTGATGTAATTCTTACCCACCTCCATTTTGACCATTGTGGCGGCTGTACGAAATATAACGAAGATAAGACAAATGCCGAATTGGTTTTTCCAAATGCTATACATTGGGTGGGTGAAAAGCAATGGCAGAATTTTCTAAATCCAAATGTGCGTGAAGAAGATTCTTATTTTTCTGAGAATATACTTCCTATCGAAAAAGCCGGCAAGCTCAACTTGGTTTCCGAAAATCAATGGCTGTGCGACGAAGTAGAATTGCGTCTTTTTCACGGGCATACCGTAGGTCAAATTGCGCCGTATTTTCACTTTGATAACAAAACAATCATCTTTACCGGCGATGTTATTCCAATGCAAGCAGCGCTACCTATTGCCTGGGTATCAGCTTACGACACATTCCCTATCACTTCGATAGAAGATAAAGAGAAATTACTGAAAGAAGCTGCAGATAAGGAGCAAATTTTGTTTTTTGAACACGATGCTTATCACGAATGTTGCATCGTAAAAAAAGTAAATGGAAAATATCGTGTAGATAAAGAATTGAAATTAGAAGATCTTTTTTTGAAATAAGCCCAACGCTTAAAACGCGTAACACCTTGCAAAATCTTAATTCCGTTGACTGGGATAACTTTGCAAGGTGTTGCGCGTTACAATCCACACTATTTCTTAAAGTTACTCCATGCGGGCGGTGTTATCCCGATCAAATGTTTCACAAAGAAATCATACCGTTTGTGTTCACCATATTCATCACCCATTGTATGACCGGCACCGGGAATCACCACCAATTCAAAGTCTTTATTGGTTTTAATCAGCGCATTGCACACCTGATATGTTGAAGAAGGATCTACATTATTATCCAGTTCACCTACCACTAACATCAATGGGCGAGACAGTCGCGCAGCATTCTCCACATTAGAACTTGTAACGTAAGACGGATCTATCGGATACCCCATCCACTGCTCATTCCACCATATTTTATCCATGCGGTTATCGTGACAGCCACACGAAGAGTATGCCGCCTTGTAGTGCTCCGGATAAAAAAGTAAACCTGTCATAGACTCCTGTCCACCGGCTGATGCGCCAAAAATACCGATACGGGTAGTATCGACATAATTATATTTTTTGCCCAAAGCGTTTGTCCAAGCTATTCGATCGGGGAAACCCGCATCTTTCAAATTTTTGTAACAAACTTCTTCAAATGCCTTGGAACGATACGAAGTCCCCATACCGTCTAATTGAATAACGATAAAACCCAACTCCGCAATGGGATTCAGATAGCGGTTAGAAGTAAAAAATGCTTTAGGGGTATATTGATCACCGGGACCGGCATAAATATATTCCAGCACAGGATATTTCTTAGTCGGATCAAAATTAGTGGGACGAATTACAACTCCCCAAATATCCGTTTTGCCGTCTCTTCCTTTTGCTACAAATGGCTCCGGAGCTTTCCATCCGGTTTTGAGCAAAGCTGAAATATCCGCTTGTTCCAACGATAAAATCACTTTTCCATTAGCAGCCTCTCTCAAAACCGCTACCGGTGCTTTGTTCACTAACGAATATACATCTACAAGGTATTTTTTACTATCTGAAAACCAAGCGCGGTGCATTCCTTCGTCAGGAGTTAAACATTTAAGCCCGCTCCCATCAAAACGAACTCTATAATAACGGATCAAATAAGGATCTTCACCCGGCACCATTCCATTCGCTGAAAAAATAATTTCACGTCTTTTTTCATTAACATCAACCACTTCACGAACGTACCATTGACCTTTGGTGATTTGATTTTTGACGTTTCCGGTCACGCGATCGTACAAATACAAGTGATTCCAATTGTCACGCTCGCTCATCCATATTATTTCGTTGGTATTCAACAAGTCTTTACGATAGCGCCGACTATAATTGACAAAGGTTTTTGACGTTTCTTCAATGAGTGTACGCACTTTTCCTGTTGCTGCCGATGCTTCTAAAACCCGATAAACCTTATGTCCGCGTTCATTATATTCAAAAGTTACCGTTTTACTATCCGATGACCATTCGTATCCGTCCAAGTAGTATTGATTTTTGAACAAATCAAGCGAAAGTTCTCTCTTCTCTGCCGACTGCACGTCAATAATTACAGGAATACGTGTAGCAAGCGAATCTCCCGGCTTTACATAATCACATACCCGCATTTTAGGTTGCAATTGGTCGGAAGGAGACGATTCAATTAACGTCAGTGTACGGATATTTACTTTATTTAATTTTGAAACAATGATTTTTTTTGAATCGTGAGACCAAACCGGATACACGGAATAGTAAGTATCGGACGTTCCGTCGGAGGTTAATGCTTTTTCTTCGTTGGATATTAAATATCGCACATACAGATTGTTGTCCCTTACAAAAACTTCCATCTTCTTGTCCGGAGATACGATTGCCCCTCCGATTTTTTCGGTGTTTACTGTCCCCCAATATCCTCCTCTATCCCGGCGCGATGATTCTCCATTACCAAATAATGTATCGGAGCTTTGCACATATACATACTTTGCATTATTTAGCACAAAACGGAAAGTATCCACATTTTCAGACACATTTAACATCGGTAACGACAAATAGAGTGAATCTACTTTTTTAGCAGTAACCCGAGACAATTTGGTTGCCAATTTGCTACGGTTAAATAACATTGTACGATCTTTGTCCAAAACATCAACCAACACGTATTCATCCCCCTTGGGCGTGTGTCTTACATACCAGAATTTATTTGTTTTTTCGATCCAGCGCGGAGCTACATCAGAATAAAAAACCTTGTTTCTTACCGAATCCGGATAAGAAAACGCTCGTTTATAATCAGACACCGTTCCTTGTGAGAAAAGCAGTAGTGTGCAAAAATAGCAGAGAAAAGTCAATAGATTTCGTTTCATAGATTATTATAAAATTTAAAATTTCTCAACAAAATTATCCAAATGTTTTATTTGTTTTGCTACGAAGTAATCTGATCATTCAACAATCGGAATGTAATATGGCAAGCAACAATCCAGTTATCACCTCGTTTTGTATGCAAATATAGGGATAAACCGGCACATCTGGGTGTACTATATTTGCAGATAAAGCGCTAATAGTGTCTTTTTTCGATATTTTTCTTTTTCTAAAATAAAAAACGAGAAATCCAATTTGTTGAATTTCTCGTTTCTATTTTTTTGTTCAAAAGAATTATACTCTTCTTTTGATGCGGGCTTTTTTGCCGGTAAGCGCACGTAAATAGTACAATTTTGCACGACGTACTTTACCTCGTTTATTCACCGTAATGCTTTCAATAAATGGGCTGTCCATCGGAAAAATACGTTCTACACCGATATTGCCTGAAATTTTACGTACAGTAAAGCGTTTTTTCTCTCCGTGACCCGAGACACGAATCACATCGCCACGATATTCCTGAACACGTTCTTTGTTACCTTCTTTGATTCTGTAAGCAACTGTCACAGTATCACCACTTTTAAATAAAGGATGCGTTTTTTCTACTTTGAAGGCTTCTTCTGCAACTTTAATAAAGTCCATAACTTTTTCTTATTTTTTAAGTTGATACTATGCGCAATATACACAGGATTCACATTCCACTGTCAGAGATTACGCTGAATTTTGGAGTGCAAAGGTACAATATTTTTTTTTATTATGCAAAAGTTTTTTTGAATTTTAAAGTGTGAGTTTACCGGACAGCAACAGATAGACAATCACCAAAGCAATTAAAATCAACAGCCACATTATCAGCAGTTCCCAGCTTTTAATTTTTTCGCCTTTTTCTTTTTTGGCTTTGTAAAATAATATGGCACCCAACGCATAAAAAAGAATGGCGAGAAACACATACTTCATTCCCACGGTATAAATCACATAAGCCGAATAAACCGTACTCACAAAAGCAACCGAACAGATGAAGTCTGATTTTCTTTTTTCCGTGCCTGATAAGCGATTTTCAGGGCAAAAAGCGCCGAAAAAAAGTAAGGAATCAGTATCAAAGATGTAGCGGTGGTTATAGCCATCAAATATGTTTCGTTGATTGCCGGCGACAAAAACAGCCAGCAAAAAAAACTGTGTAAAAAACAGCGATAGCAACAATGCGTTAATCGGCGTTCCATTTTTATTCTCCTTGGTCAAGACAGATGGCATTACGCCACTTCTTGCAGCTGAGTACATTGTTTCGGTAGAAAGTAACAACCATGAAAGTCCCGCTCCCACAACCGACACCATAATGCCTATCTGTACAATGTAAGCGCCCGATTTCCCTATCTGTGTTTTTTCCAACACCATTGCCAAAGGCGTTTTTGAATTTAACAATTCGCCGGCAGAGACACTCGACATAGCCACAAAGGTAATCAGAATGTAAACCGCCAGCACAATTAAAAATGATATAACCGTAGCGTATCTTACCGTCCGTTGGCTCTTAGCTCTTCCCGAAAGTACCGTACCGGCTTCCATACCTACAAAACACCATAAAACGATAGCCATTGCTCCTTTTATTTGCATTGCCGGTGAAGTGTGTGCTTCTGACACTGCCAACGTATATTTCCAATCGGGAATATTAAAAAAAACCTTCTTGAAGTATGAAAAAGCCAAATAAAATAACCAATAAGATAGGTATCATCTTTGCTGCAGTAACCACAAAGTTAGTGACAGCGCCCTCTCTTATACCGGATGCAATCACCAAGAAATAAATCCAATTGATTGCCGAACCGATAAGAAAACAGACAAAGGGAGAAGAGCATGCTCGCCAAGCATATCGTTAAGTGTTTTGAAAAACAGAAGCAAGTAACTTATATTGCCGAGCCAACCCATTGACCAATAACCCCAAGCGGAATTAAACCCCATATACTCACCGAAACCGGCTTTGGCATAATCAAAAATACCACTCTGTAATTCCGGTCTCCGATGATTGAGATAGACAAATACCAATGCAAGCATTAACGCCCCTACACCACCAATCAACCAAGTAATCATAGCCCCCTGTGGATTAGCGACCGCTATCAAATCTTTGGGAGAATTAAATATTCCCGAGCCAACCATTGAGCCAATACCTATAAAAACCAACAGCCAAAGGCTTAATTTTTTCTCTCCATTCATTTTTTACAACAAAAGTTGGTGACAGACGACACCAACACGTAAACATTACACATTCAAGACCTCCGAGAGCATCACATATACCAAATACATCTCCGTTTCGTAATTCATTTGACACAAAATGTCACCATATCGCGCTATTTGTTGCCTATGTCCGGCTCGCTTTTCAATTCCAAATTTATAATCCGTAATAATCGCTTTACGACCATTGATAATCACCCTGTCAGGACGGTAATGTCCGCCATCAGGCATTAAAATGGTGGCTTCATTCAGCACTTTTCCTTCAGCATAAAACCAAGTTTCAATTTGAGGCAGTTTCCAAAAGTTAGTCAACGTCTGTCGAATGATTTCACTTTCCTGTTGATTTATTTTTCCTGCAAATATCAATTCACGAATCAAGCTTTCGTCTTCATTGGGATGCGAAAGTCGTTGCATCAACTCGTGCATAATGACCCCAAAGTTCAATGGATTTTCGGCAATGGTCTTATCTATTTTCCACTCATCTAAACTTAACGATTTAATTTTTAAACGATTATTTATCTGTAAAATCGGATAATCGACCAAGTTGACAACTTCTTTTTCATCTGTAAGCTTATCGTTAACAACCACCGGCGAATTTCCGAGTTCATAATATAAAGATCCACTATCGTCCTGTTCCAAACCGCCCTCTTCCAATGATTTCAATTCCACATATTTATACAACATATCCGAGAGAGAGGTCAACTGCTCCATGTCCCATTTTTTACTGTTTGCTTTTTTCTCTTTGGGGAGTGGCGTAAAACAAATCAGTTCGTGGCGAGAACGTGTAAAAGCCACGTATGCCATATTCAGACTATCAACATATTGATGCAGTAATTCATTATAATACTGTTCGGCAAAAATCGAGTTTCCTAATTTAGATGTAAAATTAATCGGAATCAGGGGCAATTCATTAAATGGTTCTTCGGTAGTCTGAAGCCACATCAAACTCCTATTTTTGGCAGCATCCAACCACCAATTACAAAAAGGGATAATCACCACTTTGAAGTCAAGTCCTTTCGACTTGTGAATAGTCATTACCCTCAATGCCTGTTGATTCTCGGGTGTGCTAATCGTTTGCTTGCTCCCTTTTTTATTCCACCATTTTAGGAAACTGCTTAGATCTCCATTTTTTGAACTTACAAATTTAAATACCACATCTTGAAAAGACTGCAAAAAAACCGCTTCATTGTTCCAATCGGCAAGTTTAAACACATCAATAATCGTCTCGGTAAGTTCATATAGTGAGGCATAACGAATTTCATCCAGCAATCGGTTTTCTTCAACAGTAAAATGGTGCGAAATGCCCTTAAAATTTTCCGGGGCAGCCGTCAAAGATAATTTTCATGGCTTCTTCATCGGTTTTCTTTTGCTTTCCGCGTAAATATCCGTAATTCATAATTGCCCGTTCGATGTCGTTTTCTGGATTTTCGAGCACACTCAATACCGCTGCAAGAAACTCAACTGACAATGATGAAGTCAATAAAATCCCTTCATTACCAATCACATTGTACGAAATATCTTTTCGAGCTTCGGGGGAGTTTTTATACGTGAACAAATAATTTGTTAAGATCACCGCTTCCTTATTTTTGCGCACTAAAAATGCAATATCAGAAAGTCGATATCCTCTGTCCACTAAATTTTCAATCAATTTAGGAATACGTTCCAAGCTTGATTGCATCCAACCGGCTTCATTTTCATCCTGCGGAATAAATTCAACCTTTACGTATCCTGCGCCTGCTTTTGGCGATATTTGCTGATGAACATCCCGATAAGCGCCCGAAATTTTCCCGGTCAATTCATTCAAAACGGGATACACAGCCTGCAAGGGTTCAACGCTTTCGTTAAATTTCAGTTGTATCAATTGCGATGCTTTCTGAAAAAAATCGTTATTGAAACCAATAATATTTTCATCACTTCGCCAGTTTGTTTCGAGTATCTTATTTTCCAGTTGACCTGACAAGAAATCTTTGTTCACCTGTTCCTGGAGCAGCTTCCAATCCGAATTTCGCCAACGGTAAATGCTTTGCTTCACATCTCCAACCAACATATTTTCTTTACCGTAATCTAAACTCTCTTTGACAAGCGGTCTAAAGTTTTTCCATTGCATCACCGATGTATCCTGAAACTCATCAATCATAAAATGATCTACATTAATTCCCGTACGTTCATATACAAAAGGAGTGTCACTATCTTCTATAATCCTATTCAGCAGCATATTCGTATCCGAAATAAGCATCGCATTTTGCTCGGAAGAATACTGCTTGATATACATAGCTAAATCAGACAAAACGCCCAACGTATTCAAGTGTTTTGTAATTAAATCTGCCGTATTGTACCTTACCATCCCTTCGGAGATCAATTTTAAAACATTTTTCAACACATCTCCCAGTCCATCATCATACGCAGCTTCAATAGCGTTTTTCACCCCCTGTGGTTTCGATTTGGAATAACAGTTTGAAACATCTTCGGCATATTTCACAAATGTATCTTTTATCTCGAAGTTTTTATTTTGAATATTTTCCGAGGGTTTTGTGCATCATCGAACGGCTAAAATCATCGGGTGTTAGATTATGACGTTTCAGTATATCCAAAGCTTTAACAGCTTCATCAGTCGCTTGTTTTTCAAAATCGGCTTTTGTTTTTTTTATTTTACCGATATATTCATTCAAAAACAACTTATCATGCAGTTTTTTATTGGTTTCCTCCGCTTTATACTGATAGTTTTCTTTGAAAATTTCCTTGCCCAATTCTAAAATATTGGTACGGATATTCCAGTTTTCGGACTGCTCCACTTTTTCTTCAGCATATTTGGTCATCCATTGCAGAAGTTGCTTATTATCTTCTTTTGATAAATCCTGAAACAAAGCATCCACTGCATTTTCAAGAGTTTCTTCGGTGTCTAACTCCAGATTATAGCCTCCATTTATTCCTATTTCGCGTGCAAAATTGCGTAATACCTGTTGAAAAAAAGTATCAATTGTACTGATCGAGAATGCTGAATAATCGTGTAAAATACGGATAAGAATTTTCTTTGACTGCTGGTTGACCTCGTCTTCGGTAAGCGTAAATTCTGTCATCAATACCGAACGATAGTCCGACTTATCGCCTTGCGCCAACTTAAACAACTCTTCCAGGATACGCCGATTTCATCTCTTCGGTAGCTTTTATTGGTGAATGTTACCGCCAAAACACGCCGATGCGCCCGTTCACTTTGATGAGCGTTAAAAAGCAAACGGATGTAATCTTGTGTGAGACGATACGTTTTTCCGGAACCGGCAGAAGCGCGATAAATATTGAGCATATCAGTCATTTAACCCCTTACAAAGGCTTTGATTCAGAATTGGTTTTTATTAAAATACCAACTAACCGAATGAAAGGGAAACTTATGTTGTTATTGATTTTGATATTTGCAAAAGTAAGAATTTATTTTCGAATGAGAATAACCAATATACTTTACATTATCAATTATTCAACTTTCGCAAGTTCTTAAACGTCTGATTCTATGAATATTAAAAACATTTGCATTCAGACTATCAGACACTTATAAGAATCAAGGGTTTTAATATTATTCTAAGTTAGACCTCACCCCCAACCCCTCTCCCGATGGAGAGGGGGGGTACGTAGTGAGAGTAATAAAATTATCACACCAACGTAAATCCCTGTAATTGTGTAAATTACACGTGCTAAAGTTGAATCAATTAGACATATGACTTCGAGACATCAAAAGAATTTATTTATTCCATTTTTGAGAATGAGTTTTTTCCTATTGATACTTAAGACCAAGATTACAGGGTTAACGCTCCTTTATTTTTCCTTTTTTTTATTTGTTACGAAGACATCAGAGCTACGCTCCTCAATTTCTTTATTCATCTAACAATTACAATCTGAATACCACAAAAATTCTAATATTTTTACCGAACGATAATAATTCAAGTATAAGCAACGTAGTTGCGGTATCTTTATTGTAAAACAAATTGCCAACTAAACGCTGAGGGGCGTAGCCCTGATTTCTATATTGGCAACTATTTTTTATGTTTCACACAATTAACGACCAAACCTTCAAAATACTCTTTCTGTCAGAACACCTTTTCAGTGATTTATTTTCAAATATTTTCTTGACGATTTTATAAAAATTTGTATTTTTGACGTTTTTATAAGCATCCTGAAAACATTTTAAAAACAAACATTGAATCCATTCTTTTTTATAATGTTGTAAATCAAAAATATTAAATTCACAAATATGCTAAAAAAACAGTTATCATTTATTTTATTCTCGCTTTTAGGGATAAGTATGACCTTTGCAGAATCAGACGAGACCCGTTTATTAAGATTTCCGTCCATCTACGGAAATCAAATCGTATTTAGTTACGCTGGCGATTTATATACCGTTTCGGCTGATGGTGGTACAGCTCACAAACTCACCAACGACATTGGTTATGAAATGTTTGCCAAATTTTCGCCGGATGGCAGTAAAATTGCATTCACCGCACAATACGATGGAAACACCGAAGTATATGTCATACCGGCTACCGGAGGCTCTCCCCGCAGATTAACATACACCGCCACTTTAGGACGCGATGTAGTTTCAGACAGAATGGGACCCAACAATATTGTAATGGGATGGACACCGGACGGAAAAAATATCATTTATAGATCACGCAAGCAAAGTTTTAACGACTTTATCGGACAACTTTTCTCCGTTTCTGCCGATGGGGGAATTTCATCAGAGCTACCTTTGTCCGAAGGCGGTTTTTGCAGCTATTCGCCGGATGGTAAACAATTAGCGTTCAATCGGGTTTTCCGCGAATTCAGGACGTGGAAATACTATCGGGGCGGAATGGCTGACGACATTCGCATTTTTGATACAAATACACACAAAATCAGCAATATAACAAACAACGATGCACAAGATATTTTTCCGATGTGGACCGGTGATGAAATTTATTATTTGTCAGACCGCGACCGCACTATGAACTTATTTGTGTACAATACAAAAACAAAAAACACCGAAAAAATAACCAATTATACCGAATACGACATTAAATTCCCCAGCATTGGCGGCAATCAAATTGTATTTGAAAACGGAGGTTACATTTACAAACTGAATGCAACAACCAAAAAAGCGGTCAAAGTTCCGATAAAAGTTGAAAATGATTTTATTTATGCCCGCAATGAATGGCAAGACGCAGCCAAACACGTCACAGACATAGACATTTCGCCAAACGGAGAAAGAGCGGTATTCTCGGCACGTGGCGAAGTTTTTTCGGTACCTGCAAAAACAGGGATTACATATAACTTGACAAAAACTTCAGGCGTTCACGAGCGGAGCGCTATTTGGTCGCCCGATGGCAAATATATCGCTTATCTTTCTGATAAAACCGGCGAATTTGAGATTTACATACAGGAGCAAGCAGGCAATAGCGAACCAATACAACTTACAAAAAATGCCGACACATACAAATTCAGCATTCAATGGTCGCCCGATAGTAAAAAAATTCTTTGGTCTGACAGAAAATTACGTCTCTGCTACGTGGATATTGACTCCAAAGCGGTCACGACTGTGATCAAAGGCGAGTATGGATTAATTAACTCATACAATTGGTCGCCGGACAGCAAATGGATTACCTTCAGTTTAGATGATGAAAACCGCTTTTCAAAAATTGTGGTTTACAATCTCGAAAGCAAACAAACACGAGATATTACAGACAGTTGGTACGATTCGGGCAATCCTTCGTTCTCGGATGATGGAAAATACATTGTATTTGTCTCCGCCCGCGACTTCAATCCTACATACAGCCAAACTGAATGGAATCACTCGTATAACAATATGTCGAAAATCTATCTTGCCATTCTTTCAAAAGAGTCAAAATCACCTTTTGCTCCGGAAAACGATTCGGTAAAAATTGAGACTGAAAAAAAAGAGCCTGCAAAGCAAGACAAGAAGGAAGTAGCTCCCAAGAAAGACACATCAGTAAAAATTGATTTTGATGACATATCAAACCGTATTATCTCGTTACCACTAAGTGCTTCTAATTACTACAATGTAAATTGCATCGGCAACAAAGTTTACTACGTGCAATATGGAAATGGACAAGCGGCAAAAATGTATGATTTAGACAAAAAGAGTGAAACTACTCTTGGTAATTTTAGTTTTGGCATTTCTTCCAATTACAAAAAAATGCTTGTCTCTCAAGGGCAGAAATGGTCTGTAATTGATTTACCTTCATCGGAAGTAAAAATAGAAAAGTCCATCGATTTGTCGAATATGCAAGTGTGGGTTGATTATCAAGCCGAATGGAAACAAATTTATGATGAAAGTTGGCGCCAGATGAGAGATTTTTTTTACGTGGAAAATATGCACGGAGTGGATTGGAAAGCAATGCATGATAAATACGCTGTTTTAGTTCCTTATGTTCGCCACCGCGATGATTTAACCTATCTCATAGGAGAATTAATCGGAGAATTGAACATTGGTCACGCCTATGTTAACAGTGGAGACCGCCCCGAGCCTAAGCGGATAAAAACAGGTTTACTGGGTGCAAAAATCAGCACTGACGCTTCAGGATACTATAAAATCACCAAAATTTTAGACGGAGCTAATTGGAGCAGCACCTTACGTTCTCCGCTGCAGGCTGTGGGCATAAATGCAAAAGAAGGTGATTTCATCATCGCTATTGATGGAGTTAGTACAAAATCAACAGACGATTTATTTTCGCTTTTAGTAGGCAAAGCCAACAAAGAAGTAGAAATCAGTCTGAACAGTAAACCATCTGAAACAGGGGCAAAAAAAGTAATTATTACTCCAATTGACGACGAGGCTGATTTATACTATTACAATTGGGTACAAAACAATATTCGCAAGGTAAATGAAGCCACCAACGGTGAAATCGGCTACATTCATATTCCCGATATGGGACCCGATGGGTTAAATCAGTTTGCCCGCTTGTTTTATCCTCAACTCAATAAAAAAGGACTGATTATTGACGACCGTGGCAATGGAGGTGGAAATGTATCGCCAATGATTATTGAACGATTGCAACGTGAAGCACAACGCTCAAACATACGACGCAATTTCACCCATCCTACTCCGGTTCCACAACAAATGTTGTTGGGTCCAAAAGTGCTATTAATCAATCGTTACTCGGCTTCCGATGGTGATTTATTCCCTTACGCTTTCAAATACTACAAACTGGGAACGGTAATAGGCACTCGCAGCTGGGGTGGTGTTGTAGGTATTAGTGGCTCGCTTCCATTTATTGATGGCGCAGATTTACGTAAACCGGAATTTGCTTCTTATTCTTCCGACGAAAGCAAATGGATTATCGAAGGACACGGCGTTGACCCTGATGTGGTGTTAGACAATGACCCGTACGAAGAATATAATGGTACCGATACGCAACTTCAAAAAGCTATTGAAACGATCAAAGAAAAAGTTAAAACAGAATATAAACCACTACCGGCAGTGCCCAAGGCTCCGGATAAATCGAAGTAATTGACATAAAAATATTATAAAAAACGATACCCGATTCGCAATGTCAGAATCGGGTATCGTTCAATTTTAAGTATAATATTTAGCAAAAAATTTATTGGAAATAGATATTGAAAGCGATATTACCATAATTGAATTTGCGTAAATTTTGTTCGTCGATGGTAGTACTGTAGAATATCGGAGTAAATTGGTTGGATGTTTGCGAACAATATCCAAAGCCAAAATCCTTACTTGTTTCTGTAACGTAAGCTACGACAAAAAGAGCACCTTGTGACAGAGATAATGCTATGGCTAAGTTCATATCTGAACTTGTAACCCAAGTTCGGAGGTATTATAAGTTTGAGTAACGTAAGTAGGGGTAGCTGTATTTGGGGTTACCGATGACTGTTTCAAAACAGCAAATTGGGTAGTTGAGGTACCGTGCACCTGAACTTCAATTGCTGAATGATAAACACACGATATGAATATCGTCCAAAATTATACTAAATCAGTACACATTTTCACAAACTTTGTCACAATTCAAATCGTTATTTGAGTTGAAAATATCTGTTTTGCTACAAAAACACAAATTATGGCTCAAACGCATCATAAATTATTTCTGTGATAATTAAGTTGGAACGGCTAAATAATTGCTTTCACTGCGTAAAACAACATAAAACCGGCAGCGGTAAACTTTATAATATTTCCAAAAATCAACCCGACAAAAGATCCAAAACCGGCTTTTAAAGCATGATGGGTTTTCTTACCGGAAAGCATTTCACCAATTACCGCACCCACAAAAGGTCCCAATATAATTCCCCATGGTCCGAAAAACAATCCGACAATCATTCCTATAAAACTTCCCCACATCCCGTATTTGCTTCCTCCGAATTTTTTCGTGCCCCAAATTGGGATATAATAATCAAGTAACGACACCACTACCGTAATAACCGCCCAACATATCATAAATTGCAAAGAAAATTGCACGCGGTCACTCAATTGTAATAAAATTAACCCGATGTAACTCAATGGCACACCGGGAATAGCAGGCAATACAGTGCCAAGCAAACCTGCAATAACGCAAATAATTCCAAGAACAACGAGTAATTCCATTTTTAGACTTAGAATAAACCTGTGAAAACACACTTTATTTTTTACAAAGATAAAAAGAAACTTTATTTTTGCTGATAAAAATATGTATTTTTGCGAAACAAATCACATTGCAATCAACTTTTAACACAAACATAAAATATGCCCGAGAAACCATATAAAATAGGTGTTGCATTAAGTGGCGGCGGCATCAAAGGACTTTGCCACGCCGGAGTTTTAAAAGCGCTCGAAGAAGCCGGTATCAAACCCGACATTATCTCAGGTGTGAGTGCCGGCGCAATTGTAGGGGCTCTATACGCCGATGGTTATTCGCCGGAACGAAATTGCTTCATTTTTTGAAGGGATGGAATTTCGCAAAATGGCACAGCCACATATTCCTGACGGAGGTTTTTTCAAAATGAACAATTTCGAAAAATTTATGGAAAAAAAACTTCGTGCCCGCACATTCGAAGAACTTAAAATACCACTTCGGGTCGTTGCTACCAATTTAGACAAAGGTAAATCGGTTGTTTTCTCCAAAGGCAAACTAATCCCTCCCATCATTGGGTCGGCAAGTGTACCGGTACTTTTCTCACCTCGAATAATTGATGGCGATCATTTTGTGGATGGTGGCGTATTTCAAAACTTTCCTGTGAGCACCATCCGAAAAGAATGTGAAAAGGTCATCGGTATCAACGCCAGTCCGTTAGTAGTTCCAAACACCAAAATGAATGTGGTAAATGTAGCGCAACGGAGCTATCATTTTATGTTCAAAGCAAATATCTTACATGACAAAGAGCTTTGTGATATACTCATAGAACCTACCGATGTGGCTAATTACGAAATGTTTGATACCCAAAAAAGCAGAGACATTTTTGAATTAGGATATAATACGGCAAAAAAGATTCTTTAAGCAGAATAAAAAAGTGTGAATTATTGCTTGTAAAGAGGATTTATTTCTTACAGGTTCAATTATTTTGACTATTTTTGCAACGAATTTGAAACAAAAAACACATTACAACTATGCTTTCAGTATCAGAACGTTTAGCCTCTCTCGCACCTTCAGCCACGCTCGCTATGTCGCAAAAAAGCAACGAGCTTAAAGCACAAGGAATTGATGTTATTAATCTTAGTGTCGGTGAACCAGATTTCAATACACCGGATCATATAAAAGCCGCAGCCAAAAAGGCTATTGATAATAATTTTTCGTTTTATTCGCCGGTTCCGGGTTATCCCGGATTGCGAAAAGCTATCTGCGAAAAACTTAAGAAAGAAAATAATCTAGAATATACTCCCGAACAAATTGTATGCTCAAACGGAGCAAAACAATCGGTTTGCAATGTAATTTTAGCCGTAATTGGTAAAGGTGATGAGGTAATTATCCCGGCGCCATTCTGGGTAAGTTATCCGGAAATGGTGAAAATTGCAGACGGAACAAACGTAATTGTTTCTGCCGGAATAGACCAAGATTTTAAAATCACACCGTCACAGTTAGAAGCAGCTATTACCACTAAAAGCAAAGCCATTATTCTCTGCTCGCCTTCAAATCCAACAGGAAGCGTTTACACAAAAGACGAATTAAAAGGATTGGCTGATGTTTTAGCAAAATATCCCAATATTGTAATTATTTCAGACGAAATTTACGAACACATTAATTACGGCGGTTCGCACGAAAGCATTGCCCAGTTTGAAAACGTTCGTGAGCGTGTTGTGATAATCAACGGCGTTTCAAAAGGTTATGCAATGACAGGATGGCGTTTAGGATGGATTGCAGCCCCGAAATGGATTGCATCAGCCTGCAACACTTTACAAGGACAATACACTTCAGGATCAAGTTCAATTTCTCAAAAAGCGGCAGAAGCAGCTTACACCGGTGATCAAAGTTGCGTAAAAGAGATGCAGGTGGCTTTTGAACGCCGGAAAAATTTGGTAGTAAAACTTGCCCGCGAAATTCCGGGATTAAAAGTAAACGAGCCCAAAGGCGCTTTCTATATTTTCCCTGATTGTTCTGCCTTCTTCGGAAAATCATACAACGGAACTTTTATCAATAATCCGGAAGATTTAGCGTTATTCCTGCTTGCCGAAGCCCACGTGGCCTGTGTTGGCGGAACCGACTTTGGCGCTCCAGATTGCATCCGTATGTCGTATGCTACTTCCGACGAAAATTTAGTAAAAGCATTTGCGTGGATAAAAGAGGCGTTGGGTAAACTACAATAAAACCTCACCCCAACCCTCTCCAAAGGAGAGGGAGAAAAACATATAAAAGCGAAGTTACGGATGTTGCTTCGTTTTTTCAGTTTATAACGAGATTAATTATTCCATATTTCAGAAGTTTTTACGCAAAAAAGTATATTTATTTTTGTTTTTCAGAATAAATACATTATTTTTGTGCCGATAAAAGAAGAATATGCATATCATCTCACATAAAAAATTACGTGATTTCTACGAACTGCATCCGGGTGCTAAAATATCTATTGAACAATGGTATTTTATAACCGAAAATGCCGAATGGAAATGTTTTGCAGATATTAAAAAAGATTTCAATAGTGTTGATGGCATTAGAAATCAAAGATATGTATTTAATATTAAAAGGAAATAGCTATCGAATTATTGTTGTAATACAATTTGTTATCGGCAGAATTTATATTCGTTTTGTTGGTACTCATACAGAATACGACAAAATTGATTGTAAAATAATATAAAACAACGGACGATGAAAAAAGAAATCAACGAAAATATTTATAATATGGCACTTGCTCGCATTGAAGAATTGTTGCCATTGGTTTCGGACGAAACATCTACAAATCATCCAAACAGCGTAGAACTTTGTTTAATGTCTGATATTGTAGAAGAGTATGAAAAACTTCATTTTCCTATTTCAAAACCCACTTTTAATGAAGTAATTCTGTTGCGTTTGGAAGAAGAAAATATGAAAAAACAGGAATTGGCAAAATCTGTGGGTGTTTCACCCAGCCGTATCAGCGAGTATATCTCTGGAAAAGCTGAACCTACATTGAAAATTGCACGCTCAATTTGTCAAACATTAGGTATTAAAGCGGAAGTAGCACTCGGGCTTTAATCTTTTCACATAAACTCAACTTCCCTCATTGAAATTTGTTATCTTTGTAAAAGTTCATTACCAAATTTTATTTTTATGGAAAACAAAAAACTTGTTCGTCCTCTAAACGATGTAAAAATTGCCGGAGTTTGTGCCGGAATTGCTAATTTTATAGGCATTGATCCTACTTTAGTCAGGGTTATTTATGCCGTTTTTTGTTTTATAACTATTGGTACAGGTATCTTAATTTATCTGTTGCTAATGCTGATAATACCTAAAGAAGAAGTATCAACCGCAAGCACTACGCCGTCAGAGACTAAAAAAACAGAGTAATTTATTCGATGAATTTTCGCACTAATTACCACAGCCACAATATTTTCTGCGATGGGCGAGCCACAATGGACGATTTTGTGCGATTTGCTATTGCTAAAGGGCTAAAGAAATATGGCTTTTCCTCACATTCACCGTTGCCGTTTCACACTTCGTGGAATATGGATTTGGACAATCTGCCTTACTTCAAAGCTGAATTTTACAGGCTGAAAGAAAAATATAAAAACGAAATTGAATTATCCATCGGTTTGGAAATGGATTATATACACAACGTTTTTGGGGCAAATAATAATACGCTGTATTCTACCGATGATTTAGATTATAAAATCAGTTCCATTCATTATCTTGATCCGCTCCCCGAGGGTGGTTTCTTTTGTGTTGACGGCAATTTTTTCGATTTTCAGAAAAATCTAAAAATTCTTTATAACAATGATATAAAAGAAGTTGCAAGACGTTTTTTTGAAATAAGCCGTGCGATGATTGAACAGGGCGGATTTGATATTGTTGGACATTTGGATAAAATTTCATTGAACGGAGGAAAATGTGAAGGATTTGACATCAAAGAAAAAGGATATTTTCAATCGGTTGCGGATTTATTACAATTAATCAAAGACAAAGGATATATCTTGGAAATCAACACCAAATCATTTCTCGAAAAAGGTTTTACGTATCCTAATGAACAGTTTTTTCCGTTGATAAACGAATTAAAAATTCCAATTATCGTAACGTCCGATTGTCATTATCCCGATAAAATTACCGATGGATTTGAGCAAGTTTACAAATCATTAAAAAAAGCCGGATTTAAAAGAACTGATGGAATTAGAGATGCCCCCTAACCCCCTAAAAGGGGGAATTATCTTGGGTTAATAAATCTCTAATATAATCAAAATATTTAACCATATATTCGGAGAATTTATCCTAAATAATCTAAAAACAAAACACCAATTCCCCCTTTAGGGGGTTAGGGGGCAGATATGAATTTCAACATACAATCACCATACAAACCCACTGGCGACCAGCCTGAAGCTATCAGACAATTGGTAGAAGGAATTAATACGGGTATTCCTTTTCAAACACTGCTGGGCGTAACGGGTTCTGGTAAAACATTTTCCATCGCCAATGTTGTGGAGCGCGTTCAAAAGCCTACGCTGGTTTTAAGTCACAACAAGACACTCGCCGCACAGCTTTACAGCGAATTCAAATCATTTTTTCCTGATAATGCGGTGGAATATTTCGTCTCCTATTACGATTATTACCAGCCTGAGGCTTATATGCCTGTTACAGATACTTACATCGAGAAAGATCTTTCCATCAATCAGGAAATAGAAAAATTGAGACTTTCCACCACTTCTTCTTTGCTCTCAGGAAGACGTGATGTGCTGGTCGTTTCGTCCGTTTCGTGTTTGTATGGTATGGGAAATCCCGATGATTTTACAAGCAATGTTATTGAAGTGCGGAAAGGACAAAAGTTGGTGCGCAATGCTTTTTTACGTTCGTTGGTTGAAAGTTTGTACACGCGCAACGAAATTGAATTAAACCGTGGAAACTTCCGTGTAAAAGGCGATACGGTAGATATTTTCCTTGCGTATGCCGATTATATTCTCCGGATTGTTTTTTGGGGCGATGAAATTGATGAAATTCTTTCTATCGAACCTGTGGATATGCGTGTTTTAAGCAGTTTTGAGGCATTTAAAATTTATCCGGCAAGTATTTTTGTCACCACAAAAGAACGTATTTTATCAGCTACCGAATTGATTGAAAAGGATTTACAAGAGCAAGTCCGTTTATTTAAGTTAGAGGGAAAAGAATACGAAGCGAAACGCATTTACGAGCGCGTTACCTACGATATGGAAATGATAAAGGAACTGGGTTATTGTTCCGGCATTGAAAATTACTCCCGATATTTTGACGGACGCGCCGCTGGAAGCCGTCCTTTCTGCCTGCTGGATTATTTCCCAAAAGATTATTTAATGGTGATTGACGAAAGCCACGTAACCATTCCTCAAATTCGTGCAATGTACGGAGGCGATGCCGCGCGCAAAGAAAATTTAGTTCAGTACGGGTTTCGGTTGCCTGCCGCAAAAGACAATCGTCCGTTGCAATTTACCGAATTTGAGCGACTTACACCTCAAACTATTTACGTGAGCGCTACGCCTGCTGATTATGAATTGGAAAAAAGTCAGGGAATTATCATCGACCAATTAATTCGTCCTACCGGAGTGCTTGATCCTACCATTGACGTCCGCCCCAGTTTAAACCAAATTGATGATTTGATGGAAGAAATAGCCCAGCGCACTGAAGCTGACGAGCGCGTTTTGGTAACAACGCTCACAAAACGGATGGCTGAAGAATTGACTGAATATTTATTACGACACGGAGTTCCTTGCAATTACATACATTCTGATGTAGATACGTTAGACCGCGTGCAAATTATGGAAGACCTACGCAAAGGTATTTATGACGTATTAATCGGAGTAAACCTGCTCCGTGAAGGTTTGGATTTACCCGAAGTTTCGTTAGTGGCTATTTTAGATGCAGATAAAGAAGGATTTTTACGCAACGCCCGTTCACTTACTCAAACGGCAGGACGTGCTGCGCGCAATGTAAACGGAAAAGTAATTATGTATGCCGATAAAATTACGGCAAGTATGCAGAACACCATTGACGAAACTAATCGGAGGCGCGAAAAACAGCTGGCTTATAACGAATTACACGGAATCATCCCACAAGCCATTGTTAAAGGCGACCGCAACGCCTTGAGCAAAACAGAACCAAATGCTTATATTGAGCCCGATAAATCTTCGAACATCGCTGCCGATCCTGTGGTGCAGTATATGACAAAACCTGCCCTCGAAAAAGCCATTGCAAAAACCAAAAAAGCGATGCAAGAAGCCGCTAAGAAACTTGAATTCCTCGAAGCCGCACAATTCCGTGATGAAATGTTGCGATTAGAAGATTTAATGAAGGAAAAATTTGGCGGAAAGTAAAAATCTCGCTTCCATTACTACAAATTATACGATGACTACCAAAGACTTAATGTTAGCCCTATTGAAAAAATACTTTTTTTATACAAAAATGATTTTTCTTCTCTCACCAAGCCCCAAAATCCACCTCCAAAACTATACGAATACTGCCCATATATACCGACAGTTTCATTAAAACTATAAATAACGCCTGCATTTATATCAGCACTATTTAAGCCTCCACCAAGTCCTAAATACGGATCAAATTTTGATGACAAATTCAAGACATCAGTAAAATGAAATCTTAAATATGCACCTATATCAAAATTTGTTTTTAATCCATCATCTTCAATGCTATTTGAAAACAAGGAATCATTAACTGAAAAATACATAAGTCTGAGGCCCGCAGAAACATAATCTGTAAGACCCGCTCCATATTGCACATCAATTCCGGAATGACCTGAAACATTTCCGTATCCTATAACAAACTTATGATCAAAATCTCCATCGAATGCTTGCGCATTTAAATATTGTAAAGACACAAATAACACTAAAATTAAAATTATTCTCTTCATATTTTATTTAAGTTCTATTTTTTCAACATATAAAACCTCCACTTTATCATTTGTTTTCTCATTCCCGCTAATAATTACAAAGTTATCATACCATCTTTGAGAAAATTGAATAGTAGGCATCATTGAGCGTTGGATTATCGATGGAATTTTATCGTTTTGGGGAATTGAACGGAGAACACCAGATTCATTTAATACTGTTCCACTTTCCAAATCGAAGGTTTTTACTTTTACGTAATTATATTTTCGCCAGAACAAGTTCATATTTTGTTTTTCTACAAACCCTTGACCAAAATTTGAATTCTCATTGTGAATAGATAATTTCAAATCATCGTATGAAGATTGCTTTCCAATTTTCAACACGTCCGCTGCACCACCTTCCTTCTGAATATTTAAATAGTTATCCCATTTTAATTTCCCATTATTGTCAAAGCCCAAAGCAAATATTTGTGTAGGTTGAATTTCTGTAATTTTATTAAAATTATTTACGAAAATCACATCACGTTCAAAAATAAGCACATAACCAAAAGGCGTTGGATAAATATTAGGAAAAGGACCATATAATTCAATAAATAAATTTTTATTTTTATTTTGTGCGCTATTGATTTTTCTTTGAAGCATCTTTTGCTTTTTCTCTGAAAACACTCCATTAAAAGAAGGTATATCAAGGTAATTAATAAAATTAACATATTGGAGTGCCTTATTTTGTATTTCGCCGACAAATATCCCATTTGAAGCGTTAGACTTAGGCTCCACAATAAATTTACCATAAATTAGTAACCCGTTTCCTTTTCGCTTTGTGTCAATACGTTTGATATCATAACTATTTTCAAATTTGACTGTATAATTATCTACTGTAGAACCATTATAATCTAAATCTAATATAGAAATATTAGATAAGTCTCGGTCATTTTGATATACTATCGTGATTTTATCATCTTTAGTCGAAACACTCTGAATAAGTATATGTGTCCTCTCTTCTTTTAAACAACTCATTTGGAATATCTATTACTTTTCTTTTTGCAAAATCAAGAACGTGTAAAGAAAAATATTTGTCTTCTGTCGTTATAAAAAAAAGTTTATCTTGGTTTGAAACACTCTTCCAAATATACTCGGGCATTCCATAATTAATTTCGACCACTTCACTTTTATAGTTTTTCAAAGAAGTTTTTACTATTGCGACATAGTTCTGTGCTCCAACATACACTTCAAATAAAGTGTTAATCGAATCATTGGAAGTAGCGAGTAAACGCGAACGCTGTAATTTTACTATCGAAGAATCCAATAAATTAAAGTCTCTATCATAAAAAACATTTTTAACTTCATACGTTTTATCACTTTGTACATCTGTCTCGCTTGAAATCATCAAAAGTTTATCATTAAAAATAGATAATGAAGGATATTTGAATTTTCCGTAAGTTGGAATTTGCAAACGTACAACAGGTTGTGCCAACAGCAACGAAGTATATAAAAGACTGATTAGAATTAAACTTTTTTTTCTCATAAAAAACAATATTTCTCGAGTTAATATAATTATTTGAAAGTTTTTATTTTTATAGCACAATAAACAAGGCACTGATTAACAGCATATCATTTTCAATATAAAATATAAGATAAACTCATTCAGTTCTTTCCGTTCACAGAAAAAACATTAATCACAACACCTAAATTAACAATATTCTTCTTGAGAAATACGTTGGTTCGAGTATTCCACAAAAACCACTAGCATAGCTGTAGGAATATTGGCAAAAAAAACCAAGCTTTTCATTCAAAAGATATTTGACACCGGCATGAATATCTGCGCTATTAAAACCAAGCCCCATTCCAAGATATGGATCCCATTGAGAAGGTAACTTAAAAGTGTTTAGAAAATGATATCGTAAAAAACAGCCTAAATCAAAGTTCGCTTTATATTTATCATCATTTAGCCCTATTGTTTCTGTTTTAGGTGCAAAAACACACTGTGTGTTTATACCAAAAGAAATCTTTTTATTAAAACCCAAATCATATTTTAAGCTCAAGCCAGAAAAACCATTTACATTTGTATATCCAACAAAAAACTTATTGTCAAATGCGCCATCGTAAGCTTGCGAATACGACAAATCGCACATTGCCATAAAAAAAAACAAAACAATAAGAATCTTTTTCGTCATCTTTATATTTTTAAAATATTCGACAAAAATAAAAAATAATTAACAAATTGACAAGTAAATTATTTGAATAATTTATAGTATGAACAATTATTTTAATAAATAGTCATTATTTTAAAGATGTGTACCCCTAATATTTACAAAAAACTTTATATACCTGCCCTCGAAAAAGCCATTGCAAAAACCAAAAAAGCGATGCAAGAAGCCGCTAAGAAACTTGAATTCCTCGAAGCCGCACAAATCCGTGACGAAATGTTACGATTAGAAGATTTGATGAAGGAAAAATTTGACGGAAAGTAAAAGAAAGATTTTTTGTATCTTTGCAATCTAAAATTTATTTTATGGAAAAAAATAAATTCGAAGTCATTTTACCCCTGAAAATACAAGATTTAATTTCATTGATTATTGAAAAGAAAAATCTTGAATTTGAAAATGCGTTAGATTATCTTTATATTTCAAAACTATATAAAATTTTGTCTAACGAAGAAAGTAAAATTTGGCACTTAAGTTCAGAAAAACTTTTTGACATACTTGAGGTAGAAAAAGAAACAAATAAACTCAAACTTCCTGATTTTGTATAATATGATAAATCTTACCAAAACACAGAAATTTGCACTTTTTTGTCTTGAGAGCTATAGAGTGGTAAATGGTAAAAATATCAGAATAGTATTGAACGATTTTAAAAGATACAAAGTATTTGATTTTTTAGAGTCTGGTTATGAAGTGCTTCACACTCAGAGTAAAAACTATATTGTTTCTGAAATAAACAAATATATTACAAAGAAGAAAAGACTATGATAATATATCACGGAAGTACTAAAAAAGTTAAGAGACCAAAACTTCTAAACAATCAACGTCTCTTGGACTTTGGAAAAGGTTTCTATACCACCACAAACCAAGAACAAGCAGAAAGATGGGCAAAAATCAAACAAAAAAGAGCTGGAGAAAAATCAAATGCAATTGTTTCTGTATATGAAATTAATGATGCAATATTCCAAGATTCAGAATTAAATACGAAAACATTTCCAGTCGCTGATGAAGAATGGCTTGATTTCATTGTAACAAACAGAAAAGAGAACTTAAACCACGGTTTTGATATTGTAAAAGGCGCTGTTGCAAACGATACGCTTTACGAAACATTGACTCTTTTTGAAACAGGAGTTCTATCAAAACCTGAAACAATTTCTCGATTAAAAGCACATAAACTTTTTGACCAAATTTCATTCCACACCGAGGAATCTTTATCAGAATTGAAATTTAATGAAACATATCAAATTTAATCACTAAATATTCTCCCTTTCAGGGGGCAAGGGGGCAGACTTTATGCAAAAACCATCCATACCAAAAGGAACGCGGGATTTTACTCCGCAAGAAATGGCTAACAGAAATTACATTTTCAACACCATAAAAGATGTTTTTCGCTTGTACGGATTTCAACAAATTGAAACGCCGGCAATGGAAAATTTATCCACATTGATGGGGAAATATGGCGAAGAAGGAGATAAACTGCTTTTTAAAATTCTAAATTCAGGCGATTTTCTTTCGGGTGTTGACGACAGAGAACTTTCAGAAAAAAATAGCATCAAACTCACCAATAAAATATCAGAAAAAGGACTTCGTTACGATTTAACCGTTCCGTTTGCACGTTTCGTGGTACAAAACCGCGATAAAATAACGTTTCCGTTTAAACGCTATCAAATCCAGCCGGTTTGGCGTGCCGACAGACCTCAAAAAGGTCGTTACCGCGAATTTTACCAATGCGATGTGGATGTAGTTGGAAGCGATTCGTTGTTGAACGAATTGGAGTTGATACAGATTGTGGATGAGGTTTACAGACGATTGAAAATCAATGTTGTATTAAAGATAAACAACCGCAAAATCCTTTCGGGAATTGCTGAAATCATTGGCGAAACCGAACGAATTACAGACATAATCGTTGCCATTGACAAAATGGACAAAATCGGTTTGGAAAACGTGAACAAAGAAATGGCTGAAAAAGGCATTTCGGCTGATGGAATTGAAAAAATACAACCGATTTTGAAACTTTCGGGTTCTAATCAGGATAAACTTAATCAACTGAAAAACATCCTTTCTTCTTCTGAAATCGGTTTGAAAGGTGTGGACGAATTGGAAACTATTTTTAATCTGTGCAAAAGTGTAAACATAAAAACTGCCATCGATTTAGATTTAACTCTTGCACGCGGACTGAATTATTACACCGGAGCTATTTTTGAAGTTAAAGCGTTGGATGTAGAAATGGGAAGCATCACAGGCGGTGGACGTTACGATAATTTGACGGGCATTTTCGGTATGCCGAATGTTTCCGGCGTTGGAATTTCGTTTGGTGCGGACAGAATTTACGATGTTTTGAACCAACTTAATCTATATCCTGAAACTTCTGCCGAGCAAACCCAAATTCTTTTTGTTTCGTTTGGCGAAAAAGAGCTGGCATATTGCATTCCTTGGGCAAACGAGTTGCGCCAAAAAGGAATCAACGTTGAAATTTACCCCGACCCTACCAAAATGAAGAAACAAATGAGTTATGCCGATAGCAAAAACATTCCGTTCGTAGCCATCGTGGGCGAAACCGAAATGAATGAAAACAAAGTGATGCTGAAAAACATGAAATCGGGAGAACAGAAGTTAGTAACGTTAGATGAAATTAGCAATATGTAAATGCAACGGCATTTAATACTAAAAAATCTGCAATTCTTTTTTAAGATACTACAGATTTTTTCATTTTATTGTTGACCGAAAGATCCGCCGATAATATCAAGCAACTCGTTCGTGATGGCTTGTTGACGAGACTTGTTGTACTGCAATGAAAGTTCCTGAAGCAAATCGTCAGCATTATCTGTAGCGATCTGCATCGCCATTACTCTGGCTGCGTGTTCAGATGCTGCCGAGTCTAATAAAGCTGTAAACAACCTCAAACGAATTACTTTAGGAATTAATCCATTGATAATAGAATAGTTATCTGGTTCTACAATGTAGTTGTACTTCAACTTTTCAGTAGTCTCCACCGGTTTCAGTTCAATGGGAATAAGTGTTTCATCCACTAATTCTTGCGAACCGCGACTCTTAAAATGGTGATATACCAATATCACTTTATCTATTTGTTTTTTAAGATATAATTCCATAATCTCGTCAGCAAGTTCCTGAATTTGTTTAAAATTCGGTTTGTCGGCAAGTTCTTCGAAATCACCCTGCGGAACAAGATTTAATTTCCGTGTGGCTTTATGTATTTTTTTCCCTATCGGATAAACAAGGATATTTTCGTTTCCTAAATTACGATATTTATCTACAACCGCAGATAACCTTTTTGCCACATTCGAGTTAAAAGTTCCATTTAAGCTTCCGTTGGATGAAAATGCCACAATAGCAACGCGATTCACGTTCCTTTCTTCAGCAAATACAGATGAAATCTCCGTATCTGCACTCAAAAAGTTATTCAGAATTCGCATTACGCTCTGATTATACGGATAGAAACTCTCAATATTCTTTTGGGCACGGCGAAGTTTTGCCGAAGAAACCATCTTCATAGCTGATGTAATCTTTTGTGTCGATTTTACAGACTGAATACGAGATTTTATTTCCTTTAATGAAGACATTATTTATCGCTTTTAAATAATATTTTATACTCTTTTGATAACCTCTTCCGCCACTTTCTCAAGAATGGTTGTCACCTTCTCATCAATTGTACCGGCTTTGATAACATCAAGCACTTCCGCTTTATACGACAGCTCAAGGATTGTTAAGAATTCTTTTTCAAAATCTTTTACTTTATCTAAAGGTAATTTAGCCAACAGCCCCTGCGTTCCACAATATAGCACCGCCACTTGCTTTTCCACACTCATCGGTTGATGTAACGGTTGTACTAAAAGTTTGGTATTTTTCTGTCCTTTATCGATAGTCATTGCTGTTACAGCGTCCATATCGCTACCAAATTTCGTAAATGCCTCTAATTCTCGATATTGCGCTTGGTCAATCTTCAATGTTCCTGCAACCTTCTTCATCGCTTTAATTTGAGCATTACCTCCTACGCGCGACACAGAAATTCCCACATTAATTGCCGGACGATTTCCTTGATTAAATAAGTCGGTATCCAAGAATATCTGACCGTCGGTAATTGAAATTACATTAGTAGGTATATAAGCCGAAACGTCACCAGCTTGTGTTTCAATAATTGGAAGCGCTGTAAGCGAACCGCCACCTTTTATTTTTCCTTTAAGACTTTCCGGTAAGTCATTCATTTGTTCGGCAACCTCTTGCTGTGAAGTGATACGAGCCGCACGCTCCAATAGACGCGAGTGAAGATAAAAAATATCACCCGGATAGGCTTCACGTCCGGAAGGACGACGAAGAATTAACGACACCTCGCGATAAGCAACCGCTTGTTTCGATAAATCATCATAAATCACCAAAGCCGAACGTCCTGTATCCCTAAAATACTCACCGATGGCAGCACCGGCAAAAGGAGCATAATACTGCATAGCAGCTGGGTCAGAAGCATTTGCCGCAACGATGATGGTATAATCCATAGCGCCGTGTTGTTTCAGCGTATTTACAATAGAAGCAACCGTAGAGCCTTTTTGCCCAATAGCTACATAAATGCAATACACAGGGTCACCGGCTTCAAAATTAGCGCGTTGGTTTATAATAGTGTCGATAGCTATACTCGATTTTCCGGTTTGGCGGTCGCCGATAATTAATTCACGTTGCCCGCGTCCGATTGGGATCATAGCATCCACCGCTTTTAGTCCGGTTTGGAGTGGCTGAATAACCGGTTGGCGATAAATGACTCCGGGCGCTTTTCGTTCTAACGGCATTTCTATCATTTCTCCACCTATTTTGCCACGTCCGTCAAGTGATTCACCCAAGGGATTGATTACACGTCCGAGCATATCTTCACTCACCATTATCGAAGCCACACGTTTTGTCCGCTTTACGGTGTAACCTTCTTTAATCTCATTAGAAGGTCCTAAAAGCACGGCTCCCACGTTATCTTCTTCCAAGTTCATCACAATGGCTTTGATGCCGTTCTCAAACTCCAACAGTTCATTGGCTTCCGCATTATGTAATCCGTATATACGTACCACACCATCGCTTACCTGGAGTACCGTTCCAATCTCATCAAATTTTACACTGCTATCGATGCCTTCGAGTTGCATCCGTAAAATTTCGGAAACTTCGCTTACTTTTATACTATTCGACATTTTATTTAGTGTTTACACTGTATTTTATTATATAATCTCTGTAAAAAAATAGTAACAATAGATCTGAATTACATCTGAAATTCAGTCATATTAGCTCACTCTTTACAGAACATATCTTTTATTTATACAAAGACATAATTTTTAGTTGATAAAAATCCAGCGCATTAAACAATTCTTCTGTTTCGTTCAATGTATTCATTTTTTATTTTATTCAACTGATTTCTAATACTTGCATCCCACCGAACGGAATCAATCTCCATCAAAAAACCTCCGAGAATAGACGGGTCAACAACCTTTTCAAGTTCCAGTGTTCCTTTGATTTGCTTCTCCACAAGTTTAATTAACTTTTCTTCCGTTGTTTCATCAATTGAAACGGCAGTGGTTAATTTTCCGTGAAGAACATTGTTTTTTTTCCGATATAAATCTTCGTATTTTAATACAATATTATGTAACTGCGCTTCTCTGTTGTTTTTCAATACTAAATCAACAAACGATTCAAAAACCGGAGTTACCTTGATACCGGCAGCCGTCAAAATGATTTTCTTTTTATCTTCTTTGGACAATACGGGATTCTCAAACACGACTTTTAGCTCTTTCGTATTTGAAAAAGACTCAGCCAGACGCATTATATCCGTGTAAACGGCATCCTGACTGTTCGATTCTTCGGCAAAGTCGAGCAAAGCGGTGGCGTATCGTACCGGTATCAATCCTAAATTCATTTACTTACGATTTGGGGATATTAATTTCGTCCATTAGCCGATCAATCATCTGCATTTGGTCTTTATTCTCTTCTAAGTTTGCGCGCAATACCTTTTCGGCAATGTCCACCGAAATTTTTGCAACTTCTCTTCGTATCGAATGAAGGGCATCTTCTTTTTCCATTTCAATTTGTTTGCGAGCAGCTTCTATTAATACCGATGCTTCCACATTTGCTTTATCTTTTGCACTTTGAATAATTGCATCTCGTGTTTTAGATGCTTCTGCAAGAATATTGGCTTGTTCTTTGCGTGCTTCGTTGACGAGCGCTTCACTATCCACTTTTACCTGTTCCAATTGTTCGTTGGCTTTGATAGCGGATTGTAACGATTCGTCAATAAAGTTATTCCTGGTTTCTACCCCTTTTAAATAGCAGGCCAAGCAAATTTGGCTAACACAAAAAAGACGACAAGAAACGGAATTAACATCCAAAAAATCAAACTGACTTCAGGAGTGAAAAGTTCCATAAATTATTCTTTTTAAATAAATATTGCGAATGCACAAACAATAACACCGAACAATGCTACCCCTTCGATAAGTGCGGCGATAACGATCATATTTGAACGGATGGTTCCGGCAGCTTCCGGTTGACGCGCGATAGCTTCCATTGCTTGTCCACCAATTTTTCCGATACCTAAACCTGCACCAAGTGTTGTAAGTCCTGCACCAGTCCTGCACCTAATTTTGCTAAGCCTGCTGATGCGGCTGCCTGTAATAAAATTGATAATAACATAAATTTGTGTTTTTAATTAAATTATTGTTTATTCTATTTTTCTATATCAGTTTTTTAATGTTCGCTATGATGTTCGGGACTCGACAAGCCTATAAAAATGGACGACAACATAGTAAATACATACGCCTGAATAAACGAAATTAATACGTCCAATATCAGCATAAATATTTGCGAACAACATCGAAACTACGGACACTCCGAATCCTGCCACAGCACTAATTGCACCAAAAATAAAAATCAATCCCATAAATACCAATACCACCATATGTCCCGCCAGCATATTGGCAAAAAGACGAATCATCAATGCAAACGGCTTGGTAAATACACCTATAATTTCGATAATTTGCATCAATGGAAATACCGGCGTTTTCAAAAATACGGGAACATCAGGCCAAAATATTTCCTTCCAATATTCTTTATTCCCGGAAAAGTTTGTAATCAAAAAAGTGATAATTGCCAATACAAAGGTAACAGCGATATTTCCGGTAATTTCGCGCCTCCCGGATACCCGCCTTTAGCTTCCGCGTCTACCCATTTTGAGTCGTTATAAACACAGCTCTGGTAACTCACTCCGGTCGTAAAATGAGAGAACCAAAGGCTTTTTCATATTCAAGCGACTCATTGAATACTTTTGGCTGGACATGGAAACCTTGCGTTTTTCTCTGAACATCCTGGTCTCCTCCAATATAGTTTGTCTGTAACTGAAATCCATAAGCTTTCATCCTAAAATCGACATACTGCGTGGATGATTCACGACCGACAATTGGAAGGTTATGGTTTCCCTGGGTGGTTGAAATAATATCTGAATATTGGGTACCGGTTGATAAATCCATCGAAATGTTTTTGGTGGCATCGAAATGCAGGAAGGCATTGCCGGCGTACTTTTCGAGTCCAAGCTCAGGCCGGGGAAACATCGTCGAAATGTTCTTCGACGTATGTACCTGTAGGTAGCATCATTCCTTTTATTTCATCTGCCGGATATCTTTGGTTATAGTCGAAAACATAAAAATCGTCCTGGAAACGTTCAAAATAAGAATAATTGCCCGATAACCTAACTTTCAGTTTGTTGCCCAATCCGAATGAAACACCTGTGTTGGCCTGTTTTACTGAAGCATTGCCAAGTTGGACGCTACCGTCGGCTTTCAGTTTTTTACTTTCAACTCCACGGGTAATAATATTTATAGCACCCGAAATCGGCATTTGGCCCGTAAAGAGCGCTGGATGGGCCACGAATGATTTCTATTCTTTCTACATCGACCAAATCGACCGGAAGAGCCTCCCAGAAAGTTCCGCCAAAGGAATAATTGTAAACTGGCCGACCATCAATCATTACAAGCGAAATGGAGTTTTCGGAATAAATAAACATTCCTTTGGGAGGCATGTTGTCGTTTCCACGGATGTGAACATCGTAGTTCCCGTTGGTTTTTTCCCTGACAATAAGTCCCGGAACCAACCTTAAGGCTTCAGGAATGCTCGGTTGCCCCAGAGTTCACTATTTCTTCGCGGGAAATTACCGTGGTCGAAAGTGGTGAATTCAGTGATTTTTCAGCCCTCTTTGAAGCCGAAGTCACATCTTTGTTTAAAAAATAATCCAGAATCTCATCAGCAGAGAGCCCGAATTTATTGGCTACAATCATCAGGTCTTCCAGTGAGAGATTCATCAGGTCCTGATAAGTGAGTGATGAAAGCTCCTCTTTTGTCATTTCCGAAATATTTCTTTTGACCTCCTGCGAAAATGCATTGCTTTGAGTTGCAACAAAAAACACAATTAACAGCAAAATGTATATTTTTTTCATAATCTCAATTATTTTCAATTTAATTAATTAACTGCTACACCTAAGTTTAGCAGACTTGCACTTACCTTTAACCCTTTTGTTTCAATATTATGTTTCGAAATTTCGAATTTCAGTTTATCACCATCCATAATAAAGTTTATTCCAGAACCTTGCTGGATCCCTCCCTTGCTGTCGGACACAATAAGTGTGTTGTTTCCGTTTACTTTTGTAAGAAGTTGAGCAATTGCTCCTCCTTTATTAGGAGAAACGTAAATCAAATGACAGGAACTTACCTCTTCTGCATTTGAGAAAAATTTCACTTTCATGGGTTGATTACCTGCTTTTTGGTTACCAGTAATGGTTTCCAATTCTTTCAAAATAGGGGTATTCCCTAAAACGCCTATCACCAAATCCCCCTGCTTGTAAGCTTGCGGCCATTCAATGTTTTTGATAAAATTGTAAAGGAATAAGGCCTTAAACTTCTCATTCTGCGCCTTCACCGAGACAATGCCTAAATAAAAGACGAACATTGTCGTTAAAAAAAATCTCCTTCTTTTCATTCTTAAGTTTTAATTGGTTGTATAATTTGATAAATTGAAAATTGTGCGTTTTTGAAAATATAATATGAAAAAAAGAATGCCTGTCTCTCAACAGGCATGTCTTTTATTTTTAAAAGCTTATATTGGCACCAACCAAATACTTGCCATATACTTTGTCCATAAATCCAAATTCACGGCTCGAGGAATTAAAAAGGTTCCTGCAATTAATAAAAATTGAGTTTTCTTTATAAATCTTGTACGAAACTTTTAAACTGAATATAGCTTTGCCATCCACCTTGTAGATGGGATCGAAACCTTTTGTGTTTGTATCGTCGGTTTCGCTGTGGATAATTTCGTTTGAAGTAAAAAAGTAAGAACTTAAGAATGTATTTAGCTTAGGCATTGGCGAATACGATAAGGAGACGCCGCCATAAAAACTTGGAGTAGCTTTATTGCTGGATTTTTCCAGAAGATCACTTCTTACTTTTCCGTTTTCAATATCAGTATTGTACACCTGGTAAGTTTCCGAGTATCCCTGACTTGCAAGTTGTCCAATTCTACCCATTTGTTGTACAGTAAATGTCTGGTAAAGCTGTGCTGCCTGCAATTCTTCTGTTGTTGGTGTAACTCCGGCAACTATTTTCGCCTGAGCTGCCTGCGCTCTCATTGCCACGGTGAGCAAATACCCATCTTGTTGTAACTGTGGGTTTCCCGGAATACTAGCCTGCATATCAGCCAGGTTGTTAAAATAATTTTTCGGATATACATTTTCCAGGTCCGTTTTCTGGAAAGTCCCAAAAACTTTAAAGTTGAGGTTTTTGGTAAGAACCGCGCTGATATTGAATGTTAAGCCAATTTGTGTCGATTGTAAGTCGAAATTATAGTACTGGATATGTGCCACAGAGTTTGTAGCTTTTCCTGTTGCCAGGTTCAAAGTTACATTCATGGTGTCGGGCATAAAATAGCTGAAGTTTTTTGTAACCGAACGGAATGCTTCGATATCAAACATTATGTTTTTAATTGGTTGGGTACGAAACCCTATTTCAAACATATCCATTACAGGCAGATCAAGATTTTTGTTGCCATTCCAGATCAATAACTGAGGTGTCATCCCATTACTATTTGTTGGTACAACCTGCCAGTTATAATTTGCATAACTGTCTACAATAAAAGGTCCGCGGTTAGCTCTTGAATACACTAAGCGTAACAGGTTTTTCTGGTTGAAATTGTATGTTGAAATAAATTGATAAGTAAAGTAAGTGGAATTGGGAACATTGTATTTATCAGCCCTTAGAGCTGCAATTAACCTGAGTTTTTCTTTTAAGGAATAATCACCTCTGATGTATCCGGCAAAGTTAGTTATTTTGGGAGCTCCATTTAAAAAGCCACTTAAATTGGATAATTCTTCATCGGTAAGATATTGGGAATCGTCGTAAATTGCTGATTGATAACTTATCCCAGGTCGGATCACCAGCGATCCGAAGGATCTTTCATATTGCAAGGGAAGCATTTGCAATTTGCGGATCGATGTCCCAACCTTTGCTTGCCCGCTGAAAATCTTGTTTGCCCAGCATGTAATTCGCCTGAACTGTAAAGCCATAAATTTTGGACCGAATATCAAAATATCTGAAATCAGCATCCCTTCCAGCTATTGGATATTCGCTATTACCAAGCGTGGTGGTATTGTTACTGGCATTATTGAGACCTGCTGAAACATTTATGCTTATATCCTTATTCAGGTCGTAAAAAATAAAAGCGTTTGCACCGAATTTATCCAGAGCCAGAGATGGGTCTGGAATAGCCTCGCTAAGATTTTCATGAACTTTCATTTTAGCTCTTGAAGGATTGTACCACATATGCATTGTATCAGTCTCTGACCATGAATATCTTTTTCCTAAGTCATAAATATAGAAATCGTCGCTGCTCCTGTCGAAGTGGGTGTAATTGCCCGATACACGGAACTTTAGTTTATCGTTGACCCCAAATGCCAAGGACGCATTCGCCAATTTTGCATTGTTATTTCCAAATTGTACACCTGCATCTGTTTTAAGTTTTTTAATTTCTGGTTTTAAGGTAATTATATTTACCACCCCCGAAACTGCATTAGGCCCGTAAAGCGCACTCGAGGGGCCGCGAATGACTTCAATACGGTCAATATCATTCAGGTCAACAGGAAGGGTTTCCCAAAACGATCCACCAAAGGCATAGTTATAAACTGGTCTGCCATCAATCATTACCAGAGAGATGGAATTCTCCGAATAAATAAACATGTTTTTGGGAGGAAGGTTATCGTTTCCGCGGATGTGGGCATCGTAATTACCGGTAGTTTTTTCGCGCACAATCATGCCTGGGATCAAACGCAATGCTTCAGGTATACTCGTGGCCCCGGAATTTATTATCTCATCGCGGGATAAAACGGTGGTCGAAAGTGGGGAATTGATTGATTTTTCGGCTCTTTTTGATGCTGAGGTCACATCTTTGTTTAAAAAGTATTCCATTATTTCGTCAGCTGAAAGACCAAATTTATTAGCAACAACCATCAGATCTTCGAGCGATAGTGTAAGCAAATCCTGATACGATAGCTTGGAAAGTTCTTCTTTTGTCATTTCAGATACCGGTTTCTTGTCATTTTGAGAGAAGCTAATGCCGGTAAATAAAATTGAAATTATAAATATGAGGGTTAAAAACTTTTTCATGATTCATTTAAATTTATGGTTAGTTTACTGTAATACCTAAGTTTAAAAGACTGGCACTCACTTTTAAGCCTTTTTGTTCAATATTTCCTTTACTTATCTCGAATTTAAGTTTATCCCCATCGAGAATAAAGTTTATGGCTGCTCCCTGTTGAATCCCGCCTTTACTGTCGGATACAATAAGTGTTGGGTTACCGTTTGTTTTCGACAAAACCTGACTGACTGAACTTCCTTTGTTGGGCGCTAAATAAATAATGTGGCAATTATTTATTTCATCCGGACTTGAAAAAACTTTTACCTTCATCGATTGATTACCAGCTTTTTGAGATGTGGTTATATTTTCAAGCTCCTTTATTATCGGAGTATTTCCCAAAATTCCAATTGTGAAATCACCTTGTTTAAAAGTTTGAGGCCATTCAACATTTTTTATAAAGTTGTACAGGAACAGTGCCTTAAACTTTTCGCTTTGGGCATTTGCCCTAATGCCGAAACCCAATAAAAGTATCAGCATTGTAATAATCATTTTCTTTTTTTTCATTTTTAATTATGTATTGATTGGTTGAAATTGCTTATGTTTTGGGTTTATTATTTAATTAAAAAAATACATATATCAATTTGATTGATAAAATTTTATGATACGTTAGATTTTTTCAATGAATCTATTTACGTGACTGCTGAAAAAATGTTCAAGAAATTTGTCAAAAACTGAACATTTTTTATCATATTTTTTCTTAACTAGTAGCAGACAATGAAGAATATAGTGCCAATTAATGGTTATCCCCATAACGAAAGTCCCTGCTGTCTACCTGCAAAAACATTCATATCAGAGTATAGAAAACTGGGTTCAACTGTGCGGAATAAAACTGGTCAAAATCACTTCTTTTAGGCCGGTAAAATCCTTGAACGAAAGGAAATGTTCAAAATGGTTGAAAACTTTAAAGCAGCTGAGGGGGAGTGAAATAAAAGTTATGGGGAAAGGGTTTAAAAGAGGGTGATTTACAAAAACAGCTCAGTGTTTGTTTTTGTAAAATCAGCCCTTCTTTTTTATTGGTTGTTTTCAAAAGTCTCTTTTCCAATTTCTTGCTTGAGAGTCGAGAACTTCCAGTTGTATTTTTTTGCCAAAATGAAAATGAAAATAAGGCTCAATCCAACAAGTGAAACTGTATCCAGGATCGGATTAACCCTATGTTGGGTGAGCAGTGCCGGGGTTTGCAATACTGAGGCTTTATGGGTGACCATAATGGATAAAAATATGTTGTTGGCTGCATGAACTCCCATCGCCATTTCTATGCCATCGTCTACAATAGTTAAAAAGCCCAGGAAAAGTCCATAATACCAGTACTGAGGCATGGCAATCCAAAACCCAAACTCCCTTATTTCGGGGTTCAGAATATGCATTAATCCAAAGAAAAAGGCCGGAACAATCAATACAAGCCATCTTTTTCTTGTCCATGCTGCCATCCCTTGTACAATGTACCCACGGAAAAATAATTCTTCAAAGGTGGTCTGGAAGGGGATAAGCAACAGTGAAATAACGACAAGCGTTATAAATGGAGACGGATTGAAACTGAACTGAAAATTGTCTTTGTCTAAAAAATAGTTTACTGCGAGATAAGCACTGTATAGGATCAACCAAACCATAGCACCGGTATAAACCCTGTTCCATCTTAAGATGTTTGTCCCGTTGGCAACTTCTTTCCAGGTTCTCTTGTGCATTGGTTTAACCAGAAGTATTAATGCCAGAAGTCCTAACAGAAAGGGGATCATTAGCAACACCAAACTTAAGTTCTGGGGTAATCCGTAAATGGACAGGTCGGCAGCATTTTCCGGATTAGGGGTAACACCTCCATTGGTTAGCGTTTTAAGTGTAATTGTTATTGCAAAGGGTATAGCACCAATAAGTTGAGCTCCAAAAAGAGCGACCAGGATTATAACCAGATATTTCCACCATTGGTTTTGGTTGTCGAGTGCCCTTTCGA
>JASGJK010000034.1:0-21025 GCA_049840795.1 Paludibacteraceae bacterium
AATTAATAAATGGTTACAAGAAATTAATTATACGTTATTTCTAATGATTATCCGCAAAGCGACCTGTAATGATTTTTCCAAGTGAAATCCTCACTAAACGGCAGGTTTGTCGGATAATAGCGGCGTAGCCGTGTTATCTTCGTAGCAAATCAACAGCAAAACCAACTATAAGGGACGTAGTCCTGCTGTCTTCTTTGTTGCCACACCAAGCAAAGATATCACCGCTAATGCGGCTCTGTTGCTTTTGTATGAACATTTTTCTACGAAGAAATCGGGGCTACGCCCCTTTCCCCGGCCACAGGACACTTTACGGATAGTCATTTTATTCTATACTACTTCTATGTTTGTTCCATTCTTCTTAACTTATAACGCAGCAAAAGTAAAGCAATAAAAATACAATAACAAATATATAAAAACGCAAATGTTAACGGAATTGGGGGTTTGATGGATTATGTTGCAAAAATACGTGACTAAGTGGTAAAAATACGTGACTATGTTTTTTATTCACCCGGTGAGTTGAACGACGATGAGCTATTGTGCCTGTTGTGGTTTTATTTTTATTCACGGGGTGCTTTGAGTCACTCGGTGAGTTGAACATTTACCAACCCTCTCCCTCGCTCGGAAACGAGGGGGGAGTGTTGAAAATTGGAGTTTTATAGTGAATTTATACCGGTTACCCTGATGCTCTTTTTTTAATTCATAGTGAGTTTCTATTGGCACTATAATGAACGTTTTTGTGGATCGTATCGCTTCTAATGCATTCCAAAAACCTTTAGTAAGTATTATCGGTGCAGAAGATGCTTTGCATTCAATAGCGATGCATTCCTGTCTTTTTTCCAATACCAAATCCATTTCGTTGCCCGAAGCGCTTCGGTAGAAATAAGGCGTGTAATCTTTGTATTTTGTAATGACGTTTTCAACCACATACCCTTCTCACGAAGCTCTGAAAACAGGATGTTCCATCAATTGGTTGAATTCGGTTATTCCAAGCATTTGATGCAGAAGTCGGTATCACAGATGTATATTTTGGGCGATTTTACCAATCTTTTTTCAAGTTAGGTTCATAAACCGGTAGTGTACGGACTACGTACGTTTGCTCCAACAAATCAATATACCTGCGCACTGTACTATTATGTATGATTTATTAAAGACACACATTTTTTTTCGTGTCAGATGTTATACTTTTGCAAATTAATCGTCGTATTGTAAAAATGAGTCAGGAAATATATAAACAAGCGATATTGCCGATTCGGTTTCAACTGCTAAACATAGCACGAAAATTATTGGAGAATGAGCAGGAAGCAGAAGATGCCGTGCAGGAAATTCTTCTCAAGTTATGGCGTATTGCCGACTCGTTGGATAGATATGATAATCCTTCGGCTTTGGCTGTGACGGCGCTAAAAAACCACTGTTTGGATAAAATAAAAACACAAAAAAGAGTGGAATCTTTGACCGACACCACCGAGTTTCAGATACAAAACGACAATCCACACTTGCAGTTGGAACGGAAAAATACTGAAGAGGTGCTGATGAAAATTATTGAGAATCTTCCCAAATTGCAACAAATGATAATTATAATGAAAGATGTAGAGCGATACGAAGTGGAAGAAATAGCCGAAATTACCGGTACGAATGCCGAAGCCGTTAGGGTAAACTTATCAAGAGCCCGAAAAAAAGTACGCGAAGAGTATTTGAAACATTTTAGCGCATAATTAAATTATCTTTTTGCATTATTTATATAGTAAAAACAACAAAACAATGAAACTACTTATAAAACGAACAATTACTTCAAAGCAAGCTGACGAGCTTATTTTGAAATATTATGAAGGTGAAACAACCGGCACCGAAGAAGAATTGTTTAGAAGTTTCTTAAAGCAAAAAAATCTCCCTCAAAAATACGATGTTGAAAAAGCAATTTTCGGGTATTTTGCCCCTAAGAGCACCGAAAAAACACCATCTGTCAGATTCCGTCCGTTATATCGCAGCGCTGCGGCGGCTGTCATAGTGGTGTTAATAGGGTTTGCAGTGTACAAAAATACCCCTGAAAACAAAAGTTTTGCTTACGTCGACGGCAAAAAAATCACCAACATCGAACACATTGAATCTCTTGCAAAAAATTCGTTAGGCGAGGTTTCATCCGAAAACGAAAATGTTGTAGAGGAACAATTAAGTCAGTTTTCTGGCATAGGGTTTTAATAACTAATTTTTTACAAACTAAAAAATGAAATCAAAAAAGTACATAATCATTGCATTAATGCTGGTTGCGGCGGCAATTGCCAATGCACAAAACGGATTGGAGATACAAAAAGTGTTTCAGCAATACGGGAAGAGCAAAGGAGCAGTTATGGTAGAGCTGAGAGAAAAGAAAATAGGAGACTACGAATTTTCTCTTTTTAAAAGCATCACCATCAGTAATAATCCAACTGCAGTCAATTTTGTGAGGGCTTGCCTTGAAAAAGACCAACAAGGCGCCAAAAAAGTGAAACAAGTGATGGTAAGTGGTGTGCTACAGTCGATGTTCCTACAGCTGTCAAAATCAGGCAAGTATTATCGCCTCATACTCTTTAATGATCTCTCAAAAACGGAAAATAAAGCCGTTTTAATCTACATAGAATCGGAATCTGACTCAGAAGACATTCTAAAATTTATACTCAATAAAAAATAAGTAACAATTCTACAAAATAATTATTCAACAATGAAAAAAATGACATCAATAGCATTAACATTGCTTTTAGGATTTATCGGCGTCTCTGTTTCAGCCCAAACTTCAAAAGACACCACATTTATCTTTAATCAGAAGAAAATCACTGTTCAAGATAGTCTTTCGCAAGTAAAAGTAACCGTATCGACTAAAGACTCCGCAGATTTTAAGAAAGTATATGAAGGTATTTTTACCGATGAAAGAACATTTGAACGATTCAATGTAATAGAAGAGATTGGATTTAATATCCCATTCTTAAAAAAGAAAAAATATGAAAAAATGGAGCCGCACTGGGCAGGATTCGGTTATGGCAAGCTCACACTATCCGACAGTAAAATGCACATAGGCAAAACAGACGGCATACCATTGGATAAAGGGAAATCAAGCGAAGTTACACTTAACATTATTGAAGGCATTGTGCCTGTTTTCGGTCACACAATTGGTTTGACATCCGGATTTGGTTTAGATTGGCGAAACTATCATTTGGAAGGCAACACTCACTTACTCGAAACCAATGGAGTAACATCGGTAAAACCAGCTACCGAAGGGCTAAACTACACATATAGCCGCTTACGTACACTTCATTTGACGGTTCCGGTATTGCTTGAGTGGCAACCTACTTTTGGTAAAAACAGAAACTTCTTTGTCACAGCGGGTGTTGTCGGTGGATGGAATGTAATGGCATCTTACCGTGTTAAATACAAAAACAGCGATGGCGACAAAGTCAGCAAAAAAGAGTCTTCAGGACTTAAAACCAATCCGTTGGCATTAGACATTGTAGGACAAATAGGCTACAGTAATATCGGACTATATCTTAAAATATTCTCCTGATCGGAGTTTTTCAAAAAGATAAAGGACCAGATGTAAACGCAGCATCTATGGGATTGATATTGAACTTCTAAACTTATTGGAGACTCTCAGGTATGTTATATTAGACACAAAAACAATGTTTTTTTTGATAGCAACTCAATATGTTTTTATTAAGAACTTACAAAAAAAACTTATGACACTTGTATTAAACGAAGAAGGCTGGTTCTAAAAACCAGCCTCTCTTTGTTGAAAATAAAACAGACACAAACTATTTTACAGTAAATCTATAACTGCAAGTATGTGAATACTTTTCATCCGGTTTCAGTTGGGTTGTAGGAAAATCGGAATGATTGGGGCTATCAGGATAATGCTGTGTTTCCATAGCAAAGGAAGAGCGATAAGTATATACTTCGCCATATTTACCACTTTCATTTCCGTTAAAAAAATTACCACCGTAAAATTGTAATGCGGGTTGATCCGTAATCACAACCATTTCAATACCGGTTTCGGGCTCGTAAACAACGGCGGCTTCTGTAACCTCTTTTCCATCCTTTTTCAATATCCAATTATGGTCGTATCCTTTACCGTTTTTCAAAGCCGCAAAGGGTTCATTTACTCTTTTTCCTATCTCTACAGGTTGTGTAAAATCCATTGGAGTGCCTATTACCGAAGCTATTTCACCCGTGGGAATCAACCCGTTATCTGTTGGCGTATAACGCAAAGCATTTATTTTCACCAAATGTGTATTGATACTTTTTGATACTCCGTCTGAAAATCCGTGTAAATTAAAAAATGAATGATGCGTTAAATTTACCACCGTAGGCATATCCGTTGTTGCTGAATAATCAATGCGTAGTTCGTTCTCGTTGGTTAATGTATAAATCACTTTTACCGATAGATTACCCGGATATCCTTGTTCACCATCTGAGGAAATGTAACGCAACTCCAAAGCATCTTCATTCAGTTCCGTCTTAAATTGACGCGCATCCCAAACAACACTGTGAAAGCCTTTGCTACCACCATGTAAGTGGTTAATTCCATCGTTTAATGGTAAACTGTATTCTTTACCATTCAACATAAATTTTCCGTTAGCAATACGATTTCCGTAGCGACCAATCAGTGCTCCGAAATAAACCTCGTTTGATTTTAAGTATTGATCTATAGTGCTAAAGCCTGTCACTACATCCTTAAACACATTATTTCTGTCCGGCACCCAAAGACTTACCACTTTTCCTCCGAAATTAGTAATTTGAGCCGTCATACCCAATCTGTTTTTTAGGGTGAACAATGAAATTTGCTTTCCATCTACTTTCTTATCAAAATTCTCTTTTGGAAAAAGTATTATTGAGCAGTCTTTCCCTGTCAACTGTTTTATAATTTTTATTTCTTGAGGATCAAACGGAGTTTTATTGGTTCTGTAAATATCATGAAACCAAAGTGCCGGTTCTTTTTCGTTGGGTTTAGGTTCATCCCAAGCAAAAATTGTATTGGTTTTGCCAGACACAAAGCCCCAATTAATTGCTCCTACATCATTATTTTTGAGTAATGACATTGTGTTTGAAAACAAGCTGTTATTGCGTCTCGCCATATACTCAGTACAGATTAACGGTCGCTCATACACTTTCAATTTGTTTATTTGCTTGGCGTGATCTGTCGGATTTTTGTAATTATGGTACGTGATAATATCTGAATTTTCAATCTGAAATTTATTTAATTCAGGATATTCATCAAACCATACTCCTACAGTTAGCGGTTGCGAAGGATTTACTTGCCGCGCCCATTTGAAAACGTTTTTAACCAATGGTAACGACCTCATACCGTATTTACTGTTTCCGGGTTCATTGTATAAATCCCACATTAAAACACGCGAATCATCCTTGAATGTAGTCAAAATATCTTTTACGTATTTTTCGAGAGCAGGAAATAATTTTGCCGTATCTGCTCGCAAACTATTAGCAGGGTCTCTTACCCATCCGGAGTTATGGACACCCGGTTTTGGTGCAGGTTGCTTGCCCGGTATGGTTTCTTCGTTCCAACAATCGTCAAAAAAAACGAACATCGGTTTAATCTTATGTTTTTTGCAAATAGATAAAAAGTCATTTATCCTGTTTTTGAATCCTACCGGATTTTCTTTCCAAACCACACTGCTCAAAAAAACACGCATCGTATTGAATCCGAGCTCTTCCGCCCAGCCTAATTCTTTGTCTATCGTCGGAGCATCATAAGTTTCGGTACTCCACATTTCAACCTGATTAATTGCCGTACTTGGCTGAAAATTACACCCACTCAACCAAGGTTGTGATTTATACCATTTATGGGCTCTTTCTTTTGTCCACAGAGTACTTATTGTGATCGGTTTTTTAGTCTTTTTTGCAGCAGATACGCCGTTTGTGAATGAAATAATGGAAATCAAAACCGACCATGCCATTATTTTTTTGCTATTCAATAATTTTATTTTCATTTACGTACAATATTTTTATTAAAATCTATTCTACATTCTTTACAAAGAAGTTCCCAATATTTTTAATTTTCCAGTTTTATTTATTTTCATTTCATCAATAAAAACCATACGTTTGCTACCAGTTTCATTAGTACGCCCATGATATACACATAACATTTTACCATTAGGCAATTTTAACACCATATTATGACCGGTGCCCGTTACGTGCCCTCCTCGATTTGTGTTTTTTTGTAAAACCGGGTTATGTACAGATTTTTTAAATGGGCCTAAGGGGTGTGCGGAAGTAGCATATCCTACAGCGTAATTCTGTCCTCCAAAGTAATTGGCTGAATACATCATGTAAAATGTATTACCGTTTTTGAAGAGGAAAGAGCCTTCAGTCCAGCGTCTATTTATCTCTTTGCTTGTGACCGAACGACTTTCCCACTCGGACTGTTTATCTGTCATCAATATAGGTGGACGAAGCAATAATTTGGGCTTGCCTATAATTCCTGAGAAGTCGGGTTTTAGTTCTACACCGTATATCCAGCTTTCTTCTATTTCATTATACCACCCTTTATTTTTAGCCCAATCGGCTATTTCGCTTTCCACAGGATTTTTATAACAACACCGGGAATAATACAAATAAACTTTGTTGTTTTTATCGTCAAAGTACAAATTGGCGTCAATCACAGGATAACCGGGGTCAAAAACGGGGCCGTTATTCATTTCAACAAACGGACCTTTCGGCGAATCAGAAACAGCTATTCCTATTCTGAAATTTTCGCCTTCTTTGGTTGGATTATATTTCCAATTGGCACTGTACCAAAGGTAATATTTACCGTTTCGTTCATACACTTCAGGCGCCCAAAAACAATCGACTGTCCAAGAATTGAACGTTGCGCCCCAATAAACCATACCTTCATCTTTCCAGTCGGTAAGGTTATCAGACGAATAAGTTTTGAATCCATTGATACCTTCGGTAGTTCCATACATATAATATTTTCCGTCAGATGCTTGAAGTATAAACGGGTCGCCAAACGCTACAGGAAGAGGATTGTGGTTTTGGGATTGTATTTTGACAACATATACGGACAAGCAGACAGCTATTATGTATATTTTGAAATGGGATACGGATTTTCATTCAAGTATAAGTTTCATTTAAAAAGGTCTAATTACTTTCTCGTTACCAATGATATATATACCCGGATTTAGGTATTTTAACGCATCGGCTTTAGTATATTTTTTTGTAGTCACTAAGCGACCGTTTAAAATATAAATACTTTGTGGAATGTTGCTCTCATTGGCATTAACGGTATTGATACCGCCGCTGGAAAGCGCTCCGGCCAAGAACGCTGCTGTTGCCCTCTGAAGTTCTTGTATGGCATAAGCGCATTCTGTTATCGTAGAAATATTCCTGATGCATAGCCGCTTGCAAATTATTGTATAAATCGCCACTCGTAATGTTTGGATATTTATTTAAAGCAATCTCTGCGCTATCTATTGCAATTCCCCAATAAAAGCTTTCAGTGCTTTCAATACTTTGATCGGTCAAAATACGGAGATTGTCGACAAACAGTTTTGGCCCGGTTGCCGAGCCTGAACCTGCACAACTGGCTCCAACGCTTACTTTTCCTTGAAAAGTCTTTGTAAATAATGCAGAGGCGGTTGAAGTAAGCCAAGTCGATGGCGTAAGACTGGTTGTAGTATCGTACCAGGTAGTAGTTCCGTTATTAAAGCCCATTAAGTTGCTGAGCAGCGTTGCGGCAGTAGTATTTCCGTTATAAACATCATAATAGAGTTTATAATTACCTGCGGGCAAAAGGATTTTTTGGGTAAACTGTACGGCATTAGTTTTACCCCAGCCGGATGAGACACCCAAACAAGCACCGCTGTTTTTCCCGCTTTTATCTGCCGATGGTATTGCTACACTATTGAATAAAGCTGTAGAACCCAATGCGTATGTAGCTGTAAAAGTTGAATTATTGGTTACCACGCTCTCGTTTTTCCAATTTGTTAAATTATAGGCATAAGCACTTGAATATCCCATTCCGTTCCACATATTTACAGCATCTGGATTCAACGTTCCAGCCACATCGTAAGTTATGGGGGCTACGTCAAATCCCGGATTTTTAAGAACGAGAATTGTGATATCATTAATCGGCTCCTGAGGTGTAGGAGAATTAGATGCAATCAGTTTTCCGTCATTGACCGTGACTAAAATACGGCTGTTATGAGGAACATTTACATTTCCGGTAACTTTTCCACCGGCAGTAATTATTATCAGTCCAATAGTTTTTTCTACATCAGTATTATTGGTTAAATAAGCACTGATGGAGTCTATGCCTTGCTGGGCGGTGATATTACCTGATGTAACAAATACTCGTAACGCATTACCAATGCTGTGTGATATTGGGAGAGAAAAGTGTGCTGTTGATTTGCCTTCGGCAATATCTGTGGGAACCGAAAACACCGGCGCCCCCTCGGTAAAGTTAATAGCTTTCATATCGGCGGATACTGCACCAGCGAAATTACTCACCAACATATAACGAATGCTGTCAGGATCGGTAGCAATTACTCCATTCCATCCAGCAGGTAAAGAATCTTTCAGCGCTACAGCATCATTTGCAAGGTTTTCTGTTTGAACAGCGTCTATGCCACTGTAATAGATTAACTGGCGGACGTCTACAACTTGCCCTGAATTCACATTTCGAGATTCTCCACTGTACAATGGATAAAATTTGGAGGTATATATGGAGTTGTTTACATCCCTGTCTCCGAAAGCCATACTTTGGCGATTTGGTGTAACAATACCCAATTGATTATCTATATTTGCCCAATACGTGGCGAAATTAACGGTACTCGAACCGTCTGTCTGTGTACGCCCATTTTTGTAATAGACAGTCCTTTTTAGTTTGGTAAAATCATCGGTACTAATAGCCAACAATCCTCCTCTATCACCTGTAATAGTTACTGCACTATTGGCTTTTACGTAATCAACATAAATCAGGGCATTACCGGGTGTGGAATAAAGAGCAAAATTATTGGTCAACGAGGCATCATTGGTATTGATGACCCCATTCATAGTATAGCTGTTACCCTGCAAATTATAAATTCCACTTGTTACAGGAGCCGCATTGGTAGTTTTACCACTTACAGTATACCATCCTATAATATTTCCCGTATTATTGGCTTTATACGGAACAATCATTTTATTCTTATCCGGACTGTTTTGTGTAAAATAACCGGTATAGCTTTTTATGCCGGAACTCCAGAAAAAACATGTAAAACGGTCTTTGGTATAGGCTCTGACTATGTTCTGCGAAGAAATGAGTTCTGCATTTTCGTGTTTTTTCCTAAAATCGTCCCAATTGGTAGGAGTCACAGCATTGGTAGATGCCATTTCGTGCATAAGCCAAGTCATCATTATACGGTGTGCCTGAAACTCCCATGCGACGCGCTCCCACATCAGGACGCAACAACCAACTTCCATCTGCGGTGGTTGTCTGCCGGGCTTTGATGTTTTTATATGCAATATTTTCGAGCATCAGCGCATTCGGGTCTTTTAGAAAACAAGCCATTGTAGAATAAGACGTGATTTGATCATATAAAAATAAGCTCCAATCGTTGCCGTTAGGCATTGCAAGTTCTCCATCAGCCAAAGCTAATTTATTAAGCACTTTATCCATCACATTTTGGTTGTTGTGCATTAATGCGTTTGTTTTCCATTTTTCTATCCCGCCTGCTCCCTTTTGAAATAATTTTAAGGCTAAGCAACTCTCACCCAACTCCTGCATCACAACATTCTGATAGGAAGTATGAAAGTAACTGTGGTTTTGCAGCGTATAGTCGTCATACAGGTTTTTTCCCACGTAAAAGTTCTTAACAGTCTTGGTATCATAATCGGGATCAACTACAGATAAATCGCCGGCATCATTTATTTGAGAATAGCAGTTGATGGCGAAAGCTCTTAAACGTTCATACCATTGAGGAGCTAATGCATCATCGGGATACAGGCCTAATGCAGAAGCCAAGATATTTGTTTCCCAGCCGTTTTCTTCGGCTTTTGTATCACCGGAATAACCAGTTGGGATAGAACGACCTAACTCGTAATTACATTCAGCTTTTACCAGGTTGTATACATATTGTTTTTGATCTACGGTTAACGAATCATATTGAAAGAATGCGGAATAAGCAACCGACATAGCCCAAAGTGAGCTTTCCCAAACATAATCAGTCGTACTTGTAGAACCCCAATAGTCGCCTCCCGAACAAACTTTCAGTTTATTTGCTTTATGCGTAGAATAGGCAAATATCAGGCTTTTTCGTGCCATTGCGTTTATATTTTCCCAAGTAACTCCGGCAGGTAAAGAGACTTTGCCTCTTCCGTATTTATAAAGAAATGCACATACCATAGATAGATCTGCATTTGGTCTTACACCCTTTTCATTACTACCCATTGTATTTTCTCCTTTGAAAACAGGCGCATGCCTCATTAGCACTATTTGGATTAACAGCATCTTGAAAATCGTTTTTCACATAAACCATAAAATTAGCTAACATTTGCAACAACTCATCTTTCATAGCGGTTTCATCAACAAAACTGGTATTGATAATATTCTCAGTTGGTGATGACACTTCATTTTCGGTTCCTCCTACAACTATTTGAGCCTGCAATGGAGTAATCACACAGAATAATAATATAACGAAAAATAAATTGAATTTTCTCATATCGTTTCTATCTATAAAATTTCAGCTTTTATATTTAGCCTCACAAAACTATAAACTTACCTATCGATACTTTTGTCTCATTTCCCACACTAACTATGTATAAACCCTTTTCAAAGGTATTTTTTATATATACGAGGGTATCAAAGGTTCTAAAGCATTGTACTATCTTTCCAATGCCATCTATAATCTTTACTTCCAAACCTTTTTTTTTATTAATGTTTAAATCACAATTGATATAGATATTTTGCTGGTTAGATACTGGATTGGGGAATATATTTAATTGCCCGCTCATCGTTTGCGGAGTATTTAACCCTGTTGTAAGTAATTGATTAAGCTCTTCCTTTGTTAGCGCTATATTGAATAAGAAAAAATCGTCTATCGTTCCGCAATAATCAATGTTGCTGTTAGCGGTGCTGGTATCCCACCATTGCGTCCTGCCTATGTAATTTCTGTTATTTAATCCGGCTTGCCCTACTTGATATGATTCGTTAATGATAGTAGTGGCGCTTGTATTTTCTTCTCCGTCTACATAAATTTTTGTTGTTTGAGATTTTGCATCAAAAGTAAAAGCGAGTGCTGTTTCTTTCCCTGTTGGAATACTGTAAGTCGAGTTTATCAACTTAGTAGCAGTTCCATTGTATTTCAGACCGGCACTTAGTCCGTTTAATCTTCCAAAAACGCTGTTTGAAGATGCTGAACCAAAATCATAAATACGCGGCAGACCATCTAATCGAGTGGGATTTACCGTAGCAATAAAGCTATAACTTCTCAAATCGTTTAAAATATTATCGGGAGCTTTAGCGTAACCGTTTGTATCAAAATCGGCAGCAGTATTTGAGGTTAAATCAAGCTTACCATTAATTTGAGCATTACCGTAGATAATTGCATCATTCCCGTTTACAGATTTATCACGTACGTATTTTGTATTGTTTTCCGTATATACATCGGTGGCATCGAACTGATAATTTAGAACTTTATTATTTTCAATACTTCGTGGATAGACGGTTACATTAAAAGTCTTTGAACCAACTCCCGTTACAGAAGCTGTAAGTGTAACAGCAGTTGGTTGTTGAGGTAATGTTACAATTCCGGCATTTGTAATTAAATCGGAGTTTGAAGTTGTCCAGGCAACTGTTTCACCTGAAATAAGCGTAGATTGCAATACAATATCAGTATGTATATCTTTAGGCACAGATAATAATTGAAGGTTAGCCTCATTTTTTAAATTTGCCACGGAATCTTTTAGTGCTTTTGAGATGTTCTTTATTTCATCTTGATTTAATACGCGGTTATATACTTTACAATAATCCATAACGCCTTTATATCCACCCAGAATTATATTTTCCAAAGTCAATCCTTCAACAGCAATATTTTGATCTATCAGCCCGTTGATGTAAGTTTTCAAAGTTCCGTTTTCATAGGTTAATGTCAGACAGAAGAAATCATATTTTGTTAAAGATGAAGAAGTCGACCATCCATCTGAATTTCCCAGAGCATTTGAACTATCATATCTTTTTTCACCTATTTTTATGTACGGTTTTGCATCGTTTGAAGAATTGATACCATAGCTTAAGCTTCCCATCTGGAATATCTTTCCGTCATAATTATTGTTATTTATGTACGGAGATACGGATATTGAAAAACGTTGGTTCGAACCGGTTTGAATAACGGCAGTCTGTAAACTGTTTTCAAAGGCGAGCAACCCATTACTTGCTGTTGCACTTCCTGTAAATCCATTATTATTATTAAATTTCTCATCAACAATTAACCCGTTATTTAAGTTTATTACTGATTCCGGAATTGTAAAATTGGCATGAACTGCTGTAGAATAACCTTTAGGGAATGAAGAAGTTACTGCCCAATAATAATAATCACCTTTTAACCAGGCAAGCATATTTTTATTGCCTGAGTTTGTAATAGAATAGGGTCGGACGTTATTTTTACTCGAATTTTCGGTGATCTGGATTTCAGATTGGACTGTTCCGTCATCACCAATAACAAAGCGTTTTATTTCATAAACTGTTCCATATTTACCATTAACAGGAACAGAACAATAAAGAATATGCGTGTCAGCATCATCAATCGCCATTCCACCGCTGTAACACATTTCCGTTCCCGGTGATTGATGGAATTGCCCTCCTCCATTTTTAATAAATGTTTTTCTCCATTCAGTTCCAGTCCATTTTGCATAATAATAGTCGTGAGATGTTTTATCATCGCTGATTCTTACCATTGCAATGTTGGGAATAAAATTATTATCCATTTTAAGTTGCCAAATCCAGTCTCTGGTAGCTGCATCATCCACTACCGCATAAGGATGTGCGTCTTTGTAATCACTTGTTGCCGCAACATTATGAACCGAATTTCCAATAACAGATAATTCATTTCCTTTTATATCTGAAAGTTGTTTTGTGTTGATATTTATAATATTATAATAGATATAATTAGGATTTTGCACATCAGGATGGGCTGTAGTGTATGTTAAATAGATTTTATCTTTACCATTGGATGCGTATTTGGCATAGGGACGAGCTCCTGTAGACTGGACAATTTGGTACGGACCCCAATCAAAATCAACGACATCTCCATTTTCCGCAGCAGGAATAGGCATACGGGCAATCGTTGGATGCCAGTTAATCCCACGCCAGCAAAGATAGATGTGCGTTGGATCATCTGATAAAATAAATGGATTAGGATAAGTTGTGTTATCTGTGGTCGTAATTTTAATTTCTTTTCCTAAAGTTGTAATATCTCCGGGTTTTTCCGTTACCCTGTAATAGAAACATTTTTCTGAAGAATGCTGGGAATAAAAAATCATTATTCTTTTGTCAGGTAAAACTAAAAAAGTCGGATTATCGTGGTCGTCAGGCTGAAAATGAGAACGGATGAGGACTTCACTTCTTTCATTTGTCAAATGGTCTATTTGACTTGCTTTTATCGCTCCGTGAACATCAATGTATGCCATATAAGTTCTCTTTATAGTACCTTCCGGATTTTCATAATATAAAGCCCTTGGATCTGCAAACCAGCACCAGGCTCCTTCATTGGTTACAATTGATGAAGCGGATTCTGCTGAAAAGTCAGCGATGACAGGTATTGTTATTTGATTACTTCCTTGGCTAATTATTATGTTTCCGGTTACATTTGCTTTACTTGGATCGGATACTGAGAAGCTTCCTCCTGTTGAAGGCAGTGTTGAAGCCGATAATGTAATGCCGGCGGGAGCTGTGATTGTAATTGGATCTGTTGAACCGTTTGGGTGAACTGTTACAAGTGTATCAGGATTCAAATCATTTATTCTGATAGAATTCACATTGCAGTCTAATGCTAAAGCTGTTTCTGTTAAAGATAAATTACCTGCTGCACATAAAACTTTTAAATTATTTCCTTTTACTGTTAAATAATATGTTCCGGCTGTTTGATTAAAAAATTCAAAATTACCATCTGAAAGGATATTCTTGGTAGTTGAGCAAACGAAATCAGTCGTTGTTAAATTGTCAGTTGCCAATTTGTCTCTACTAATACCCACGGTTAAAGTAGGAACAGTTGCATTATTCCACCATTCATATACCCACGAAAATTTATATCTTTTATTTGCTCCTAAAGTTACAGGAAAGCTGTAAACCGAAGTTAAACTGGTAGAACCTGCGCCGTCCCATCTCATCAACTGCAGACGACCGGTATAATTAGCTCCATTATAGGTATGAACAGTACTTGCATCGTTTGCGTGTTTCCCGTCATTTATATCCATCCATCTAACTCCCGAAGTGGAATTGGCATAGTTAAAACTTCCTGTAGAAATAGCCCAACCGTATTTGTTAGGGTAGGAAGTACTTGTATTTGTGTCTCCATTTCCATCCCAACCGGATAATAAATTGCTTTGAGCAGATATTCCTAATATTGAGAAACAACTCATTATGAGTAGAGATATTATTTTATTCATTTTTTTGTATTAAAATTTGGTGTGTTGATTTCGACACCTTCTAATTAAATCAAGACTTCTATTGATTAGAAGTCCTGATTTGTTCTGATGCCTTTATTTTACTGATGTTTTTACTCCATCGATTAAGTATAATCCTTGTTTCAGTTCAACGAAATTATCACCTGCGGCTATATTTAATGACTTGATTAATTGCCCAGAGAAAGAATAAACCTTAATATTTTTATTAATTTGACTTCTGATTAACACTCCGTTAGTAGTATTGATGATTTTTATGTCTTTTTCAGAGATATTATTTTTCGTACCTGTCATAGAACCATTACCTAAATAAGTTAACTTAATATTATCCATCAAAATACGATAATCACTTCCTCCATTCATTGCCATTTTTAACAATAGTTGATCTCCTGCGTTTACCGTAAATTGATTGCTGGTGAAAGTAGTAAAGTCTACGGAAGTAGGTTTTGCTGTTAACACTGCCGTTTCGCCTACAGAAGCAGTAAATGTTCCTGTTGTTGTATTAGAAGTTTTACCCGTACTTAAATCCACGCTTATTTTATAATTTCCCGCAGGCAAATCCGTTATGGTTTGCTCAGTTGAAATTGCCCCGCTGTCCCAGCGTTTACGGGCAGCGTAATAATAAGTTCCATCCGATGCATTACCAGTGTAGGTACCTTTCGCAATAGGAAATACAACAGCATCGCATACAACAATGGCATCCCAGTTATTACTTGCCATCAAAGTACGGGCGCTTTTTATGGTAGTTTTCCAATTTACAGGATTGAAATAGCCTCCGGCACCGGAAATAGCATAATGACCGCTTGTGTCGGCAATAGAATCTGTAATTTGATTGACTTTCATCAGAATAGCGCCGTCTTCAAAACTCGCATTTTTAACATAAGCTGTAGCATCAACCGGATTGGAGGTGGTTGCATCAGCTAAACTTCCTGTTTTATAGGTATCAATGGCTTGCTGCAATACTTTTATGTCGTTATAAGCAATGCTTTTGTCGTCTATTGCCTGAGCTGTGCTGATAGCGTTGTTTAACGCCGCTACATTTGAGTAGTTCTTGGATGCCAATGTGTTTGCTTCTGTAATTTTATTAGTCAAAAGAGGTTTTAATGCACTACCTACCAGCTTGTACAGTTTAAAATTCCCGAAAACGGTACGTGAGCCTACAGTAGTATTGATAACCTGAAACTGACCGATATTGGTAATTCCTATTGTTAATTTACCATCTTTAACAATGACGTTATCCAGCACATTTAACCAATACCCACCAGACTGAGTTTCGCTGTAAAAAGCTTTGGATACTTCGGTTGCTTCGGTTGTGCCGCCGTAAGGTATTGTTTTTCCATCGTTTGAGGAATAACTCAAAGAGTCTGCTTTCTGATTTTTTATGTTAACCTGATATTGTTTCTCTGTTGTTTCTCCATAAAAAATCACGTTAGTATAAGCTTGTGAGCTACGGTTAAAGGCATTTACGGTGGCTCTGTACACTCCTTCTTCCAAGCCTGTAAGCGGCTGGCAAGCCACAAAACAAACAGCGGTACTCACTTTGGATGTAAAAATGTCATAAACGCTGTCGTTTTGAGTAGCCACACCGCCTCCTGCAGCATTATACTGAATGGTCCATCCATAATCTGAAACAGCTTTAACTTTCGGATTTTTGATGTACTGATTGGTCACGTCAACTTGAGCTTTGGCATTGGAAAAAAATAAGCTCGTTACCAAAAACGATAAAAATAGTAATTTTGATTTCATGGTTTTTAAGTTTTAATTTTTAACACTATAAATAATTTAATTAGAGATTGTATCACTTAAGTTTTATTACTTCGCTACCGGCTAACAGAAAGGCTCCGGTGCCATAAACTTCCCAGCTGTTTGGGTTTATTTCTTTTGAAGGTGCTGCGCCTATGGGTTGTACCCAACCTACACGTCCTGATTTACCTACGGTTTTTGATAATGCCTCCCATGATTTTTTTACATACGGAAGATAAGATTTATCCAGCAGATTATTATTTATTCCCCAGGTGAAAGCATAGCAAAAAAGCCCCGTACCGCTGGTTTCTCCTCCATTGTATGACTCTGGATCGAGCAGGCTCGCTCTCCAAAAACCGTCCGGCTGCTGTAATTTAACGATGCGGGACGACATTTCTTTGAATAAATTTTCGTAGAACGGACACTGGGGATAACCGGCAGGAAGTTCTTTCAGTATTCTTACTAATCCGCCCATAACCCAGCCGTTTCCTCTGGACCAGAAAATAGGCTCACCGTTTTGCTCTCGCTTTCCGCTCCCATCTTCTTTTGCTATAAAATTCAAATCTCGAGAAAACAAGCGCTGTTTCTTATCGTACAATAAATTATAGCATTCTTTGAAATACTCATCGCTGTATTTTAAATAAGCGCTGTCGTTTAGCGTTACTCCAAGTTTTACCATTACGGGAGGTCCCATAAATAAGGCATCGCACCACCACCATTTATTTTTTTCTATCCCTTTTGAAGGATAAGGATTATTAATAAACTTATTCATTGTTTCAATTGTAGGGCTAATCATCTTGGGGTCTTTTTCTATGCGGTAAAGATCAATGTAAGTTTGGCAGATGGCATAATCATCGGCAAAATGCCAGCGGGGAGCAGGCTGCCACTGTTGAGACTTGCCCATTTTCATCAGTTCATCATATATATATTGAGATTTGGTTGTTTCCCACGTGGCAAATAATCCCGTGTAAAGAACGGCATTTGTCCAATCGGCGGTTTCGTGCCTTGGCGTCTCAAGCTGCCATTGGGCTACTTTTATCATCACGGATTTGATATTTGCAGGTGCGAATACCGGATCTGTTTTTTTTGCAGACAAAGAACCGTATGTAAAAATAATAAGGACTAATACGAAGAATTTTCTCATCTTGTTATATTTTTTTAATAGAGATTTATATTCAATTTCACTATCTACAATCCTAAATCGATATGCTTTTTAGTGTTGTCATTAAACTGTATTTCAACCGATTGTTTATTATCGGTTATGGATATTTTTTTTATTAAATTTAATTCTTTTCCGGTAAAAGCAACTTTTCCTTTTTTCCACAATTGGAGGGTTATAAAAATCCGCTCTCCGTACGGCATACGTGCCTCAGAGTCGATAACCGTACATTTTTTACTCTCGGGATGTAGTCCTTGGGTATTTACAAAAGACATACGTTGCCAGCCTTCGTATATGACCATTGCCTGGCTGTATTCCCCGTTACTTATGATATAGGCCGTTTCACCATTTTTCAATTTAATCCGGCTTTGCTGTATGCTATTTCCTTTTTCGGGCAGGGCGTAATGACCGAGCCGAACATCTATATCCACAGGGCTTTTTATTTTGTCAACTCTTAATATGCCGCCGGGCAATGTTATGTCTGCCAAATTTATTTTAACTTCGGAGTTCGATTGTAATTCGGCATTGCGGTAAAAAATACCGTTTTCGAACTCTTTAAAAGTATATAATCTCAATGGTTCCCATTTTCCAGCATCTTGCTTGATAAGATAATTCATAGCCACTTCTCCATTAGCACCGTCTTGCATCCACGGGAAAGCCGAATTATAAGCTAACCGGTTATAATTTTCACCCGATCTGTCGTTGTTTTTAGGATTGGATTTTACGCCCGACCAAGCCCTTATTTCTGAAATGCCGCCGCGGGCATAATCTGTAATCAGTATCTGCGGTCCATTTTGGAATCTGTTATACACCTGATTTTTATCCATACGGCTCCATTCTCCTTCATTTTCTACAGCCTGCCAATAGGGATTTGACTCGGGAGAAGTAATCCTAAAAAAGCTTTTGCACACCAATATACACTTCCCCTGCAACTGTAACTCTGAACGCAGGGATCAAAAGCACCGTAAAAACCGGGAACGGGTACGCTGTCGTCTAAAAAATCGGGGTGTTGCAAAAACTGGAGTAAAACCCCTGATGATATTCTACGATACCATCCATAATTCAGAGTAGTGTCATTAATATAACCGGAGAAAGCCAAAGGAGCAACCGACGAAAAACGATACATAATGCTCCTGCCCCACATTATCATTTTTCCATCTCTGCCGAACATATAAGGATAGCTTTGGAACATTTCCTTAAAATTATTATGGAATTGCAAAGCATAATCTGGGTAATATTTTTCACCGAAATAATGTGACCACAATTGTCCATAGAGTTGAAATGCCCACATACTATAATAATCATAAGCAGGATTATCATTGTACCATCCATTGCCTCTGTAATGGGATAATAATTGAGTTATATAGCGTTCTAACAAGGTATCATTTACAGAATACCCTCTTGATTTGAAAAAACTTAAAATAAACGAATTAAAAAAGTTCCAATTTTGATTGTGAGAGGGACCGTCGCCGTAACTAATCATTAATGATTTCAGATTTTCTTTTTGAGAATGAGTCAACGGATCCCACAAAATTTCGGGAATCATAAACATACACATCGACAAAGCGCCAAATTCAACTAAATTTTGTTGTGGACCTTGATTTTCAGCCCTGTGTTTAATGTAAGTGGTACTCAAACTATCACTTAAAGACACTAATTGATGCCTGTAATAATCAGCTATTTTTATATTATTAATTTCCAAATCGGGCTCTTCCTTCAATAAGGGGGTTGCCAAAAATAGGGTGCGGCATAATCCTTCCAACATAGCCGTAGCAATTTGTTCATCTTTACGGGGATAAATAACATTACCTATTCTTTTAAAATACATAGGTTCTTCTATGCTCCCGACGTGAGAAAAAGCTCCTTTTAGCAAATAGTTGGCAGCATCTTTCCAATGTTCACGTGTCATGCCGGTATAAGGACTTTTTACGTAATCCGGTTTTTCTATTTTAACATTTTTGAACTGTCCGAACTGAGTAATGTATTGTTTTGTGCCGGCATACGGTCAGCACAAAACAAACACATAACCAAAACCCAAACCCAAACAGGAAGACATACCTCTTGCATAATCTGCTTGTTGTACAACTTCTTGAACTTTTTAATTATATATTCTGAATATAGCATATTTAATCATTGTGCTTGTATAATTTGTTGTTGTAAGTCGCCGTTAGATAAAAACAGAAACGACATACTGTTTAATCATTTACTTATTGCACAGAGGTAGCTCCCAGCCAGAATTCGCCTATCTGCATTGTAGCATTATTAACAGTATCCCATTTGGTGTATGCTACTTTCAGGTAACGATATTCTGAAGATGGAATATCTATTGTGCCTTTATATGTACTTGAAATTTGGGCTCCCGGTATTGGCACATTAGTCTTAATTTCGTTAAAAGTATTTCCGTCATTACTTCCATAAAAAGAAGCTTCCCAAACTCTTAATCCGGTTGATGTGTTATTGCGATGTTCCCACACGATGTAATCAAATTTCTTCGCCGTACCCAAGTCTACAATGAAATATACGCTTTCGGAAGCCCCGACTGTTACTCCTCCTGTTGTTTTGCCTGGTTTTACTAATGACATAAATGTATTGTAGTCGCCGTCGGTAAGATTTTAATATAGTTCCCGGCTGCGTCAGACGGCAGTGCGTGAGATGTGGTTACCGTCCAAGAATCTCTATTTAATAAGGTTTTTACAATTGTTGTAATATGATAAGGCTTCCAGGCTGAATAAAAAGTATCTATCGCATTGCGTGCAGGCTTATAGTAGTTCCTATATTCAAAATCTTTCACCTCGCAGTTTTCAACCGTTATTTGATCATCAGAAGTATTAGCGTAGAATTGTGAGTTTGTTTGTCCGTTTTGAGTCCATCTTATTTCCGTTCCGAAATTGGTACTATCATTCAATACAGGAAATCTGACCAATATGTTTTTTGCAGTTTGGTTTATCACAACAGCTTCAATGTTTCTATTTTGTAATGACGATTCATAAACATCGCCATAAACAATCCCAGAGAAGCGTTGAGGAATAGAGTGTAAATTATCGGTATTATCGTAATTAATAAAGAAAAATCGTAGAGCGCTTCACTTAAATTATCTATCACCACCTCTGTGCGTTGTCCGAAAATTATAGGAACGTTGAGGTTTTTTGTGTTGCTAGCCCACGAAATGGATGTGTTCTCAATACGTCTATCGTATAACACGGGAAAGATTATTTTTATCCGGTTGCGTCCGGGCTGGATAATAACAGAATCCATTTTTTGCAGATATTTAGAAGGTCCGCTCTCAATAAGATGAGAGTATGTTGCGTCCATCCCGTTGCAAGCTGCCAACACAAAACATAGGATAAAAAATGACAGTGCTACAAATAATTTATTTTTTTCATGATAATGATTTAATTTTATTATTGTATTATTTTTCTGCTACTTAATACTAATTTACACCTAGGTGCTGTTCGGATTCTATCGTGTTTCCCTATTAACCTT
>JASGJK010000035.1:0-13318 GCA_049840795.1 Paludibacteraceae bacterium
AAGTATTGCTTGTTTTTTTGTAAATAATGGAGTTCGGTTCTGTTTTAGAGATATAGTAAAATGCAATGCTGTAACATCTTAAATACACATACAAACATACTTTTTCCTGTAACCTTGAGATAATATAAGGTTAGCGTTTTATTTCGAGTAAAGCTAGTACCCAATTAAAAAGCTTGCTTCTGCCTCTTTCTTTGCCATATCCAATGGACGCTCAATACAGCCGAAAAGTATTTTCGTATCCTTTTCAAATTGTTTCATTTTTCGATTGGCATATCTGCGGGTTTTATTTTCAGGTTTTATCAGTAGTAGTTTACTTTTCGGATTCTTGTACGGAATTTCCTGATTTAAAAGCCAAAAGATAAAAAAGAGCCTGCGGATTAAACTGTCTGTTATTCCTGAATTTAGGTGAGATATTTTTCGAAAAATATCCGGAATGTTGAGAATAAAAATGTTCGAGAATACTCCGTTTGAGAGGAAGTGGTGTGCGTTGAATGCAAAAATAAGTGGATTTTGCACCTGCCACTTTCGCCGCATTCAGCATCGAATCTCTAAAACCGAATGGTTTGCGCCCTTTCCTTTTCGGTTTTAATTTTCGTATAAAATTATCGATAATCACACTTCTCCACTGGCCGTAAGCTACGGCTTTATCATCTCTGAACCAATCTGATGGCTTTATCGGTCGCATCAGAAAAAAATCATCATTAAAATACACGAAATTTTCGCTTAAATCCGGAATGCGATATAGGCAGTTTTCTATGGATAAACTATTGAAAACGGGTAAGATATCTTCGTAGCCTGAAAATATAACTTTATGATCGACAATAATGATAGGAGTTTTTATTCTCCGGGAAATTTTGTTGTACAAAATCGTCTAAATGCGGATTCTGGTTGTCTGTAATAATGAATATTTTACGTACAAATGGCGCAAACCTTAGTATCGATGAGACACATAAAAATATCTCGCCTTTAGAACTGAATCGAGTAGGAGCGTTGATGTCCTCGTAAATTGAAAAAAAATGTCCGAGATATGGGGTTATTTTTTGTTTGTAAAAAGATTCCTCACCGTCCACCCACGAAATGACAACATCTATCGGTGTTTCGTTTATCATGTAGATATGTTTTTATTGTTAAAATAGAAATGACATTCAGCATTCGTTTGTTTTAGAGCTTCCTGTCATTTCACAAAAGTTAATGTATTGTGACACGATATTTGTTTAATGTCATAATTTTTTTCTTCAAAATGATCTAATTTTATTTTCAGTAAATCAATTTAGAGAGACTATCAATAACCTTGCCACATTGTATCACAAACTAAAATTCTGAAACAAATTCAGTCTCAAAATTGTTTGACGTATTCATTATTTTGCGATTTTTCCCAAACCGGTAAATTTGGCAAAATGGATGAAGGGTTGATTAATATTTAACTTCTCTTAGTACTTAAATACAATGTAGTTTTTAACTTTTGTTTCTTTCTGAATAGTTTTATCTTTACAAGAAAAATGAGAATGCAGTAAATTGATGAAATTCAAGAAGATATATATAGAAATAACAAACGTTTGCAATTTTCATTGTTCATTTTGTTTTCCTGCAATTCGGGCTAAGAATTTTATGTCAGTGAATGATTTTCAGTTTGTTGTTGAAACTGTGAAGTCGTTGACAAATTATGTTTATCTGCACGTACTTGGCGAGCCCCTTTTGCATCCTCAATTTAATGATATATTAAAAGTATGCAACGAAGCCGGATTGCAGGTAAATTTGAGCACTAATGGGAGTTTATTGAGAAAGCAAAGAAACACGTTAAATCAATATTCCGTTCGTCAATTGAACATCTCATTACACGATGCGGAAGAGAATATTCCCGAAAGTCAGTGGGAAAGTTTTATTGAAACCACATTGCAGATAAGTGAAGAATTAGCTTCAGAAACGTACATTAATCTCCGTTTGTGGAATCAAACTCACGAAGCAAGTGACAGGTTTAATCAGTTATGTTATACTGTGCTCCGGAAACATTTTCATTTGCCGGATGCATATCAATTTGCGGTAAAAGGGGCAAGAAATGTAACCCTGTCGTCTAATATATTTTTGCAAAGCGCTCCCCCGTTTTGAATGGCAAACAGAGTTTTCCAGCGAAAATAAGTCGTGTTATGCTTTGAGGGATCATATTGCTGTACTTTCGAATGGCGATGTGGTGCCTTGTTGCATAGATGCGGAAGCTAATTTGCGAATAGGCAATATCTTCACGGATAATATTACCGATATTATTCGCTCCGAAAAAGCTGTAAAAATAAAAAACGGCTTTGCAAATCGCAGAGCCGTAGAAGATTTTTGTAAAAAATGTGGTTTTAGAGTGTAAACTATTGTGCTGACAAGTAGTTTTTCAACGGATTAGCATACATCTCAAGCATTTTTGTTTTCAAAAAGTCATAATCTTTATTCTCCAAATCAATTTTTCGAATTTGTTTATCGATGTATTCGTCAAATTTTTTACGTTGCTCTGCCGAGTATTCGTTCATAAACTGTAGTTCTTTGTGGAGCGAATCGTAAGCAATTCTATTGTTTGCAAAAATGGTGAAATTACGGTGAATTTTTTTATCCATCAGTTTAGCGACTTGCTCAGCTTGTTCGTTTTTCACGCGTGTTTGAGCAGAGATAGTGTATAACTCACCGCTGATATCCCCTGAGATGGTATAAACTACTTTCCCCTTGTATCCCATTACTCCGGTTTGCATATTGATGAGATCGTCCTGCGGAGACTTTTTGTGTTCGGGATTATCTCTCTTTTGTTGAAATTCTTTCGCTTTCAGGAAATCACACGGATCATATTCATACGAAATGCTTAACGGACAAATATTCAGCCCTTTCAAACTATCAACTAACGAACCGCTACCACTCATTGCAAACATTTTCAATAAACTTTCCTGCGTACGGTCGTCACTGTCCTTAGCTCGTCCTTCACGTTGTGCGATCCATATTGATTGTTTTTTGCTTGTCAAGGTATATCTGATGTAAGCGGAAAGTCGCTTGGAGCTTTCGAGCATCTCGTGTGGCGTAAGACCGCGTTGTACTAGAAAACTTTTGTTTACACGTACCAAGTCTTCAATCCAGGGGAGTGCAAGCAGATTGTCGCCAATAGCAATTTCTGTAGTGTCCAGTTTATTTGCAATCAGTTTGCCATTTAATAAAGCAGAGTCTAATATAATGTCGCGATGGTTTGATACGAAAAGATGTGGTCTTGTTATATCAATATTCTCCAATCCCTTTAACTCAATACCGGTGGTTAATGTTGCTTCGAGGTATTGTAAAAAAGGAACTACCATTTGTGCTTGCAGATCGTAGGAAGTCTTAAAACTGAGCAACTTTTGTTTCAATTGTTCTTTGGGCATAAGCGGAAACAAAGTGCTGACAATTTTCATAAATGCTTTTTCGTTACACAATCGTTCCATGGCAGCCGGAACTTCTTCTGCGTTGTACGCTCTGATGGCATCAAAATTATATTCCATATGTCTGTAAATTAAAATGAAAGAATTATGCTTAAAAATATATACACAACAGGCGCTGCAAGCATCATACTGTCAAAACGATCCAACAGTCCACCGTGTCCCGGGATGAGATTGCCAGAATCCTTTACGCCTAATGTGCGTTTGAGTAGAGATTCGCTTAAATCTCCGAGTGTGCCGAAAATCACAACAATCTCAGAAAATATAAACCATTGTAAAAGAGAAAGTTCGGTGATGAAACGCGAAAATATATAACCTGAAAACAATGCGAATGCGGCACCACCAACGAATCCCTCCCATGTTTTTTTAGGTGAAACCCGTTCAAAAAGTTTGTGTTTGCCAAAAAGCATACCTGTGCAGTAAGCCCCTGTGTCATTTATCCAAATGGATATAAATACTGCAAGCAGAATAATTGGTTGATAATCTTTGACATAGAGGATGTTGTTAAGCATTGCGAAAGGAAGCGCTATCAATACTTGCCCTAATATAAAATACGCCCAGTTTTGTATTGGATTTTGTTTTTTTCTGAAAAGCTCAGCGATAAGAAGTGCAACGACATAAAATCCGTAAATGTTGTAAATGGGAAAGCTGTAAAATCAATGCTGTGAAAGTAAGAGCAAATAAATAAAATTCCTCCCCCTAACATCGCAGTAGGGAGGTTTACCTGTATAGCGGCCTCTTTGTTGTTCGTCAGCGTATGAAATTCTCTTACAGCCAATGCTGTAATCACGGCAAATACTGCAACAAAACTATAAGGGGAAATGATAATGGAACCGATAACAATAGAAATAAAGATAATGCCACTTATCAGTCTTAGAGTAAGGTTTTTCATACGTTTTACAATAAAAGAATTTTATATTACAAAGTTATTAAAAGTTTTTTCTTTACAAAGCAATACAATAAATTCTTTTGGTCCGTGCGCTCCTAAAACGAGTGTTTTTTCAATATCCGCCGTTCGACTTGGTCCGGTAATGGTTGTAACTTGCGAAGGGAAATTTCCGGCATATTTTGCAACTATTTTCTCGTAAGCATCGGTAGGATAGTCAACTAACTGAGAAGTGTCGGCTAACATAATGTGTATCGGAGTGTACGAAGCAAGTTGTCTGCCAGATTCAGAAGCCGAAGTAATAACAACGCTGCCCGTACGCGCTATCAAACATTCGCAATTTGTGACAGCGGCTTGCATCGATTCGATTTTTTCGGTTGTAGAATGTGGAATGTGGTATTTGTCTAATTTTTCGATGATGTTTTTTTCTTTACAAAATAAAAAGTCGATATTTTTCTCTACCAAGATATTCTTTAAATATGCAAATAGTGTTTTTTCATCATCAAATACGTAGCATTTACCACTAATGCTTTCCAACTCGTTTTTGAAACAACTAACACCGTCAGGAAGAATGGGTTTGTAAATATCCGTTTCTTCTGAAACGGAAAAAACTTGCCCTGTATCAATACGGGCAAGTTTTTGATGCTTCTATTTTTCTTAGTATCTTTTCTTTAGAGGAACTCATTCTACTTTTTATGATGGTTTTTCCTCTTCTATTGTAGGCTCAACGGTTTCCTCTTTGGCTTTAGTAGTATTTGTGTCGTTGACGGATTTTATTTCGTCACCCAGCGCCGCATTCGCCTCTTCATTCAGGCTCATCAGTTCGTCGCTGCGCGAAATCCATGGACGTTTTCCGAAATATTTTTTCCATATCTTCGGCAAAAATCACTTCATTTACAATCAATAATTCGGCTAACTTATTGTGTCCTTCCGCATTATCACGTAAAATTATTTTTGCGCGCTCATATTGTTCCGCCACAATTTTTTTAGCTTCCTCATCAATCAATTCGGCTGTTTTTTCGCTATATGGTTTTGTAAAACCGTAATCGGAGTTGCCTGATGAGTCATAATAGCTCATATTCGGCAAGTTTTCGCTCATTCCAAAGTAAGCTACCATTGCGTAAGCACGTTTTGTCACACGCTCTAAATCGTTGATGGCGCCGGTGGATATTTGATTTAAGAAAACTTCTTCAGCTGCACGTCCACCGAGAGTTGAGCACATTTCATCCAGCATATGTTCTCTGTTGGTCAGTTGACGCTCTTCGGGTAAATACCAGGCAGCGCCAAGCGCTTCACCTCTGGGTACAATGGTTACTTTGACCAACGGATTGGCGTGTTCCAGCTTCCAACTGATGGTAGCGTGTCCTGCCTCATGAAATGCAATGGATTTTTTTTCCGATGCGGTGGTGATTTTTGTCTTTTTTCTCTAAGCCACCGACAATTCTGTCCACGGCATCTAAAAAATCTTGTTTTTCAACAAATGATTTTCCCTTGCGGGCTGCAATCAATGCAGCTTCGTTGCAAACATTGGCTATGTCGGCGCCTGAAAATCCCGGAGTTTGGCGCGCAAGAAAATTTACATCTACCGATTCGTTGATTTTGATGGGGCGAAGATGTACGTTAAAAATTTCTTTTCGTTCGTGTCATGTCAGGTAGCTCAACGTGTATTTGACGGTCAAAACGCCCTGCGCGTAGCAGTGCCTTGTCCAAAATGTCGGCACGGTTGGTAGCAGCGAGAATAATCACGCCACTGTTTGATCCAAATCCATCCATTTCAGTAAGTAATTGATTGAGTGTGTTTTCTCGTTCATCGTTACCGCCGAAATTAGCATTTTTTCCACGGGCACGTCCTACCGCATCAATTTCGTCAATAAAAATGATACAAGGCGATTTTTCTTTTGCCTGACGGAACAAATCTCGTACGCGTGATGCTCCCACACCGACAAACATTTCTACAAAGTCGGAGCCCGACATTGAAAAAAACGGAACGTCGGCTTCGCCGGCAACGGCTTTGGCAAGTAAGGTTTTTCCCGTTCCGGGAGGACCTACGAGTAGAGCACCTTTGGGTATCTTTCCGCCTAACTCGGTATATTTCGATGGATTTTTCAAAAAAGCCACAATTTCTTCCACTTCTTGTTTTGCACCTTGCAAGCCGGCAACATCCTTGAATGTGATTTTGTTTTTGCCATCTCCTTTGTCAAAGAGTTGAGCTTTTGATTTTCCTACATTAAAGACGCCACCGCCTCCTCCCATTCCTCCTATTCTGCGATTCATCAACCAGAATAATCCGATTATAATTAAAATAGGTAAAATAAACGCTAAAAAGATATTCAAGAAGTCAATGTCTTTTTGGAAAGTTACTTCGATATTCTGATTGGTTTCAGTTCGCACTTTGTCGATGAAACGTGAAGCTTCTTCGGGCGAAGGCGTATCTAACTTTATCAAGCGGTTTTTGCTGTACGCCTGTAGCTCTTTCCCTTTGAAAATATATTTCATAGAGTCTTTTTTGATCGTAGCCTCTAATGTTTCTGTGGTTCGACTGATATTGATTTTTTCAATATATCCTTTTTGAAGATATGATTGAAAGTTAGACCACTTTTCTTGTTTGGCAGTATCGCCTCCCGGAAAGAAATTAAAAGCCAAAAGACTCAGTAAGGCAATGATATAAATCCAACTGAAATTAAACTTTTTGGGTTTATTGTCAGGGCGTGGTGGTTTGGGAGTATTTTTATTTGGTTCCATATATTTTGTTATTCTGCCATTGAGAAATCGTCAATAGCTTGAAAATTAAACAATCATTTTCTGGTTTTGTTTTCACATCGTTAATCCAAGTTGGGTATTCGTTGTAAGTTCGCGTCTTCCCAAAGATGCTCTATGTCATAAAATTCGCGTGTAACACGCTGAAAAATATGAACAATAATTTGTCCGTAATCCATTGCAATCCATTGACAATTTTCAAACCCATCTGATGCGTAAGGTTTTACCTTTATTTTTTCATTTACATAATCTTTTACTGAAATAGCGATGGAGTTTACCTGTGTACTTAAATCACCCTGGCAAATAACAAAATAGCTACAAGGAGCTTCGGGCAGTTTGTTCAGATTCACAACCACAATCTCTTTTCCTTTTTTTTCCTGAATACCTTCAACTATATTTTTTACAATTTCATCGTTTTCAATAGTCTTTTTTTTCATTCAATATATATTATAATTTTTAAAGAATAAGCGATGTTATTATTCCCACACTGTTTAGCGTGGCATTGCCTTTTGATATAAATTTTCCTTGTGGCAATGTCTCGGTGATGTCGCCTTCGGTTTGTTGTATCTGAACGTACGCTCCCGCAAAAAAAGTAGAGGCGGATGATGTTTTGTAACTAACTCCGCCGGCAACATTTAAAAAAACACCTCCGGAATAATCTTTTTGCAATGGTAAGGCATATCCGATTTTGACGCTTGTTGCAGGGCTGAATGTATTGTCAGTATAATTGTTTTTTAATTGCATAAAAACCGGTGCGAAGTTCACAACTCTATTATTTTTATATTCTACTCCCGCACCCAAACCTAAGAAAACGGGTCTATTAAATAGTTTTTTGGCGCCAAACGCCAACGAGGCATCAATACCAGGTGAATTGCTTATCGCACCTTTAATATTAGAGACGCAACCACCTAATTGTACTAATCCCGCAAAGTTTCCTTTTGCAAGGTTGTTGTTATCTTTGTTGAGACTGTTCGGTACGATTTCTTCTTGCGTAATTTCTTTTATGTCTGATAGTTGAATCTGAAAATAACTTCCATTTTTAAGTTGAATCATTATGACTTGTTCTGTTCGGAGTGTGATTTTTCCCGAATATTTTTCTCCGTTTTTAAGGTATATAACATCTTCTCTTGCCGGCTGTTGTGCAACGATGGACAAACCAACCGATGATAGCAATATGAAAAAAATAAATAGTCGTTTCAAATATATAAATTTTATTGTATTGATTTCAAGGCGTTTTCAAATCGCTCTAAAAATAAATCGGCATCCTCTTTTGATAAAGTCAGTGGTGGTAATAAACGTATAACATTGGTTCCACTGGCTCCGGTAAATACTTTTTGTTCAAAAAGTAGTTTGTAGCGTAATGTCTTTACCTGTTCTTCCATCTCAATACCAATCATTAGCCCGTGTCCTCTCACTTCTTTTACTTCCGGATATTCTCTTAATTTTTCAATAAGATAATTGCCGATTTTGGCTGAGTTTTCAACCAACTTTTCACTTTTCATCACATCTAATACGGCTATTCCTGCTGTACAAGCCAAATGATTTCCTCCAAATGTGGTTCCTAATTGTCCGTGAGCGGCTTTAAATATCGGACTAATCAATACGCCGCCGATTGGGAAACCGTTGCCCATTCCTTTGGCTGTGGTGATAATATCGGGTTTAATACCGGCATACTGATGCGCAAAAAATTTTCCACTTCGTCCGTAGCCCGATTGAATTTCATCTAAAATCAATACAGTTCCCGTTTTAGTACATTCATCGCGTAGTTGAACCAAAAAATCATCGTCCGGAATCTGAATTCCGCCTACCCCTTGAATTCCCTCAATGATAACAGCACAAACGTCTTTATTGCTTAATAAACTTTTTACAGACTGAATATCATTTAAAGGTAAAAAAACAACATCAACGTTATCGTTGATTGGAGCAACTATGTTGGGGTTGTCAGTAGCTTTTACCGCTAACGAAGTGCGCCCATGAAACGACTTTCCGAAAGAAATTACTTTTTTTCTTCCTGTGTGAAACGAAGCTAATTTCAGTGCGTTTTCGTTGGCTTCAGCACCCGAATTAATCAAAAATAACGAATAATCTTCGTATCCCGACACTTTTCCTAATTTCTCCGCCAACTCTTTTTGCAGCGAATTTTGTACCGAATTGGAATAAAAAACCAACTTTTCAATTTGTGATGTGAGTTTCTGTACATAATACGGATGTGAATGCCCAATAGAAATCACTGCGTGCCCACCGTATAAATCCAAATATTCTTCACCGTTTTTGTCATAAGTATAGCAACCTATACCTTTCACAATCTCGATGTCAAACAATGGATATACATCAAATAAATTCATAACGTCGTAATATGTTGAAAAAGCACAAAATTAGTGATTTTTTCGGATAAAATAAGCACTCAAATCAAAACTAATAATTATTTTTGTGGTCGATGCAACATGTCTAATAGAAACTTACTTGGTTCTGTTACAGGTGGTCTCCTTTCAGGCTGGTGTTTTTAAGAAAAAAACATATAGATATGTGCAACGTGGAGGGTATATTAAGATTAAGCCTCTTAGGGATTGTTGAATTGTTTTAATATTTCTGACGGGGTTTTAAGTAACAGAAAGTAATTTACTTTAAAATATTTCTTCATTGGCTACAAAGCTAAACAATTTATTTAAATTATTTTCCATTTATAGTTTTCGTTTTTAGTTTAGTTTGAAAGGATTGAAGTCAGTACCTTTGTCGTAATAATACATGGCAATGATTCATGTACAAAATATTAGAAATTACCAAACAGACCTGTAATCATAAGATAATACTTGTAATTTTTCATTTGCTTCTTTTATAATTAAACGGAATGCAAAAGAAATAATTGATTCTATTATTGTGTCCCTTACTTCGACACGGGGACACCCTAAATTGTTTTTCCAAAAATTTTCATCAAATAACTGGGTTATGGACAGGTGTCTTTTCGTCAGCAACATAGTTTTGGTCATCGTATTTCCGCTGATTGGTAGGTTTATCTTTATAGTGGTAATGGTTTGGGCAATGCTCAATACTTTATCAACACTTAAATTGATATTGCTTATTTTAAGAATCCGTTCCAGTTCTTTGTAAATTTTATAAGCCACAAAACAAATACAAACGTGGGCTTCGATGCGTTTGGGGGTAAAGTGGAACATTGGTCTCATTTCAAGAGTTCCTTTTGTTATTCTGAAAGCACGTTCTACCGACCATAAACCACTGTATTGTTCGTAAACTTCTTTTGCAGGAAGATCGGTATTGGTCAGGTAACCTTTTAGCCCGTCCCATTTTTGGTCTTCTATGATTTTATCCGGACTGATTGAAACTGCAACATTGTCCGATATCCTTAGAAACTTGTTGTAGCCCCGCTTATTGATGTTTTCTTTGGTTATTTTACCACTTTTATACGCTTTTTCAAGCCGTCGAACGCCTTTATCTCTATTATATTGGTCTTTCTTTGCCCTGTTTTCGCAATACCCGACAATCAACCTTGAACCGCCTTTGGAGGTTTCGTAAAATGCTCCGTTTTGTTTTTCTAATGATAAAATCCAATCTTTTATTGTACTGCTTTCGTTTTTAATCCTTGCCCCGATAATATATTTGTAATTGCCCGATTCGAGCAGTTCTACATTTTTTTGGCTCATTAAACCAGAATCGGCAACGATTACAAAGTCATCTAATTTGAACCGGTTTATAAAATCTTCGACTACCGGAAGCATTGTCCTGCCTTCGTATTGCGAACCGTTAAATATAGAATAAGAAAGTGGGTAGCCGTTTTTACTTACCAAAAGTCCCAGTACGATTTGTGGCTGGCTGTGTTTTCCGTCTTTTGAGAAACCTGTTTCCCGAAGTTCATCGCCGTAATCGGTCTCAAAATAAAGCGTAGTTACATCGTAAAACATCAAGCCTATTTTTCCGCCTAAAATCTTTCGGGTATGCTCTACACTTATTTGTTGTACCGCTTCTTGTTGTCTGTCGTGTAATTTATCTAAATAACGATATATGCAGTGCAGTTTGGCATCTTCGTCAAAATGCAATTTTAGGTATTCTACGGTTGCCGATTTGCTCATCGGCTGGCTTAATCGGGCTACCACAAGTTGTCGGAAAATATCGTCTTCTATCGCATCAAAGCCGGTTAATCTGAAGACTTGATTCAAAATTAACTGAACCCCGTTTGAGCAGAATATTTTCGACATTTGAAAGCAAATATTCGGTCACCTGCTTCTCCTCAACTTCTTTGTCGTGGATTTCAAAAACATCCTGTTCTCCCAAATAGGCTGAAATCCATTTTTTGCCTTGTTGATACAATGATTCTACCTCAGAATCATCTTTCCCAACGCCAATAGTTTTAATTTCTCTAAAAATGCCATTGCTCTTATTGACAATAACAACACTGGTTGTACCTGAGCGGTTCTTCTTTTTGCGTATAAACATAGACAAAGATACGTCTTTCAGGCTTGCGTCACCCAAAACGGTGACGCAAAAACTATAATATGTTGATTGTTATTAATTTACAAAATCCGAAAAATAAAAGTGTCGAAGTCAGGAAAAAAGATGTTCAAAGAAAAACAAAAAAGTCATTGCGAACCCTGCGTTTGCAATGACTTTTTTGTTTAAGTGAGAAATTTTGTTTATTTCACCTCTTTGAAATTATTCTTATCAGATAATAATTTTCTTTACAAGAGTAGTTCCTTTACTGTCATTTATTTCAATGCAATACACTCCATCAGGAAAGGCAGTAGCGTCTATATGGTCTGTACCGCGATAGGTGGCGACACAATTTCCCAACATATTATATAATTTTATAGATGAGTTGTAAGCATTGGATATGTATATATGTTTACCCTTTTGGTAGATGTTAAAAGAATCACTTTTCGGAACATTGGTATCACTTGTTTCTCCAAGTTTAAATGCAGGTGAAAGAATTTGTGATTGAGTATTTCCCGACATATCGGTTAATACAATTTTAAATCATACCAACCATTATTGCTACTTCGAATATAGATGATGCAAGAGAACCCCTATAAAAATAACCAAATACAGGGTACAAATAATACTCGGGAACCTCGCTGACCAGCAATTCTCTACCATACTTCTGTTCCGTAGGGAGATTGAAAAACATTTACCGTGACAGGTTGACAGTCAAAATAGAATTTGCTGTCTACTGTTTTAAAGTTAAAATCACCGCCGGAAAATTCGAGTACGCCATCTGCAGCTTTGTCAAAACGGTCTGTTATGATATCGTCGGTCGTATTCCGAAACGTGGAGCATTTGGAGAGTAGGCGCCGTCCAGTCTTCTTTTCGTTGGTCGTAATTAATCTCGAGTAACTTTTTTGCCGGAAATACCGTCCACGTCAATATTACTGTTTATGAAATTGAGACTCAATACCCCATCGGGATGTTGCGCTTTTGCCCAATTGTAAGACCATTCATCCAGGTATCCTGTACTCTGATACACTTCTTCTCCATTATACTTTACACTTACCTCTGCATTTTTTACGTCACCCACCTTGATTTCGCTGAATCTGCCTACATAGCAGGGTGATAGATAGGAGTATTTTCCTTCCAAATACACATCTTCTGTATTTTGAGCCATAAAAGCATTGATAGGAACATTATTACCATATATTAATTTACTGCCCATATCCTTTTTAAACGAAAAAACAGGATGACCGGGTAATTCATAAATATTTTCATTATCCGGATCAATCTGAAACGAATAGTTTCCGTATGCATCATGTCCTTTGTTGATGTATTCTATTTCTTTATTATCGTTTAATATTGCCCATGAACCCAAAGTGAAATCGACATATGTTTCTGTGGAGATATTTCCATCGCCCCAGTCTTCTTCTACATCGTAAATATTATCCCCATATTTAGCCATAAACATAATATCAGAACCATCATTTCCCGTATCCCCGGAATCTTTAAAATTATCTATATACAATTGCACTGGAGTATTTTCAGACATATTTACCGATAAGTTGCGGCCGTTCATACCCCCTATTTGTATTTTGTTATGCAAAATTGATGTTTGAAACCCGGGACAATGTTTTTCGGATTTTTCTCCGATAGGAGTGTTTTTGAAGTGCTCCTGCTGTAAAACGTAGTTTTCGGGTTTATTCTTTATTGTGTCACTTTTAACAGCGCCTGTTTTTTCGAACTTTACTATAAGGTATATTCCGGATTCTATCGTGTTTCCCTATTAACCTTAGCAATACAT
>JASGJK010000036.1:0-111062 GCA_049840795.1 Paludibacteraceae bacterium
AAAGTTAATAGGGAAACGGGATAGAAATCCGAACAGCACCTACACTCTCTGTAATCACACGGTAGGCTCGTTTGTAATGATGTATCCGGAATATGTGGAAAAATTAAAGGGATGGGCAACATCGCCAAAACGCTGGATGAAAAGAGCTTCTGCTGTAATATTAATTATACCGGCTCGGAAAGGGATGTTTTTGAAAGATATTTTTGAAATAGCAAATATTTTACTGTTAGACAAAGACGATTTAGTACAAAAAGGGTATGGATGGATGCTCAAGGCTGCAAGTGAAGCTTATCAAAAAGAAGTTTTTGACTACGTGATTTCAAAGAAAGAAGTGATGCCTCGCACGGCTCTGCGTTACGCCATCGAGAAGATGCCACACGACTTGAAAATCGAAGCAATGAAAAAGTAATTAATATCGTACAAAATAATAACCAAACTCAAATATTATGGATTTTCAATTCGCTAATATTTAAGTTGAATCCAACAATAATTTATCCACCAAGTTTTTCGATCAAAACTGAAGAAGAAACGCAGTTTCTTTAAGGTAGATTAGATAATTCTAATGACGAAGTCCTTCAATAAAGTCTTTTTATACACGCAAATAAAAAATTAAATATTTATTATGAGCACAGAAAATGATATGATGTTATTGCGTGAAGCAGAGATTGTGCCCACCGATAGTGTGTTGGAAAAGGTATTGGGTACAAGTATATATGCTATTTACGGTGAGTTGCTACGCATTGTGGTTTCAGAATACGGTTTACAGTTTGAATGGCGCTATTACAATGACGGCAAAGCTTGGCTCTGTAAAATTACGAACAAAAAGAAAACTATCTTATGGTTGTCGGTTTGGCACGGTTTTTTGAAAACAAGTTTCTATTTTACTCAAAAATCGGATACCGATATACAAAATTTGCCAATTTCAACTGAAATTAAAATCAATTTTAGCAATATCAAAGCTATAGGTAAGCTGAAACCGCTTGTATTTAATATCGGAAATCTGAAGCAACTTACCGACTTAAGTGAGATTGTGAAGTATAAGAAGAGTTTGAAGTGATTGACCATTTTATCTCATCCGAATACAGTTTTAAGGTTTAGGGTCTTTTTGTACATTTTGATAAAGTAAAAACCGACAAATATAACATCCATCGGTTTTTCTCATTCATATATTTTACCGTAGTAGGCAAAATATGTTGACATCTTTAATTGCTACGATCAAATTAGTCTTCTTTGATTTGTGGCATGATGAGTTTGTAGCCTTTTCCATGAATATTGATAATAGCTACATTATTGTCATCTTTCAATAACTTACGTAATTTTGTGATATATACATCCATACTACGTGCATTGAAATAATTGTCATCCACCCAAATGGTTTTCAAAGCGTAATTACGTTCCAAAATATTATTTGCGTTAGCAGCCAATAGGTTCAGTAACTCAGACTCTTTAGTAGTGAGTTTTTTTACTTCACCGGCAAGCTTCCAAGGTTTGTTTCTGAGCATCAAAAATATATTTGCCAATTTGGTAGGAAACAACGTCTTTCGATCTTTTTCCACGTACGCGGCGTAAAATGGATTCGATACGATAAAGAAGCTCTTCCATACTGAAAGGTTTTGACAAATAATCGTCTGCACCAAGTTTGAATCCTTGAAGGATGTCTTCTTTCATAGATTTGGCGGTTAAAAATATAATTGGAACATCAGCATTCATAGCTCTAATGTCCGCAGCAAGAGCAAACCCGTCTTTTTTAGGCATCATAACATCTAATACGCATAAATCGTATTTGCTACGTGTAAATGCCTTATAACCGGCTTCACCATCAGGTTGTAAATCTGCATCGTAACCTTTGGTTTGCAGATACTCCCGCAATAACATGCCAAGATTTTCGTCATCTTCGCACAATAAAATTTTTACTTTTTCGTCGTTCATAATTAGAAATTTTTAAGAGTTGGTATTGTTATTATAAATTTCGTGCCTATACCCGGTTCGCTTTCTACTTTTATGTTTCCATGTGTGTTCTTCCACAATTTTTCTCACATAAGCCAATCCTAAGCCGAAGCCTTTTACATTATGCAAGTTTCCGGTAGAAACGCGATAAAATTTTTCAAATATCTTTTTCAAATCTTCTTTCTTTATTCCTATACCGTTGTCTTCCACGCTTATAACGATGTTTTCTTTTTCGTTCCACGTTTCTAAAGTTAATATAGGGGTTTTATCGCAATATTTCAGCGCATTGTCCATTAGGTTAAAAATGACATTTGTAAAGTGTATCTCGTCAATGTAACCTAAATCGTTCGGTGCTTTCAGGTTTGAGATGACTTTGCCACCTTTGCTTGTAACCTTCAACGAAAAGTTACCGATAATTTCTGTTATAAGTTCGTTAATGTTGATTTCAACAAATTTTAGTGTAGTTTTGTCTCGTTCAAATACCGACATCTGTAATACTTTCTCAACCTGTAAACTTAATCTTTTGGTTTCGTCTCGAATCACATTTGATATATGTTTCAGTGTTTCAGGTGTTTTTCCCACGCTTGGGTCTTGCAACATTTGCGAAGCCAACGATATAGTTGAGATCGGTGTTTTGAATTCATGTGTCATATTGTTAACAAAATCATTTTTCATATTGTTTAATTGTTTTTGTCTGAAAATGATTATGATAGCAATGACAAATATGGCTAATGTAAGTAATATAACACCTAATGAGGGCAAAATCAAGTTAAACGAGTCGCCAATAAAATCTCGTTTTGTAGGGAAAACTATTTTTAGAAATGTATTATGATGTTCTTCACTGGGAAATAGTTCCTGTATGTAAACATCGCTGTTCGGCTTGCCCTTCGTGGTGATTATTTTGTTACATTGATAAATTACTTTACCTCTCTTATCTACTATTGAATAATAAAAAGGCAAATTTACATTATTATTAATAAATATCGTAGATAAAATATCATTTAATTCATCTAAATCAATTCGCTCACTGATTTCTTTGTTTTCTTTATCTCGCATCCATCGAAAAACCGCTTGATCTAAAATGGTTTTAGAACGTGAAAAATTCTTTTGAAATTTTTCTTGCAGATACTTGGATGTTTCTTCTATTGTGGCTTTTCCGTGTCCGGTCGAGAGTTTTATACCGCCGGGTCTTGTCAGTCCGAAACTTTTATCAAGATTTTTATCGTTTTTTTGTTTCTTAGTACCGTTATAATCATTCTCATCTAAAGTTTGTGCTAAGTATTTCAACGCCTCATTTTCTTCCAATAGCGTTACGGTTTGTAACATACTTGCTTTTACCGCATCATCAAAACGAGCTTCGGCAATGGTAGATGTTGTTCTTAAATATCTAAATTGTAAATAAACAAGTGCACCGAAGCCAAAAATCATTAAACCTATTAATATCCAAATCGTTTTTTTTTTCATATTACCCCAAAAAACAAAAAATATTCTACTTGTCCTCGTTTTTACATAAAAAATAAAAAAAATATATTTGTGATGTTAATGCTTACTTTCATCTATTTAAACAGCAAAATTAACATTTTGTTTTGTATCCACAACAAATATTGTTAATATTTTTTTTATTCTTGATAAAATAGTATTTTTGTTGAAACAAACAACACATTTCAAATGCCCGTCAGTAAGTGGTTTCATCTGTTTTTGAGTAATTTTCTTGGAGTTTTCAACGATAATTTTCTGAAAAACACTATTATTTTTGTCGCCATAGGGTGGATGTTGCCTTCGTGGTTGTCTACGTCACAGTTAATTTCCATTGTATCAGCTTGTTTGGTGCTTCCGTATTTGTTCTTTTCACCCACAGCAGGAAAATTAGCAACACACTTCCCCAAAAAGGATGTTTTTTTAGTTATGAAATTAATCGAGATTCCGATTATGATTCTCGCTTGTATTTCGTTTTATTTTCAGCAGATCTATCTTGCTATATTCGCTATGTTGTTGATGGGAATACAAAGTTGTCTCTATTCTCCTTCTAAATATGGGCTGATACGTGATATCGGAGGTGAAAAGGGAGTGTCTTATGGTAGCGGAATGTTTGAAACAATGGCTTTTCTGGGCATATTACTCGGTACATTTTCAGCATCAATAGTTTCTGACCATTATGCGCTATTGCTACTTGCTGTGATTTTGATAGGCGTAGCCATCGGAGGGTATTTGGCAACACGAGCTATAAAAGTCAATGAGTTACCGGTAGAAGCAACAGAGAGTAATACTAATCCTGTAAAATTTGTGTATGCCACTTATCAATTCTCAAAAAAAATAAAATTAGTAAACAGCGCGGTGTTGGGTGCATCGGCTTTTTGGTTGATAGGTAGTTTGTTACAGATGAATATCATTATCCATTGCCATAATGTATTACACGTTTCAAATTCAATTACCGGCGTTGTAATGGCTTCGGCAGCCATAGGTATTGCCCTGGGTACAGCTATTATCGGAAAAACATCAAAAGGCCAAGTGAAAAAAGGATGGATAATATTATCTTTAACGGGAATGATACTTTGTTTGTCGGTTGTCATTTTGTTGCCGCTTGGATTTATTCCCTTTTTATTGATAACGATTGTTTTTGCTTTTTTGGGAGGTTTGTTTCAGGTGCCTTGCCTTGCTATGATTCAACAAGCAAATATTGGCAGAAAAATAGGTGATGTGATAGCGTATCTGAATATGGTCACATTCTTTTTTGTACTCATCAGTACCCTTCTATTTTCTCTTATCACGCTACTCACAAATGAAAATAGCATTGCCGTTTTTGGTGTGATGCTTTGTGTTTGCTTTGCCGTGTTATTGTATTTTGTTTTCAGGTATCCTGATTTTCGGTACGAAACAATGAAAATGCTTAAATTTTCACGTATTTAATGCGGTCAGACTTGAGAAGGTATCTTATTTTCATCTGATTGAAAATAAGAATGTTACACGTGTGTGACGTTATTTGTATAATCAAATAAGCATCTTTTATTTGAAATAAGCACAAATTCGGAAGAATAAGTGTAATTTTGCACGATTTTTCACCTTTAAACTTTATGTGCAAAATGAATAGAAAACTTTTTTATTTAGTGGCGATGATGGGTTTGGTTCTAAGCTGCAGTAATACAACTCAACACCGTAGCGAAAAAACATCAGGCAAAGATTCTTTAATAGATACAGCCTTGTCCAGTAGCAACGATGAGTCGCAAAAACAAAATAACATAGCTGTTATATTTGCAAAACCGCAAATTCCTGTACTATGTTATCATCGTATAGAAGAAGGCAGAAACGATGAATATACGGTCAGTCCGGCAGCTTTTGATGCTCAAATGAAAACTCTTGCTGACAGCGGCTATCACGCTATCCTTCCCGAACAACTTTACGATTATTTGGTGTATAACAAAACATTGCCCGAAAAACCGTTTTTAATTACGTTTGATGACTCGCGTGTGGAGCATCACGATATTGCGGCGCCCGTTATGGAAAAATATGGTTTTCGGGGGACATTTTTTATTATGACCATCACGTATAATAAAAAAAACTATATGACCAAAGATCAAATTGCAGATTTAGCGAAAAGAGGTCATACTGTGGGTTTGCATACTTGGGATCATCAAATGGTAACAAAGTATAAAACACAAGAAGATTGGGAGAAAGAAATTATTGCCCCCAAAAAAGTGTTGGAAGAGATTACAGGTGAAAAAGTGGAATACTTTGCTTATCCTTATGGTATTAATGGTCACGATGCAGCCATAGAGCTTCAAAAGCATTTCAAACTTTCTTTTATATTATCTACCAAACGCGATGAAACTGAACCGCTTCAGATGATTCGTCGTATGATAGTACCATCGGGTTGGTCGCCCCAAACAATGTTGAAAGCTATGCATAAAACATTTGGGAAAAGAATCTGATAAAAAGATGATGATATGCCGAAATAGATGAGTGAATTTCTTTCTGATTATCCGTTTTGTTATTTTTTTTAGAAAATAGTCAAACCAAACACCTTGATGATCATTTAATTCTTTGCCATTGTTCCAAGTATTTATTTTGACACTTTTACCGCCAATGAAACTCTTTGATAATAGGATGTGATCAACGTTTTTTTCTATTTCAGCGGTTGTAATCGTTAAATTAAACTCTTTAGTTATTTCGATTATTCTGTTTTCCACGACATGGCTCGGATAGGTGTATCCTGAAAACATTATGTTCAGATCTCCGACGATACAAACATCTTTGCCGGAAAATATCTTCGTTTATCTGTCCTTCTAAAAAGGATTTCGGTACGAATCGAATGATAATCTGTGAGCTTAAGGTTAATGCTTGTTTCTGTCAAAACAAAGATATCGGCATCTATATAATAGATTTGGTCAAGAATCTCGTTGTTTTTATTTTTTGATAATCTCTCTAAATTCCAAGTGGCTATTTTCATATCAAAATAGGAATCTTCTCCTTTCAGTTTTATAATCTACTGCAAATCAATATCCTGTTTATAACTTTAGTTTTTAAAAAACAATTAGTCATAATAAGATAATTTACTCGAAATTAAACGAAAGAGTGATCATCTTGGTAGTTAATTTATTGATAGAATTAGTATATTTTTTATTTTCTTCCGAAATTAAACCGCCATCACGCTGACTAAGTGGTACGAGCATATTATCCAATCCGATAGCAAATTTTAACTCGGGAGACAATTTGAAGAATGAAAAATAAATATCGCATCCTACACCCACTTCGAGCATCTCGTCGAACTGCTTGAGTAGTACCGCTTTCTCTTTGTTTCGTCCCCAATCCCACCATATACCACCTCCGCCGATTACATACGGGCGAAAGTTGCCGTTTCGCTCAGAGCTATATTTAAAATACAGCGGTAAATACAGCGGAATAGAAAGTACGTCAATGTTAGTGTCATCGGTATATTTCAGTGTGCGTTGTCCCAAATGAAGGGTAGGAGTGAAACGTAGATTAAAATAGCGGCTCAGGCGTAAGTCACTGATAGCCCCCACCGAAAAACCGGGCATAAGCGTAGTAACGTTAACATCATTGGTTTTATCTGTCGGAATTACCGCAAAATCCATAAAATTTAATCCGAGCGAAAATCCGAAATGAACGGTTTTATCGTCAGAATAAGGCATATTGCTTTGCGCTCTTGCTCCTATGCTTAAAAATAATAAGATAAATAAAACGGCTATTTTTGTTTTTTTAGGAATTGAGGTCATTGTGTTGCGGTTTTCTTTCTTTTCAAAACGTTTAATTCGTTTCTTTATTGTGATTTGCGGTGTATATAAAATAATCATTTGAGATAAATACCCGCAAAGGTACAAAAAATCGAAATAAAGCGGTAATTGTTGTATCATATTCCTCCGAGGACTGTTAACTTTTCGGTTGTAATTTGTACTGTCTTCAACAATAATCATTTAGACTAATAGAAAGATTGGTTTTAAAGCCGAGTTATATATCTTAAATAAACAGATTGATAGAACTTTATTTTTGAAACGGGCTTTTTTCTATATCTTACAAAATAGTACGCGGCGGGCAGGTCAATAATATTTCAGGAGTGAAATTGATGTCATTTGATTGCTTATATACTGATGATACTTCTCCTTTTGTTCGAATGTTTTTTTGCTCTTTTTGCTTGATGTCGTTTTCCAAGTACTTTTTCGATGGCTTTTTAACTATTTGAGAGCTGGAAACAGCTTTTCTTTCTTTTTGTTTTATCACTCCTCCAACGAGCATAAACAGCGAAATCAAAATAAATAAAATCGTTTTAATCTTCATAGAAATATTTTTTTTGAAAAAAGGTGAACGTATATTTTAATTGTCAATCTCGTCTTTATGCTGTTTTTTATTGATATTCAATGGTTTTGAATATCTTAGCCCATATCGCATAAAACTACCCATTGTATATGATGAATAAGAAGATTGTTTTGCAACATAAAGATATAAAAAAATAGCCGAAATTTTAATGTTCCGGCTAAATTATTTAATACTGTATCGTTTTTACAATGTTTGTTTCACTTCGATTTCTTCAAATCCTTCGATGATGTCACCAACTTTTATGTCATTGTAATTTTTAATGCTGATACCACATTCAAAGTTTGTTCCAACTTCTTTTACATCTTCTTTGAAACGTTTGAGTGCGTCAATATCACCGGTAAATACCACAATTCCGTCACGAATCAGGCGCACTTTGTTTGAGCGTTTGATTTTACCTTCACGCACAATGGTGCCGGCAACGGTTCCCACTTTGGTAATTTTGAATACTTCGCGCACTTCGATAGTAGCCGTGATTTCTTCTTTGATCTCGGGCGAAAGCATTCCTTCCATAGCGGCTTTAATCTCCTCGATGGCATCGTAAATGATTGAATAAAGTCGAATGTCGATTTCTTCTTTTTCTGCTAATTTGCGTGCTGTAGTGGTGGGACGTACTTGGAATCCTACGATTATGGCATTAGATGCCGCAGCCAATAAAATATCGGAATCTGAAATGGCGCCTACAGCTTTGTGGATAACATTTACTTGAATATGTTCGGTAGAAAGTTTGAGCAATGAATCTGAAAGTGCTTCAATAGAACCGTCAACATCTCCTTTCACAATAATATTCAATTCTTTGAAATCACCAAGAGCAATGCGTCGTCCTAATTCATCTAATGTGAAGTGTTTTTTAGTGCGCAGACTTTGCTCACGTGCAAGTTGTTCGCGCTTGTTGGCGATGTCGCGTGCTTCGTGCTCACTTTCCACTACGTTGAAGTTATCACCGGCTTGAGGCGCTCCGTTAAGTCCGAGGAGAATTACGGGTTCACCCGGTTTCGCTTCTGTGATGCGCTGGTTACGTTCGTTAAACATTGCTTTGATTTTCCCCCAGTTAATTCCGGCAAGAACAATGTCACCCATACGCAATGTACCGTTTTGTACTAATACTGTTGCCACATAACCACGTCCTTTATCCAACGAAGATTCGATAATTGAACCTACTGCTTTTCTATCGGGGTTAGCTTTCAAATCAAGCATTTCTGCTTCCAATAATACCTTTTCTAATAATTCGTGTATTCCGGCTCCTTGTTTAGCTGAGATATCCTGCGATTGATATTTTCCTCCCCAGTCTTCTACCAAGTAATTCATTCCGGCGAGTGTTTCTTTTATCTTTTCAGGATTCGCTCCCGGTTTATCTACTTTATTGATGGCAAAAATAATAGGAACGTTCGCCGCCGAAGCGTGGTTAATAGCTTCAATGGTTTGGGGCATTACGTTGTCGTCGGCAGCTACAATAATAATAGCGATATCTGTTACTTTAGCACCACGTGCACGCATTGCCGTAAAGGCTTCGTGTCCCGGAGTGTCAAGGAATGTGATTCGCTGCCCGTTTTCGAGTTTTACGTTGTAAGCGCCAATGTGCTGGGTAATACCTCCTGCTTCACCAGCTATTACGTTTGTTTTACGAATATAGTCAAGCAACGATGTTTTACCGTGGTCAACGTGTCCCATTACGGTTACAATTGGAGCACGCGGTTTTAAGTCTTCCTCCCTATCTTCTTCGTTATCGGCTAAAGCTGCAGCAACATCTGAACTGACGTATTCGGTAACAAACCCAAATTCATCAGCAACAATATTGATAGTTTCGGCATCTAATCGTTGATTGATAGATACCATCATACCAATGCTCATACAGGTTCCGATAACCTGGTTTACAGAAACATTCATCATAGTAGCCAATTCGCTTACAGTAACAAACTCGGTAAGTTTTAGTATGTTGCTGTCGTTTATTTCCATTTCAGCTTGCTCTTGCAAGTTTGTACGGATGTTTTCACGTTTTTCACGACGATATTTTGATGTTTTACTTTTTTTGCCTGTTCCGGAAAGTCTTGCTAACGTTTCTTTGATTTGCTTTTGAACTTCTTCTTCGTCAACAACTGTTTTTATCGGTTTTTTAAAATGATCTTTTTTGTTGTTGCTGCTGTTATTATTATTATTATTGCTGTTGTTGTTGCCCGGTCTTTTGTTAAATTCGAGGTTGTCTGGTTTATTTATATCAACTCGTTGTTTATTGATACGTTTACGCTTGTTGTTTTTTGAGTTCTTGTCGTCAGTATTTGCAGTGTCTGTGTGCTCAACTTTGGAAGACGTTTCATTTTTCTTAGCTTTATTGTCAGCAAAGCTTTTGTTACGTTCTTCTCTCTCTTTTTTTCGTTGTTCTTTTGTTTTTGATTTGGGGCGGGTGCTTTGGTTCAGATTGTCCAAATCAATAGCTCCTACCACTACCGGCTTTATGGTGATTTTGGGTTTCCCCAAACGGAATATTTCTTCTTCTCCATTATTATTGCCGTCACCGATTGTTTTATTTTCAACGATTTCCTCTTTTTTCTCCGTTACAACAGGTTTTTCTTCTTCCTCATTTTTCTCAGTGATAACTTCTACCGGTTTTTGCTCGATTTTTTCTTCTACTTTTTCAACGCTAGGAGGTGCTGTTACCTTTTGAGGTTCTTTTTGTATTTCTTCTCTTTTTTCATCAATTACGATTTCTTTTGGAGGAGTTTCTGGCTCTTTTTCCGGTTCAACAGTTAAAACGGATTCTTTTTCTGCGATTATTTCTTCTTTTTGAGGAGGTGAGGCTACAATGTTATTAGATGCTTCTACTGTTTTCGGCTCGGTTTTTACTACCTCTTCTGCCTTTTCAGTTTTTGTGTGTTTATTTAAATCAATATGTCCAACTTCTTTGATGTGCGGACGCAGTTCTTTATCTACAAGGGTTTTAATGAATTCTTCCTTTTTCTCAGGTTGTTTCTTTTCATATCCTTCGATAGATACAGTCTCGGCTTTTTCCTTTGATTGGCGCTCTTGGCTCAGTCTTTCCGATTCTAATTTTAAAGCCATATCTTTGTTAAATTCTTTTGCCAGCAAAAGATATTCTTCATCGCTAATTTTAAAATTGATGTCGGAAGGAACTTTATGTCCTTTTTTTGCAAGAAAATCAACCGCAGTGGAAAGTCCTACATTTAAATCTTTTATTACTTTGCTTAATCTTATAGACATATATTATTGCCTCTTAAATCCCCCTAAAGAGAAAATTATTTAGTTTTGTTATTCAAGTTTTTTATTTGTTACCTTACGTGCCTGATTAAAGGTTAGTTAGGTTTTAATCCTCAAATTCAGAAGCCAGAATTGCCAATACATCGTCAATGGTTTCTTCTTCTAAATCGGTGCGGCGAATCAAATCTTCACGTGGAACAGCTAAAACGCTTTTCGCAGTATCGCATCCAATGGATTTGAACTGTTCGATAACCCATTGTTCGATTTCGTCAGCAAATTCGTCCAAATAAATATCTTCTTCGCTCTCAGACTCGTCAATATCGCGGAATACATCCAGCGTATATCCGGTAAGCATACTTGCCAATTTGATGTTTAAGCCACCTTTACCGATTGCCTGCGAAACTTCTTCCGGTTTGAGGTAAATTTCGGCTTTTTTGTCTTCTTCATTCAGTCGTATCGACGTTATTTTAGCCGGACTTAATGCACGGGCTATGAATAGATTTACATTGTTTGTATAATTGATAACATCAATATTTTCGTTGCGAAGCTCGCGTACAATTCCGTGGATACGTGCCCCTTTTACCCCTACGCAAGCTCCAACCGGATCAATGCGGTCGTCATACGATTCTACGGCAACTTTGGCTCTTTCGCCCGGGATACGCGCAATTTTTTTGATGGTGATTAATCCATCGTAAATTTCCGGTACTTCCAATTCAAACAAGCGTTGGAGAAATACAGGCGAAGTACGCGAAAGGATGATTTTCGGATTGTTATTTTTATTTTCAACCACAGCTACTACGGCACGTACGGTTTCGCCTTTCCGGTAAAAATCGGTAGGTATTTGTTCAGATTTAGGCAGATAAAGTTCATTTCCGTCTTCGTCCATCAGCAACATTTCTTTTTTCCAAATCTGATATAGTTCCGCGCTGACAATTTCTCCTACTTTTTCTTTATAGCGTGTGTATAAATTATCTTTTTGAAGTTCTAAAATTTTAGAAGCGAGTGTTTGACGAAGTGTGAGAATGGCACGACGACCGAAACCCATAAAATCAACTTTATCGCTTACTTCTTCCTCTAATTCATAGTCTTCATCAATTTTCTTTGCTTCCGTTAACGAAATTTGCATATGCTCGTTTTCTACCCCATCATCAGGTACTACAATACGGGTACGGTAAATTTCAAAGTCACCTTTATCAGGGTTGATAATTACGTCGAAATTTTCATCGGTACCAAATGTTTTAGCAATCACACTGCGGAAAGACTCTTCCATTACGCTAATCAACGTACTTCTGTCAATGTTTTTCAGCTCTTTAAATTCCGAAAAAGTATCAATTAAATTGATGGTTTCTTTTTTGCTCATAGCTTTATTTGAATCTGATATTGTATTTTGTTGTTTTTATATTTTCAAAGTGGATGTGCATATTTTCCGTTACGGTGATTTTTCGTTTAGCACCTTCGGGCTTTACCTGTTTTTCAATTTGAAGAATGATGCCTGTGTCTTTCAGTCCTTCAAGCATACCGGTCAGCTTTTTGTGGTCTTTTGTTATTACTTCCACTTCGTTTCCTATATTTTTTTCGTATTGTTTTAGTACTTTAAATGGTTCGGTGAGCCCGGCTGAAGATACTTGTAACTCATAATCTTCCACATCGCGATCGAGTTTCGATTCAATGTGCCGATTGAGTTCTACACAAAAATCGATAGATACACCATCAAACGAATCAACTTCTACACAAATTTGATTGTCCCGCGTAACTTTAACATCCACAAGGTAATAGTTGGTTTCAGTTAAATAATCTTCGACCAATTTTATGACATCTTCTTTTGCAATCACGGTTTTTGAGTATTACAACAAAGAAGGGGACTGACTGTCCCCTCACTTGTTCTATTTCGACTGCAAAAATACAAATATTTTTTTAATTCACAATGAATTAATCGCTTTATTTGTAGCAATATGTCAAAAATTTTCAAAAAGATATTGAATTTCCACGTCATTTTCCTACTTTTGCACTCTGAAATTTAGAATCAATCACCAAGAGTCAATGTTTTTAAGACAATTAAATTAACTAACAGACAGTTGAGTGTTAAATATCTAACCACTAATTAATTTAATCCTGCCTGCGGCAGACATTCAACTGATTAACTAAAGCAATATGGGAAGAGCGTTTGAATATAGAAAAGCCACCAAACTGAAACGTTGGGGAAATATGGCACGCGTGTTTACAAAAATCGGCAGACAAATTACTATCGCTGTGAAAGAAGCAGGTCCTGAACCTGATACCAATGCGCGTTTGCGCGTGTTGATGCAGCAGGCAAAAAAGGAAAATATGCCGAAAGAAAATGTGGAACGTGCCATCAAAAAAGCGACATCGAAAGACGAAGGCGATTATAAAGAAATGGTATATGAAGGCTACGGACCGCACGGAATTGCCATTGTGGTGGAAACGGCTACCGATAATCCTACCCGCACCGTTGCCAATGTACGCAGTTACTTCAATAAGCTTGGGGGCTCGTTGGGAACTTCGGGTTCGGTAAGTTTTATGTTTGACCATAATTGTGTTTTTCACGTGGCTAAAAAAGACGGGCTTGATTTGGAGGAACTTGAATTGGAAGCAATAGATTACGGTGTGGATGAAATAGAGGAAGAGGAAGACGGAATAGTACTTTATGGTCAGTTTGCGTCGTATTCCACCATTCAGAAATACTTGGAAGAAAACGCTTTTGAAATCCACAGTGCTGAATTTGAACGTTTTCCTCAGGATATGAAAGAATTAACCGAAGAGCAGCGCGCATCGGTTATCAAATTGATTGACAAAATTGAAGAAGACGAAGACGTTGTTAACGTGTTTCACAATATGAAAGAGGAGGACTAATTTTCGTCTTTTATTGTTTGGAAATTTTTGTTGAGGCGATGATGATATCGTCTCAACTTGTTTAAAATGCGGTTAAAATTATTTGTAAACCAATGCTTTGACAATTTTTTCCGCTGCTTTTTTAGCCGTTCCGGGCTTACCCAATTTAGTCGCTATTTGTTGATAATTTCCCTTTATTTCAGACCGATAGGCATCGTCGTAAAGCAACGAAGATAGTTCTCTTTTCACATTTTCTTTAGTGAAATGGTGAGCGATCAACTCTTTTACCGCTTCTTTACCGGCAATTAAATTTACCAATGAAACATATTTTACCTTGATTACTATATTTTTAAGCAACATCGCAATTCTTCCGAAGGCAATGTTGTAGACCACTACCTGCGGAGTTCCTATCAATGCGGTTTCGAGTGTCGCGGTGCCTGAATTAACCACTGCTGCTCGCGCGTGGGCAAGTAAATCGTAAGTTTGGTCAAAAACGATGGAAATGTGTTTTTTTGCCAATATTTGGATGTAAAAATCATTGTCTATTCCTGGAGCACCTGCCGCCACTACTTGAAAATCAGGAAATGAAGTTGCCGCATCAACCATTGTAGGAAGACAAGACGAAATTTCCTGTTTACGACTTCCGGCAAGCAAAGCGATAATCGGCTTTTCGGAGAGATGATTCAGCCGGGTAAAATCTTTGAAAGTTTGCGTTTGATTGGGGCGGGAAAAAATACTGTCAACCGTTGGATTTCCAACGTATTGAACCTCGTAATTGTGTTTTCGGTAAAAATCTGTTTCAAACGGGAGAATCGTGTACATTTTATCGATGTACCGTTTAATGTCTTTAATTCGGTACTCTTTCCAAGCCCAAATTTTTGGAGAAATGTAATAAAAAACAGGAATGTTAAGACTTTTTTTTACAAATTTGGCAACGCGTAAATTAAACGAAGGATAATCAATCAAAATAACCACATCCGGTTTGAACTCTGTGATGGCATTTTTGCAATCTTCGAGGTTTTTCAATACTGTTTTAGCGTTTTTAAGAACGGTGAAGAATCCCATAAACGCCATTTCGCGGTAATGCTTTACTTTTTTTCCACCTTGTGCCGACATCAAATCGCCACCTAGAAAGCAAAATTCAGCTTTCTGATCCCGAAGTTTCAGTTCACGCATTAAGTTTGACGCGTGCAAATCTCCCGATGCCTCACCGGCTATAAGGAAATATTTCATATATGCCTCTTAACTCCCCGAAGGAGATATTTGTTTAATATTGATTTAATAGTTATGTTGTACTGTTTTTGTTCCTTAAACTATTGCTCTTTAAAAGCATTGGGATTTAGGGAGACTCACATTATAAATATGGCTCCTATCAGATATAAAATGGCTCCCAACATTATTCCTCCCGCCATACGAAATGTGTCTTTTTTGTAAAAAAGAAAAACCATAGCCAAGTCCGGGATAATAGAAAGTAAAAGTAATTTTCCCAAAAGCACACTCGGATAAAGTTGTTTGATAATTTCCGTCACACTTATTTTCACCGGGTAAAGCGCCGCAAGATAAACCCAGATAAACAGGGCGGGCAAAATAAGTCCAAGAACTAAACCCAGTGTAAAATTATTGAAACGTTTCATCTTTTTATATCCAAAAATCAGTGAAGAGTAATCTGTGCCAACTACCGGCTTATTCAATACTCCATTTTTTAAGCGCCTCCATTGAATCGTATGCCGTTAAATCAATTTTAGTGGGAACGATGGAAATGTATCCGTGTTTCAATGCATATTCATCCGTGTCTTCGGCTTCTTCTTCCCTGTTGTGAAATACACCGGTTAACCACAAATATTTTTTCCCTGCCGGATCGATACGTGTTTCAAACTCTTCCGTCCAAAATCCATTGCATTGTCTTACAATCTTTACTCCTTTGATTTGTCCTTGTGGTGCGTTCACGTTTAAGCAGGTGCCAATGGGCAAACCATTTTTTAATGTTTTGCGTGCAATTTTTTCGATAAACGGGGCAAATTCTGAGAAATCGGCGTTAGCGCTATGGTCGCAGAGCGAATAGCCGATAGACGGGATGTTGTAAGCGCATCCTTCCAATACGGCGCCCATAGTTCCGGAATAAATCACATTGATAGACGAATTTGAACCATGGTTGATTCCCGAAACAATTAAATCGGGTTTTCGTTCCACAAATTGTCCATGGCTAATTTTATACAGTCGGTTGGAGTTCCATTGGTGATATACCACGTGACGTTCTCAGCCTGACTGATTTTTTTATATCGAAGTGGTTGTGTTATTGTAAGTGCATTGGAAGTGCCGGAACGTGGTCCGTCCGGTGCTACTACCACCACTTCTCCGATTTTTGCCATTGTTTCGGCTAATGTCTGGATGCCTTTCGCTTCGTGTCCGTCGTCGTTTGTAATTAATATGTACGGTTTCAATTTAGTTTTCAGTTTTATAAATTTTATTGTATTGCTTATTTTAATAAGGAATTTTATTTCCCCTTCCCGATAGCTTCCTGGAGGAGGTTAGGGCAATTATCGCTTTATTTTCCAAACGGTTAGTTGTAAAAAAATCAAACTAACTACCACAAAATATACTACATCGCGAGAGTCAATCACTCCTCGGCTGATGGATTTGTAATGGTAATTAATTCCTAAATTTTCAACAAATTGTATCTTATTTCCTCCGCTAACGAATGATGTCAGCACATCAAATCCGTAGTAAAAAAAGAAACAAACCACCGCCGAAATGATAAAGACGATAATTTGATTTTTAGAGAAAGATGAACAAAAAATACTGATAGCCACATACACCATAGCCAACAAGGCTAATCCGATAAACGAACCCCAAAACTGTCCGCTATCCACATTTCCAAGGGGTTCGGCAAGATACGAAACGGTGTAATAGTAAATTGACGTAGGGAGTAGCGCCAAGACAACTAATACCGTTCCTGCAAAATATTTCCCCAACACAATTTGATAAGGAGTAAGTGGCTTGGTTATGAGTAACTCCCACGTGCCGGTCTGTTTTTCCTCGGAAAAAAAACGCATAGTCACGGCAGGTACCAGAAATAAATATAGCCAAGGAGCCAAATAAAACAATCCGTCCACGTTTGCATATCCTGTATCAAGAATGTTATGCTCTCCGGGAATAATCCATAAAAGCAATCCTGTAAGCAGTAAGAAAATCCCGATAACAATATATCCTGTAGCGCTACTAAAAAAACTTCTTAATTCTTTTTTGAAGATAGAAATCATCAGGGAAGTGGTGTTTTGGTAAAACTATTTTATTATTTTTGCGATGTCAAAGATAGCAATTTTTTATTTAACCGATATGAAATTTAGGAACATTTAGATTTTACGTTGAATGAATGCCTTTGTATATCAAATGTCTTAGTTTTTATTGCGTATAATAAGTATTTATCGAAAATAAACGAGTGTGATGTGATTGCCTGTTGGTTATGTGTAGCCACTACGAAGGTGTGAACCAGCGATCAACAACCCTTGGAAATAAATTTTATACGATAAGAAACAATTATAAATTATGAAAAGAAATATAATCTCCGTTTTGTTTGTTTTTTTATTTTTAGAGTCCTTCTCGCAAATATCTGAAAATTATCAAATTAAAGCAGAATTTTTGCACGGGGGCGTCTTAAAACATACCGAACATCTGAAAAACTTGGTTAAAAACCCTACCAATGGTGCTGAACTTGCCATTGAATGGAAAACCACCAGCGAAAAAGATTGGTATCAGTATTATAATTACCCTGTGATTGGATTGGGGTTAAATGTGATTAATCTCGGAAATCCGGATATGTTGGGTTATTCGGTGGCTTTGTACCCCTATTTAAATATTCCTGTTATTCAAACAGATTATTTTACGCTCAACGTAAAACCCGGAGCCGGAATCAGCTACGTAACAAAAACATTTGGAGATTTCAAAGATGAGGTTTTAGCTGGCACATTGCCATTTAATTCCAGCAACGCGGCAATAGGTTCTCACGTAAATGTGTTTTTCTCCGCCGGATTAAATTTAGAAGTTCCCATCACATCAGGGCTTAGCCTGGCAGCCGATTATGCTTGGAATCACATTTCAAACGGAAGTATTATTGTCCCAAATTCAGGAATCAATATGCTGAATGCGTATGTGGGTGTGAAATACTTTCCGAATTACAAAAACTATGCTGCTCCAACTGGCGGAAAATCGATTGAGATAGATAAAAAAGTGACTGTTGAATTGACGGCTTCGGGTGGTTTTCGTCAGTTATATTATAAGGACGATAAAAATTTCCCAATAGCATCGTTGGCAGTTGGAGTGTATAAGCCGCTGACTGATTTTTATCGTCTAGGCGTTGGAGTGGATGCGTTTTACGATGGAGTTTTTACCAATGGATTGAAATATAAAAGAACATATATTGAAACCGATGAGCTGAAAAATAAAATACGCGCCGGAATTTCGTGGCAAAACGAGTTAATCATAGGTCGTTTAATTGCCGGTGTTCACGCCGGAATTTATCTGTATAATCCGATAAAAAATTTGGAACCCGTAGATAAGTCAACAGGAAAACTGATAGATCCGATGCCTCATAAAGGATTAATTTATCCATACGATATAGAAAAAGAGGACGGTTGGCTTTACACGCGCGTTTCGGGTAAATATCTGATAACGGATCATGTTTACATTGCCATCGGACTTAAAACTCATCTGCAAAAAGCCGAATTTATCGAATGGGGAGTGGGGGTGAGATTTTAATTGTGAGTTGTGTGTTATTGCTTGCCTGTTTTATATTTAATGTAAAAATATCCGATAGTAAATGTAGGAATAATATCGGCAAAGGGAACTAATTCTTCCACAAAGTTAACCATACTTCCAATAGCGCCGGTCATTCCTCCAAAGGTGCGATAAAAAATAAATGCGGAAAGTGGAGCCCAAATAATATCGCCCCATTCACCCCAAAAAGGCAAAGCGTATGTAGCTACGCCCAATAAATCCATGAGGATGCAAAACGAAAGCTTTGGCAATTTTTGCATAGCGTCGGGCTGTTCAGATTGTGTGTTTGCCTGTCTCCAAGTCCTGATAACCGATTTTATGTTCATTGATTTGTTGTACTTGTTTTTTTTGTTGTAGCAATCTTTGCATTATATTATATCTGCATAAAGTGTGCCGAATTTAGTTAAAGGATATTTGTTCTCGGTAAGAGAAACCATTGATTGTTGTTGTGCATTATACGCAGGGTCTTTAAAATATTTTTGATTGTTTGGCTTGATAGTCAAAAATCGTGTCGAAGTGACAGTAATTTATGGATGAATATTTATATTAGAGATTCTAATTTAGAAATTAGAATGTTATATGTTTAATATACAGAGGCTTTCAATTTTCCTAAATCCCCTTTCTCCAACGGGGACTTTTTGCATCGTAAGTATTATTGAATACATCCGTCTATTGTACTCCCCCTTCCCCCTTTGAAAAGAGGGCAGGGGGATTGATTTACTTTTAACGGATTATCAATACTTATAAAAATCTGATAATCAAAATATATGAATCTTCATTATTCGTAGAATCAGACGTTTAATAACCTGCGAAGGTGAGATATTCGTCTGTTTCCAGCCACTGATTAAGAAATCGGCTGGAAGCCGATTAACCCAATACCGCTTCCCCCTCCATAATTTCCCGCCATTTATATCAATTTCTAATTATTTCAAAAAAATAAGCAACAGACTCATTGTAAATTAAAAAAAACTTCGTACCTTTGCACTCCGTTTTGTGTAAAAGCGCTAAATGGGTAATTAATAAGGAATTATTTAATAAAAACAGAAGAAAAAATGCCTACAATTCAGCAATTAGTTAGAAAAGGAAGAGTAGAACTTATCGACAAAAGTAAATCTCCGGCATTGGACTCTTGTCCTCAACGTCGTGGGGTTTGTGTGCGTGTTTATACCACTACTCCTAAAAAACCTAACTCTGCAATGCGTAAAGTGGCTCGTGTACGTTTAACGAACCAAAAAGAAGTGAATGCTTACATTCCGGGTGAAGGACACAATTTGCAAGAACACTCTATCGTAATGGTACGTGGTGGTCGTGTGAAAGACCTTCCGGGGGTACGTTATCACGTGGTTCGCGGTACGTTGGATACAGCCGGTGTAAACGGTCGTACGCAACGTCGCTCAAAATACGGAGCTAAGCGTCCTAAACCAGGACAAGCGGCAGCTGCAGCAGTAAAAGGTAAAAAGAAATAAGAGTTCTTAAGACCTTCCACTATTTCTAACAAAAAGAAATTTAACAAAATCAAGTTTAAACACTTGTTTGCGTTTTTAGGGTAGCAGATGAACGGTTGAGTAAATAAATTCGGAGGAATTTATTGAAGTATAACTTAAAGCAACCAAAAAACAAAAAACGAAATTTTTAACAAAAATGAGAAAAACAAAACCAAAAAAACGGTTAATCCTTCCGGATCCTGTTTTTAATGATGCTACGGTTACTAAATTTGTAAACCATTTAATGTTCGATGGTAAAAAATCCATCGCTTTCAGCATTTTCTATGACTCATTAGATGTGGTAAAAACCAAACTTCCAAACGAAGAAAAGCCGGTGCTTGAAATCTGGAAAAAAGCGTTGGAAAATATCACTCCACTCGTAGAGGTGAAATCGCGCCGTGTAGGGGGTGCCACATTCCAAGTTCCTACCGAGATTCGTCCTGACAGGAAAGAATCTATTTCAATGAAAAATCTTATTTTATATGCTCGCAAACGTGGTGGGCGCTCAATGGCTGACAAATTGGCTGCCGAAATTATTGACGCTTTCAACAACCAAGGTGGTGCATTCAAACGTAAAGAAGATATGCACCGTATGGCTGAAGCTAACCGTGCGTTTGCTCACTTTAGATTTTAATATGTACCTTCATTCCCTTGAAGTGGGAGTTTTGGAGCATAAATATAGAAAACAGTTTAAAAACATTCCTCTATAATTTTTCCCTTCAGGGGTTAGAGGACAGAAAAATAAAACACATGGCAAAAGGAGATTTAAGTTATAATAGAAATATCGGTATCATGGCTCACATTGATGCCGGTAAAACAACGACATCTGAACGCATCCTTTTCTATACCGGTTTAACACACAAAATTGGCGAAGTTCACGATGGAGCAGCTACTATGGACTGGATGGAACAAGAGCAGGAACGCGGAATTACCATCACCTCTGCAGCAACTACCACATCATGGAATTACCAAGGAGATAAATATAAAATCAATCTGATTGACACTCCGGGACACGTTGACTTTACCGTGGAAGTAGAACGCTCATTGCGTATTCTCGACGGTGCAGTAGCTACTTTTTGCGCCGTAGGCGGTGTAGAGCCTCAATCAGAAACAGTTTGGCGTCAAGCTGACAAATATAACGTACCTCGCATCGGTTTTGTAAACAAAATGGACCGTTCGGGTGCCGATTTTTATGAAGTTGTACGTCAGGTAAAAGATGTATTGGGAGCAAAACCTTGTCCCATTCAAATTCCTATCGGTGCCGAAGAAAAATTCAAGGGCGTTATTGATTTGGTGCAAATGAAAGCTATTTTTTGGCACGACGAAACAATGGGAGCCGAATATTCTGTAGAAGAAATTCCGGCTGATTTGTTAGAAGAAGCGAAAGAATGGAGAGACAAGATGCTTGAAGTTATTGCCGAATATGACGATAACTTAATGGAAAAATATTTTGATGACCCCTCCACCATCACGGTAGACGAAATCAAAGTGGCTATCCGCAAAGCTACGTTATCGATGGAAATCAATCCGATGATTTGTGGCTCAGCATTCAAAAACAAAGGTGTACAAACAATGCTTGATGCAGTTTGCGCCTATTTGCCAAGTCCGCTTGATACGCCTGAAATCGTAGGTAAAGACCCGCGTTTTGAAGATAAAGATGTAGTGCGTCATCCGGATGCAAGCGAACCTCTTACGGCGCTTGCATTTAAAATTGCAACTGACCCTTATGTTGGTCGTTTGTGTTTCTTCAGAGTTTATTCAGGTCAACTTCCTGCAGGTTCGTATGTGTATAATACTCGCTCTGAAAAGAAAGAACGTATTTCACGTATTTTCCAGATGCACTCCAATAAACAAAATCCTGTAGAATTAATTTCGGCAGGTGATATTGGAGCCGGCGTAGGGTTCAAAGATATCCGAACCGGTGACACGCTTTGCGACGAAGCGCATCCGATTGTACTCGAATCAATGGACTTTCCAGAACCGGTTATCGGAATCTCGGTTGAACCAAAAACTCAAAAAGATTTGGATAAATTAGGTATGGGATTGGCTAAATTAGCGGAAGAAGATCCAACATTTACAGTTAAAACTGATGAACAATCAGGTCAAACCGTAATTAGCGGTATGGGTGAGCTTCATTTAGAAATCATCATCGACCGTTTGAGACGTGAGTTTAAAGTAGAGTGTAACCAAGGTCGTCCGCAGGTAGCATATCGCGAAGCAATTACGAAAGCCGTAGAAATTCGCGAAGTGTATAAAAAACAATCCGGAGGTCGTGGTAAGTTTGCTGACATTATTGTAAAAGTTGAACCAAGAGATAAAGATTTTGACGGAGCATTGCAATTTGTAGATGTTGTAAAAGGTGGTAACATTCCTAAAGAATTTATTCCATCGGTACAAAAAGGTTTCAACTTAGCAATGAAAAACGGTGTATTAGCTGGTTTTCCGATGGACACGCTTAAAGTGACATTGATCGACGGTTCGTTCCACGCAGTGGACTCCGACCAACTTTCTTTTGAAATTTGTGCTCAATTAGCATACAAAACTGCTTGTGCAAAAGCAAAACCGGTGCTAATGGAGCCGATTATGAAAATGGAAGTAGTAACTCCCGAAGAAAGTATGGGAGACGTTATCGGTGACTTAAACAAACGTCGTGGTCAGGTGGAAGGTATGGAAAGCAGTCGTACCGGAGCGCGTATCGTAAAGGCGAAAGTGCCGCTTGCCGAAACATTCGGTTATGTAACAGCTTTACGTACGATTACTTCAGGACGCGCAACTTCATCAATGGAATTCTCGCACTATGCCGAGGTTTCAAGTTCAATAGCCAAGGAAGTAATTTCCGAAGCAAAAGGACGTGTAGAACTACTCTAAAATAAGATGTATTCAGCTTAGCGAATGACTCTTAAGCTGAATACACTATTCATAATAAATAACATTAATTAAAACAAGATTATGAGTCAAAAAATCAGAATCAAATTAAAATCCTACGATCACAATCTGGTGGATAAATCAGCAGAAAAAATCGTAAAAACCGTAAAAGCTACCGGAGCCGTGGTAAGCGGTCCGATTCCACTGCCAACTCACAAGCGTATCTTTACAGTGAATCGTTCTACGTTCGTAAACAAAAAATCGCGTGAACAATTTGAACTTTCATCATTCAAGCGTCTTATCGACATTTACAGCTCTACAAGCAAAACTGTTGACGCCTTAATGAAACTTGAATTACCAAGCGGAGTAGAAGTAGAAATCAAAGTGTGATAAAAGTAAACGAGTATATCAAGTTAACAAGTATACAAGTTTACAAAATTACTCAGCTATATTTAAAAGACAATTAATAAATCACAAACAAGTTTCGAATAAGCGATTTGACAAATTTCTTGTTTACTCGTTTACTCGTCGCTTGTTTACTTTAACAAACATTTGAAATGCCAGGATTATTAGGAAAAAAAATCGGAATGACATCCGTTTTCAGTGCCGACGGTAAAAATGTTCCGTGCACTGTTATCGAAGCAGGTCCTTGTGTTGTTACTCAAATTAAAACGTTAGAAAAAGACGGTTACGAAGCTGTACAGGTGGGTTTCCAAGAAAAGAAGGAAAAACATACTACCAAGCCGGAAGCCGGACATTTCAAAGCGGCAGGAGTAGCGCCACAACGCCACTTGGTTGAGTTCAAAGAATTCGAACAAGAATTCAAATTAGGTGATGTAATCACCGCTGACAGTTTGTTTGAAGCCGATACGTATGTTGATGTTATCGGAACTTCAAAAGGTAAAGGGCACCAAGGGGTGGTAAAACGCCACGGATTTGGTGGGGTAGGGCAGGCTACTCACGGTCAACATAACCGTCTTCGTGCTCCGGGTTCGCTGGGAGCATCTTCATGGCCTTCTCGCGTAATGCCGGGAATGAGAATGGGTGGACGTACAGGTGGCGAACAAGTTACCGTACAAAACTTACAAATATTAAAAGTGATACCAGAACATAACCTCGTTTTGATCAAAGGTTCGGTTCCGGGTGCAAAAGGTTCAATCGTAATCATTAATAAATAAGTATGGAACTGAATATTTTAGACATTCAAGGAAAAGAAATCGGAAAGAAAATATCGTTAAACGATGCAATTTTCGGTATTGAGCCAAATGACCATGCTATTTATTTAGATGTGAAACAATATTTGGCTAATCAACGTCAAGGAACTCATAAATCAAAAGGAAGAAGTGAAGTTGCCGGTAGTACCCGCAAGTTGGGTCGCCAAAAAGGCGGCGGCGGTGCACGTCCTGGTGATATCAAGTCGCCGGTTCGCGTAGGTGGTGGACGCATTTTTGGTCCGGTTCCACGCGACTACAGTTTCAAATTAAATAAAAAAGTGAAACAATTGGCACGTAAATCAGCACTGTCGTATAAAGCAAAAGATAATGCTATCATCGTGCTTAACGATATTAATTTTGAAACTCCAAAAACAAAAGAATTCGTTGCAATAACAAAAAATTTGCAAGTTGCTGATAAAAAGACACTTTTCATTTTGTCAAGTGGAAATAAAAACGTATATTTGTCGGCTCGTAATTTGACAGCATCGAAAGTTGTAACGGTTTCTGAACTAAGTACTTATTCTATTCTTAATGCAAAGAATTTAGTGTTTACAGAAGAAGCGGTTGCTGCATTGGAACAAATATTTCAAAGCATAAGGAGGAAAAAAGATGTCAATTATCATTAAACCAATTGTTACGGAAAAAATGACTCAATTGGGCGATAAGCTCAATCGTTATGGCTTTAGAGTTCAAAAAGATGCAAATAAGATTGAAATCAAAAAAGCAATCGAAGAGATGTACAGCGTAACGGTAACCGACGTGAATACGTTAATCGTAGCTCCAAAAAGAAAAAGCCGTTATACCAAGACAGGTATGGTTAACGGAGCTACATCAGCTTACAAAAAAGCTGTCGTTACACTTAAAGACGGAGATAAAATAGATTTTTATAGCAACATTTAAAATTAGAAATCTGAAATTAGAAATTAGAAAGAAAGAAGATTAAACGGTATTTTTTGCCCCACTTCTAACTTCTAACTTCTAACTTCTAACTTAAAAATAAATGGCAGTACGCAAATTAAAGCCCACAACACCGGGGCAAAGACACAAAATTATTGGTACATTTGACACAATTACTGCAAGTGCACCAGAAAAATCTCTTGTAGTCGGCGGAGGTAAGAGTGGTGGTCGTAACCATGATGGTAAAATGACCATGCGCTATATCGGAGGCGGACACAAGAAGAAATACAGAGTAATTGACTTCAAACGTAACAAAGATGGTGTTCCCGCCACAGTAAACAGTATTCAGTATGACCCGAATCGTTCGGCTCGTATTGCATTGTTGTTTTATGCCGATGGCGAAAAACGTTACATTCTTGCACCAAACGGATTGCAAGTAGGTCAAGTAGTACTTTCAGGCGCCGAAGCTGCACCTGAAGTTGGTAATGCATTATTGCTGGCAAACATTCCTCTCGGAACTGTGATTCACAATATAGAATTGCGTCCCGGACAAGGAGCTTCTATGGCTCGCTCGGCTGGAACATTTGCTCAGTTAACTTCAAGAGAAGACAAATATGCCATTATCAAATTACCTTCCGGTGAAGTAAGAAAAGTGCTTGCATCTTGCAAAGCAACTATCGGAAGTGTCGGAAACTCAGACCACGCATTGGAAAGATCAGGTAAAGCAGGTCGTTCACGTTGGCTCGGACGTCGTCCACGCGTGAGAGGTGTCGCTATGAACCCCGTTGATCACCCTATGGGAGGTGGTGAAGGTCGTGCGTCAGGTGGTCACCCACGTTCACGTAAAGGCTTATTGGCTAAGGGTTACAAAACTCGTCACCCTAAAAAACAATCAAGCCAGTATATTATTGAAAGAAAGAAAAAATAATTAGAAAAAAGGAGTAAATAATATGAGCCGTTCGTTAAAAAAAGGACCATTTATCAATCTGAAGTTGGAGAAAAAAGTGCTTACTATGAATGAAAGCGGTAAAAAAACCGTAGTAAAAACATGGTCGCGTGCTACAATGATTTCACCGGACTTCGTAGGTCATACAATTGCAGTTCACAATGGAAATAAATTTATTCCCGTGTATGTAACCGAAAATATGGTAGGACACAAACTTGGAGAATTTTCTCCAACTCGTATCTTCCGCGGTCACGGAGGTAAAAAGAAATAATCCATTGAAATAAAATTTTAGAAAAATAAAAAAGTTAGAACATAACAATGGGTGCAAGAAAAAAAATATCAGCCGAAGCAAGAAAAGAAGCATTGAAAACTCAGTATTTTGCTAAACTCAACGGCGTTCCTACTTCTCCACGAAAAATGCGTTTAGTTGCAGATATGATTCGCGGAATGGAAGTGAACAAAGCCCTTGGCGTATCTGAAGTTTTCGAACAAAGAAGCTTCCGCTAGAATGGAAAAATTGTTGAAATCTGCTATCTCAAACTGGGAAATTAAAACCGAACAAAAAGCAGATAACGCAAATTTATATGTAAGTGCCGTGTATGTGGATTCAGCTACTATGCTGAAACGTTTACGTACCGCTCCGCAAGGACGCGGATACCGTATCCGCAAGCGCTCAAATCACGTAACACTTTTTGTGGATACAAAAACTACTAATGATACTCAAAATTAAGCACGATGGGACAGAAGACAAATCCGATAAGTAATCGTTTAGGAATCATCAGAGGATGGGATTCTAACTGGTATGGCGGAAACAATTACGGAGATACCATACTTGAAGACAGCAAAATCAGAAAATACTTGAACGCCCGTCTTGCTAAAGCCAGTGTATCACGTATCGTCATCGAACGTACATTAAAATTAGTTACCATCACAGTTTGCACAGCCCGCCCCGGTATCATTATCGGTAAAGGCGGTCAGGAAGTGGATAAACTCAAAGAAGAATTGAAAAAAATCACCGACAAGGAGATTCAGATCAATATCTTTGAAATTAAACGCCCCGAGCTTGATGCAGTAATTGTAGCTAACAATGTAGCTCGCCAAGTAGAAGGAAAAATAGCCTACCGTCGCGCGGTAAAAATGGCAATTGCTTCTACAATGCGTCTCGGTGCCGAAGGAATCAAGATACAAGTATCTGGTCGTTTGAACGGCGCAGAAATGGCACGTTCTGAAATGTATAAAGAAGGAAGAACTCCTCTGCATACCTTTAGAGCCGATATTGATTATGCACACGCAGAAGCATTGACCAAAGTGGGTATTATCGGTATCAAAGTATGGATTTGCCGTGGTGAAATATACGGTAAAAAAGACTTAGCTCCTTCCTTTACTTCGGGAAAAGAAACAGGCGGACGTAATAATAACGACCGTGGTGGAAATGACCGTGGAGGAAAAGGATTTAGAAAAAGAAAAAAATAAACTGTATTAATGAATTTGATTTAAGGAAATTATGTTACAACCTAAAAAAACAAAGTTCAGAAGACAGCAAAAGGGGCGCATGAAAGGGAATGCCCAAAGAGGTCACGAGTTAGCATTCGGTTCTTTCGGAATTAAATCGTTACAATCGAAATGGCTTACCGGACGTCAGATTGAAGCCGCCCGTATTGCTGTAACACGTTATATGCAACGTCAAGGACAAATATGGATACGTGTTTTTCCAGATAAACCTATCACCAAAAAACCAGCCGAAGTACGTATGGGTAAAGGGAAAGGAGCACCGGAAGGATTCGTAGCACCGGTAACTCCGGGACGTATCATACTTGAAGTAGAAGGCGTATCTTTCGAAATAGCAAAAGAAGCACTACGCCTTGCTGCACAGAAGTTACCAGTTACCACTCGTTTTGTGGTAAGACGAGATTATGACACAACCGAACAAAACGCGTAAGGAATATGAAAATCAGGGAAATTAAAGAATTAACAGACAAAGAGATTCAAGAACGCTTGGATGCAGAAAATGTGCATTTAACCCGCTTGAAATTAAATCACTCTATTTCTCCGCAGGATAATCCAATGCAAATCAAAGAAGTACGTCGTACCATTGCTCGTTTTGCAACAGAATTACGTCAGAGAGAATTAACAAACAAAAAGTAAGAGTCTGATGGAAACAAGAAATTTAAGAAAAGTAAGAACGGGTGTAGTATTCAGCAGCAAAATGGATAAAACCATCACCGTAGCTGTGAAGTGGAAAGAAAAACACCCTATTTACGGAAAATTCGTAAATAAGACCAAAAAATACCACGCTCACGACGAAAAAAACGAATGCAATGCCGGTGATACCGTAAGCATTATGGAAACACGTCCGCTGAGTAAAACTAAAAGATGGAGATTAATAGAAATTATCGAAAGAGCGAAGTAAGAATATGATACAACAAGAATCAAGATTAATCGTAGCTGACAACAGTGGCGCTAAAGTAGCACTCTGTATCAGAGTATTGGGAGGAACAGGAAAGCGTTATGCTTCACTTGGCGATATCATCGTTGTAACTGTAAAGAACGTGATTCCTTCCAGTGATATGAAGAAAGGAACAGTATCAAAAGCCGTAGTGGTACGTACTAAAAAAGAAGTACGTCGTGCCGACGGGTCTTACATCCGTTTCGACGATAACGCTTGTGTGCTTTTGAATAATGCAGGTGAAATTCGCGGAAGCCGTATCTTTGGTCCGGTAGCACGTGAATTACGCGCTACAAATATGAAAATTATATCACTTGCACCTGAGGTGCTTTAATCAACACGAAAAAGAATAAAGTGATGAGCAAATTACACATTAAAAAAGGTGATACCGTCTATGTGAACACCGGGATTGACAAAGGCAAAACCGGACGTGTGTTGGAAGTTCTTGTGAAAGAACAACGCGCTATTGTAGAAGGAATCAATATGGTATCAAAAAGTACCAAACCGAATGCAAAATCTCCACAAGGAGGTATTATTAAACAAGAAGCTTCTATTCATATTTCAAACTTGAATCCTGTGGAAAAAGGTAAACCTGTTCGCGTGGGACGCAAATTGAATAAAGAAGGAAAGCTGGTACGTATTTCTAAAAGAACAGGAGAGGAAATCTAAATATGAACACAGCAAGTCTAAAAAATGATTACAAAGAACGTATCGTTCCTGTCTTGATGAAAGAATTCAGCTATTCATCAGTAATGCAAGCACCAAAACTTGAGAAAATTGTTTTGAATCAAGGATTGGGAGTTGCCGTAGCTGATAAGAAAATAATCGATACGGCTATCAACGAGATGACCACAATCACCGGTCAAAAAGCAGTAGCTACTCTTTCAAAGAAAGACATTTCAAACTTCAAAGTACGTAAAAAAATGCCAATCGGTGTACGTGTTACATTGCGTGGCGAGCAAATGTACGAGTTTTTGGAACGTTTAGTACGTGTAGCTTTACCACGTATCCGCGACTTCAAAGGAATAGAAAACAAATTTGACGGACGCGGTAACTATACGCTTGGTATCGAGGAACAAATTATATTTCCGGAAATTAATATCGATGGCATCAGTCGTATTTTGGGTATGAACATTACATTTGTAACCTCTGCTCAAACCGACGAAGAAGGCTATGCGCTATTAAGAGAATTTGGATTACCATTTAAGAAAAACTAAATAAAATAGTACAATGGCAAAAGAATCAATGAAAGCCCGTGAGGTAAAAAGAGCTAAACTGATCGCAAAATATGCAGAAAAACGCGCCAAGTTTATTGAAGAAGGTAACTACGACTTGTTACAAACACTTCCCAGAAACTCATCGCCAATTCGCATACACAACCGCTGTAAAATCACCGGTCGTCCAAAAGGATATATGCGTCAGTTTGGAATTTCACGTATTCAATTTCGTGAAATGGCTTCAAAAGGGCTAATTCCGGGAGTAAAAAAAGCAAGCTGGTAGTGGTGTTAAGTTAATTTGTCGAATAGTTAATTGGTTATGTTTGAAAAACCAATTGACAAATTAATTGATCTACCAATCAACTATATATAATAATTAAATATTGTCCCGATGTCGGGATCAATTTAAAACAAAAACAAATGACAGATCCTATTGCAGATTATTTAACTAGACTAAGGAATGCCATCAAAGCGAATCATCGCGTAGTGGAAGTTCCTGCGTCTAACTTAAAAAAAGAAATGACCCGGATATTGCTTGAAAAAGGCTATATCTTAAACTACAAATTTGTAGAAGACGGGACACAAGGCTTAATCAAGATAGCCTTAAAATACGATCCGGTTAACAAAGTTAACTCTATCAAAAGTTTAAAAGAGTATCAACACCAGGTCTTCGTCAATACGTAGGTTACAAAGAAATACCACGCGTATTAAACGGATTAGGTATTGCCATTCTTTCTACTTCAAAAGGTGTGATGACAGACAAAGAAGCCAAAGAACTTAAAATCGGTGGCGAAGTTTTATGTTATGTTTATTAATTTATAGGAGAAAAGAAGTATGTCAAGAATTGGAAAATTACCTATATCGCTTCCTAAAGGAGTAAGCATTGATACAAAAGACAATGTAGTAACAGTAAAAGGACCTAAAGGTGAATTGTCTCAACAAATAGCCCCTGCTATTGAGGTGAAAGTTGAAGATGGTGAAGTAATAGTTAGCAGACCCAACGACGAAAAGCAAAATCGCGCATTTCACGGTTTGTATCGCGCACTCATACAAAATATGATTGTTGGGGTTTCAGAAGGATACAAAAAAACAATGGAATTGGTCGGTGTAGGTTATCGTGCATCAAATACAGGTAATGTATTGGAACTTTCATTGGGGTATTCACATATGATTTATTTGCAGTTGCCAAACGAAGTTAAAGTGGAAACCAAAAGTGAACGTAACCAAAACCCATTAATCATCTTGGAAAGTAACGACAAACAATTATTAGGACAAGTTTGTGCTAAAATTCGCTCGTTCCGCAAACCTGAGCCATATAAAGGAAAAGGTATCAAGTTCCAAGGGGAAGTTATCCGTCGTAAAGCAGGTAAATCTGCCGGTAAATAATAATGTAAACTTTTGAAACTATGTCAGAAAGAAATATAAGAAGAAACAAAATAAAAGCACATATCCGTACTAAGATTTCGGGTACGGCGGAAAAACCACGTTTAACCGTTTTTCGCAGCAATACTCAGATTTACGCGCAAGTAATTGACGATGTTCAAGGCGTAACATTAGCTTCCGCTTCATCGTTGGTAAAAACCGAAAAAGGTGCTAAAAAAGATAAAGTAACAAAAACAGAACAAGCTGCCAATGTCGGTAAACTTATTGCCAAGGCTGCCCTTGAAGCTGGAATTAATGAAGTGGTGTTTGACCGTAACGGTTATTTGTATCACGGACGTGTTAAACAATTAGCTGACGCAGCTCGCGAAGGTGGACTTAAATTTTAATAAGAACAATGGCAACAAAAATGAATAAAGTAAAAACTACGAACGACTTAGAACTCAAAGATCGTCTTGTAGCTGTAAATCGTGTAACAAAAGTTACAAAAGGAGGACGTGCGTTTAGTTTTTCTGCTATTGTTGTAGTAGGTAACGAAGATGGAATCGTAGGCTGGGGATTAGGTAAAGCCGGTGAGGTAACTGCGGCAATAGCTAAAGGAACCGAAGCTGCTAAAAAGAACCTGATCAAAGTTCCTGTTTTGAACGGAACTATTCCTCACGAACAACTATCTAAATTCGGTGGCGCTACAGTTTACATTCAGCCGGCAACAAACGGTACCGGAGTAAAAGCGGGTGGTGCTATGCGTGCCGTACTCGAAAGCGTTGGTATTACGGATGTGTTAGCAAAATCAAAAGGTTCGTCCAATCCGCACAACTTAGTAAAAGCGACTATGTTGGCGCTGGCCGAATTACGCGATGCACACACCGTGGCTCAAAATAGAGGTGTATCATTAAGCACTGTGTTTAACGGATAAAAAGTAAAAACTTATGGCAACAATAAAAATCAAACAAGTAAGAAGTAAAATCAAATGCCCAAAAGACCAAAAACTCACATTGGAAGCACTTGGTTTTAAGAAACTGCAGTCCGTAGTTGAACATCAAGCCACTCCTCAAATATTAGGAATGGTAGCCAAAGTAAAACACTTGGTAGAGGTAATCGATTAATAATAATTTTGTCACAAAAGACTTTATAAAATATAAAGAGATATGAATTTAAGCAATTTAACACCGGCATCCGGTTCAGTAAAAACTCGCAAAAGAGTAGGACGTGGTTCTGGATCCGGTATGGGAGGTACTTCTACCCGTGGACACAAAGGAGCAAAATCACGTTCCGGATATTCTCGCAAGATAGGTTTTGAGGGTGGACAAATGCCAATACAACGCCGTTTACCAAAATTCGGTTTCAAAAACATAAACCGTGTTGAATTCAAAGCTATTAATCTGGAAGTATTGCAAGTATTAGCATCAAGCAAACAACTTGTAAAAATAGGATTAGCAGAGCTTCGAGAAGCAGGATTCATTTCAAAATCAGATAATGTGAAAATACTCGGCAAAGGCACACTGACCGCTAAATTGGAAGTAGAAGCCAATGCTTTCTCTAAATCTGCAGAAGAAGCGATCAAAGCAGCAGGTGGAACCGCAACAAAAATTTAAAAGAAGATGAAAAAACTCATTGAGACTTTAAAAATATTTGGAAAATAGAGGACTTGAGAAGCCGTCTGTTAACTACATTCTTATTTGTGTTGGTTTACAGATTCGGTTCTTATGTTGTCTTACCGGGTATTGATGCAAATGCCTTAGCAAGCCTCAAAGCACAAACAAGTGGTGGTATTATGGCACTGCTTGATATGTTTTCAGGAGGTGCATTTCAAAATGCGTCCATCTTTGCGTTGGGAATTATGCCTTATATATCTGCTTCCATTGTAATTCAGTTATTAGGTATGGCAGTACCTACTTTTCAGAAATTACAAAGAGAAGGCGAAAGTGGTCAACGTAAAATGAACCAATATACACGTTATTTAACGGTGATAATCTTGGCCCTTCAAGGACCTTCTTATATGGCTAATTTGAACGTTCAATTGCGTTCGGCAGGTTCCGAGTTACCCGGCGGATTTTTCTTTATCATAACATCAACCGTAATTTTAGCCGCCGGTAGTATGTTTGTAATGTGGCTCGGAGAGCGTATTACAGATAAGGGTATTGGTAACGGTATATCTTTCATTATTATGATTGGTATTATATCACGTTTACCAAGTGCGCTTTTGAAGGAATTCAACTCCAGATTATATTCGTCAGGCGGTGGTTTGGTAATGTTCTTGTTAGAAATTGTAATATTATTGGTGGTGATTGGTTTTGCCATCCTCTTAGTACAAGGCACAAGAAAAATTCCCGTTCAATATGCCAAACGAATTGTAGGGAACAAACAGTACGGAGGTGTACGTCAATACATTCCGCTTAAAGTTAATGCAGCTGGTGTTATGCCAATTATTTTTGCTCAGGCGATTATGTTTATTCCGGCTGCCATCGCAGGATATTCAAATTCTGAAAATCTACACAGTTTCATTGGTTCGTTTACACGATACACAAGTATTCCTTACAACGCACTTTCAGCTATACTTATCATCGCATTCACTTATTTTTATACTGCGATTACCGTTAATCCGGTACAGATGGCAGAAGATATGAAACGCAATAATGGATTTATTCCAGGAATAAAACCCGGAAAAAAGACCGCAGAATATCTTGACTTGATTATGTCTCGAATCACACTACCGGGATCAATATTTTTGGCGCTGATAGCCATACTTCCTGCATTTGCATCGATGTTTGGTATGACGCACGAATTTGCTCAATTTTTTGGAGGTACTTCGTTGCTAATCTTGGTGGGTGTAATATTAGATACTTTACAGCAAGTAGAAAGTCACTTGTTGATGCGTCATTACGATGGTTTATTAAAATCAGGTAGAATAAAAGGACGCACCGGCGGTGTATCTGCATACTAAACAGAATATAGATGACAAATCCACAGACTGATAAACAAGCCTGTGGATTTGAAATCCGAAATAGTATAAAGAAAATGATTTTTTTAAAATCAGACGAAGAAATAGAATTATTGCGCAACAGCAATCAGATTGTAGCCAAGACGTTGGCTGAATTAGCTAAAGCCATAGCACCGGGAGTTACTACCTTACAATTAGACAAACTTGCAGATGAATTTATAAGAGACCACGGCGGAGTGCCCGGTTTTCTCGGATACAACGGGTATCCAAATTCAATTTGCACATCAGTTAACGAACAGGTTGTACACGGCATACCTTCAGATAAAGTGATTTTGAAAGAAGGCGATATTATCTCGGTAGATTGTGGTGTTTATAAAGAAGGATTTCATGGCGACTCGGCTTATACATTTTGTGTAGGTGAAGTTGATGCTGAAGTCCTGGCACTTTTACGTACCACAAAAGAGTCTCTATACAAAGGTATTGAGCAGGCGTATGAAGGAAGACGCTTGGGTGATGTTGGATCGGCTATACAGCACTATTGTGAAGAACGAGGTTACTCGGTAGTCCGCGAAATGATCGGACACGGTGTAGGACGACGGCTTCATGAAGCTCCGGAAGTGCCAAACTACGGGAAAAAAGGAAATGGAACAACGCTTAAAGCAGGAATGACCATTGCCATTGAACCAATGATTAATTTAGGTACCCGTCATTTGGTATTTGAAAAAGACGGCTGGACAACGCGCACACAAGATAGAAAACCATCGGCACATTTCGAACATTCGATTGCCATCAGACGCGGGAAAGCAGATATACTATCAAGTTTTGAATATATAGAACAAGTTTTAGGAGATAAAGCTATTTAATAATTTATGGCAAAACAAACAGCAATAGAGCAAGACGGCACAATTATCGAAGCATTATCAAATGCTATGTTTCGTGTGGAATTGGAAAATGGGCATGTAATTACAGCTCATATTTCCGGCAAAATGCGAATGCACTACATTAAAATTTTACCGGGCGATAGAGTTAAAGTAGAAATGTCTCCTTACGATTTATCAAAAGGAGAATATCGTTCAGATACAAATAAACTTGCCATCAAAAGAAAAGCAAGTACTAAAAAGGCAATTACAGATTATAAGAAACCATTAGAAACGCTCTTCATACGCTCCTTAACAAGGAAAATGAAGGCAAATATTATAAAACAATGAAAGTAAGAGCATCATTAAAAAAGCGTACGCCAGATTGTAAAATAGTGCGTAGAAAAGGTCGCTTATATGTTATTAACAAAAAAAACCCGAAGTTTAAACGACAGGGTTAAAAACTTAATCAATTAAATTAGTTTATGGCTATAAGAATTGTCGGAGTAGATTTACCCCAAAACAAGAGAGGGGAAGTCGGATTGACTTATATCTACGGAATAGGTCGCAGTAATGCAAAAAAGATTTTAGAATCAGCAGGTGTTGATATTAACATCAAAGTCAAAGATTGGACTGACGACCAGGCTGCTAAAATCCGTGAAATCATCGGTGCAAGTTACAAAGTAGAAGGAGACTTGCGTTCAGAAGTACAATTGAACATCAAGCGATTGATGGACATTGGATGTTACCGTGGTATTCGCCACCGTATCGGTCTGCCCTTGAGAGGACAAAGTACGAAAAATAATGCTCGTACACGTAAAGGTAAAAAGAAAACAGTTGCCAACAAGAAAAAAGCAACAAAATAAGGTTTAACTGTTAGCGAATTTTAGAAGCTAAATAATTTAGAAAAACAATATGGCAAAGAAAACAGTTGCAGCCAAGAAGAGAGTGGTAAAAGTAGATGGCGTGGGTCAGTTACACGTTCACTCTTCATTCGACAATATTATTGTGACCCTTGCAAATTCCGAAGGACAAGTAATTTCTTGGTCATCTGCCGGAAAGATGGGTTTTAGAGGCTCAAAGAAAAATACTCCTTATGCTGCTCAAATGGCAGCACAAGATTGCTCAAAAGTGGCTTACGATTTAGGATTACGCAAAGTAAAAGCGTATGTAAAAGGTCCAGGAAACGGACGTGAGTCTGCCATTCGTACCATACACGGTGCCGGAATCGAAGTAACAGAAATTATTGACGTTACTCCACTTCCACATAATGGTTGTCGTCCTCCAAAACGCAGAAGAGTGTAAAAACTTATTTTTACGATTTCAGATTGATGATTTTAATACAAAACATCTTCTGATATGTAATGAAAATTAAATATTGAAGGTGTAGCATTGAATAAATAAAGTCTCAATGTACCTTTGTAAATCAACTGTCTGAAATCGTAAATCGATAGAAATATCTAAAATTTCTTTGAAAAACTTCTTATCTTCGAAAATGAAGGATGTGATTTGGATTGCACAACAAACCTCTCGGCAATCGCGGCTGTCACAAGTCGGAATGAGTAAATGGAAGAAGTAGAATAATATCAACAATAAAAAATTTTATCAAATAAAATGGCAAGATATACTGGACCAAAAACAAAAATCGCTCGGAAGTTCGGTGAAGCAATTTTCGGACCTGACAAAGTACTGTCAAAGAAAAACTATCCTCCCGGACAACACGGAAACTCACGCCGCAGAAAAACTTCAGAATATGGAATTCAGCTACGTGAAAAACAAAAAGCAAAATATACTTACGGTGTACTCGAAAAACAATTCCGTAACTTGTACGAAAAAGCAAAACGTACCAAAGGTATTACAGGGGCTATTCTGATGCAGTTACTCGAATCTCGTTTGGATAATATCGTATATCGTTTAGGAATGTCTCCTACACGTGCAGGTGCACGTCAGTTAGTGAGCCACCGTCACATTACCGTTGATAGCAAAGTGGTAAATATCCCATCGTATCACGTACGTCCTGGGCAAGTAATCGCCATACGCGAAAAAGACAAATCAATGGAAGTTATCGTAAACTCATTGGCAGGTTTTAACCACAGCAAATATCCTTGGATTGAATGGACTGAAACATCTTTATCAGGTGTATTCTTACACATACCGGAACGTGAAGATATTCCGGAAAACATTAAAGAACAATTAATCGTAGAGTTATACTCTAAATAATAAATGAAGATATGGCAATATTAGCATTTCAAAAACCCGATAAAGTAATTATGTTAGAGGCTGATGATTTCAAAGGTAAATTTGAATTTCGTCCGTTAGAACCGGGTTATGGTATTACCATCGGTAATGCTTTACGCCGGATACTTCTGTCTTCGCTCGAAGGTTTTGCTATTACTTCTATCAAAATTGAAGGCGTTGATCACGAATACTCCACCGTACCGGGGATTATTGACAACATTGCCAATATTATTTTGAATTTGAAACAAGTACGTTTTCAAACAAATTGTGGAAGAAATTGACAACGAAAAAGTAACTATCGCTGTAAAAGGAACCACCGAATTCAAAGCCGGAGATTTAGGTAAATATTTAACCGGCTTCGAAGTGTTGAATCCTGAACATATAATTTGTACACTTGATCCCAGCGCAAATTTCCAGATTGATATTACCATCAATAAAGGACGAGGCTATTTGCCGGCTGACGAAAATAAGGTACACAATGCCGAAATTGGAGTTATTCCGATTAACGCAATTTACACACCTATTCGGAACGTAAAATATACGATTGAAAACTATCGTGTAGAGCAAGTTACCGATTACGAAAAGTTAATTTTGGAAATTGACACCGATGGTTCTATTCATCCGAAAGAAGCGCTGAAAGAAGCCGCAAAAATCCTGATACACCACTTTATGTTATTCTCCGATGAGAAAATCTCACTTGAGGTTCCTGAGGGAGAAAGTGTAGAAGAATTTGATGAAGAAGTACTCCATATGCGTCAGATGCTTAAAACCAAGCTTACCGATCTTGAACTTTCTGTGCGTGCGTTAAATTGCTTGAAAGCGGCAGATGTATATACCTTGGGAGAATTGGTAGCAAATCATCGTCACGATTTACTTAAATTCCGCAACTTTGGTAAAAAATCATTGACGGAGTTGGAAGAAAAATTAGAAGAATTGCATCTTAACTTTGGGATGGATGTAAGTAAATACAAATTAGATAAAGAGTAAAGAAAAATGAGACATAATAAAAAATTTAATCATTTAGGTCGTACGGCGTCACACAGACATGCGTTGCTTGCCAATATGGCGATCTCCCTTATCCGCCACAAACGTATCACTACAACATTAGCAAAGGCTAAAGCGCTCCGCGTATATGTAGAACCGCTGTTGACAAAATCAAAAGAAGATACGACACATTCGCGCCGTGTGGTTTTCAGCTATTTACAAAACAAAGAAGCGGTTACGGAACTTTTTCGTGATGTAGCGCTAAAAATCGCCGATCGTCCCGGAGGTTACACGCGTATCCTTCGTACCGGTTTTCGTTTAGGAGATAATGCCGAAATGTGTATTATAGAGCTTGTTGACTACAACGAAAATATGTTGAAAGATAAAGTGGCTAAAAAAGCTTCACGTACACGTCGTTCTTCAAAAAAGGCTGACGCTACTGCTCCTGTTGTAGAAAAAGCTCCTAAAGCTCCAAAAGCAGAAAAGATAGAAGAAGTGAAAGCAGAAGAACCGATTGTAGAAACTCCCGTAGCAGAAGCTACTGAAGAAAAAGCAGAATAAGAATTATTCCTCTTGATAATATTCGTAAAAAGACAAATTCTCAAAGGAATTTGTCTTTTTTTATGCTTACCTTATTAAACTATTTGTTAAAACTTCACCGTTAATACTTCATTGACGGCGGAATAATGGCGCATTTTGTAAACGAACGGACTAAAAATTTAGAAAAGCACTGTTTCTTTGAAAATGTTTTTTTATTCGTACGTTTTTTGTCCTTTGAAATAAATCTTTGTACCTTTGTAACGTATTTTTCAAAATACAAATAATACGTGGACAGATTTGGACTGCTTGCAACCACAGAAAAAAATGCTAAATTGAAACTATCTTTCCATTTTTTATCTTTCATAATACAACGTCCAATCTTCCCATATACATTAACTTTTTGCGTAGTTGCTTGTTGTAATACTTGTAACTTGCAATTTTAAAAATTATAACTAAATATGGGTTATTTATTTTCTTCAGAGTCTGTTTCAGAGGGACATCCGGATAAGGTGGCAGATCAAATATCGGATGCCATTCTTGATAATTTTTTGGCACAAGATGCTAACTCCAAAGTAGCTTGCGAAACATTGGTAACCACCGGACAAGTAGTGATAGCCGGTGAAGTAAATTGGCATGCGTATGTTGACGTGCAAACCATTGCGCGCCGTGTGATCAATCGCATTGGTTATACCAAAAGCGAGTATATGTTTGATGGAAATGCTTGCGGTATTTTCTCTGCCTTGCATGAGCAATCAAAAGATATCAATCGCGGTGTAGTACGCGAGGAACCGATGGACCAAGGTGCCGGTGATCAGGGAATGATGTTTGGTTACGCCTCAAACGAAACGGCAAACTATATGCCGGTAGCGCTTGATTTATCACATGCTTTGGTCAAAGAATTAGCGGTCATTCGTCGCGAAGGGAAAGAAATGAAATACCTTCGTCCGGATGCCAAATCGCAAATTACGATTGAATACGATGATAATAACCAACCATTGCGTGTACACACCATTGTGGTTTCTACACAGCACGACGAATTTATCGTTCCAAGCGATGAAAAAGGTCAGGAAAGAGCTGACAAGGAGATGTTGGATATCATCAAAGAAGATGTTCGCAACATTCTTATCCCGCGTGTAAAGGCAAAAATTCCTCAATTTGCCAAATTGATCAAAGACGATTACGTGCTACACGTAAACCCGACAGGTAAGTTTGTGATAGGAGGACCTCACGGTGACACCGGATTGACCGGACGTAAAATAATTGTGGATACCTACGGTGGTAAAGGTGCGCACGGCGGTGGAGCATTCTCGGGTAAAGATCCTTCTAAAGTGGATCGCTCGGCTGCATACGCCGCGCGTCATATCGCCAAAAATTTAGTTGCCGCAGGCGTGGCCGATGAAGTATTGGCGCAGGTTGCTTACGCCATTGGTATAGCACAACCGATGAATATTTACATCAACACATATAGTACGGCTAAAGTGCAATTGTCGGATACCGAGATTGCGGAGAAAGTAGCTGAAATTTTTGATATGCGTCCTAAAGCCATTGAAAAACGATTAAAATTACGAAATCCAATTTATGAAGAAACAGCTGCTTACGGACACGTGGGACGTACACCTGTGAAAAAAGAAAAAACATTTATAGATGCCGGAGGAAATGAATTTACTAAAAAAGTGGAACTTTTCACTTGGGAAAAATTAGATATGATGGATGAAGTAAAACAGGAGTTTGGCTTATAAAAACAATTTCTTCAAAAAAAAGTATCTAAAATAACGATAGCTTAGCTGTTTTCTTTTAAAAGGATAGTTTTAAAACGAACAAGTAATGTACTATAAAAAATCATCTGACTGAATGAGATCGTTCATAAAAGTCAGATGATTTTGTTTTATGATTATCCGCAAAGCGATCTGTTGTTGTAGATATTTAATAGAGATTTGATATTCAGTGTTTTACTTAAGAGTGAAGCACTGGATAATATAAGATTATTTTGTAAGTAAGTGCTGATAATTAATCGCCAATACACGTGTTTGTAAAGTTATAAAAATCAATAACATACAAATTAAATATATTAAACTAATTCTGTTCAGATACTTAAGAAACTAAGCCGCGTTAGCATCTTTCAGTTTATTCTAAATAAAGATGTTAGACCTATGCTTCTCAATTTTCTTTTTTGATAAACGGAAGTATCCGCAGGGGAAAGTTAGAAAAACCGTTATTAAATAATCGTTTTATGTGCTTTACTCCCGCATTTATAAAACTCGTTATTGTTTTTTATTGTATGCTTCCAAAGCTTTGCCGAGAACAACCAACGCATGTTTCAGATCTTCTTTGTTGAGTACGTACGCAATCCGTACTTCGTTCTTGCCCAATCCGGGTTCCGTATAAAAGCCCGTTGCGGGAGCCATCATTACTGTACAACCCTCATACTCAAAGTCGGATAGAAGCCATGAGCAAAATTTATCGGCATCATCGACCGGAAGGCGTGCTACTGTGTAAAAAGCGCCCATAGGAATTGGCGAATAAACTCCTGAGATTTTATTCAATCCGTCAATTAAAAATTTACGTCGTTCTACATATTCATCATACACATCCATCATATATTCTTTAGGAGTGTCCATAGATGCTTCAGCTATAATTTGTCCGATTAACGGTGGACTTAAGCGTGCCTGACAGAACTTCATTACGGTATTTCGAACGTGTTTATTTTTGGTAACCAAGGCGCCAATACGTATTCCGCACTCGCTGTAACGTTTCGATACGCTGTCTATTAATATCACATTTTCCTCAATGCCGTCTAAATGAAATGCCGAGATATATGGCGCGCCGGTATAACAAAACTCACGATATACTTCATCGGAGAAAAGATATAAATCGTATTTACGCACCAAATCACGTATTTTATTCATTTCACTACGTGTATAAAGATAACCGGTAGGGTTGTTGGGGTTGCATATCATTATCCCTTTGGTTCGCGGAGTGATCAATTCTTCAAACTTCTCGATGGGAGGGAGCGAGAAACCTTCTTCGATACTCGATAGCACCGGCTTTACAATAGCGCCGGCACCGATGGCGAATGCTGTATAATTCGCGTATGCCGGTTCGGGAACGATAATTTCATCACCCGGATCGAGGCAACTCATAAATGCAAAGCTCACAGCTTCCGAACCACCCGTAGTGATAATAATATCTTCCAGCGTAACGTCAATATTAAATCGCCGATAATACTCTGCTAATTTAATGCGTAGGCTTTTGATTCCATCGCTCGGACTGTATTCCAAAATCTCTCTGTCCACATTTCGTGCCGCCTCCAACGCCACTTTTGGCGTTTTTATGTCGGGTTGACCGATGTTCAGGTGATACACTTTGATACCTCGTGCTTTGGCTTTATCAGCCAGCGGTACAAGTTTTCTGATTGGTGATTCGGGCATTAAGTTTCCCCGTTGCGATGTGTGAGGCATTTCTTTCGTTTGTAAGCTTCCTGCATCCACTTTAAGAGGGATTGTTCGGTAGCGATGAATTTTTAGTTTATCATTTTCTCCTTTTGAGGAGTTGTGGCGAATTTATTTGAAATCCACCGTTATTTTTAAGTTAAATTGTCTGCTTGTGAGGTAATTGGGTACTCCGTTTTGAACATTGTTTACGTCCGTTACCCAATAATATGAATTTACATTTTTGAAATCAAAGAGGTTGAATATCTCAAAATTTAACCAAATATTTTTTATATGTTTCATCCAAGATTTTTCTAATAACTTATCTTTTCCACTGATGATTTCTCGCGAAGCTCCTATGTCCACGCGTTTGTAGGATGAGCTGCGGAATACAGGCATATAAAATTTACTTTGAGCCAACGACATTGGTAATCCGTCAGAATAAATGGCACGCAAATGTAATTTATATTTGGGATTATTTGGCAAATAATCGGAGAAAAGCATCGAAAAACTATATCGTTGTTCATTGGGGCGCGAAATCCATCCCGGATAAATAATTTTGTTGGTGCTTTTGCTCAAATACCAGTCATTATACGTGTTTTGTTTTGATTGCATAAGCGATACGTTGATCCACGAATCGGTGCCCGGTACAAGTTCTCCGAAAAGTTTCATATCAATACCGGTGGTATATGCTTTGGCATCATTTTCGCCGGTATAGCGGATGCGTACATTATCAACCGAGTAGGAGATAATCCGATCGGCTAATTTCAGGTATGCCTCGGTAGTGAGTTTGAACGGACGTCCCCAACCACGAAAATAATAGTCGCCACCGAGTACAAAGTGGAGCGAACGCTGTGCCTTGATGTTTTTGTTCAGCTGAATAGTTAAATTTCCAAGTGCATCGGTTATTGTATCTCGCATCTCTTTATAAAACGGAGATTGGTAATATACGCCTGTTGCCACACGGAAACCGAAGTCTTTTCTCCAATGTGGTAAAATGGTGAATGAAACACGAGGACTAAGGATAAACTCGTTATTGAACGACCAAAAATTGGTTCTTATTCCGCCGGTTAAAGTATAAAGCGCTCCGTTAGTATCCCATCGATAGGTGTCCTGAATATACGAGGTTGTTCTCCAATTGGTCAAAGTGGGGTTGTTTGATTTAAGATTATAATACAGATCCACTACGTTATCGTATTTATACGGCATCGAATACCCGGCGGAGTCTCGCCATTCCCATTCGTTAATTTTATCCGAGATAGTTTCTATCTGAAAGTTAGCGCCCCATTTTAGTGTGTGTCCTGCTTTTGCATATTCTCCGTTGTGAGCCAAGGTTGCTACGTTGGCTTTCAGGCGATTACGCGCATGCTGATGATATACGCCAACACCCAATTGTTCGCCTTCTTTGTTTTCTTCGTTGAGATCCATCTTCACTTCACTTAATATGTATTCTCCGTGAATGTCGTATGTCTCGTTTTCGTTGGTGTTGAATGCCGATGCTTGCAAACCGAGTTTTAATTGATTATTCGGTTTGAAGTTTAGCGTGAGAGCTCCAAAACTTGTTTGGAAAAGATCTTTTTCCTGTCCGTCAAAATAAACCATCAACTTACGTCCCATGCTGTACGTTCCAAAAGTTGTTTCGCGCGATTCGGGCACAAAATTAAAGTTGTTTTGAGAAAAATTACCCAAAAACGTAACTTCCCACTTTGGCGCAAGTTGATAGGTGAGATAGGTCTGATAGTCTATAAACGATGGTTTGTATTCTCCTTTGGTGTCTAATGTGCCTAATAAGTATTGAGATGTTTTGTAACGTATTCCGTGCATTTGGGTAAATCGTTTTCCGGAAGTACCCACGTAAGCCGATGCTCCCAGCAAACTTACCATAGCGGAAGCCTCAAACGATTCCGGTTTTTTATATTTAATATCCAATACTGATGACATTTTATCTCCGTATTCGGCATTGAAGCCTCCGGCGGCAAAGTTTACGCTTCCAACCATATCGGTATTGATAAAGCTTAAACCTTCTTGCTGTCCGGCACGGATTAAAAGCGGTTTGTAAATTTCCGTTCCGTTCACATACACGATGTTTTCATCAAAACTTCCTCCGCGAACGTTGTATTGCGAACTCAATTCGTTGTTCATCGTAACGCCGGAAAAAGAGATAAGCAACGATTCAAAGTTACCGCTTGTGTTGGGCATTTGACGTAGTTTACCGGCATCAAGACTTTCCATTATCGAGGTTTGCCTACGTATGGAGGTGATATTTACATCCTTAAGTTGTTTCGCTTTCGATAGTAATATTACGGTTATTTGAACTATCCTTTTGTTGGGATATATGGTATGTTTTATGGTTTCGTATCCAATATGTGAATATACAATGGAAACAGAGTCGGTAACTTCTATACTTAAATCGTAATAGCCGTTTTGATTGGTACTTGTAGCTATGTTTGTTCCTTCAAAACGAATCCCTGCATTTTCGATACCTCTGTTATTCTCGTCAATCACATAGCCATAAACACGCACTTTTTGAGCCTGAGCAAAAACAGCGAGCGAGGTAAACAGAAAAAAGATTATCAGCGAAATTTTATTTTTCATCCGAAATAAAAACTTGTGCTTCACATTATCAATCCGCAAGGAGAGGAGCAAACTTAGAATATAACGTGTAATAAGCTAACTTATTTTCAAAACGCAAAAATAGCGATAATCTGTCAGCCAGCAAAATGTTTTTAAAGGTAGTTGTGTGATGAGGGATTTGCGCCTTACCCTACATTAACAAAGTGTAAGTGCTAAGAAGATCGCGAGTTTATACGCTTGTGGCAAAAAGCCGAAGAATCCATTCATTGTTACAACTTCATACGTATTCTCCATTCGTTCGGATAGAGGTTGTTACAACGATTGCCTACGTTTTTCACCCAACCGAGAGGGACGTTTTTGTATGTCAATAAAAGAAATCCAAGAGGCTCATCCGGCAATACAATCGCTTCTTTTTTCAAATAATTGATAGCCGTTTTATAATCAACTTCCGCATTACAAAAAGCACGGGTGTTTAATTGCTTGGATAATGCCAATCCCTGATGCGGAATAAAATCCTTCCCTTTTTGTTCGGCAAGCGTAATGCCGGCGTGCAAAATGTTTAACTTGTTCTTGATAAAATCAAATTTCTCCGCTTTCTCTTTGTCAAATGCTGAAATGACATTGTTTTCCTGATAAATCTTCCATCTTTCGGGAATGTGAAGCCAATGTTTTAATTGCTCTACCTCTTTTGCTTTTTTTACGTTTTCCGTTTTTCGAACTTTACCGGTATGTTGTAGCTCATCGTTCTCCGCTGTTTTTCTTAACGCGGCAATAAAAAAACCTTCGCCTTTTGTTTTGTGAGGAAAAAATCGATAACCTTTTTCCGTAACGGTGATTTCAGGAAAATCATTTGTGCTTAAGGGAGCAAATTGAGCGCCGAGTTCATTCTCTATCCAACGTATGTTTTCTTCGTTTTCTTCCAAATTATAGGTGCAGGTACTGTAAATAAGTATGCCGTTAGTCTTGAGTGAATCCCACACATCGTACAAAACATCTTTTTGACGAGCAGCGCACATCGCTACATTTTGCTCACTCCATTCATTGATTGAAGCGGTATCTTTCCGAAACATCCCTTCACCACTGCAAGGCGCGTCCACCACCACTACATCGAAGAAACCTGAAAGGCGTTGAAAATCCCTCGGCTCGTTGTTAGTAACTACCACGGCGTCATTTCCCCACTTGATCAAGTTTTCAGCTAAAATATACGCTCTGGAACGGACAATCTCATTACTTATCAACAATCCTTTTTCATTGATAAATTGTGAAATAAGAGTTGATTTTCCACCAGGCGCCGCGCATAAGTCTAATACCGTACTTGCTTTGTTTATGAGCTGAGATAAGGCTTGTTGCAAAAACATTGATGAGGCTTCCTGTACGTAGTAAGCACCCGTGTGAAGTAACGGATCGGCAGTAAAGAGTGGACGTTCCCGCAGATAGAAGCCTTCGTTGCACCAACTTACATTTTCATCCGATGGCTTTAACTCGATTTTATTGTTTACACGGACGCTTGTAGGTGATGCGGTGTGTAACGAATCCAAAAAGGATTCAAAATCTTCTCGAAGGATTTTCTTTGTGCGGATGATAAATGGTTGGGGTAAGTTCATTTTTTTACATTTTACACTGCAAAAATATAAAAAACCTTTGATTTTACGTTAATATACGCCATATTGCATAATAAAAGCAAAATAAGATATATCATACAAATTTTGTAAATTCACTTATTATTTAAAACATTTCAATTAAATTTGTCTGAAAATTTAATATCCGATATATGAATTGGAAATATATTCATTCTCAGTTACTTATATTCTTCAATAAATCTAAAGAAGTATTTTTTCAATTTATTGCTTGGCGGGAAAAACGGATTGTACGATTTCATTCTCTTCCGAAATGGAAAAAAGCGGCAAATTCGATGCTGACTTTATTTGCCCTATTTCTTTTCTATCTTTTTTTGGTTGATATGAATTTTTTATGGTTATTTGGTAAATCGCCTTCTATCAGGGCAATTGCCGATCCTCCACAATCGCTTTCTTCCGAAATCATAAGTGCCGATGGCAAAATGCTCGGTAAGTACTTTAACGAAAACCGTAAGTTAGTAAAATACGAAAATATATCACCCAAACTGATAAATACGTTGGTTTGTACTGAAGATGTACGTTTTTACAACCATTTCGGTATCGATTTTCACGGATTGGCTTCGGCTTTAAGAGATGCCATCAAAGGAAATCCGCGTGGCGCAAGTACCATCACTCAGCAGTTGGTAAAGAATATGTATAAGACCCGAAGCCAATATTCCACCGGATTCTTAGGGTCGCTTCCCGGACTACGTTTACTCATCGAGAAAACAAAAGAATGGACAGCTGCTACAAAGCTAGAACTATTTTATTCTAAAAATGAGATAATTACTATGTATCTCAATACGGTAAGTTTTGGGAGTAACGCTTACGGAATACACACTGCCGCCAAAACTTACTTCAATACTACGCCGGATAAACTGACGTACGAGCAATCTGCCGTCTTGGTCGGTTTGCTGAAAGCCATCACCCGCTATAATCCATACATCCATCCTGATAATTCGTTGAAAAGGAGAAATCTGATATTTCAACTGTTGGTGAAAAATAAATATATCACGCAAGTGGCAGCCGATTCGCTGACACAAATTCCATTAGCGCTAAACTATAGCGTAGAAAAGCCCAATGAGGGTATTGCTCCCTATTTTCGCGCCTATTTGACACGCTTCTTAGAGTCATGGGGCGAAGCGAACGGTTATGATATATATTCGGATGGATTAAAAATATATGTGACTATCGACTCGCGGTTGCAACAATATGCCGAAGAGGCTGTACAAAAACAGATGAAAACATTACAACGGAGTTTTTTTGAGCATTGGTCGGGACAAAATCCGTGGCGTGACGAAAATGGCAACGAATTACCTCATTTCATCGAAGAACTCACAAAAAGGACAACTATCTACAAAAAGCTTCAGGCAAGATTTCAAAATAATCAAGATTCCATTCAAAAATACCTGAATAAAGTAAAAGATATAAAGGTATTCGATTATAACTCAAAAGGATATAAAAATTTCAAAATGAGTATAATGGATTCCATTCGGTATATGAATCACTTTTTGCATTGTGGATTCGTGGCTATGGAACCCGATACAAAGTACGTAAAAGCTTGGGTTGGTGATGTAAACTATGATTATTGGCAATACGATAAAGTAGCACAAAGTAAACGTCAACCGGGCTCAACTTTTAAGCTGTTCGTTTATACCGCAGGGATGATTAATGGGAAATCGCCTTGCGACACGTATGTGGACGAACCTTTTGTGTGGAAATACGACAATAAGACCTGGAGTCCTAAAAATGCTACAGGCGGGTTTACTTATTCAACTATGACACTGAAACGTGCTTTCGCTCGGTCTATAAATTCCGTTGCGGCTAAGTTGGCGCAAGAAGTTGGTATTCCCAACGTAGCCAAAACCGCACACTTACTTGGAATACAGTCTAAATTAGTGGAGGTACCCCCGCTAAGTTTAGGAGCTTCCGATGTATCGCTGCTTGAAATGGTAAACTCATACAGCACCGTAGTAGGAGAGGGTATGTACCATTTACCAATTATTATTACCAAGATAGAAGATAACGACGGCTATGTGATATATGAAAATAAAATAAAACCCAAACCTGTTATTTCGTATGAAAATGCTTTTTTGATGACAGAACTGCTCAAAGGCGGTATCACAGAACCGGGAGGAACCTCACGCGCTTTGTGGAATTTTGATTTAATGCGTTGGAATACCGAATTTGGAGGAAAAACCGGAACTTCTTCCAATTATTCTGATGCTTGGTATGTAGGTGTAACACCAAAATTAATCGGAGGAGCTTGGGTCGGGGCTGAACACAGAAGTATCCACTTTCGTAACGGAAGTTTAGGGCAGGGAAGTCGAACGGCATTACCTGTTTTCGCACTTTTTATGGAAAAAGTATTGTCGGACAAGAATTTTGAATATTATCGGGCAAAATTTCCGACGGAACCAAAGGAGAAAATACTTCGTGAATATAAGTGCGATTTCGATTACGAGCCTGATACTACCGACGTGAGAGATTCGTTGGATATGGTGCCTATGGAAGCGATTCCTACGCCGGATATCAAAATAGGAAATGGAGAAAACACTCAAGACAAAGAGGGTGACATAAATGTAAATCACACAGATTAACCGAAAAACTGGAGCGAATCAAAGTGAAAATAAACCTGAAACTTGAACTCCGGAACTCTAAACCTATACCCAATAGCCAAGACTTTTAAAATGATTAAATAGATGAATAAAATTGTAAGTAAAGAGTACTTTTCTGCTAACGTAGTAAAATTTGAGGTAGAAGCACCGTTGATAGCCCGTTCGCGCAGAGCGGGACATTTTGTTATAGTTCGTGTAGGAGAGAAGGGAGAACGCATTCCACTGACCATTGCCGATGCTAATCTTGAGAAAGGAACAATCACTATCGTAGTGCAAAGTATCGGTGTTTCTTCTTCCAAACTTTGTGCGCTTAATGAAGGAGATTTTATTACTGACTTGGTTGGTCCGCTCGGAAAAGCTACTCATATTGAGAACTTTGGGACGGTGGTGTGCGCCTGCGGTGGTGTGGGAACAGCCCCTATGATGCCAATTGTAAAAGCGCTGAGAGATGCCGGCAACAAAGTAATTACGGTGTTGGCAGCCCGAAATAAAGAGTTAATCATTCTCGAAGAACAAATGCGTGCATACTCCGATGAAGTTGTGGTAATGACAGACGATGGGAGTTACGGCAACAAAGGGCTCGTAACACAGGGAGTTGAGTCGCTTATAAATCGAGAAAAAACAGACTTGGTTGTAACCATCGGTCCGGCAATAATGATGAAATTCGTCAGTCTTCTTACCAAAAAATATGAAATACTTACATTGGCTTCGCTGAATACAATTATGGTTGACGGTACAGGTATGTGTGGCGCTTGCCGTGTCACTGTCGGAGGTAAAACCAAATTCGTTTGTGTTGATGGACCCGAATTTGACGCACACCAAGTTGATTTTGATGAAATGCTGATGCGGCTTGGAGGCTACAAAGATATGGAACAGGAAGATTTGAAAAAGATTAAAAAATGATAGTTGGATACTTCAGATTCAGCATATAATGCTTATAACCGGTTGATTGTGTTATTGCTGGCTGAAGTAAAATAAAATATACAACAATGAGAAGAAATGAGCCTTGGCGCGCAGCGTTACGTACTGCGATCAAAGCCAAAGAAAGAGCAGAGAAGCCTCGCGTGCGTATGCCCGAATTGGATGCTGCATATCGTAGTCGCGTACGTACTGAGGAGGTAAACCTTGGATTAACTCCCGAGCTTGCTATTGAGGAAGCAAAACGCTGTTTAGACTGTGCCAATCCCACTTGTATGGAAGGCTGTCCTGTGGGCATATATATTCCCGATTTTATCAAGAACATAGAGCGTGGTGAGTTTTTGGAGGCGGCAAAGGTGCTGAAAGAAACTTCGGCGCTTCCGGCGGTATGCGGGCGTGTTTGCCCACAAGAGCGGCAGTGTGAATCAAAGTGTATTCATCTCAAAATGAAAAAAGAACCGGTTGCTATCGGTTATTTAGAACGTTTTGCCGCTGATTTTGAACGTGAAAGCGGTCAAGTGTCCATCCCTGAAACAGCGCCGGCTAATGGTGTAAAAATTGCTGTTGTGGGCTCGGGACCAGCCGGGCTGGCTTTTGCCGGCGATATGGCAAAATATGGATATGATGTTACTGTGTTTGAGGCATTGCACGAAATTGGAGGTGTATTGAAATATGGAATCCCTGAATTTCGTCTTCCGAATAAAATTGTAGATGTGGAAATTGAAAATTTACGTTCGATGGGAGTGAAGTTTATCAACAACTGCATTGTAGGCAAAACCATATCGATACAAGAACTTGAAGATGAACAATACAAAGGTATCTTTGTTGGAAGTGGTGCCGGATTGCCCCGATTTATGAATATTCCCGGCGAAAACTTAGTGGGAATAATGTCTTCCAACGAGTATTTAACTCGTGTAAATTTGATGGATGCTGCCAATCCAGACTCGGATACACCGGTTTTTCAAGGGAAGAAGGTGGCGGTTATTGGTGGCGGCAACACGGCAATGGATGCAGTACGTACTGCACGTCGTCTTGGGGCTGAAAAGGCGATGATTGTCTATCGGCGTTCCGAAGAAGAGATGCCGGCACGTGTCGAAGAGGTAAAGCACGCCAAAGAAGAAGGTATTGAATTCCTCACATTACACAATCCTGTTGAATATCGCGGGAATGAATCCGGACGTGTTACGCAGATGCTTTTGCAAGTAATGCAATTGGGTGAACCTGATGCTTCCGGACGCCGTTCGCCGGTGGAAATTGCAGGTGAAACACGTTTGGTGGACGTTGATGAAGTTATTGTGAGTGTAGGAGTATCACCTAATCCGCTTATATCACAGTCGGTACCTGAGTTGCAGACTACAAAATGGGGTACGCTGGTGGTTGATGAAAATACGATGCAGACATCGCTCCCGATGCTTTTTGCCGGAGGAGACATTGTACGCGGTGGAGCTACCGTTATTTTAGCGATGGGCGATGGAAGGAAAGCCGCCAAAGCGATGAATGAATGGGTAAAAAGCTGATTTGTAAATGTTTAATTTTCATGCAGAACGTGTTTATGATGTTTGATAGATGTGAATAACCGTTCCTTTATTAAGCTAAAACAAAAAACAGGGTGCCCATTCGGACATCCTGTTTTTGTTTAATTACAACTCTTTAGAACTACCAACCAGTCCCAATATCCTCATGTAAAATATAGCTCAGCTCTTGTGAAGTATTATTATAAAAATCAAGTGGTTCAAAAAATAATGTTATGTTAGAACCGAAAGGACAACTAAGACTATATCCTTGATCATAACTAAAAGTATGTGTAACTCCACTCTGTGAACTTGTAATATATATTTCTGCATTGATAATGCTCAAGTTGATTTCACCATATCTACGTTTCAGAGTCATATAATTTGTCTGTCCGGAATAAACTACCACAGACATTACACGGTGACTAATTGACCCGCTATTTAAATTTTGATATGTTAAATCTACCGTGATGTGTAATGGACCAAAATTAAAATAATCTGGGGTGTCGTTATAAAACTCAAAAGTATAAATATTGTTATCTACTGGTATTGCTACTAATTGTGCTTGAATTGAACTTAAGCTTGACAAAAAACACAATATAGAAATAATTTTTAGTTTCATTTTTATATTTGTTAAAATTAAACCTTATCGTACAATTATTTTCTCTACTTTTTCACCAACTCTTACTATGTAAACTCCTCTATTTCCAAGCGTAACAACTTCGTTGTCTGATTTCATTACAGAACTATAAATTGTTTTACCATCAACAGAATAGATAGTTATTTTGCTGTTTTCAGTAGCTGTGATTTTAACTTTATTATCGTATGAAGTTATTTTCACGGAAGAAGATGATGGATTGTAATTGCCTGTTGACAAATCAATAATTGCTTCAACAGTATTTGAATATTTTGATTCTCCTAAATTATAAATAGTAGAAACATTGTAATTATAAGTGCCATTATCCAGGTTCGCATCAGTATAATTTACAGATGTAACTAATGCATTGTTAACTTTTGAGTTATTACGATAAATATTGTAACCTAAAATTTCGTAGTTTGGTGCTCCTTTTTCAAATGTTACATCATCAATCATAAATACAAAGGCATCGTTCGACACACAACGTACAGCAAAATATTTAGCATTGGCGGGCAAGGAATAAGTATATAAAGTCCAAGTAATAGGAGCTTCAATATAATTTCCAACGCTAAGTTGAGTGAAACTTGCAATTTCTGTATCTGTAGTAGAGTAATACACAATGAATCTTTCAAGTCCATATTGATTGGTATAGCTTTTTGCATAGAATGAGATATCTTGTGCATTTCCTGATAATAACGGTGAGATCAACCAATCATTGTTAGGAGGTGTTGAAGCTGCGAATGATGCTAAGAATTGTTCGCCAGAGTTAGCTGTAAAATTATTTACAGCCACTTCAACACCATTAAATACAATATAGGACATCGCGGCACCAGAATTTGTAAATGTAGTACCATTGAAACCATAAGTTGCACTCGCATCGACATCTCTTAGTGTCCAGTCTCCGATATTGCTAATAATAAAAGAAGTATAATCTTCAAAACTTTCGGTTATGGTTTCAACAGTGGGTAACGTTGGTGCACTCCAAGTTAAATTAACATTTTTATTGCTTACACTTGCAGCAAGATCATTAATTGCAGGATATTTTGGTGTATCAATTTTTGTTTTTATTGTAGAAGATGTGTTGTTTGTAATTAATTCATCAGCAGCAAAGTTTACAACAGCATAATATGAGTAAGTTTTTCCAGCATCTGCCAAAATTGTAGGTACACTTAGGGTAAATGTTGTATTTTCACTTGAGGCGATGGCTACACCTGGTTTTGATTCATATAGAGTCCCATCTTGATAAAAATTTACAGTGTATGTGTTATCTGCAACATCTTCTATACCTTTATTTTTTACAGAGACTGTATAATCTGCCGTAGAACCGATGCTTGAAGATGTTGGTCCTGTAAATTTTAATACAGCCAGGTCGTCTGCTAAGGATGGAGGAGTAAATTTGAATAATCCGGTAGTATAAAATACAGCATCTGTGCCAGTCGGGTCTATTATTGAAGCGGTATAGCTTCCTCCACTCGTAATATCTATCTCATAGAAAACAATATAATTACTTGAACTGTATGTTATGACACCAGACCAATATAGTTTGTTGCCCACAATCACAGCACCGTGATTGAAAGAACTTGGTAATGCCGGCGTGTAAGATGAATTTATAACATTTGTTTTCAAAGATGTTCTAGCTCCGGTTGATTTATTAATGGAAACTAAAGTTCTGTTATAAGTTAAACCATATAATGTTCCATCTTCCGCTGCTGCCACAAAGACCAAACGATTGTTGCCTGTTAATGATACTATTGCTGTTGATACGCCGGTTGTTAAATCATATTTACCCAAATAAAATGATGTGGCTGTGCTACTCGTTCTATAAATACCATATCCAGTTGGAGTAGCAGCTGAAGGGTCTACTGTCAAAGATAAAGCCCAATTTGCATAAGCTGTTACGGAAATTGGAGTTCCTTCAATCTCCCAAGTTGTAGGGTTTAACGTTGCAAATTGTACATATCCGGAAGCGTCAGAGTTTATCCCGTAATATTTCCCGGTAGATGGTAAATACCCTCCTACACTGAAAGCATAATCGTTCGAGGCTGAGGTCTCCTGACTGAATGTCTGTTCAGAGGTGGCATCAATAGGCTTAAATGAATAGAATGCATCTATATCTAATCCATTTCCAGAATAAGATAATGACCCCGCTAAATATAAATCGTCATTTACAATAGATTTAGTTTTGAAGATTAAATCTTCACCCGTGTTGGCTTTGTAGTCTTTTTTTAGTTGTTCAAAACTTTTTACATTTTTCAGATCAGAATTCTCAAGTCTTAGTTTTTCTTGCGAAAAACCTTTTGTGCATAGAATCACTAATAATAAAGCAGGCAGATACTTTATTCTGCAGAGTAGTTTTTTTTTCATAAATTTCTAAATTTTAATATTAAACATAAGTTGATTAAAAGTTTTATAAAGCAATTGTATATGTGTTATCGTTAACTTGAATAATGTATATTCCTTTTTTTAAGGAAGATGTATTAACATACTTTTCTCCAAAAAATTTAGTCTTTAGAAGAATTCTTCCAAAAATATCATAAATAATCAAATTCAGTTGTGTTTGATTATTAGTTGATTTAATGAATAAATTATCTCTGTTTTTCGAAATATTAATATCTGTTTTTGTGATGGTTTCTGTATTAGTCAAAACTGTTGTTGTTACTGCTATTTCATTTGATTTACCAGATAATACTCCATCCTTTAAACTCTGAATAAAATAATAATAATTTGTATTTGCTTCTAAATCATTTATTGTATATGATAGCGAATTGCCAATATTATACGATTCTAAGCCATTGATAAATTCATTTTTTTCGCTATTTAGCTGCAGAACAATATCGTCAATAGCTATATTTCCACTTCCATTTTTTATATATTCTATTTTGATAGTGCGAATTTCGGCTAATTCATCATTTGATAATGTGATGATTTGAGATGTATTTTGTATTGGCTGAATAGTTTTCAAAGTTTTCCAATTGGTGCCATCAAATGAACCTGTGATTTTGAGAATATTATCCGCACTTGAACTTGCTCCTTTGTACCAAAATTTTAAATTCAACAAATCTCTATTAAATATTGGGGATTGAATAAATTTTCCATTAGAAGAAAATTTTAATGACGGCTGTGCTTCTCCGTAATAAGTAGATGCCGAATAATACTCAGTACAGTTCGTCTCCCAGCCTGTAGCAGATAATGATGTGGAAAAATCGATAATTACATCTGAAATCTCATTAGTAGTATTTTTTTTATATACATTAAGTAAATAGTTTTCACTACCATCAAGTTCTGCCCAATTAGCGACAAAAGAATTTATCGAAATATAAGAAGCCGGTAAAGCTATAGGGCTAAAAAGATCAAATGTATAGGCGGCGGTAGTAACTTGAATCGTGTTTGAGAAAGGTGTGCTAACGTCTCCGCTTATAGCCTTTAATCTATAATAATAAGTGGTTTCATCAGCAAGATTAGCAATATTAATATTTGTTACTAAACCTACATCTTTTTGCTTATAGTTTGCAACGTATGTTGTGTCATTTTCATTTATCTCAAAAATATCCAAAAGAAATTTTTCCACATTGGTTACAGTATTCCAGTTTGCTGTAAAAGATGTCTGTGTAATATTTGTAGCGGCGGTACCGACAGGGGCTAAGTCTGCAGGGAAATTACCTCCCATAAATTTAAATGTAATAATCCCGTTGGTTTCCTTAATTTCCGTCAGCGGTTTGGCTATATTTGTACCGCTTCTTAATGTTGGATTGTAACTCGAATTGTTAGATGTTCCTGGATAGGTGTCACCCGCCGTAGTAGCATCGGTAGCGGTACCATCGGCTTCGATAATATCTACTCCCATTGAGGTAGATGTGTTATTTACTGTATTTCCGCTCCATGTGGATGAACTGTAATAAACACGGGTAATAAGTAAACCGTGTCCGGGAAGGTAAGCATCCCATCCTTTTTTTTGTCTATTTTCCAGCATAAAGAACTCGGTAGGGCTTGGATTGGCGCCATTTAGATTGTGTGCTCCGGTTTGTGAGATAAGATATGCCTGATTTGAAGCGGCTAATGTGTCTAATGTGACATTTTTAGGGCTTTTCAACTCGGTGGGATTGATCCAGCCAAGAAAGAATCGTTCATAAGCTGAATAGTTGGGCGGTGTGCGTCCGCTGTTGTTGTAGGGTCCGTAATCCATTACATCCCAATCACTCAACGTATGGTGTGTAGCGCTATTTGTAGCGTAAAAATCGGGCAAGCCGAGCACATGTCCGAATTCATGCACAAAAGTACCAATGCCGCACATATTACTTCCAGAGGTTCCTTTCAATTCTGAGGTACATGCGTAGTCGTATATAATTTTAGTATCGTACTTGGTGCTTGTATTTGACAGCACCCAACGGTGGGGCCAAATGGTATTTGCAGATGCTCCTTCGGCTTCATTGTAGCCGGCATAATAAATAAATATATTGTCCACATATCCATCATTGTCGGTATCGTATTGTGTGAAATCTACACCGTCTGCATCCGCTGCTTTACAAGCATCTATCACCATTTGGCGAGGATTTTTATCGCTTCCGGAGGTGTTTCCACCATAATAAGCCATATTGTTTGTTAAAGTATAGGGACCAACAACATCAAAAACAGGATTAAAATTGCCGTTAGAATTGTCACGAAAGTAGTCTTTTGCAGAACCGGTACCTCCATTTGTCGAATAACCTTCTTGGTTAAGCAGATTGGTGAATGCTTGTTGAGGATTTGAAATTACAAAACTTTTATCCGAAAAATTTACCAATATCACTAATGAACGCGGTGTGCCATTTAGTGGAAATGCTTTTTGAGGAGCAGTAACGGAAGATACTTTTTGTATAGCGCTATTTCTTCGTTCCTTTACAATATCTTGAAACTGATTGTTTTCTTTGTTTACAGGATGAAGATTTTTGAGTAGCAAGTTTTCAGAGTTTGTACGTTTAGATATATCATTTGCGTGTACTCCCAGCGAATAAATACTCCCTTTGGAATCAACGGATGCATAGTTAAAGTATCCCTTGCTATCTTCTGTGATTAAATATCCGTCCGTAGTGGTTCTGTAATTAAAATACTCGTCACCGTGCAATAAAAAAGTGACATTTCGTCCGTCAGGTTGAGCGGTAGCTATGGGTTTACGGTATGCAGGTACTGAAAATACAGATTGTGTAATTAACAATAAAAAACTTAGAATTGTAATAATTCGAGTAAAAGTTATAGTATACATTTCTTTCATAATGCGGTTTTATAATTTATGTTAAATAAGTTTAAGAAGAATCTATTTTTAGTGTTATGTTATTTCGGTATTTATGTCAATAAAATTCTTGTTTTAGATATTAATGTGGTACATACCCCAATATTTAGAATAGATAATACGATTAAAATCAACGGTATAAGCAGTTGTATTTGCTTTTTTAATACTGAAATAATAGGGTAGTTGCTTTTTTTTATTATGTTTTAGTCTAAATGATACTAAATCCGATGCAAATATATATAAATATTTCTATTGTTCGCATATTTCTTGCAAAATTATTATTTTTTTTGCTTATTAGTGTCGAAATGTAAACTATATTCATCGTGAAAGACCGCTAATCGAGGTTATATTTGTTGAATAAAGGTAAAAATATAAAATCCGGTTTTCTAATTTAATACGATGTTCAGAAAAAAAACTTTTATCTGTTGAATTAAGAGAAATATTGTAATCCTCCCAAATCAGCCGTATTGCCAACAGCAAACAAAAGCGAGACCTTTGTCGAAAAAAAGTTATGTTTAGTTTGAACGAAGGAAATCGGTTTGTAGTTTGTTTAAGTGGCGTTGATTTGCGCAGGGGTTTGGACGGCTTGTGCGGATTGATCCGCTATCTCTCCCTAAGTCCCACCAATGGCGATGTTTATGTTTTTCTAAACAAGCAGCGCACTACCTTGAAGTTGCTTCACTGGGAGCGTGGCGGTTTTGTAATTTATTACAAGCGGTTGGAAAGCGGGCGTGTCAGTCATAAGATATTCATCAAGGCGGGTGTTGGATTTCGCACGCTTCGGTGGGATGAATTGGTGCTGTTTATGGAAGGAATAAGTGTGAAAACAAGACGAAGAAAAAGGTATGATTTGTAGTTGAGATATTTGTATATATCATTGTAATTTAGTATCTTTATGGTACAAAACGATGAAAAAGGCTCAAGGAATACTACAGGAAAATGCTCGATTAAAAGAGCTACTCAAGGTCAAGGACGAGCAGCTTGCCCGCAAGAACGAACGGATACTTTATTTGGAGCGCCAGCTATTCGGGCGGCGTTCGGAGAAAAGCCTACCTACTTACCCTGACGCGCAATTATCGCTATTTGACACGGAACAAGGCTCTGCCGTGCTGGAACAGGAGGCTTCGGTGTTTTCAACGCTGGCAGAGGAGATCAAGCAAAAAGCAGAACAGCGTGTGAATGCTAAAAAATCAAATGCGGTATCACAAAAACGCCCCTATAAAATCCCGGCCGATATTGAACGCCGTGAAAGGGTCATTCATCCTGACGGAATTGATTTGGAAGATGTGATTAAAATAGGCGAGGATGTGAGCGAACGACTGATGATTGAGCCTTCCAGGTTTTGGGTAGAACGCATTGTCCGCCCGGTGTACAAAAAGATGCAGGAACAACAGGCCGTTTCTACTATGATCATTCAAGCCCCCCTCACCCGACCATTCTTCCGGGCTGTATGGCAGGCGAGTCGCTTCTAAGCCAAATTATCATAGACAAGTTTCTTTACCATTTGCCTGAATACAGACAAGCCAAGCGCTTTAAGGATTTTGGTATAGCGCTTAGCACCTCGAGCATCAACCGTTGGGTACACGATGTGGCGGACAAGCTTTATCCGCTTTACCTAGCACAGACGAACCGGGTGCTTGCAACCGATTATATCCAAGTGGACGAAACAAGCCATTCGATAACCGACCGTTCGGGTTCGGCACGCAAAGGGTATGTCTGGGTAGTTCGTTCGGTGTTGACTCCGGGTGTGTTTTTCCACTACGACAAAGGCTCCCGTTCGCAAGATGTGGTTTTAAAGAATGCTCAAAGACTACAAAGGGGCACTTCAAACCGATGGTTATGCCGCTTACAGTATTTACGAAGAAAAACAGGGTGTGTTGCCTTTAGGGTGCCTGGCTCACGTGAGACGCAAGTTCGAGACCGCACTCGCAACTACGCCCCAAGCACAGAAAGCACTCGACTACATCGCCCTGCTTTATATGCTCGAGGGCAACCTCAAGGCAGAAGGAGCCGATTACGAACAAATCCGAAAGGAACGGGAACAAAAAGCCTATCCCATATTACAAGAGATGGAAAGCTGGATGAAGCAAACCTATGATAACTGCACCCCCAAAAGTCCGCTTGGCAAAGCCATCAGCTATGCGTTCGGCATGTGGCCCCGTGTGAGCCGCTATTGCAAGGAAGGATATTTCCATATCGACAACAATGGCGTTGAGAATGCCATCAGGCCCATTGCGCTGGGACGTAAAAACTACTTATTCTCCGCAAATGACAGCGGAGCTGAAGACAACTGTATATTCTACACCCTGATTGGAAGTTGTCTCCAGGCAGGCATTGAACCTTATCAATGGCTCAATGCCACACTCGAAAAAATCCCAACTCTACAAAATCCGATAGGTTGGGACGAACTTCTCCCAAATAATAACAAATAAAAAAATAGCCTGCAAGATTTGATAAAATCAAACAGGCTGTTTTTTTGAATACTATATACGGCTGATTTGGGAGGCTTACTTTCGTATGATTATAGGTATATTAACAGAGAGCAACCAAATTTTCATAATTTGATTGCTCTCTGTTAAAATATTGAGTTGTAGTATTTACCAAACGATTTTGGTTATGGAACGATTTATTTTTAAGATGTAGATTCCGTGCGCTCTCAATGATATGGTAATGTTTTTATCAAACATTGATTCATAGATTTTTTGCCCACTTATGTTAAATAACTCTATACTATTGCCATATAAAATATTTTGTGAATTGATTTCAATACCGTTGATGTTTTTTTTTATGTTGAAATCGTTTGTTGTAAATATGTTACTATTATTGGTAGTAAGTGTGGTAACTTTTATTTGATTGGATGCTTCGGTATATTCTCCATTACTAAAAGCTGATACTTTATAATAATATTTCTTCATTACCATTTAATCCTTCTACGGAATATTGGGTAACACTTCCTACGTTTATGTTGTCATAATTAGTAAGTGGGATGTTGCTTATTGAACGAAGCCCTATTTTAATATCATCAATGGCAATATTGCCTATCGCCGGTTTTGAATATACCAGTTTTAAAGCAAAGCATTCCGGAAGTTCTATATCAGAAATTGTAAAATTAGTACTGTTTGTAGAAATTGGTTGAATAGTTTTGAATAATTCCCACTGTTTCCCATCTTTTGACGCATAAATAAGTAATGCATTAGAACTAGAAGTACTTCTTCCTCTGTACCAGAAACTAAGAGAGCTTATTTGTTTCTCAAAAATGGGTGTTTGGATGTACTCATTCTCTGTTGTAAAATAGGCTGAAGGAGAAGCAGAGGCATAATAACCGGATGTTGTAAAGAAGTTTACATCTGCTGTCCAATCTTCCGGTAAAGAGTTATTATCAAAACCAGTGGTTATATACTCAATACCTGTTCCAGATTCTTTGGTATATACGGTAAGATAATAGGATTCGGGAACAAATAACTTAGATGACCAACTCCAATTTGTATTAAAGGAATTATTTGTAATATCCGATGCTTCAAGTGCCGTAGGCTTGAATGAATTAAATGTGTATGCTGTTGTTTTTACTTCAATTATATTGGAATATATGGTAGTTACTGTTCCGTTAACCGCTTTTAGACGATAATAATAAGTTGATTTTTCATTAAGCCCGTCAATATTGATGTTAATGATGGTACCAATATCTTTTCTTTTATAATCAGAAACATAGATGGTGTCATTTCCAATAACTTCAAAAATATCCAGAAGATATTTTTCCGCGTAAGGTATAGCATTCCAATTTGCAGTAAAAGATGTTTGAGTAATATCAGTGGCTGCTGTAGCTATAGGAGCATTTGTTTCAAGAAAAACTCCATTCATTATTTTAAATGTGATAATTCCATTTGATTCTGTAATATATGTTAGTGGTTTTCCGATGTCAGTTCCATTTCTCAATGTAGGAGAATAACCGGAGTTATTAGATGTACCGGGGTATGTGTCGCCAGCATTGGTAGCGTCAGTTGCTAAACCATCTGCCTCTATAATATCAACCCCCATTGAAGATGCAGTGTTATTTACCGTATTGTTGTGCCAGCCCGATGAACTGTAATAAATACGTGTAATAAGCAAACCATGTCCTGGTAGGTAGGTATCCCAACCTTTTTTTTGTCTATTTTCGAGCATAAAAAATTCTACAGGATTTGGATTTTCTCCGTTTAAGTTATTATTTCCCGTTTGTGAAATTAAATATGCTTGATTTGACGTAGTTAATGTGTCTAAAGTTACATTCTGTGGATTTTTTAGTTCGGTAGGAGTAAGCCATCCTAAATAAAATCGTTCATAAGAAGAATAAGCCGGCGGAGTGCGTCCGCTATTATTATAAGGTCCGGCATCCATTACATCCCAGCTTGACAATGTGTGATGTGAAGCGTAGTTGGTAGCATAAAGATCAGGTAGCCCCAATACATGTCCAAATTCATGAACAAAAGTTCCTATACCACACATTTTGCTGCCACTATATCCTCTTAATTCTGATGTGCAAGCATAGTCATATAAGTATTTTCCATCAAGTTTAAGATTCGAAGAAACAACCCAGCGATGAGGCCATACTGTACTGGATGCTCCTCCTTCGGCTTCGTTATAACCCGCGTAATAAATAAATACATTATCAATATAACCATCATTATCGGTATCATATATAGAAAAGTCAATTCCATCTGCATCAGCTAAAGTACAAGCATCAATTACCATTTGGCGTGGATTGGAGTCATTACTTGAGGAACTAGATTCACCATAATAAGACATATTGTTAGGCAATGTATATGGACCTACAACATCAAAAATCGGATCAAAAGCGCTGTTAGAATTATCTCTAAAATAATCTTTAGCGGAACCGGTTCCGCTGTTAGTAGAATATCCTTCTTGATTCAATAAATCGGTAAAAGCTTGTTGTGGGTTTGATGTAACAAAATTTTTATCTGAAAAGTTAACCAATATCACCAAGGAACGCGGAGAACCCTTGATTGGAAATTTACGAGGTTCGGAAAAAATGTTTTTTTGTATGTTTATCTTTCTTGCGTTGGTTATATTTTTTATTTGATTGTTAAATTCATCATTGGTTGTAGTTTTGAGTTTATTTACAAAACGGATTTCATTTATAGAGCGTTTAGAAAGTTCATTTACTTTAACTCCTAAAGAATGAATAATACCTTTTTTGTCTATTTCTGCATAGGTAAGGTATCCATCGTTATCTTCTGTAATCAAATAATCATCGGTGGTGGTTTTATAGCTGAAATGTTCATCTCCATAGAGTCGAAATGTGATTTCTCTTCCATCGGGTTGTTTCATAATTACCGGCATCTGATATGCTGGTACAGCGGATATGTATTCTGCTAATAATAAGATAAATAGCAAAATAGTGGTTTTTTTATTTAATGTTTGCACTCTATTTAATTCGATTATGTATGTTAATGGAAAAGAAAGTCGCCAAATATTGACGACTTTCTTATATAGATTTATATCAATTTAGTTTTTAATTTTAGCTTTATATAAATAAAATAGTATAGAGGTTATTATTTAATAACTTTTATTGTCTCTGTCTTAGCTCCTGTAAATTTTAATATATATATGCCATTACTTGATGCACCAGGAATGATAGCTTCTCCGGAGGAGGTTAAGCTGTACTGACCAAGTTTTTGACCAGATGTAGTGAATACAGATACACTGTTATAACTATTTGGATATTTGATCTTGAATGAATTATCTACAGCAGTAGCCCTAATTTCAGATTGTTTTGGATTGTAAATACCTGTTGTTCCAAGTTGAGTCACTGGAACCTTAAGCGAAACCCCATAAGAAGAAATTACTATTTCCCCACTTCTTGTTGCAGCACTAGTTGGTAATGCATCTGCTTTAAAGAAGAATGACAAAATATTATAATCCGCAAAATATGTCGAATCAAACTCTACTGACGAAACCCATTCTGGGGCACTGTCAATCCAAATGTCAGTAAGATATTCATCTATATTATAGGAAGAATATACAGAAATATCATTGTATTCATCACCACTTTCCGAATGTCCGGAAACACCGTAACCTCCTTCACTCGGGAATGTCAGTGAATTCGTGTTTTCATCAAAAGGAACTAAGCAATTCAGAATTCCATTGAATTGAATGTATAAATCGGCAGCTGGAACTGTTGGAGCATTTGAGTAACCAAAGGTTGATACAGCCAAATTACTTCCGTGTAGCGTGTAAGACGAGCCTTCTGTTCTGTTTGAACCGAATAAGAATTTAAAATGCCAAGTAGAATCAAAGCCTGTGATTATAACGGCTACCGGAGCAATGGTGTCAATTGTTACGGGTGTATCTACAATAAACCCATCTTCTTCTTTTTGAAATTTGAAGATAAAAGCTCCCTGATCTGTATATGTTTTTTCAAATTCACTTGTGGTTGACTCCGCAATTTTATTTCCTAATGAACCATCTTCGTTTAGATAATATAATTCTAATTTCATAACTCCACCTTCAGGCACAGCAGTTCCACCATCTTCATATGCTAAAGCACTAATACTTTCAACATAAAATGGGGATTTAAGTTGCGGAATAACTTGCATCACTCCAACACAAGGACCGTTTGTATTGCTATATGCCGGTGAAAAAGAACCACCGGCAGCATAACCTCCCCAAAGATTATAAGAAGTAGAACCGAGATACTTGCGTTCGTGCATATTTGCTAATGTGAGTGGCCAATACTCCATAGCGCCATCTAAGGATGTACCATCTGCAGTAGTATCTCTCTCAACGTTTGCTGCAAGTACGTACTGATAATTAGAACCAGTCCCTGTTACGAATGAAGCTGTACTTGTAGCTGTTGTCGCTGTCACTTTTGGAATGTACATGATGTAACCAGACGGCGTAATACCTGATGTGTTGTGTAAAGTTCCATCAGCATCAATTGGTTGATCAATCGCAGCAAATGTGCCCCCGTTATAGTTCCAAGCAAATGTAGCAGTTGCATCACTTGCATAAGGGATATAATCAACAGGAACCATTGCAGGCGTTTGTAGATACACACCGCCGTAAGAAGAATAATCTCTGTAAAAACCAGTATAGAACGTTCCATCCGGGCGTCCATAAAGTACAGTAACGTCAGCTGAAGCTGCTTTTGCTGCTTTTACCGCACTTTTAACTGAATTAAATGAAGTTGCCACATATTGGTCAGTGTTTACCGATACACTTTGAGGTATGTTTGATTTCGTTGCTGCGAAATTAGCTTTTTCTCTGACCCTTGAATCAGATACTTTTGTCAGTTTGGTCTCAATTTGAGACTTTTTTCCTTGTGCTATTCCCACCGATACTATCAGTGAAAAAATCATTAAGATGTAAATTTTTTTCATACTTGAATAATTTTAATTGTTTTTGAATATGTTTATGTGCTATTTGAGAGTTAGAATAAACCATTTAGAAGTATCTGTTTTACTTGTAAATCTAAATGTTGTAGAAGATAGAGCTGCACCTTGTAGGGAAAGAGTGTAATTATCTTCAAGAAGGTGGATTAAGGTAGATGCCTTGAAATTATTATAATAATTTTGACCATTTTTATCATATTTTCCTGTAAATCCCTTAAATGTTAATGATAATTCATTTCCTGAAGTAACAACAATATCATAATTAAGAAACCCTTCTATTTTACTGGTATTTTTTGTTGTATAAATAGATAGTGCGGTCCCATAATCTTTATTATTGGTAAAACCAACATGTTCGAGTTTTCGGGATGTGTTTACAACAGCATTACTTAGTAATAAGAAAGCGTCATAAATACTTGTACTCATATTTTCACTTGTATATTTAAATATTATATATTTCCTTGCATTTATTAGATTATTAAAAAGATATGCAGGAGATGTAGTGATTACAGCATCACTATTCTCATCCGTACATATAAGTTGTTGCTCATTATCAGATAAAACAAATGTCTGAGCTTTTTGATTGTCATCAGAATAAGGAGTATAAAGGCGAAGTCCTGTCGGGGTTATAATATAAGGGTAATTGACTCCATCAATGATATTATCTCCGCCAACTGGATAAATCCTAAATATGCTAGCATTGGAACCTTGATATGTTATATTTGTTTTTATGGTAAATGTGTCTTTTTGGGCAAATACAAGTTGTAATTCTTCAATAGATTTATTTATTATTTTTGATTTCATTTCATCTATCTGAGTGAAATAATCTGCCCAAACCATATTTTCATCTAATTTTCTTAATCTCACATCAGTTCCTCTTTTTTTACCTTTCAACATTATTAAGTCTGAAGTGGCAGACATAACCACAAATTCATAATCTCCTTCCAATCCATAGCCATCCAGTTCATCTGTGCCTGCCGGATCTTGTGGATTTGTAAATAGATGGAAAATACCTATTTCTATACCGTTTACTTTGTATGTTCCGGCAGTTGGAAATGATAATACCGGTCCATCATCGCCAATCAACCGAAATGTACAGGAGTCGGTGGTATATTTGTAATTTGTCCAACGGTTTTTAGTTGCCATTGTTACTTTTGTAGAGGTCTCAAATTTCATCAAATAGGTATATCCTTCCGTTTCAGTAGTGGGGAAATATTCCATCACCCAACCGTTTGGTGAAGCGCATAGGATATCTTTGTAATCTGATAATGCTTTTTCAATTCTGACAGCTGATGTTTCTGAAAAAATATTCTCCTCTTCAAATTTACAACTGCTTAAAAAAAGCAAAGTCATTAAACAAGTAAATGTAATATATATAATTGATTTTCTTTTCATGATAGCAAACTTTTTTTGTGTAAATTATTTAATTTGTGAGAGAAGTGAAACCATATCAATTCTTGCTTGACGATATTGTACTTCTGCACGCAGAGCATCTAAATCAATGTTCCATTTATCCCTGAACCATGTACGGCAAATATTTAATTTGTTTAAGATGGTGGCTCTTCCATCCACGCCGTCAGTATCAATTATAATTTTCACAACTTTTAGAGGGTTTGTGGATATTGTATCCAATCTGTATGTTTCGGAAGTATAAGTGCTGTTGCCTGAACCATCAATCTCCCATCCTCTTGACGCCATATCAAGCATAGTATTCCATTGAGCATCTGTTTTTACAATATAATTAGCAATGATTTCAACAAAATCTTCACGTGTTTGTGAACTACCATAAGCGCTTACAAATCCCAATGAATAAGCCACTGCTTGACTTTTTGGCTCATTCATATCTAATTTACTTTGGCGATCTTGCCATGCAAATGGGTCATAGTATTTATATGAAATCAAATTAAACTCAGCCGGATATGATTTAGTTTGATGTAAAATATGAGCAAACTCGTGATGCATTGTCTTAAAATAATATTCATTCATCATATCCGGGTCATTCGTATTGATACTGTTTACTCTGTAAAGTGTTATTTTTATGCCTCCCTCGGCTGTTCCTAAAACTATCGTTCCACTTATTGGATTGTATGCCGATGAACCAATTAAATGTATCATACGCGGACCATATTTTTTTAAGAAAGTAGGATCCACAACTTTAGCATAGACATCAAACCAAAGATATTTTACTAATACAGCCAATTTTTTTGAATTTTCGAGTGAAGCCGGCATTAAATTATACTCCATATCAGAGGCTACATCTTTCATTTGATAATCGAAAGTCAGATTGTATGGTTTTGAATATTCTTCCTGAAGAAATTTATCAAAACCGTATGTGTAAGATGATGGATCAAGCTTGGTCTCGGTAATGTCAAAAATGCTCGGATTAAATTCCTCCTTCTGACAGCCTATAAATATAAAACCGATAAATAATGCGGTTGTAATTCTAAATATTGTTTTTTTCATTTTTTTCATTTTTTTGTGGATACTGATTCCATAAAATTTTTATTTGAAAGGCATTATATCGGATCCTCCGCCTGAGCCTTCTTGTCTGTAATTAGGAGATAAACCGGCTGCAATTACTTCAGCAGGAATTTGTATCGCTCTACGTGGATCATCCCACTTAAGTACATCCACCTTATCTTTCCCAATTTTATGGGTAATTTCTATGCCATAACGTTTAAGATCAAACCATCTCATACCGGTATGAATGCTTTGTAAACGGCGGAAATGTAAAACGCAATCAATTATCGGCTTTTGACTATCACTGACTGTGAAATCTAGCGATAACAAAGAAGTATTAAAGGTTTTTACAAAAAGTGGTTTGCTGGCGGTGTAAAAACTTTTTATAACGCTTTCCGATAAATCGGTATATTTATAACCGGTTCTTTTTCTTGAATCGTCAAATGTTTTTAAATCTGCAACAGCATCACTGATTTTATTTAAATAGACATAAGCTTCGGCACGACATAGCAACGTTTCTTCGGCAGTAAATTCAGTTCTAACTACGTGACCGTATCCAATGCCGGCAATTTTATCCGTATATTCAAAAAATTCGTAACATTGTGGTAGAAAGAATAAGCCATATTCTTGAGAGCCTCTGATGTAAAGGCGTCCGTTATAACAAGGATTGAAGTTATATCCCGTCCAAGTTGGTCCTGATCCGTAAATAGTGCCGTCAGCAGCGTCTCTGTTACACGCATAACGCGTGTTCATCATTCTCGATGCCCATGACGAAGTGGCTATGAGAAGAAAATTATTAGGTAATGATACATCTACCCATCCATACCCTAATACGGTGGAGGTGGCTTGGTCGGTATTCCAAAATGTGCTCATATAACTGGCAGGGTTACTCCCTAAAGCGCTCGAAGCATATTCTACAACTTTGTTGTATTGGCGTTTGAAAAGATAGAAACGAACTGCAAATGCTTCAGCGGCTTGTTTGTTGAAGTGGTATCTCGGAACTTCATAATTAGCGCTACTTATTAATGCTAAACCGGCAAGTAAATCTTTCTCAATTTTATTATAAGTGTCACTTACTGTTGACCTATTATATTTAACCAATACTTTTGTTTCCAAATCAGTCATATAAGGCACACCCGAATCATTCTTGCTTAATTCATCATTTTTGTATGTTTGGCAAAATTCATTTACTAAAATGAAGTGATGATAAGCTCTGATTAAAAGGGCTTCAGCTTTTTGACCTACAACTTCGGAACCTCGCCCTTGATCCTCAAAATTTTTAACTGCTTCCAACGCTTGATTTGCAACAGAAATAGCATAATAACAACCACTCCAAATAGCCGAAGGTGAATCTTGTTCTGTGGATGAAACGGCTGGTTCCCAAGCAAAAATTTCATCATGCATTTTATCGAAAGAACTTAAATTGTAATAAGCTCCGTTTTCTTCGCTCGGAGAATTATTATCGACCATATTATCGCTACTGAGTTCGTTTATCACAGCATAATTTCCATCAGAATATCCGCTTATCAAAAGTTTGCTGATTTTTTCCGGAGTATCTATCTCTACGCGGCTATCTGGCGATTTGTCTAAAAAATCATCGCATGAAAAGAATGCTAATGACAAAAGAATAAATATATATATCGTTTTTTTCATACTGTTTATTTATTTTTATTAAATCCCTATTCTTAATGTTAATGTATATTGTTTGGCTATTGGAGAAGCCACCCCGCCACTATTGACAAATTCAGGATCTTGCCCGTTCAACTTTTTATCTGCATAAAGTAGAAATAAGTTTGTTCCTTGTACTTTTAACTGGGCATCACTGATTTTTAACGAAGAAATTAGTTTCTTTGGAAAATCATAGGCTAAAGATATTTCTTTCATACGAATAAAGCCTCCGTCTGCAATTCGTGCTGATGAATAGTTGTAAGCATTGTATGCAGTACTTAAATAATAGCTTCCGTATGATTCATATTGTCTTGTGCTCGCAATTACTGGTATGTCAGTATAGTTTTCATCACCTGGAAGTGTCCACCGGTTTTTAAACTCTTTAGGCATTGACGACATATCTGTATATCTTGCTCTGAATACGGGATCTAATCTTACTTTGTTGCCAAATGAATACGTTATAAATACATTTAAACGAAAATTTTTATAATGTAATAAATTGCCAAGACCTCCTGTCAACGTTGGGTCGGTTGGCCCTTCATATTTTAAGAATCCCAATTTTTCAAATTCCTGAAAATTTACATCGGTGACAGTAACTTCTCCGTTTTGATTTAAGAATGTTGGAAGCCCTTCTTCATTCAAACCTAAGAAAGGAATTGAAAATAAGGCTCTTACCGGATAACCCTCCATTGTATATCCAGATCCACTTACTAATTGAATAACGTTTGAACGAGATTGAAGGCTTGTAATTTCGCTATGCGTTTTTGACAGTGTAAAATCAGTATTCCACGAAAAATCTTTGTTTTCTATGTTTTTTGTTGAAATTGTAAGTTCAAATCCTCCTGTTTTCATCGATGCCACATTTGCATATTTTGCAATTTGTCCTCCAACTCCTTGGGTATAAATTTGACCAATTAAATCATAATTATCTCTGAAATATATCTCTGGTGAGATATTGATTCTGTTATTTAAAAAACCTATATCTACTCCAAGATTAAACTCTAATTTTTTTTCATAAGTAAGTTCGCTGTTTCCAATTTGATCTTCTTTATATCCAACTTCTTTTGTTTCTGAAGTAGGACGCCAAGGAGAATAGGAGAGGAAAATAGGCTCTGCATTAGACACCCAAGCTGGTCCACGATCAGCGGTTAAACTATACGATGTTTTAAGTGTAAGGTGAGATATTGCGGGTTTGAGCTTTTCAAAGAATTTTTCTTCATGGGCATTCCAAGCTAAACCGATATTCCACGTTGGCAACCATCGTGACTGTCTTGATTTACCTAATTTATTGGTACCTTCATAACGTCCTGTCAGGTTGAGTGTATATTTGCCTTCATATGAGAATGTTCCTGAGGCAAAACCAGCCAAGCTTCTAACGTATGTCCATTGGTCATAGTAATATTGTGAATTTTCTTCTGCTTTTTGCTTAAATAATAGATAGCTCGTATTGGTTACATTTCCACCATCCCATCCCCATAGTTCACTGTGGAGCGAATTACGATCAATTGAATTAGATTCGACACCTGCGAATAAACTTGTTATGAATTGTTGGTTGCCTCCAAAGGCGGTGTTATATGATGCAGTGCCGCGAAAATCAATTTGCCTAACACTATAATCATTTCTAAATTTAATACCTCCTTCAGGCAATATGGTTTCGGGCAGTGCGTTTTCTACGTCAGGATCTGTGTATAAAAAAGGATTTATATCTCTGATTGTGGCATTTTCAGGTGTAATACCCGCACGATAAGCCTGCGCCTGATTTGAATATGAAGTTATTATATGATCCTGAGTTGTTCCCTGATACCGAAATGCAGTCAACCCCGACAGTTCTAACCCTTTGATTGGTTTCCAGTTTAGCTCTCCCTGAAATTTAACATCTGCGATGTTCAAATCAATATAATTGTTTTCAAGTTCATTGAAAATATTAAATGAAGCATAATTTCTTGTATATGTTGCATCTGGATCAAGGGTACGTGATGCATTCATCGCAAAACTAAAAGGGTTAATATCAAAGCTTCGTTTTACTTCACCCGTAACAACATCTACTCCCTGACTGAGCGACCCCGGAGCTTTTTGTTTTCGGTACGAACCAGATGTCAGTATGTTTATTGTTAAAGTTTTTGTTGCACTTATTGAAGCATTTGCATTGGCAGTGTAACGCTCTACATTACTTGAAAGAGTCCATCCCTCATCATTCATCGCAGATAACGACGCATAAAGACGGGCTTTTTCATTCCCGGTGCTTATGCTCAATGAGTGGTTGGATGTGAGATTATCTTTAAACAGCAGATCGAACCAATCTGTATTCCTAAATTCGGCTAATTGTAGATAGCCATTTTTTGAAGGCTCGGTATTTACTAATCCATAGGTGCCATTTGTAGTATTATAGGTGTCAATTAACTCATACATCTTCCCATAAATTCCTTTTGTAGTGGAAGATGCAAGCGTGGATAATTCAAGCCAGCCTTTTTGTTCCATTTCCTTGTAAATCCCCATTTGTTCCTGAGAATTGCTTATGTTAAATTGATTATAATTAGGTTTCATACGGGTGGTGAATTCACCGGTATAAGTAATTTTACTTACTCCGCTACGACCTTTTTTAGTAGTTACAACAACAACTCCAGCCATAGCTCTCGCACCGTAAATGGAAGTTGCAGAACCATCTTTTAATATTTGGAAACTCTCAATGTCATCTGCGTTTAATCCTGCAATTGCTGATGAGATAAGTGTAACGGCATCTCCGGAAGATAATTGATCTGCTGAAACATCTACAACGTCTTCAATAACAACTCCATCCACGACCCAAAGAGGACGCGAACTTCCGTATATTGATGTTGCACCGCGAACACGAATTTTTGGAGCAGTTCCGAATGTTGCAGACACGCTTTGGACTGTTACACCGGCGGCTTTTCCTTCTAACGCTCTACTCACATCGGCGATACCGTCTAACTTGGCTTTATCTCCATCTAATTTTGTAGCAGATCCGGTAAACAGCCTTTTATCCATTTTTTGCATCCCGGTTACTACTACTTCTTGTAATTCCGTTGCGTCTGCAACTAATTCATATTTTTTATCTGCAGTAAAGTTAGTCTCCAATTTTTTCATTCCTATATAGGTGATGATTATTTTTTTAGAAAGCCACTCTGAACTTAATTGAAATTTTCCATCAATGTTTGTGGGTGCTTTTACTTTTGGATTGTCTTTAACCGTAATCACTGCGCCAATAACCGGTTCACCGGCTTCATCAACTACAACACCAGTTGCAATCTTTCCCGATTGGGCAGATAGAAAAGATGCTGAAAGAACGAAAAAAGAAATTAATAATAAAAATTTTCTCATACACATAATTTGTAGTTTATATCTCTCGATATTTTGATTAATATCTTAAATAAAAAATGAAACTTTTCAATCGTACTTAAATGCAAAATATAAATTCCGAAGTTTTTGATTTTTGGAAATGCGTACAATGGAAAGCGTACAATAAAAGATGAAATTTAGCTATAACAATCAAGTAACTAATTGTATATATAGTGTAAAAATTAAATACTCATAGGCTTAATGGTAATAATGTTTGAGCTTTTTACTCATGTTGTTGTGCCTTTATGCTTTTATTTTTTTTGTTTGAATATCATTTTGTTATCAAAATGAACATTTGACTTGTTATTTGTATTTTGCAAAAATATGTATTTTTTCCAAATAAAAATGTGAAAAATATGTTTTAAAACAGGTATTTAGTGATTATTAACAATTCGACGAAGTGTATGTTATTTTATGATAAAAATAAGTTTTGTTTTTACATTGTTAATCTAAAATAGAAATACGAAACTCAACTTAAATGTATAAGTTGGCTTATTTGCTCCGTTTATTATCTGAAAATGGAAAGTTTTTATTTTGATAAAATTTTATGAACTACCACCTTACTTTAGCTCTTAATTTTTCAGATTGTATAATATAGATCTGGTTCTTGGGTAGCATATTTAGATTTACTATTTCATTATCAGCAACGATATTCATTATTCTTTGTCCTATAACATTATAAACAGAGATGTTTTTCTCTTTTTCAGGTAAAAATACCAGTAGATTGCCATTGTTATCGTTGATTACTCTTAAAGTTTTGTTAGACGAATACGGTAATGTGTGTACTGTTTTAGTTTCAGATGGATCGGACAATTCATCAGAACCACTTTCGCCGGCTTGTACGTAAAATTTATAATCTCGATCTGAAACAAGATTGTAAATTGTATCAGATAGTTGTGTCGTTGCTTGTTTGTTTACAATTGTGTTGCCGTTATAATCGACTACGGTAACATAAAATTCATTTGCATATTGTGTTGTCGATTCCCACTTGATTACAAAACTTCTATCGGTAATATCGGTGGCTTCAAAAACATCCGGAGGAGTAATATCGTCTGATCCGCCCATAAATTTAAATGAAATTACTCCATTATCTTCTTGAATTGAAGTTATGGGCTTTTGTATGTCGATTCCATTGCGTAATAACGGATTATAATTTGTGATGTTTGATGTCCCCGGAAATGGATCACCGGCTAACGTTTGATCATTCGCTATACCATCTGCTTCGATAATATCTACACCCATAGCAGTTGGGTCGTTATTGGACTCGTTATTTTTCCAATCGGTGGCGTTATAATTTACCCGTGTTATTAGCAAACCGTGTCCGGGTAGGTAAGTATCCCAACCGGTTTTTTGCCTGTTTTCGAGAATAAAATACTCTGTGGGGCTGGGATTGGCTCCATTCAAATTTGAATTACCATTTTGCGTAATCAAATAGGCTTTGTTGCTTGATGTGATGGAAGATAATACAACATTGCGGGGTGATTTGAGTTCAGTGGGTTTGAGCCAACCCAAATAAAATCGCTCGTGTCCGGAATATGCAGGTGGCGTTTTACCTCCGTTTAGATAAGGTCCTCCATCCATAATATCCCAGTCTGAGAGTGTCTGATGCTTTCCATTATTGGTAGCGTAAAAATCCACTAAGCCCAGTACGTGACCAAATTCATGGCAAAATGTTCCTATGCCGCACATATTGCTACCCGAGGTTCCTTTTAATTCCGACGTACAAGCGTAATCCATAAGCCTTTTCCCGCTGAAAGTTATCGACTCCAAACTCCCGCTGTAGTTACCATCGGTACCATACGTTATTGTAGGGTAAACTCCCCAGCGGTGTGGCCAAATGGTATTGCTTGGAGCACCTTCGGCTTCGTTATAGCCGGCATAATATATAAATACATTATCTATATAGTTATCTTTATCGGTGTCGTATTTTGATAAATCAACTCCGTTTTTGGCTGCGAGCTCACAAGCGTCAATTACCATTTGTACCGGATTTTGGTCGTTACCATAGCTGTCGTTTTTTCCGTAAGTACTATAAGCGCTTGAAAGTGTGTATGGTCCCACTATATCAAATTGAGGAATAAACGTTTGCATCGAATTATCTTTAAAATAATCCCGAGCTGAACCTGTGCCTCCATTGGTGCTATATCCTTCTTGATTTAATAAATTTGTGAAGGCGGTTTTAGGGTCGTTTACAACAAATGAACGATCTGAAAAATTAACAAGAATAACCAACGATGATGGTGTGCCGCTAACCGGAAATTTTGATGGTTTCATAATTTGAGATGACACCATTTGTTTTACTTTTTTTCGAAAATTTGAACTCTGCGAATGAACATCAGTGGATAAACTTTCAATAAATGCCGTTTCATCTAATGTCCGATATTTCTTATCAGTAGCTTTGATGTTTGTGCTGGTTAATTCTCCGTTGGTTTCAAACTTGGCGTAATTATATATTCCGTTTTCATTTTTAACAATAGGATATCCGTCTTCGGTGGTTTGATAATGAAAAAATTCATCACCTTTAAGTAAAATGGTGAGGTAACTGCCATCCGATTGCTGAATTTTTATAGGATAGGGGTAAGCCGGCACAGCCTTTAATTCAAAAAATGAAATCAGTAAAATGCAAGAAATCAGTAATTTGGATGGCTTATTCATATCGAATTTATATTAAATTATTTTGAATATATAATAATTGAATTAACGGTGCAAATAGCAGAGAATTCTGCCATTTTATTTGTTTTATTATCGGAAAAAAATATATTTATCAGAGAGCGACTTCTGAATATAACAGATGTTACCTCCTTGATTACTTTAGCATACAAATATAATGAAAATAATAATGAAATAGTTCATCATTCGCAATAAGAGGTTTCCGGTTGCGTTCTTCAATCAAATTCAACCACTGTAATTCCTGCACCACCAAATTGTATATGCTCATCACGAAAAGATTTTACCCCATATACAGATGATAAATATTGCCGAATGAGCTGACGTAAAACTCCCGTGCCTGTACCATGAAGGATTCTTACACTTGAAACGCCAACCATTTGAGCATCATCAATAAAATAAGTTACAGCCTGTAATGCCTCTTCACCACGCATACCACGCACATCAATCTCCGATTTGAAAGTCAACTTTTTTTCCCTGACGTCGTCTGTCACCGTTTTACCCAAGTGCGAAAAGCGGTTTTCCTGCTTAAGCTGATTATTGCTAATACGCTCTAATTTGCCAAGTTTCACAGTAGATTTTAATTGCCCAAAAGCAACAATTCCTTGATTTCCTTGTATTTCTAAAATTTCACCTACGGCATTTTGTCCTTTTAACCGTACTTGGTTCCCTGCTTTCAAGATTTCTTCCCTATCTTTCTCGGAAGCGTGAGTGGAAAAAACATTTGTTTTTTTACTTTTACAATCATTTTTTTTTGTCTTGCTCCGAGCAACATCTTCTTGTGATACATTTAAAGGATTGACGCTTGCTTTAAATGAATCTAAATTTTTTCGTATTTCGCGAGTTTTTTCTTTTTCAGCATTGGCTTCTTTTATTTGCCGAATAGTGTTTTCTATTTTTGCATTTGCTTCTTTTAGCAAATGTTCAGCATCGGCTTTTGCTTGTGTGATAATTTCTTTTTTAACTTTGTTGATATTACCGAGTTCGGTTTCGTATTTTCCCAATGTTTCATTCAGCCGCTTTTCTTTTTGGCGGATTTCCTGACGTTTGCGTTCCCAATAGCGCTTATCACGCACAATATCCTGAAGGTGTTTGTCATAATCTAAATGTTCTTGTCCCACTTTGTTGGCTGCATCATTGATTAAATCTTCAGGCAAACCTATTTTTCGGGCAATTTCAACAGCAAAAGAGCTTCCCGGATTTCCTATCTCCAACTGAAAAAGTGGCTGTAAATGCTGACGATCATATAGCATTGCACCGTTGATTATACCTTCTGTGTCTTCTGCATAGTGTTTTAAGTTGGTATAATGCGTAGTGATAACACCAAACGTTTTATTTGCGTTGAATCGTTCTAATGTTGTTTCGGCGATGGCACCTCCGATTTGAGGTTCGGTACCTGTGCCAAATTCATCAATAAGTAATAACGTTTTTTCGTTACAGTTTTTGATGAAGAATTTCATATTCAACAGATGAGAACTATATGTAGAAAGATCGTTTTCGATGGATTGTTCGTCTCCAATATCAATAAATAACCGTTCGAAAATCCCCATACGACTATTTTCGTGAAGCGGAACCGGCAAGCCGCATTGCATCATGTATCGTAGCATTACCACTGTTTTGAGGCACACTGACTTCCCACCGGCATTAGGTCCGGAAATAAGCAAAATCCGCTGTTGCGCATTTAATTTAATATCCAAAGGAACAACATCTTTATGCTGTTTTTTGAGTGCCAGATATAGCAATGGGTGAACTGCTTTTATCCAGTCTATTTCGCAGATATTGGTTATTTGCGGTTTGATAGCCTTAATCTCTGAGGCAAAGAGCGCTTTAGCTCTGAGAAAATCCATTTTTCCGAGAAAATATTGCGAAAAAACGATTTCTTCAAAATTGGGACGGAGATGATTGGTGATTTCGGTGAGAATGCGGATGATTTCTCTTCGTTCTTCGCTTTCTAACTCGCGTACCTTGTTATTGGCTTCCACCACTTGTTGTGGCTCGATGAATACGGTTTTTCCTGTGGCGGATTCATCGTGTACTATCCCGTTGATTTTTCGTTTGAATGAAGGAGAAACGGGAATCACCAATCTGCCTTCTCGCATCGTTGGCGCAAGGTCTTTTTCAACATATCCGTCTGCCTGAGCTTGTTTTAAAATGCTCATCAATGTGCGTGAAATGCTGCTTTGAATTTGAATGATGTCTTTTCTGATATGCGCTAATTCGTGAGTGGCATTATCTTTTATTTTCCCAAACTTATCTAAGATGCGATCAATACGTTTTGTTATTTCACCAAACGAACTAATATCCTCAATTGATTTATGAAGGTAGGGAAAGAGCGATATGTCTTGTCGAGAAATAAAATTGGTCAAATTGGTAACAGCAATGATGGCGCGGTACAAGTCGAATAGTTCTGCTTCGTCCAAAAAAAGTCCTTCGATACGAACACGGGCAAGCGCCGGACGAATATCGTAAAAATTACTGATGGGGACTTCGTCTGTTTCGGAGAAGAGTAACCTCGACATTTCGTCCGTTTCACTGATGTTTTTGATGATTTCTTCAAAATCGGACGAGAAAACCATTGATTCTACTTTTTCCGCACCAAGTGAACATAGGCATTTCCCAGTGAGTAGTTTGCGTATATCAGTAAACTGTATTTTATGTTCAAAAAATCTATCCTCAGCCCCTTTTACAGGAAGGGGAGTGATGATTGCAGCTATATTTTTTTGTTCAATATTATTCATAAACGGTTTTCAAAGTCTTAATAAGCAAATTGACACTTGCCCGTCAAGGTTAGTAAGTTTTTTCAAATAACCTTTATTTTGACACGAGATAAATTAGTCATCATTTACAACAAAAAGTCTTTCTTGGTACTGAACGAATGACACTGATTTTGAAAAATCCAAACTATTTTCTATTATCACGAACTTATTTCTATGTTATTTGCCAATAGGTTCATTAATTCATTTGCTTATTTTCTTGGCTTCTTCCCAAATCTCATCCATTTCGGCAAGAGTCATTTTTTTTCAAATCTCGTCCTTGTGCAATGGTTTTCGATTCAAGATAATTAAACCGGCTGATAAATTTTTGATTGGTGCGTTCAAGCGCGTTTTCAGGATTGATATTATACAGCCGCGCGGCATTGATTAAACTGAAAAGTAAATCTCCGAACTCGGCTTCCATATTATCCATATTATCAGCTATTACTTCTTCCTGAAATTCATTTAGTTCTTCTGTCACTTTATCCCACACTTGCTCGCGTTGATCCCAATCAAAACCTACTCCGCGCGCCTTATCTTGAATCCTGTATGCTTTTATCAGTGTCGGAAGCGAGACCGGTACACCGCCTAAGACGGTTTTGTTTCCCCCTTTTTCTTTCAGTTTGAGGCTCTCCCAGTTTTGCATAACTTTAAGACTATTGTCGGCTTCTACATCTCCGAAAACGTGTGGATGGCGGTAAATAAGTTTTTCATTTAGATTTTTACAAACATCATATATGTCAAAATGATCGGTTTCGCTTCCCATTTGTGAATAAAAAACCACATGAAGTAGCAAATCTCCCAATTCTTTACTGATTTCCTTTTTATCATCTTTGAGAATGGCGTCGGCAAGTTCGTACGTTTCTTCGATGGTTTGTATGCGTAGCGATTCAAATGTTTGTTCCTTATCCCACGGACATTTTGCCCGTAATTCGGTCATTATATTGAGTAAACGTTCAAATTCCTGTAATTTTTCTTGTGAAGAATGCATTTGTACAAAAATATTTTAGGGAAAAATCCTTTTGAGTTATTAAAAATGTACTTGTGTTATTTTACTCACAAAATTACAAAATCTTATGCAATCAATAAAATAGACCATCGAACGGAGTACGAATAACCCAAAAAAAGGTTTTAGTTATTTAATCGTTCCAATAAGAGTTGAATCGCATTACCGGCATTTTCGGTTTCGTTTTGCGCTTTGATAAACGCACTGCCGATTATCGCACCCGAAGCATAGTTGAAAACCATATCTTTGGTGGCTTTGTTTGAAATTCCAAAGCCAATCATTCTCGGATTTTTGAGATTCATATTATTAATCCGTTCAAAATAAGCAATTTGTTTGTCGAATGACGATTGCGTGCCGGTTATGGAAGCCGATGAAACCATATAGATAAAACCATCGGTGTTGGTGTCGATTTCAAAAATGCGCTCTTCAGAGGTTTCGGGCGTTATCAGGAATATAAATTTCAATCCGTATTTTTCTGCAATGAATTTATAATCAGCTAAATAATCAGCCATTGGCAAATCAGGAACAATCATTCCATCCACGCCAACGCGTTGGCATTCTTTGCAAAATTCCTCAAACCCAAACTGCATAATGGGGTTCAAATAGCCCATCATAACCAGCGGAATTTGAATTTTTTCCCTGACATTGGTGAGTTGCTCAAAAAGTGTGCGGATGCTCATCCCATTTTTCAATGCGGTTTGACTGCTTTGCTGTATCACTACTCCATCCGCCATCGGATCTGAAAACGGAATGCCGATTTCCACCAAATCTATACCGTTTTTTTGCAACGTTTCAAGGATTGAAACCGTATCGTCCAGCTTTGGAAAGCCTGCTGTGATGTATATGGATAGGATATTTTCCTTTTTATTCTGAAATAATTGATTGATTCTGTTCATAAGCCCCTCCAACCCCCCCCTCGAGAGAGGATTTCATATTTTATTTTGATAAGAATGATGTTTTTAGTTTTCGAGCGCGCGTATTTCACTTATAAATGTGCGCAACATTTCAATATTTTTTAGTCCCGGTTTAACCTCAAATTTGCTGTTTACGTCAATTCCAGCCATTTTTGGATGGTTGATTTTCAGTATCGGTTTCACGTCTTCCAAGGAAATACCTCCACTCAGGAAAAAATCTTTTTCACCTTGGTACGATGATAGAATGTTCCAATTAAATTTCTGCCCCGAACCGCCGTAAACATCGGTTTTGGTATCGAAAAGAAAATAATCGCACACATCTTCATAATCTTTGGTAACTCTGAAATTATCGGCGCTCATCACCGAAAAGGCTTTGATAACCATGGTTTTAGCTTCTTCTTTGATGTTTTTGCAAAGCCTGTGGTTTTCAGAACCGTGTAATTGAACGCCGTCCAAACCGTATTTATGAACGTGGATGAGTATACTTTCCAACTCTTCGTTGACAAAAACGCCGATCTTTTTAATATGTTTCGGAATTTGACTCAGCGTGTTCAAATCCAGGCTTTTTGCAAAGCGCGGAGAACTTGGATAAAATATAAATCCAATCAAATCGGGTTGCAACTGTACAACTTGTTTGATGTTTTCGGACTCGCGTAAACCGCAGATTTTTATCATCATAGTCGGAACTTTGATTTTTATGATTAATATGATTTAAGCTGATATTTGAAACTTCAAACTTCAAACAACCAAACTTATAAACTTCTTCAAACTTTCAGCCGGATTTTCGTCCTTCATAAAGTTTTCGCCCATTAAGAATCCTTTGAAGCCGTGTTTCTGTAATTCTTTGATCGATTCAGGATTGGAAATACCGCTTTCACTGATTTTTACAAACTTATCGGGAATCAATGACGACAATTTCACCGACGTCTGCAAATTTACTTCAAAAGTTTTTAAATTCCGGTTGTTTACTCCCACAATATCCACAAAATCGTTGATGTGTTTGAACTCTCTCTTCGTTGTGTATTTCGAGCAATACTTCCATTCCCAGTTTTTTTGCGAGTTTGGCAAATTTTTCCGTTTCTGAAACCGTTAATGCAGAGGCTATCAATAAAATAATAGTCGGCACCCATTGCTTTCGCTTCGTAAAACTGATAATCGTCAATCATAAAATCTTTCCTTAAAATGGGGCAGTCCACGTGCTGACGGGCAGATATTAAATTCTCGGGCTTCCTCCAAAGAACGGAAAATCAGTCAGGATAGAAATTCCTGAAGCGCCGTTTTTGCAATACCCGACTGTAATTTCTGTTGCAACTGCATTTTCTTTTATCCACCCTTTGGAGGGCGATTTCCGTTTGAATTCGCTGATAATGCCCGAATTTGATTGCAACAAATTTTGTTTTTTCAATGAAATACATTTCGGGGTAAAATAGATTTCTTTTTCCAAATCAGCGATTGATTTTATTTTTTTTCGTTCGGCAACTTCTTTGTGTTTTGATTTTATTATAGTGTCTAAAATGGTCATAAAAACTTGATATTAATTTGTGAAAATAGGTGTATTCGTGGCTAAGAATAAGTTCGCGCAGCTAATATACGAGTCTTTTGTATTCAAACTTTCCTCTCCCGAAATTCACCAATAATCCTAATTTGTTTCCCGAAACTTTCAGATAATTTATTGTTTGTGAAATATCATCGTCAGTTAGTTGTACAACGCATCTTAAAACCAAAATAATTTTATCAAATACCACAAAATCAGCATAAAATTTGTGTGGTAATAAAACTCCTCTGAAAAACACATCGTATTCTTTTTCGCGTTCAAACTTTATGTTTTCCTCGTTGAGAATTACTTCCATAGCATCTTTGTAAACAATCTCAGAAAATCCGTGTCCTAACGCGTTGTGTATTTCCATACATTTCCCGATGATAAGATAACTCTCTTCTTTGTAAATAATTTCACTTGTCATAGTCACATTTTTTTTGCCACGAATATACGAATAAACCACAAATTTATAAATACTCTATTGATCAATTATATATCTCAATGAAACGATTAAACGCGTGTTTTGCTTTTCCATTTTTTATAGCTTCCAACGCTTCTTGCGTACATTGTTTAATGGTTTTTTCGGGACAAATTGTTTGAATGGCAAACGCCGCATTAATAACCACCGTATTTATTTGTGCTTCGGAAGCTTTGTTTTCAAGTACATTGAGGAAAATTTTGGCTGCATCGTCCACCGTTTCACCTCCAAAAAGTTCCGATTGTTTAATCTTTTTCATCCCGACTTTTTCGGGAGATAGAATATATTCACCACTGTTGTTGATTACTTTGAAATTATCGGTCAGCGAAATTTCATCGTAGCCGTCTAAACTATGCACAATGGAATAATTTACGCCCAAATTCTGATAAATATAATTGTACAAACGCATCATTTTTAAACTCTACGTCCCCAAACACTGGTATTGAGGCTGTACAGGGCTGATAAGAGGCCCAAGCACATTGAAAAAAGTACGCACACCCAGATTTTTTCTGACGGGAGCTACATTCTTCATCGCCGGATTAAAAATAGGAGCGTGGAGATATGCAAAACCGCTCTTTTCAATCGTTTTTTTCAAAACGCTTTCATCGTTAGTAAATTTTGCTCCCATAAATATTTCAGCACGTTTGAAGATCCGCTGACGGATGTAGCCCCGTAATTACCGTGTTTAGCTACGTTGTAGCCTGCGCCAGCCAAAACAAAACAAGCACACGTGGAGATATTGAACGTGTTTTTGCCATCACCACCTGTTCCAACAATATCGATGGGATTAAATTCACTTAAATCAACTTTTACAGCCGTGTTTAGCAAGGCATCACGGAATCCGATTACTTCGTCCAATTCAATGCTGCGCATCAAATAAACAGAAATAAAAGCCGCAATTTGTTCATTATTGTATTTCCCAACCGCAATATTTGACATTACTTCCGCCGCTTCAGCACGTGTAAGCGATTGATGTTCGAAAAGTCTTTTTAATAAAGAAGCCCCCTTGCCCCCTGAAGGGGGGAACAACGGGTTGTGGATTTTTATTATTGTCTGTTAATTGCATTTTTATAATCTTATTAATACAAATGATATTCAATTTATTGAGAAAAATTCCCCCTTCAGGGGGTTAGGGGGTTGTTAACCAATTTCTCAGCATATCTTCCCCTTGTGGGGTCAAAATCGATTTCAGGATGAAATTGAACGCCACGTACGTCATAGGTTTTATGTTGGAGCGCCATAATCATTCCATCATCATCTACGGCAGTAATCCGTAAGCAATCCGGAAAATTTTCTTTAGAAACAGCCCACGAATGGTATCGTCCTACTTCTAATGTCGATAACATATCGTAAAACAAAGTATCATCTGCAATGACATTGATTTTTGTACTTACTCCGTGAAAAACATCAGGAAGATTAATCAGAGTACCTCCAAAAGCTTCTCCAATGGCTTGTTCGCCAAGGGAAACTCCCAAAATACTTTTTGTAGGAGCGTATGTTTTTATCACATCCAATAGAATCCCTGATTCAGAAGGAACACCGGGACCTGGCGAAAGGATGATTTTGTCGAAACGATCAATTTCTTCCGACGAAATTTTATCGTTTCGATGTATTTCAATATCGGTATAACCCAGTTTTTTTACTGCGTGAACCAAATTATATGTAAATGAATCGTAATTATCGAAAACTAGGAGCCTCATAGTCTGAATTTTGATTTATGTGATTAATATTATTTTTTTGATATTTGGAATTTATTATTTTGAAGACGTTTAAAAACTAAACTTCTTTCTCCAAAATTGATTAATAATCCAATTTCAATATTATATGCTTCTAAATAATTAATTGCTTGTGCAAAATGAACATCTTCCAATTTTGTGACAGCCTTCAATTCGACCGAAATTAAATCTTCAACAAAAAAATCAACTCTTCTTGTTCCGATTTGTTCGTTTCTGTAATATATTGGCATCTCAAATTCACGATTAAAATTGATTCCTGCTAATTTCATTTCAATTTCCAATGCACGTTGATAGATAACTTCTTGGAAACCATTGCCAAGTGCAGAATGGATATTCATTGCACAACCTATAATTTTTGATGTTAATTCTGAATATTTAGATTTTTGTCTATCATATAAAACTAATTTATAAGAATATCTTCAAAATCATATTAATCAAACAAATCATGGTTCAGACATTTTTTCAGCGCGGCGAGTTTGTTGTTTACCTCTTGTAGTTCACTTTCTTCGTTTGATTTTGCTACAATGCCTGCTCCTGCCTGATAATAAAGTATATTTTCTTTGCTCACAAACGAACGGATGGTGATGGCTTGGTTGAAGTTTCCATCAAAGCCGATATAACCGATGCAACCTCCATACGGACCTCTGTCGTGTGGCTCGATGGTGTCTATGATTTGCATCGCTTTAATTTTAGGTGCTCCCGAAAGTGTTCCGGCAGGAAAAGTATTGGCAAAAAGTTTGATGATTTTAGTATCGGGACGTAATTTTCCACTCACGCTTGATACCAAGTGCAATACGTGCGAATAATATTGTACTTCGCGAAAAACCTCTACTTCTACATTGTCGCAGTTACGGCTTAAATCGTTGCGAGCCAAATCCACCAACATTACGTGTTCGGCATTTTCTTTTTTATCCGTAATTAATTTTTCGGCCAGATGGAAATCTTTTTCATCATCGCCTGTTCTTCTAAAAGTCCCTGCAATGGGTTTGATGTATGCTTTTTGTTTTTTTGCATCCACCACTAAATGCGCTTCGGGCGACGAACCAAAAATTCTGAAATCTCCAAAATTAAAATAAAACAGATAAGGAGACGGATTTATTCAACGCAAGGTGCGGTAAAGCATAAAATCATCACCGGTAAAATGTTGGTAGAAACGGCGCGAAAGCACAATCTGGAACACGTTTCCCTTGTAACATTCCTCTTTTCCACGAGCCACCATTTTCTTGTAATCTTCGTCAGAAATATCGCATTGTTCTTTTCCAACGGCAGAAAAAGGATAGGTCGCATAATTATTGTTCATCAAAATAGTTTCGATTTCGGGAATGGACGAGGTTTCGTTTTCCATCAGATTTTCGATGATTGTCAAATCATTATTGAAATGATTGATGGCAATGATGTATTTGAAAAACACATAATGCAATCCCGGCATACTTCCCGGATCGGTTTGGCGTGCCGAAAGTTTTACATCCTCGAAATATTGCACAGCTTCATACGAAGTATAACCGAGCAAACCGTTTATGATGGGCGTATCTTGCTTGTTTTCAATTTCAAAAGATTTTAGGAAAGCATCAAACCTGTCGGCAACCGTCATTTTATCGGTTACGTTGGTGGTGATTTTGCTTCCGTCGGGATAATCTTCGGTAATTACAAAATTATTGACTGAAATACCGCCCATCGGGGCAAATCCAATGTAAGAATAACTGTTTTCATTTCCGTGGTAATCAGAACTTTCCAATAAAACGGAGTTGGTGTACAAATCTCTTATTTTCAAATAGATGCCAACCGGAGTTTGCAAGTCGGCAAGTAGTTTTTTAGTGTTGGTAATAATTTTGCCCCCCAGCCCCCTGAAGGGGGAGTTTGAAGAGGAATTATTTTGATTATTTTGTTGTGTCATTGTATCAAAATATTTATTTAATCTATTTTTCTTCATGTATTTTGTTATTTAGTGGTACTTTAGTTCCCCCTTTAGGGGGTTAGGGGGCTGATATTTATATATGTCTCCATATCTTTATCACCTCGTCCCGAAACTGTCAAAACAATAATATTGTCACTTTTGAATGTTTTTTTTTCCTTTTTCAACACAGCCAAAGCGTGTGCCGATTCAATCGCCGGTATAATTCCTTCTAAACGAGTAAGTTCCATTGCGGCTTCGAGGGCTTCATCATCGTTAACGGCAAGTACTTTTGTTCTTCCCGTACTTGCCAGGTGTGCGTGTGCAGGTCCAATTCCGGGATAATCCAATCCGGCAGAAATAGAGTAGGGTTCAATGATTTGCCCGTCGGCATCTTGCATTACAAGCGTACGGCTTCCGTGGATAATTCCTTTGGTGCCTACGTGGATAGTCGCGGCTGTTTCACCCGTTTCAATTCCTTTGCCACCAGCTTCCGCCGAAATAATTTTTACGTTTTCATTCTCAAGAAAATGATAATAAGTACCCATTGCGTTGCTTCCTCCGCCAACGCAAGCAATTAAATAATCGGGTGAATCTTTTCCGGTATGTTCTTTCAATTGCCATTTAATCTCTTCACTGATAATGGATTGGAAATAAGCCACCATTTCGGGGTAGGGATGAGGACCAACGGTAGAGCCGATAATATAAAAAGCCTGCGGATTAGTACACCAGTAGCGGATAGCTTCGTTAGTTGCATCTTTCAAAGTCATATTTCCACTGGTAACAGGTTCAACTTTGGCGCCCAGCATACGCATTTTTTGTACGTTCAGAAACTGGCGTTCCACATCGGTTTTGCCCATAAACACAATACATTCCAACCCCATCAAAGCGCAAGCGGTAGCAGTTGCCACGCCGTGCTGTCCGGCTCCGGTTTCCGCAATAATCTGTGTTTTGCCCATCCGTTTGGCGAGGAGAATCTGCCCCAGTGCATTGTTTATTTTATGCGAACCGGTGTGGTTTAAATCTTCGCGTTTCAAATAGATATTCGTTTGATATTTTTCCGAAAGTCTTTTTGCAAAATACAATGGCGAAGGTCTTCCAATATAGTTTTTAAGCAAATCGACAAATTCCTTTTTGAAAGAATCGTCTTCTTTTGCCTCATAAAAAGCCGATTTAAGCTTTTCAACCGTACCGTGAAGAATTTCAGGGATGTAAGCCCCGCCAAATTCACCGTAATAACCATTCTTGTTCCGAAATTCCATAATTTATGTATTTTAATCTGCTGTGGTTTTGTTTACGTAATTAAAAAAGGCTTATCGTGAGTTACGACAAGCCTTTCAAATATATTTTAATTAAAATATTGGTATGACAGCTCTTCTCACGATTTATTGAAACGTAAGTTGCGCCACCACCAAAATTTTAAATTTGACATCATTTCGATTAATTTTCTGCAAAGGTGTAGTTTTTTTGTTGAATACGCAATAATTAAATCAAAAAAAATAACAAAAATATCAATTCGATAGATAAATATCATTAAACAACACAAGTAATGAATTTTTTATAAATATTTATGCAAAATAGATTTTATTTTCTTATCTTTGGCGATGAATTTTTTTTGCACTAAATATGAATTTATACGTCACAAATGAAACTTCACTGCTAAAAGCCGTTGTTTTAGGACAGCCGGGTTCGTTAGGAAAAGTCCCAACGCTGGAAACAACCTACGATCCAAAATCTTACGATTCTGTGTTGAGGAATGATTATCCTACCGAAGAAGCCGTTTACAAAGAAATGACTGCTTTTGAAAAAGTATTGTTGAAGTATGATGTGCAGGTATTTCGCCCGTGGACGTTGGAAAATTGCAATCAGGTTTTTGCACGCGATGTGGCGTTTGTCATCGACGATAAAATCATCAATTCCAACATTATTCCCGACCGCGAAGACGAAAAGGAAGCTTACGAAATAATTTACGACCAAATTTCGTACAATAAAATATACAATCTCCCTGAAAAAGCCCACGTGGAAGGTGGCGACGTGGTTTTGTTCAACGATATTGTTTTTGTCGGACTTTACACCGCTGATGATTATCCGTCGTTGAAATCTGCCCGCACTAATTTGTATGCTTTTAATTTCTTGAAAGAGCTTTTTCCTTATAAAACGTTTATTCCCATCGAATTAATAAAGCACAACACCAATCCTTATCAATCGGTGTTGCATTTGGACTGTGCATTTATGCCCGTTGGCGATGGAAAAGCAATTGTTTATCCCGATGGTTTTATTCACAAAAAAGATTACCACGCCATTATTGATGTGTTTGGGAAAGAAAATATCTTTGAAATAACTCAGCCTGAAATGGTGGCGATGAACAGCAATATCTTTTCTATTTCGCCCAAAGTGGTTGTATCGGAGCAAAATTTTGTGCGCTTAAACTCCCATTTGGAAAACGTTTGGGGAATGACTGTTGAAAAAATCCCGTATGCTGAAATCTCAAAAATGGGAGGTTTGTTGCGATGCTCAACACTACCGTTAAAACGCGATTAATCAGTAATTATGAAAATACAACAGAACCTTACCCATACTATTTTAATGATTGAACCGGTGGCTTTCGGTTTTAATCCGCAAACATCGGTAAATAATTATTTTCAATCTTCGGAAGATAAAAATAATGCCGGCGTGCAACAGAAAGCGTTGGCTGAATTTAACGCGATGGTTCAAAAATTGCGTGAAAACGATGTGGATGTGATTGTTGAACGCGATACGCTTTATCCACACACACCCGATTCTATTTTTCCCAACAACTGGATTTCGTTTCACGAAAAAAATCGTGCCGTTTTATATCCAATGTTTGCCGAAAATCGTAGGATGGAACGCAGAATCGATGTGTTGTTATCGGTAGAAAATTATCTGCAAAAAAAATATAAAATCATTGATTACACACCGTTTGAGAACGATGGTCGTTTTTTGGAAGGAACGGGAAGTATCATTTTAGATCGTAAAAACAAAAAGGCGTATACATCGCTTTCACCACGAACCGACAAAGCCTTGTTCCTTGATTATTGCGCTGAAATGAAGTTGCATCCTGTAATGTTTGAAGCTACCCAACAAGTTAATGGAGAACAATTTTCTATTTATCACACCAATGTAATGATGTGCGTGGCTGATAATTATGTTGTAATCTGCTTGGACTCTATTCAAAACGCAACCGAAAGAAAAACCGTTGTTTCAGAAATAGAAGAAAACGGTAAAAAAATCGTAGAAATTACGGCTAAGCAAATGAATCATTTTGCGGGAAATATGTTGCAGATTGAAAATAGGGCAGGCGAGAAGTTACTTGCAATGTCGCAGTCGGCTTACGAATCACTCACAGTAGAACAAAAACAATACCTCGAATCACAAAATAAATTGCTTATTTTTGCCATTCCAACGATTGAAAAAAACGGGGGAGGAAGCGTTCGATGTATGATGGCAGAGGTATTTTAACAGCCCCCTACCTGCCTGCCGCAGGCGGGAATCTCCCACAGGGGGACTTTTTATATGATTCGCAATGTTTTTCAAAAAATAGAATATAAAACTAAAAGAAATAATATGCAAACTTCAAAAAATACTAATTCGATGAATCAATCCTCTCAAACTCCCCCCTCGGGGGATTGGGGGGCTTCTTTAATCCATTTAGAAGATAAATACGGAGCACACAATTATCATCCGCTTCCGGTGGTGCTTGAAAAAGGTGAAGGAGTGTTTGTGTGGGATGTGGACGGAAAGAAGTATTTCGATTTTCTTTCGGCATATTCAGCTGTTAATCAAGGTCATTGCCACCCGAAAATCATCAATGCTTTGATTGAGCAATCCAAGAAACTCACATTGACATCACGCGCTTTTTACAACGATAAGTTAGGCACTTACGAAAAATTCATCACCGAATATTTTGGTTACGAAAAAGTGCTTCCAATGAACACAGGAGCTGAAGCGGTGGAAACAGCCATCAAACTTTGTCGTAAATGGAGCTATCAAAAACGTAATATTCCTGAAAATAAGGCGCAAATAGTGGTTTGTTCGGGCAATTTTCACGGACGTACCACTACCATTGTATCTTTTTCGGTTGATCCTGATGCTTATAACGATTACGGTCCGTTTACGCCCGGTTTTATCGTCATTCCTTACAACGATGTGGATGCGCTAAAAAACGCGTTTGACGAAAATCCAAACATCGTAGGTTTTTTAGTAGAACCCATTCAAGGCGAAGCGGGTGCAAATGTTCCTGATGAAGGATTTTTGAAACAAAGCCACGAACTTTGCCAGCAAAACAATGCTCTTTTCATTGCCGATGAAGTTCAAACAGGCATCGGACGTACCGGAAAACTGCTGGCTTGCGATTATGAAAATATCCATCCCGATATTCTGATTCTTGGAAAAGCGCTTTCAGGAGGCGCATACCCTATTTCGGCAGTTCTTTCGAGCAATGAAATTATGGAAGTTATCCGTCCCGGACAGCACGGCTCTACTTTTGGAGGAAATCCGGTGGCAGCCGCGGTTGCCATTGCGGCATTGGAAGTAATTCGCGATGAGAAACTAACCGAAAATGCATTCCGTTTGGGAGAAATTTTTAGAAATGAATTGACTGAATTTTCTAAAACATCCAATATCGCCATCAAAATACGTGGAAAAGGTTTGCTCAATGCCTTGATCATCAATAATAAAAATCATAAAGATCTGGCTTGGGAAATTTGTTTGAAATTAGCCGAAAACGGTTTGCTTGCCAAACCCACGCATACCAATATCATCCGTTTTGCTCCTCCGTTGGTAATTGCGGAAGAACAATTATGCGAATGTTTGGAAATAATTAAAAGGACGATTGCAGATTTTGAAAATTAAATATAGTGAAAATAATTGCTGTCGAAAATACGGTGGTGTAAAATCGTTTTGTTTACTCCATCATCAAATCTTCAATAATTAGATTGGAGACCAAGATGCCGGCTTGTGATAGACAAAGAAAGTTGTTCTTATGGATTAGCAGTTTGTTTTGAAGGTATTTTTTACTCGATTTTAATAGTAATTGTACTGCATTTTCGCCAAACAGATTATTAACGATATTAAGGTTAATGCCCTCACAAGTACGTAGTCGCACCATAATGTAGTCGTTGTATTTTTCATTTGGAGTCAGTTTCTCCCGTTCAAAGTAAGGTCGATTTTGCTCTATGTTTTGACAATACAAGCCCATAGAAGATGTATTCCATTGCCGTGAATCACCATCGTACGAATGTGCAGACGGTCCGATACCTAAGTAAGGTATTTGTTGCCAATAAGAGGAGTTGTGGCGGGAGCGAAACCCATTTTTAGCGAAGTTGGAAATTTCATATTGTTCAAATCTTTTTTTTGTGCATCTATCGACTAATATTTCATACATTTTTATTATCGTATCTTCATCGGTCGCAACTACTTTTCCTTGTTGCTGTTGTTTCCAAAGCGGTGTATCGGGCTCGTAAGTTAGCCCGTAAGCTGAAATGTGTTGCACATCAAGCGTAAATGCTTTCTCGAGTTGCTCCTGCCACGACTCGATAGTTTGCCCCGGAAGTCCGTATATCAAATCTATGCTGATGTTGTCGAAACCTGCACGTTGGGCTTGTTGCACGGCTTGCACTGCTCCCGAAGCATCGTGTCGTCTGTTGATAAATGAAAGTTGTGAATTGTCAAAGCTTTGAATACCAATGCTTATCCGATTTATCCCGATGGCTCTGATTGATTTTAGATAGTTGTCTGACAAATCGTCCGGATTAGATTCCAATGTGATTTCGGCATCGGGCAAAACGATGAAATAGGTCTTAATTTTGTGTAATATATCCTGAATTTCTTCTATCGAAAGGGTAGAAGGGGTACCACCTCCAAAATATATGGTCGATATATTTTTGTCTGAAAGATAATTTTTTCTGTGTCCTATTTCGGTATGTATCGTATTTAGAACACGTTTTTTTTGTTGAAAATTCGTGTTAGAGTAAAAGTCGCAATACGTACATTTGGTTTTGCAAAAAGGGATATGGATGTAGATACCAGACATAGTTTAAGTGGAAAGTTGAACTGTGTGAGTAATCGCTGACAGATACAGGCATCACAAAATATATTGTTAATAAAGGTCTTTTACCAAAATATGTTGACGAACATTGTCAATTTCGGCTTGCATTTCTAACATTTTGTACCAGATAGCTTCCATTTCAGCCGATTCTGCCGTTAAAAAAAGTTCCGCCCCTTTTTTATCTATGTTAGAATATAATATATTGACTGTTAGCTTGTTAATGTCCATTGCCGGATAGTATGCTCTGTCAGTTGATTCTTCATCTGTCACTTCAATAATGATACGCGCATCCACCAATACCTGAATCACGGAATTTAATAAACGAATCGGTAACTTATATTCATCAATAATTTCTTGTAATTTGATGGGAAGTTCGCCATTTTCAAATCGCTTAACGATAATATAGGTAATAAAAACGGTCAAGTATTTTTTGTAGCGTACACTGATATTGTCAGTATCCACTTCGTAGTCGTAATTTCTCAAATTTTGTGAAGCATAAGAAATCTCCGCTCCTAAAAGTACAATTAGGCAAGAGATATAGAGCCAGAATAACAATAATGGAATGGCAGCAAATCCTCCATAAACCGCATTGTAACGGGTTAAGTTTATCTGCCCGTTAACGTAAAGCATTTGGAATATCTGAAAAGCCGTTCCGGCAATAATGCCGGCGATGAGCCCGTTTACAAACCGTACTTTAGTGTTAGGAATAATGACGTACATAAACGTAAATATCAACCAACTGATAACGTAAGGTACAAAAAAAACGGCAAACTTTAATAACGGGCTAAAAAACTGGAAAAAAAACGATTGTGAAAGAATGGTGTTGAAATAAATGGATAACCCGCTGGTGACTACAATTAAAATAGGTAGAATAAACAATCCCGAAAAAAGCATAGTAAATTGACGCAACAGTGAGCGTGATTTTTTTACTTGCCATATTGTATTAAATGCGTTCTCAACCTGCATAAAAAAATTCATCACGGCATACACCAAAACAGCTAATCCTATTCCTATAAATAATCCACCGCGCGTAGTAGCTAAATATTTTTCGACAAACCCCATCACGGTAGGTAACATATTCGCTTGAGCCACAAAGGTGTCTGAGAGCGCTTTTTCGATGTACTGCTCAATTCCGAAACCTTTACCAATAGCCGTAAGTAAAGCGATTATCGGTACGATGGCAAACGTAATGGAATAGGTGAGTGCCGCGGCTCTTACGCCCAAACGATTGTTGTAATATTCTCTGATTGCGAGAAAGATAGTTTTTATAATAGAATACAAGAGTCGTTTTCCGCGCGACAATTCACTCACAGTGATACGCCAAATATCGTATCGGAGAAAATTATAAATGTATTTGTAAAAATTAGCCAACTTTGTCATAATCTTAAATAGTTAGGCGCTTTGCAATCTTGTGATTCATAGTCAACATTAAACATTGCTTATAGCTCAAAGTTTACCCATAGAAGCTAAAAAAACAGCAGGTCTGTAAGCCGGGTTCTGTAATCCTTCTGGGAAACCCCATCGAAATTGTTTGTCATTTATCTTGTTTTGCTATCACTAACAAAATCCAGCGATCTACCCCCCGACATCGGACGAGCCATCCTACGTGCGTCGGTGTACATGATCTTGCAACCCATAAGGCGTACGCCAAATCACATCACTGTGACTTGCGGTGAGCTCTTACCTCGCCTTTTCACCTTTTCCTTGTTCCCTCGCGGATTTCAAGGTAGTTGTTTTCTGTTACACTACTCTGCCATTGCTGACAGCTTCCCGTTAGGAAGTATGGTGCTCTGCGTTGCCCGGACTTTCCTCTCCGACATAAAATCGAAGCGACAAACCAACCTGCTGCAAGCTACAAAGGTAATAGATTTTTATGTAATAAAAAATTTTTTGACAATACGGTATCGTTATGAAATCTCAAATTCGTTGCCGGGCGCCGGAATTTCGATATGCTGAAATCCGTTTTCGAATAAATGATCTCGATATGCCTGTTGTACACCATATTCGCAATGAACGAGAAATGTTTTTTTTATTGCTGAAACATCTTGGCATTTTAGAAATTGTATCATTTCGTTATAATCGGCATGCCCCGAGAATGCCTCAATTTTACGAATAGCGGCTTTGACCGGATGAATTTCTCCAAAAATGGAGATGCTGTTAAGTCCCGGCTCTTGAAGTCTTGCCCCCAGCGATGATGGAGTACAATATCCGATGATCAGAATTGTGTTTCTCGGATTGGATATGTTGTTGGCAATGTGATGTTTGATGCGACCGGCTTCTGCCATACCCGATGCTGAAATAATAATGCAAGGCTCATCAACTTCGTTGATTGCTTTGGACTCTTCTACTAATTTGATGTAATGTAAGCTGTTGAAGCCAAAAGGATCGGGGTCGGTTTTTATCACTTTTTTGATATCTTCATTCAAATCGTTCAAATGAATCCGGAAGACATCGGTGGCATTTACAGCTAACGGACTATCAACATAGATGTTTATTCTCGGCAATTTACCTTCATTGTAAAATTTATTCAGTAAAAAAACAACCTCCTGAGTTCTTCCGATAGCAAAAGACGGAATAATGAGTTTTCCCTTTTGCGCAATACAGGTATCCGATATGATTTGCAACAACTGTTCTTCCATATCTTTCAACGGTTCGTGTAATCTGTTGCCATAAGTAGATTCCGTAATCAAGTAATCGCATTGGGGAAACGCTACCGGGGAAGGTAAAATTCTGTTTACGGGTCGCCCTATGTCGCCTGTATAAGCCAGATTTATAATTTCTCCATTTTCTTTAATTTCCAGATTTATAACTCCCGAACCCAGCATGTGCCCTGTATTTGTGAATTTAACGCGTAGATGTTGGTTGATTTCGAAGCGGCGGTTAAATTCTATTCCTATAAATAGTTTCATACATTTTTCGGCATCTTCTACCGTGTATATAGGACTAACGGAAGGCAAATTTCTTTTCGATTGTTTCTTGTTAAACCACTTAACATCTAACTCTTGTATATGCCCGCTGTCTGATAACATAATAGAGCATAAGTTACGTGTAGCTACCGTGCAGATTACCGAACCGTGAAATCCTAATTTGTAAAGGTAAGGGATTAATCCCGAATGATCGATGTGGGCGTGCGAAAGTATGACATAATCGATGCTTGCCGCTTCTAATTCCAAGTTACGGTTTTTAGTATCGGTTTCAAGCCCTTTTCCCTGATACATACCGCAGTCCAACAGAATTTTTTTGTTGTCATTAGTTGTGATGAGCACTTTGCTTCCGGTAACTTCCCTTGAGGCTCCTATAAATCTGATTTTCATAATATTATAAATTGTATAAAATGAAGTTGATAAAGATAATTGATATGGTGAATGTTGTTAGCTCTTATTCTATTTAACGATAAATATCGTAGAATACATATAACTTTTAGTGTCAAAAATAGAATAATTCTTTTTAATTCGGAGCATTACTGTCAAAAAATACCCATCATTAACAAAATGTGTGTATAAATTTTTTTAATAATAAAAAAAAGTTTATTTTTGACTGATTAATATTTGTCACATCTAAAAAACATAAAATACTGAAAATGAAGCCGATATTGATTGTTGAAGACGACCTTACTTTTTGCAGAATGTTAAAGGCGTGGTTTGTTAAAAGAAAATTTGAGGTAGATACGGCAGTAAATGGTTCGGAAGTAAGAAAAAAAATGAGGGAAACCTTATTTGATTTGGTTATTTGTGATTTACGTTTGCCCGGAGAAAATGGATTATCTATATTAGAGTGGATAAAAAAAGAATATCCACAGACTATTGTGATAATGATGACCGGCTATGCCGATATACAGTCGGCTGTGATGGCGATGAAATTAGGAGCTTTCGATTATATCCCCAAACCGTTTAATCCCGAAGAGCTTTTCATTAAATTAAATGAAGCCTTTAATCAAAATAATTCAACAGTAAAATCCAAAACGAATAGTTCTGTTCAAACATCCGAGGGTGGAAACCAAATAGTAATAGGCAATTCTGCTTTATACAAAAAATTATACGAGCATGCCGAATTAGTGGCGCCTACCAAACTTTCAGTTCTTATCGGTGGCGAGAGTGGAGTGGGAAAGGAGCATGTAGCGCGTATGATACATCAAAAAAGCACGCGTGCCGATGGTCCTTTTGTAGCGGTAGATTGTGGGGTGATAACCCGTGAATTAGCGGCAAGTGATTTTTTCGGGCACGTAAAGGGAGCATTTACAGGAGCTATAACCAATAAATCGGGTTTTTTCTTGAATGCAGATAAAGGCACTCTCTTTTTAGATGAAATAGGTAATCTATCTGTTGATATTCAAACGCAACTTTTGCGCGCTTTACAGGAGCAGAGAATTAAACCCGTAGGGTCTGAAAAAGAAATTGAAATTGATGTTCGTATCATTGCGGCTACTAACGAAGATATTGTATTTGCTGTGAATAATGGTTATTTCAGAAGTGATTTGTATCACCGTATAAGTGAATTTACCATTCACGTTCCATCTTTGAAAGAGTGCAAAGAAGATATTCCGTTATTTCTAAACCATTTTTTAGGAGAAGCAAATACATCATTAAACAAAGAGATTCTCGGATTTACACCCGAAGCGCTTGATATACTTGTCAACTATAATTGGACGGGAAATATAAGGGAATTGAAAAATATCATCAATCGGTTAACGCTGATTGCACACGGAGATTATATCACTGCCGATATTATTCCCGAGCATTTTAAATCGGAATCCAACATCTTTATTTTGCAAGAGAATGAGGAAGAAAAAATGAAGATAGTTGATGCGTTGAGAATAACAAAAAACAATTTATCCAAAACAGCTGAGATATTAAATACCGATACAAAAATACTTTACAATAAAATAAAACTTTATAAAATTATTTTATGAAAGGTTCCTACCAGAATATCAAAATAATTGTTTTTGCGGGTTATTTGTTGTTGTTCTTGCTCTCAGTGCTGGGAGGGTACGAAATATACCGTGAATTACTTCAGTTTTCCAAACAAAATCAGCCTTTTGCCGAACGAAAACAGCTAAATCTGATAAGTAATGCGTTAGTATCGCTCTATGAGCTGGAGAGTATACGCAAAGTGATGATTTCAGAGAACTTTAACGCACACGATTTGGATTCAACTCAACGTTGGAATAGCAAGAAAGTACATTTCTATATTGACTCTCTTTATCGTTCCACCGACGATGCCTCTATTAAAACCAGCTTGGATACGGTAAATATACTTTTAGTGGAGAAAGAGGTCAATCTTAAAAATATGGTTGCTTTATTAGATACCATTCGCAAACTACCATACTCTAAACGGATACTTACTACCGTGCTGTCAAAGAAGGATATAAATAGTCTTTTCGATTTGTTTGATACCAACTTTAAAACACAAAAAAAAGACTCTTCTTTTTTTATCAAGCAAAAGAAAGGATTACTTTCTCGTATTAAAGGTGTATTTGTTAATGAAGCGGAATCGACCAAAGTAGTTGCAAAACAGAATATAGAAGAAAAAGATACCACAATCAAAAAACCAGCCGAACTTTTAACCGACACAGTTACACAATTTATTCGCGACTTGAGTTACAGAAACAATAAAAAGAAAGTAACATATCTATCTCGATTGTCTGTTAGACAGGCAAATATGTTGTATTATGATGAGTCGCTGACAAATCAGATACATCAAATACTATTTAAACTGGAAAGCAAAGAAAGAAAATCTGTGGCTACCCTGATGTCTGATAGAGAAAGAGCGATAAATAAATCAACACAATTGATGTCAAGTATCGCTTGGGCTTCGCTTCTTACGGTCATTATTTTCTTAACTACCACTCTTATTTTGATAAATCAAAGTCAAACATATAGAAAGAAAATAGAAGAAAGTAAAAAATATGCCGAAGATTTGATGAAGAGTAGGGAAAGATTACTCTTAATGATTTCTCACGATATAAAATCACCTTTAAGCTCAATCATAGGGCACATAGAGTTGATGTTACACGAAAAAATGCCTCAGAACGAGAAGGATCATTTGGATAATATGAAACATTCGTCAGAGCACATTTTGGAATTGGTAAATAAATTGATGGACTATCATAAACTCGAACAAGGCAAATCGGAAATAACCAAAGTAACTTTCTCGCCTTGCGAATTGATTGAAAGTATTTATCAGAGTTTTGAACCGGTAGTCAATAAAAAACTATCGTATAAACTTAAAAATGATATTGATAATGGTAAAAACGTTGAAAGTGATCCGTTTGTAATCAAGCAAATTGTAAATAATTTGATTTCAAATGCTATTAAGTTTACTAAAACCGGCGGAATAACCATTGCTTCTTCTATATCAGAAAATAATGAGTTGCGGATATCGGTTAAAGATACCGGAGTAGGTATCAAACCCGAAGACATCACAAAAATATTTGATGAGTTTCAACGTGTAGGCAATACAGATGACAAAAATAAAATTGAGGGCTTTGGATTAGGATTAGCAATTACTTACAAACTTATAAAACTACTTCAGGGAGAAATATATGTAGAATCGGAATTTGGCAAAGGAAGTGAGTTTACGGTGGCTATACCTTTAGCTACTTTGCAAATACCTTCAGAAACTCCTGCTCTACAAAAGACAGACCCTAAATCGGTATTGAAAAGTCTCGATGCAAAAGTATTGTTTATTGACGATGATTTAGTGATGCTAAACGTGTTTGAAAAACTGTTGCAACGAGAGGGACTAAAAGTTACGGTATGCTCAGATTCAAAAAAAGTACTTCCGTTGCTTAAAAAAGAAAAATTTGGCATCATCCTTACCGATATACAAATGCCACAAATTAATGGTTTTGAGTTAGTGAAGCAGATACGCAATATCAACTCCAAACATTATAAAGAGGTGCCTATTGTAGCCTTATCTGCTCGTTCGGATATTTCAGAAGATAAATTTCAAAGTGCCGGATTTACAACTTTCTTGTCTAAACCGGTGCCATTTACCACTTTGCTTGATAAAATAGGTGAACTAACCAACGTCACTAATAATGGAGAACCGAAAATAGCTTCTTCAGCGCAAACAAAAGGGATTAATGCTTTGATTGAATTTGTGGAAGATGATGAAGAAACGGCAAAAGATATTCTGAATGTTTTTGTGTCTGAAAATAAAACCAAATTGGACGAGCTCAAAGATTCGATTCAAACAAACGATTGGCAACAAATCAAAGCTACATCACACAAACTATTACCGCTGATGCGGATGATAGGAGCCGATGAAATGGTTAAAATTTTAGTTGCATTGGAAAACGGAGAACAAAACAGCGAAAAAGTAAACATACTGATAGGTATGTTGGAAGAAAAGAATTCCGAAATCATCGACTTTATGAATAAAAAATATCCTGAAGTTTGATCGGGCACATGAGGTTTTGTGAAAATCTCAATACCCAAAAACTATCGAATAAATCAGAAACATAGCGAACGGAAGTTTTTGAGATACTGCTGTCAACTATGTTTTTTTTGAACTATTTTTACGAGTGATTCTCTAATACTAAAAAAATCAGAACAAATTCGCGTAATAACATTTTACCTCCATCACGTTATATGAAATCCAAAATTTCTACACACTTTTTATGTTTAAGATTTTAGTTATAAATCCGGGATCAACCTCTACCAAATTTGCAGTTTTTGAAGATGATAAGCAAATTTCGGCATATACCATCCGTCATACTGCCGAGGAAACCGCAAAATATCAAAAAACAATAGATCAGTTAGCGTATCGCTATAAACTTATAACCGATCTGCTGGAAAAGGAAAAAATCAACATCACCGAATTTTCAGCAATCATCGGACGTGGTGGAATGCTTACTCCCGTGCAGTCGGGCGTTTACTTCGTTAATGAGGCTATGATGGATGTTCTGCGAAAGGCAGTTGTTGGTGATCATGCAAGCAATCTGGGCGCATTTTTGGCTTATGAATTAGCCCATAATCCGGAAAAATGTATGGCTTATATTGCCGATCCGGTCGCGGTGGACGAATTTAGTGAAGTAGCTCGCATCAGTGGCTTGCCCGAGATTCCACGTCGTTCGACTTTTCACGCGTTGAATCATAAGGCCATCGCAAGGCTCCATGCCGAGAAAATGGGCAAAAGATATGAAGAATTAAATATTGTTGTGGCTCATTTGGGTGGCGGAATCACGGTTGGCGCTCATCAAAACGGGAGAGTCACAGATGTAAATCAAGGATTGGACGGTTACGGACCTTTTTCACCTGAGCGATCCGGTACGTTGGATGCGGGACAAATAGTGAAGATGTGTTTCAGTGGAAGGTATTCCGAAACTGAGATGTTGAAGAAACTGAACGGTAAAGGAGGATTGATAGCGCATTGTAAAACTAATAACGTGCAAGAACTCGAAGAGAAGATAAAGCAAGGTGATGGGCACGCCAAACTTATTTTGGAGGCGATGGCTTATACCGTATCTAAAGAGATTATGTCGTTATTTGCTGTGTTCAAAGGGAAAAACGATGGTGTATTGCTTACCGGCGGTATCGCGTATTGCGATTTTGTGGTAAATGAAATTAAAGCACGAATAGAACCGCTTGCGCCCGTTTATGTTTATCCGGGTGAAGATGAATTGCGTTCCTTAGCCTTGAGCGCACTCAGAGCCTTAAATGGCGAAGAGGTAAAGGAATTTGTTGTGAGAGAGATGCCGGATTATACGATTTAGTGGTAAGAATCACTATAAAGGTATTATGGGTTCTATATTTTTGTACATGTAATGAGTACTTTCTGATTATTGTAAAGTGTGGTGGCAAAAATATACTCATTTCCTCCGTCTTTTAGTTTTAATTTTTTTCTTAGTTCGTTTACCGATAACGGAAAATTCCGAACAGAGACATTTGCCTTTTTACAATCCCATCTTTTTAGTTCTTCTTTGTTAAAAGGTATTACACTTTTAACCTTAAATATTCGTCCTTGAAAATGTTCGTTTATGTCGTTTGATGTGTATAAATGGCTGTTAATATGCAGTTTGTGTAGTTTGAAAAAAGAAGCGCTTGTTCTAAATGCTCCGGATTTTAAAATGGCGGCATTCGGTTCGTAAAGATATTCTAAAACAGTTTCGGTGTAGTTCACAATCGTGTTTTTTTCTTCCTCTTTGTGAAACGTCAATACTTTAGCGTTTTTATTTTTTTGGAAATGTACCGCATTAATCGTAACTTTTAGATGATAGTCTCTTTCAAGTAAAACCAATATCTCTTTACATTCGTTTTCTACGGCAATGATGTGAATTTCTCGTATGTTTTTCAGCTCGCGTTGTAGTTGCGCTAAATCAAACATCGGCGAAAGTTTGATCATCACATTCGGAGCTTTAGTCAGCAATTTGTCTTGTAATTCAGTTACATCGGGTTCGCAATCCGACAGTAGCACGGCTTTAGCGCCTCCATCTTTTCGGCGGGCGGGATCAATATAAATCCAATCGGCAACAAAATCGGTTTCCAAAAAAACTTCCGATGTTTCGTGTTGAATTTTGATGTTTTTTGTTGATAAAACAGCAAAATTGTGTTCGGCTAACTCGCAGAGTTTTTGTTGCCGTTCTACATAAATGGTTTCATCAAAATTTTCAGACATAAAAAAAGTATCAATGCCGAATCCGCCTGTCAAATCCACCATTTTTTTTCCTCTGCACAACGAAGATTTGTATCTCGCGGTGATTTCGGAAGAGCATTGCTCTAACGATAGTTTTGGCGGATAAAGTAATTCGGCACAGCGATAAAACATTGGGACTTTATCCTTGATTTTTTGCATTCCCTCTATTTGTTTGATAGCTAATGGTATATCAACATCAGCAGACAAAACGGATTTCAATATTAATATATTTACATCCTCATTGACATATTTCTGTATAAAGTCTTTAGTTTGCAGGTTCATATTTGATAGGAAAATATTCTCAAAATTACGAAAAAATGTTTAATGTGTAAATGGTTGATAAATAAATTGATAATTATACGCTATGTGGTCTTTAGGGTTAAATTTGTATGTGATGTTTTGTAGTATCGTTAAAAAGTACTACTTTTGCACTCGGGTAAGTCCTACACGATCAGCTCCCTTTCAACTCCCCCAGGTCTTGACCGAAGCAAGGGTAAAAGGTCGTAGCGATGCGATGTAGTAAGCTTACCCACTTGCCTCTTTAGCTCAGCTGGCCAGAGCACGTGATTTGTAATCTCGGGGTCGTTGGTTCGAATCCGACAAGAGGCTCAAAAGAGTATCTTCTACACAAAGATGCTCTTTTTTTGTTTATATACCTTCTTGATAATTAATTTTGTTAAACGTGAAATACTTTTGCATTCCTTTTTTGTTATCTTTGTAGTGTTAAAATGATTAAAGAACATATTCCTGAAAAATAATCAATAACGCAAATGTATAGTTTGCCGACTTGCCCTTATGATATATTATTTAGATAAGTAGCTGAACTGAATTAGTTTAATATATTTAGTCTGTATATTGTTGATTTTTAAAATTTTACATATATGCGTATTGGCGATTAATTTATGAACACTCACTTGTGTTAGTTCTTTATGATTTTTCCAAAACAATTATTATCGTATGAAGACGCTGATTAAAAACGCAGAAATTGTCAACGAAGGACAAACTTTCAAAGGTTCGGTATTGCTGAATGGCGATAAAATTGAAAAAATATTCCGCTTAGAGAACGATCTTTTGCTTGATGAAAATGTTGAGATAATACCGGCTGACGGCTTGTGGCTTTTCCCGGGTGTAATTGATGATCAGGTACACTTTCGCCAGCCGGGTTTAACCCATAAAGGCGATATTTATACTGAAAGTCGCGCTGCTGTTGCCGGAGGAGTTACTTCGTATATGGAAATGCCCAATACCATTCCTCAAACTACAACAATCGAACTTTTAGAGCAAAAATACGCTTTAGCGGCGTCCAAATCGTTAGCGAACTTTTCGTTTTATATGGGTGCCACCAATACAAATATCTTGGAACTGAAAAAAGTAGATCCTCGAAAAGTGTGTGGCATTAAAATATTTATGGGTTCATCTACCGGAAATATGCTGGTAAATGACATTGAAGCGCTTCAACGCATTTTTGACGAGTCGCCTACTTTAATTGCCACCCACTGCGAAGATGAAAATATCATTCGCGCCAACCTTCGTTATTATCAAAAAATGTATGACGATTACATCGGGATGGAATTTCATCCGCTGATTCGTTCGGCAGAGGCGTGTTATAAATCGTCCTCTTTTGCAGTGTCGTTAGCGCAGAAATACAATACCCGTTTGCATATCTTGCACCTTTCAACCGAAAAGGAAATGTCGCTTTTCGATAATTCCAAGCTACTGAAAGACAAGAGAATTACGGCGGAAGTTTGCGTACATCATCTGTGGTTTTCAGACAAGGATTATAAAAAATACGGAAGTAAAATAAAATGGAATCCGGCAATAAAAGAAGAATCTGACAGAGAGGCGTTAATTAAGGCGCTGAATAATAATTTGTTGGATGTAGTAGCTACCGATCACGCACCACATACATTGGATGAAAAACAAGGAAATTGCTATAAGGCTTCGTCAGGTGGTCCATTGGTACAACATTCGCTTGTGGCTATGCTTCAATTGTCAAAACAAGGGAAATTTACGGTGGAAAAGGTGGTGGAAAAAATGTGTCACGCACCGGCAGATTTGTTTAGGATAAGCAAAAGAGGATACATCAGAGAAGGATATTACGCCGATTTGGTGTTGGTAAATCCGAATAAATCCGAGAAAATAGAAAAAAGAAAATATTTCATACAAATGTGGATGGTCTCCTTTTGAAGATGTGGTTTTTGACAGCAAAGTAATTCGTACATTCGTAAACGGAAAATCGGTTTACGATAACGGCAAATTCGATGAAACTGTCAGAGGCGAACGCTTGATTTTTGAAGTTTGATATTTATACTTTTACAATATATAGTGTTGTTAATTAATCATTTAAGATGGTAGAAATAATAATTATTTTAGTTCTTATTTTATTAAACGGTTTTTTTTCTCTTTCTGAAATATCGTTGGTATCAAGCAAAAAGACTCGGCTGGAACAATACAAACAATCGGGTAAGAAAGGGGCTGTAATAGCACTCGGTTTGCTTCAAAATTCTGAAAAATTTCTGTCTTCGGTACAAGTGGGAATTACGTTGATAAGCTTGCTTACAGGTTTTTATGGCGGAAGTAGTTTCGCTAAATATATTGTTCCTTTATTCGAAAAAGTCGTTGTCTTTCGCCCTTATGCTGATGAGATTTCACTTATCATTACCATAATTCTTATTACTTACGTCACTATCGTATTAGGGGAGCTTGTTCCCAAAACCATAGCTATTAGCAATCCGGAAAAGATGGCGATAAGAGTTTCTCCGGTCATTTCAGTTTTCAGTAAAATTTTCTATCCGTTTGTTAAGATTTTGGCTGTTTCTACCTCTTTTATAATTAATGTGCTTGGTGTGGAGAAAAATGAAGAGAGCATTACCGAAGCTGAATTGAGACAACTGATTAAAACGGCTTCGCAGGAGGGGGTTATTGAAAAAGAGCAAAACGAGATACACGAAAAAGTGTTTTATTTTTCAGATGAAAAAAGCAAAACATCTGATGACACATCGCACGGAGGTTTATTGGATTGATTTAAACGAGCCGGAAGACAAAATTAGGGAAGAATTTTATTATATGCACCTCACAGTCGCGTGGTATGTTGCAGGGAATCGTTGGATAACTACGAAGGTGTTATTATAATGTTGGATTTTTACAAAGCATTGGTAAACAAAAAACCGTTCAAAGTGGAAGAATTGTTGAACTCAGCCATCATAATCCACGAAAATGCGCTTGCTCCTAAAGTGCTTCAACAATTAAAACAAAGCAACTCGCATTTCAGTGTTGTGGTAGACGAATATGGTGATGTAGAGGGAATTATAACACTTCACGACATTATGGAAAATTTGGTAGGGGAAATTTTGGAGAAGGAGAGACAAGCGCAACCTGACTTTTTTGTACGCGATGATGGCTCTGTTTTGGTAAACGGTGATGCTCCCATTGAAGTGCTTACCAAAATTTTTGAGGATTTTGTAGTTGATTTTGAAGAAATTGACTATTCTACCGTAACCGGATTTGTTATTGAACTGATAAATGTGATTCCATCGGTTGGAGATAAAGTCTCCTATTTGGATTATACCATTGAGATTATGGATATGGATGGAAACAGAATAGATAAAGTGTTGATAACTAAAACAGATTGATTTAGCTTCGTCTCATTAACAAATATTGCACACCAATGAAACTAAAATACTTTTTGATATCTATCGCGTTTATTTTTGTTCAATGCAAACCAGCAAAAAGCAAATATGTTTTTAACGAAGGTAGTGTTTTTGGTACATATTATCACATCACTTACGATATGCCTGAGGGCAAAGACCGGAAGCCGGAAATCGAGAAGCGTTTTGAGGAGTTTAATCGTTCGCTTTCAACTTTTGACCCAAATTCTATTATTTCTCGTATCAATCGGAATGACTCTACCGTTTGTACCGATCAATACTTTGAGGATATGTTTAAAATGGCGAAGGAAGTTTCTGAAAAATCGGGAGGAGCATTTGACATTACAGTATCCTTTGGTTAATGCTTGGGGATTTGGATACGGAAATCATAATCGAACCGTTGCACCCAATATTGATACCATTATGCCTTTTATAGGATACCGGAAAATAACATTGAAGAAACATAAACTCATAAAAGAAAACGACAAAATACGACTGGATGCCAGCGCTATAGCCAAAGGACAGGCGTCAGACGAAATAGCAAAGTTGCTCGAAGGGTTGGGTAGTCGACATTACTTGGTTGAGATAGGTGGCGAAATACGATGTAGAGGAGTAAATGCCAAAGGAGAAAAATGGCACATAGGCATTGATAAACCAATAGACGATCCGGCAAATGAGTACAAAGAATTGGAAACGGTCATAGCAATAAGCAATGTAGGATTAGCTACTTCAGGAAATTATCGACAATTTTATTTCAAGAACGGGAAAAAATATACACATACCATCGACCCGAATACCGGAACACCCGTTGAGCATAATTTGTTAAGCGCAAGTGTAGTAGCGCCTACATGTATGCAGGCAGATGCTTATGCAACCGCTTTTATGGTGCTTGGAGTAGATGAAAGTATCAAAATTTGCGAGTCATTACCTGATATGGAATGTTACTTGATTTTTGCAGATAAAGAAGGAAAACATAAAATAGCTAAAACAAAAGGTTTTGATAAATATCTTGTAAAATAAATCCCCAATATCAACGTTTCTGATTAAGATTTTTACTCTGTAATTGTTGAAACTTAAAAATAAACAATAAATTTTTGTATTCTCCATAAAATCACTAATTTTGCACCTCAATTTCAAAATATGAAGAAGTACTTTTTTCCGGTAATCGTTGTTGCTTATTTATTGGCATCTTGTTCGCAGTATCAAAAAGTAATAAAAAGCTCTGACAATACGCTGAAATATGATAAAGCTGTGGAGTATTTTCAAGCTAAAAAATACACACAGGCTATCGGGCTTTTTGATGATATTACTCCTGCTTTCAGAGGAACCGAGCAATCGGAGCTGATTCTGAATTATTTAGCGCAGTCGTATTTAGGCCAGAAGGACTATTTTTCGGCATCGGAATACTATAAAACGTATGTAAAATCGTATCCGCGCGGGAATTTTATCCAAGAAGCAAAATATATGATCGGATATTGCTATTACAAGGATTCACCCGATTCTCGATTAGATCAAGAGGCTACCTACAAAGCCGTTGATGCTTTTCAAAATTATTTAGATGCGTATCCTGATAGTGAAAGGGCAAAAGACGCAACGAAATTGATTGAAGAACTAAACAATAAATTAGCCAAGAAATATTTTCAAAATGCCAAATTGTATTATAATTTAGGCACGTATATGGGCAACAACTACCGCTCGGCGATAATAACAGCCGAAAACGGATTGAAGAAATACCCGTCTAACGGTTACCGCGAAGACTTTTTATTTTTGATACTTCAGGCAAAATACCAAGAGGCGTTAATGAGTTTAGACGAGAAAAAAGAAGAACGCTTTCAGTTTGTAATAGATGAATATTATAATTACTCAAATGAATTTCCGCAAGGAAAATACATTAAAGAAGCAAACAAAATACTTCAGAGCGCAAAAAAATCTGTAAAACAATAAAAAACAATAAAAAACCGATATATGGATTATAAAAAGTTTAATACTCCCACATCTACCATCACTCGTGATATGAATTCATTGTGTGAGAATGTAGGAAATGTATATGAAACAGTCGCAATCATTGGCAAACGCTCCAATCAAATAGATGCAGAACTTAAAATTGAATTAGATAAAAAATTGCAGGAATTTGCATCGTATAGCGATAGCATCGAAGAGGTGTTTGAAAATCGTGAACAAATTGAGATTTCACGTTTTTACGAAAAAATGCCAAAAGCAAATTTGCTTGCCACACAAGAGTTTATCGAGGATAAAGTGTTTTATCGTAACCCGCTCAAAGATAAACTGAAAAAATAATCTACTCCGACTTAAGGGCGGAAGAGAATTTAGTTTCTTATTTCAGAAATGTAATAAGAAACTTTTTGTTTTTAAACGGATAACATCGTAAAATTTTGTATTTTTGTGCACATATAAAAATTTGTGCCACAATTGTTGCACATAATTTTTGTGTCGTAAATGAAAGCTGATATGTTACAAGGGAAAAAAATACTACTTGGAATTACTGGAAGTATAGCCGCTTATAAATCGGCGGTGTTGGTGCGTGAATTGGTGAAGCAAGGTGCTGAGGTAAAAGTGATAATGACTCCGTTAGCCAAAGAATTTATTACTCCGCTGACATTAGCAACATTGTCTCGAAATCCTATTTTAGTCGATTTCTTTGATCCCGAAAATGGAAATTGGAACAGTCACGTTGATTTGGGAATATGGGCAGATGCGTATGTCATTGCTCCGGCAACAGCAAATACAATAGCCAAGATGGCTTACGGAATAGCAGATAATCTGTTGTTAACCACTTACCTGTCATCTCGTGCGCCGGTTTTTATCGCTCCGGCAATGGATTTAGATATGTTTGCACATTCTACTACACAAGAGAATATTGACAAGTTGCAACAAAAAGGGTGTCATATCATCTCACCGTCAAGTGGTTTTTTAGCCAGTGGTTTACACGGAAAAGGACGAATGGAAGAACCGGAGAAAATTGCTGACACGTTGAATGATTTTTTTACTCCCAAGTTGCTCAACGGAAAAAAAATACTGATTACTGCCGGACCCACATACGAAAACATAGACCCTGTACGTTTTATCGGTAACTATTCAACAGGTAAGATGGGCTTTGCGTTGGCGGAAACATGCGCCCGTTGTGGCGCTGAAGTTACGTTGATAGCCGGTCCGGTGCAACTAAGTACCAAACATACGTCCATTAAACGTATTGAGGTGTGCTCTGCCGATGAAATGTTTACTGAAACGCTAAGCACATTTGAAAATTCCGATGTTGCTATTTTGTGTGCGGCGGTAGCCGATTTTAAGCCTAAAGAAGTGTCTGCGACAAAAATCAAAAGAAAAGGCGATACTGTACTGATAGAGTTGGTCCCAAATAAAGATATAGCCGAGGCATTGGGTAAAATAAAAAACAGCCATCAAAAACTTGTCGGATTTGCTTTGGAAACCAACGATGAAGAAAAAAACGCAATCGACAAATTAGAGCGAAAAAATTTGGATTTTATTGTTTTAAATTCGTTGAATGACGATAAATCCGGGTTTGGTTACGATACGAATAAAGTCACCATTTTATTCAGGGGAGGTGAGAAAAAAAGTTTTTCGCTAAAATCAAAAGAAAAAGTGGCTGAAGATATTATTAATGAATTGGTTAGTTTGTAAATAAAAATAGTTATTTAATTGATTATGAAACGAATAACATTTGCTGTATTATTGTTTATGATTGGTTTCACCGTGTTTGCACAAGAACTTAATTGCAATATACAGATAAATTCCGCTAAAATACAGGGATCGAACAAGAGTGTGTTTAATACCTTGCAAAAATCAATGAACGAGTTTATGAACAATCGCCGTTGGACCGACCTTACGTTTGAAAAAAACGAGCGGATTGATTGTTCTATTAACATTGTTCTTAATTCGGTGGACGGTGAAAATTACACAACCGAAATGATTGTTCAGGCTCGTCGTCCGGTATTTAATTCTTCGTACAATGCTACGCTCTTCAATTTTAAGGATAATACATTTAATTTTACTTATAAAGAATACGATCAATTTGAATTTACAAATAATGATTTAACGTCAAATATTGCCGCCACATTAGCTTATTACGCCTATATTATCATCGGTTACAATATGGATTCTTTCTCTCGATTAGGTGGTACCCCTTATTTTCAGCAAGCAGAAAATATTGTAAATCAGGCACAGAGCAAAGATTGGGCTGGTTGGAAAGCTTTTGAGAATAGTAAAAACCGCTATGCACTTATCGATAATATTATGGATGAGGCATTTAAGAAATACAGAGAGTATTTTTACGAATATCATCGATTGGGATTGGATGTGATGAGTGAAAATGCGACGAACGGACGAGCTAAAATTGCCGATGGTATAGGTGTGCTAAGAGAGGCGAATCGTGCTCGTCCATCAGCAATAGTTATCAGCAGTTTTTTAGATGCAAAAACCGATGAGCTGGTCAATGTATTCAAGCAAGGAACTACTGAAGAAAAAACGAAAGTTTTGGAAGTATTGTCTGATATTAATCCGGCAGGTATCAGCCGTTACGAAGCGATAAATAAAAAATAATTATCCGCTTATCTCAACCAAGTTGAAACTTATTGCGTTTTATTTCTATGCTTAAATCACTTTATATCTCCAACTACGCATTAATCAATGAATTAACCATCCGTTTTGAAGATGGATTTACCGTTTTGACGGGTGAAACCGGCGCCGGAAAGTCGATCATCATCGGTGCGTTGTCGTTGGTTTTAGGGCAGCGCGCAGAAACGCGTGCCATCAAAGAAGGTGAATCGAAAAGCATTGTCGAAGCGCAGTTTGATATTTCAACCTATCGTCTGGAATATTTCTTTGTCCAAAATGAACTGGATTACAGTGATATATGTATTGTAAGGCGAGAAATAGCTTCCAATGGAAAATCACGGGCATTTATAAATGATACGCCGGTTTCGCTTATTCAGTTACGTGATTTGACGGTGCATCTACTCGACATCCATTCGCAACACGAAAATTTATTGCTTGCTACCGAAAATTACCAACTTCATTTTGTGGATGCAGTAGCGCAGAACCAAAAAGAATTGGAAGCTTATCAGAAAGCATACCAACAATGGGTGCAAGCGGAGAAAAATCTTAAAAAAATTCGTCAGGAAACTGAACAACAAACTGCCGATTTGGATTATCTGCAGTTTCAGTATAATCAGTTGCTGGAGGCTAATTTACGCGAGAATGAACAAAAAGAACTTGAAGAAATGTATGAGGTGCTCACTCACGTTGAAGAGATAAAACGAGAATTACAACAAGCCGATTTTTTTATTTCTTCTGATGAAATCAATGCTTTGAAATTGCTGAAAGACAGTGCTGCCGGATTAAATCGTATTCGGTCGTATTTTCCGGATAGTGAAGAATGGACGGTCAGAATTGAAGGTGTTTTGCTTGATTTGAAAGATATAGCTTCCGAGATAAACAAAGCGGAAAGCAAAATAGAGTTTAGTCCCGAACGACTAAGTGAAATTGAAGAACGTCTGAATTTGCTTTATTTGTTGCAGAAAAAATTCAAAACAGATAGTGTAGAGCAGCTTATTGAACTTAGAGAAACATTTCGGAATCGATTGAACCGGATTGAGAATTACGATGATTTATTGCAAGAAGCAGAAAAAACATTGCAACTTTCAGAGGAATTGATGGAAGAAAATGCGGAAGTTCTGACCACTACCCGCACACTGGCAAGTCCTTTAATCGAAAGTTTTTTAACGGATCGATTGATTTCGCTCGGAATGCCTGATGTAAGAATACATGTTTCGATAGTTGATTCGGATATTTTCACCGAGTGGGGTAACGATACAGTGCAGCTGATGTTTTCAGCCAACAAGAATCGCTCATTACAACCGATTGCGGATATAGCTTCGGGAGGTGAAATATCGCGTGTTATGCTTGCGTTGAAATCGCTTTCAATACAAACTTCGGCACTTCCTACCATTATTTTCGATGAAATAGATACGGGTGTGTCTGGCGAAATAGCGAGTAGAGTAGGAGAAATTATGAAGTTGATGAGTCAAAACACACAAGTGATAACGATTACGCATTTGCCTCAGATTGCTGCGAAAGGAAATTGTCATTTCAAAGTGTATAAAACCAACGATGCTGATGAAGTAACTACGTTTATTGCCAAATTAACAACACCCGAACGTGAAAATGAGATTGCTCAGTTGCTTAGTGGTCAGCAAATAACGCAAGCAGCAATACAAAACGCTCGCGATTTGATGACAAATTAAAATGATTATCCGCAGGTGACAAAGAATCTGTATCGCATTTCTTTTAAGGTGTGGAGTTTTATATTCGGAGTTCGAAATCGAGCAAATATTTAATATTCTTTAAAATCAAAAAGCTCATCTCTTAATTAAAAGAAGATGAGCTTTCCTTTCTTCATATTGGTCGGTTTAGGAGCGTCTCTTTTTATGTTAATATAATTTAAAATTTAGGTTTAATTTTGTTTGACTTTATTTAGCAAAGAGCGTGCCAGTTTTTAAAATTCTCTTTGTTTCTATGAGTTTAAGTATTAAATTCGCAGAATTGGCTTCTGTTTTATTGTTTTTTAACTTATCGTTTTTTCGTCCAGGTGCTGTTCGGATTCTATCGTGTTTCCCCTATTAACCTTAGCAATACGT
>JASGJK010000037.1:0-12540 GCA_049840795.1 Paludibacteraceae bacterium
TCGCTCCAATAGACGCGAGTGAAGATAAAAAATATCACCCGGATAGGCTTCACGTCCGGAAGGACGACGAAGAATTAACGACACCTCGCGATAAGCAACCGCTTGTTTCGATAAATCATCATAAATCACCAAAGCCGAACGTCCTGTATCCCTAAAATACTCACCGATGGCAGCACCGGCAAAAGGAGCATAATACTGCATAGCAGCTGGGTCAGAAGCATTTGCCGCAACGATGATGGTATAATCCATAGCGCCGTGTTGTTTCAGCGTATTTACAATAGAAGCAACCGTAGAGCCTTTTTGCCCAATAGCTACATAAATGCAATACACAGGGTCACCGGCTTCAAAATTAGCGCGTTGGTTTATAATAGTGTCGATAGCTATACTCGATTTTCCGGTTTGGCGGTCGCCGATAATTAATTCACGTTGCCCGCGTCCGATTGGGATCATAGCATCCACCGCTTTTAGTCCGGTTTGGAGTGGCTGAATAACCGGTTGGCGATAAATGACTCCGGGCGCTTTTCGTTCTAACGGCATTTCTATCATTTCTCCACCTATTTTGCCACGTCCGTCAAGTGATTCACCCAAGGTATTGATTACACGTCCGAGCATATCTTCACTCACCATTATCGAAGCCACACGTTTTGTCCGCTTTACGGTGTAACCTTCTTTAATCTCATTAGAAGGTCCTAAAAGCACGGCTCCCACGTTATCTTCTTCCAAGTTCATCACAATGGCTTTGATGCCGTTCTCAAACTCCAACAGTTCATTGGCTTCCGCATTATGTAATCCGTATATACGTACCACACCATCGCTTACCTGGAGTACCGTTCCAATCTCATCAAATTTTACACTGCTATCGATGCCTTCGAGTTGCATCCGTAAAATTTCGGAAACTTCGCTTACTTTTATACTATTCGACATTTTATTTAGTGTTTACACTGTATTTTATTATATAATCTCTGTAAAAAAATAGTAACAATAGATCTGAATTACATCTGAAATTCAGTCATATTAGCTCACTCTTTACAGAACATATCTTTTATTTATACAAAGACATAATTTTTAGTTGATAAAAATCCAGCGCATTAAACAATTCTTCTGTTTCGTTCAATGTATTCATTTTTTATTTTATTCAACTGATTTCTAATACTTGCATCCCACCGAACGGAATCAATCTCCATCAAAAAACCTCCGAGAATAGACGGGTCAACAACCTTTTCAAGTTCCAGTGTTCCTTTGATTTGCTTCTCCACAAGTTTAATTAACTTTTCTTCCGTTGTTTCATCAATTGAAACGGCAGTGGTTAATTTTCCGTGAAGAACATTGTTTTTTTTCCGATATAAATCTTCGTATTTTAATACAATATTATGTAACTGCGCTTCTCTGTTGTTTTTCAATACTAAATCAACAAACGATTCAAAAACCGGGGTTACCTTGATACCGGCAGCCGTCAAAATGATTTTCTTTTTATCTTCTTTGGACAATACGGGATTCTCAAACACGACTTTTAGCTCTTTCGTATTTGAAAAAGACTCAGCCAGACGCATTATATCCGTGTAAACGGCATCCTGACTGTTCGATTCTTCGGCAAAGTCGAGCAAAGCGGTGGCGTATCGTACCGGTATCAATCCTAAATTCATTTACTTACGATTTGGGGATATTAATTTCGTCCATTAGCCGATCAATCATCTGCATTTGGTCTTTATTCTCTTCTAAGTTTGCGCGCAATACCTTTTCGGCAATGTCCACCGAAATTTTTGCAACTTCTCTTCGTATCGAATGAAGGGCATCTTCTTTTTCCATTTCAATTTGTTTGCGAGCAGCTTCTATTAATACCGATGCTTCCACATTTGCTTTATCTTTTGCACTTTGAATAATTGCATCTCGTGTTTTAGATGCTTCTGCAAGAATATTCGGCTTGTTCTTTGCGTGCTTCGTTGACGAGCGCTTCACTATCCACTTTTACCTGTTCCAATTGTTCGTTGGCTTTGATAGCGGATTGTAACGATTCGTCAATAAAGTTATTCCTGGTTTCTACCCCTTTTAAAATAGCAGGCCAAGCAAATTTGGCTAACACAAAAAAGACGACAAGAAACGGAATTAACATCCAAAAAATCAAACTGACTTCAGGAGTGAAAAGTTCCATAAATTATTCTTTTTAAATAAATATTGCGAATGCACAAACAATAACACCGAACAATGCTACCCCTTCGATAAGTGCGGCGATAACGATCATATTTGAACGGATGGTTCCGGCAGCTTCCGGTTGACGCGCGATAGCTTCCATTGCTTGTCCACCAATTTTTCCGATACCTAAACCTGCACCAAGTGTTGTAAGTCCTGCACCAAGTCCTGCACCTAATTTTGCTAAGCCTGCTGATGCGGCTGCCTGTAATAAAATTGATAATAACATAAATTTGTGTTTTTAATTAAATTATTGTTTATTCTATTTTTCTATATCAGTTTTTTAATGTTCGCTATGATGTTCGGGACTCGACAAGCCTATAAAAATGGACGACAACATAGTAAATACATACGCCTGAATAAACGAAATTAATACGTCCAATATCAGCATAAATATTGTGAACAACATCGAAACTACGGACACTCCGAATCCTGCCACAGCACTAATTGCACCAAAAATAAAAATCAATCCCATAAATACCAATACCACCATATGTCCCGCCAGCATATTGGCAAAAAGACGAATCATCAATGCAAACGGCTTGGTAAATACACCTATAATTTCGATAATTTGCATCAATGGGAATACCGGCGTTTTCAAAAATACGGGAACATCAGGCCAAAATATTTCTTTCCAATATTTTTTATTCCCGGAAAAGTTTGTAATCAAAAAAGTGATAATTGCCAATACAAAGGTAACAGCGATATTTCCGGTAATATTCGCGCCTCCCGGAAATATAGGAATCAATCCCAACAAATTATTGAAAAAGATAAAAAAGAAAACCGTAAGTAAATAAGGCGCAAATTTTTTATAATTTTCCCCCACACCGGGTTTGATAACGTCATCGTTGATACTCATAACTAATTGCTCAATGGCGCCGGGAAAACCTTTCATCGAACGTAAAGGATTTTTCCTGTATAAAGAAGACACATACAACAAAATGACAACCAACAATAGACTGCTTATCAATATCGAAAAAGCATTTTTTGTCAGTGAGAGATCCAATGGCCGAACTTCTTCACCTTGAGCATTTTTTTCTACGATTTTTCCTTTGTATTTTTCTTCTTGAGAAATATAGAATCCATTGTAAGATTCGTGTCCGTGATGTAGCTTGGAAGAACAAAATACATTCCATCCTTTATCAGCCGACTTTACAATAATTGGTAGTGGAATGGAATAATGATGCTCATCTACGGTAAGCACGTGCCATTCGTAAGCATCAAGCACGTGTTCAAAAATCATCTCTTTGATGTTAAACGACTTCCCTTCCATACTGTCTTTTTTTGTTTCAACTTCATTGGCAAAAACAGATATGGCATTCGTCATCAGCAATAACGAGAAAATCGGAATAAGAAATCGTTTTAATTTGAAATACATATTATCAAATTTCTTTTTTAGTTAGTTTCATCAAGGTTCTTGTTTCGGTTACCGCAAAAACCAAATAATATAAAACAAATAATATTGTAAACGGTACTATATTATTTTTATTCATCAAAATACCTACGATAAACAATACAATAAACGGTATCAGAAATAGTATTCTTGCAACTAAAATTTCTATCACACCCAATATCTTGTCTTTTTTAAGGTATTGATTTGAAATTAAAGCTAACGAGCCCATCATTGACAGCGTGACAACAGGCAGAAAAGCCAGTGAAACCGATATTTCATACTTTAACGACTTAAGTACAAAGCATGCCGCCACGGTTAAAACTACAATGAGTCCGGTGCTAATAAGTAACGATTGATATATTTTATTCATTCTCAATCGCCTCCACACTAATGGTCACCTCGTTATCGTGTCCCTCAATCACACCACCAGAGATTTTTATTTCCATTTCCTTTTTTCCGGTATTATAAATCAACTTACCACCTGTCAATATCGAAATAATAGGTGCATGACTATTGAGGATCGTAAACGAGCCTTTCAATCCGGGAACTATTACCGATGTAACTTCTCCTGAAAAATAGACCTCTTCGGGTGTAATTATATCAAGTTTCATCACCGATTATTTTTTCGCTTGCTCCAATATTTTTTTACCTTTTGCAATAGCATCATCGATTGTACCTACACTCAAGAATGCCATTTCGGGATATTCATCCACTTCACCATCTAAAATCATTTTAAATCCGCGAATGGTTTCTTCAATAGGCACCATCACACCCGGAAGTCCGGTAAACTGCGAAGCCATATACATCGGTTGTGAAAGGAAACGTTGCACTTTACGGGCACGTTGTACCGTTATGCGGTCTTCTTCCGAAAGTTCTTCCATACCAAGAATGGAAATAATATCTTGTAGTTCTTTATTACGTTGAAGAATTTGTTTTACGCGTTGCGCTGTATTATAATGTTCTTCACCAACGATAAGCGGATCGAGAATACGCGAAGTAGAATCAAGCGGATCTACCGCCGGGAAAATACCTAATTCCGAAATCTTACGACTCAAAACAGTCGTTGCATCCAAGTGAGAAAACGTAGTAGCAGGTGCGGGGTCAGTTAAGTCGTCGGCAGGCACGTAAACTGCCTGAACCGAAGTTATAGAACCATATTTTGTCGATGTGATACGTTCCTGCATAGTTCCCATTTCGGTAGAAAGCGTAGGCTGATAACCCACCGCCGAGGGCATACGTCCCAACAAAGCAGACACTTCGGAACCGGCTTGAGTAAAACGGAAAATATTATCAATAAAGAACAAGATGTCGCGTCCACCTTCGCCACCGCCATCACGGAACGATTCTGCAACTGTCAATCCTGAAAGTGCCACGGAAGAACGTGCTCCGGGGGGTTCGTTCATTTGTCCGAAAACAAGTGTTGCTTGTGATTTTTCTACTTCCGCATAGTCCACTTTACTCAAATCCCATTTTCCTTCTTCCATCGATTTTCTGAATTCTTCACCGTATTTTATCACACCCGATTCAATCATCTCGCGAAGCAAATCGTTTCCCTCACGTGTACGCTCCCCTACTCCGGCAAATACCGAGAATCCGTTGTGCCCTTTGGCTACATTATTAATCAACTCCTGAATCAATACCGTTTTTCCAACTCCGGCTCCTCCGAAAAGCCCGATTTTTCCTCCTTTGGCATAAGGTTCGATCAAGTCAATTACTTTGATACCTGTAAAAAGCACTTCGGTGCTTGTAGAGAGATCTTCAAACTTTGGTGGTTCACGATGAATTGGATAAGCTCCTGCTTTGTCTAATGCTTTCATCCCATCAATTGGTTCGCCAATTACATTCATCAAACGCCCTTTGATTTGTTCGCCAACAGGCATTGTGATTGGGGTACCCATCACTTTCGCCTCCAACCCACGACGTAATCCGTCTGTAGAATCCATCGCGACTGTTCGTACCGTGTTTTCACCAATGTGCTGTTGTATTTCAACTATTAATTGACGTCCGTCACCGCGATCTATACTCAACGCATCGTGGATGGCAGGTAATTTATTTTCGTTGTTTTCACTTAAATCGAAATATACGTCCACTACGGGACCGATAATTTGCGAGATACGACCAACTAATTCAGGCATAATATTTGGAAAATTTTATTTATTATTTCATTAACAATAAAAGGCAAGGTTTGTTCTCCATTGCAATCACAGTTCCCCTGTCTATCATTTTTTTTAACATACAAAGATACAATCTTTATTTTTTATATTGTCGTCAATTGATTTTTTCGGTTGTGAATTTTATGAAAAATTAATACATTAAACCCATATTGACATCCGATTTTTAAAGAGTAATTACGAAGTATTTAAACCAAAAAGCGGAAATATTTTTGAGATATTCCCGCTTCATTTTGTTTATTTACTTTTATATTAAACTGGTTGGATCAAGCCTATCTTTCTCTATATCAAGAAAGTATTTGTACGTTCCTACTTTAAGCTCGGCACACGCATCATAATCACAAACAATAATTCCTTTTTCGTGCAGCTGCAATGCGCTGATAGGCCACATCTGACTGATAGGTTCTTCTACGGCGTGCCGCAAAGCTCTCGCTTTGTTGTGTCCGTTCACAATGATTAAAACTTCTTTCGCATCTAACACCGTAGCAACTCCTACCGTTAACGCAGTTTTCGGTACTTTATTTATATCGTTATCAAAGAAACGCGAATTGGCCAATATCGTATCGGTTGTCAGCGTTTTTTGACGCGTGCGTGAAGCGAAAGACGATGCCGGTTCGTTAAATGCGATATGTCCGTCAGGACCTATCCCTCCCAAAAACAAATGAATACCGCCTATGTCTTTTATCTTAGCCTCGTAAGCGCTACATTCTTCGTCAATATCTGCCGCGTTGCCATTTGGTATATTTACGTTTTCTTTTTTTATATCGATATGATTGAAAAAATTCTCCCACATAAAGGTATAATAACTCTGAGGGTGATTCTCGGGAAGACCTACATATTCATCCATATTGAAAGTTACCACATTTTCAAACGACACGATCCCTTGTTTATACAATTTAATTAAATATTTGTACATCCCAAGAGGTGAAGAGCCGGTAGGCAATCCTAACACGAAAGGATTTTTTTCTGATGGAGCAAACTTTATAATACTCGAAGCCACGTAATTAGCTACCCATTCCGACACACTTGAATAGTCCGGTTGAATAATAAGTCTCATTTTTTTATTTTAATTTAATTATCGGCACAAAGTTATATATTTTTTTTAAAAACATAAAATGAAATATGCCTATTATCATATAGAAAACAATAAAATAAAAATAAATTGTATTCGATGTATATAAAAATTGAAAAAACAATGTATATTTGTGAACTGTTTATTTACAAAATTATTAAACATTACACATTAAACTATTATGTCAATCAACAAAGCAATTTTAGTAGGAAACGTAGGACGTGATCCTGAAGTTCGTTATTTAGAAAAGAATGTTGCTGTTGCAAATTTCACATTAGCCACGACCGAAAGAGGCTACACAATGCAAAACGGCACACAAGTACCTGACCGCACCGAATGGCACAACATTGTAGCTTGGAGAGGATTAGCCGAATTGGCTGAAAAGCACATCAGAAAAGGCTCACAGTTGTACATAGAAGGAAAAATTCAGACCCGCTCCTGGGAAAAAGACGGAGTGAAACGTTATACAACAGAGATTTATGCCGATACTATTCAGTTACTCGGGAAAAAACCGGATTCAGTAGAAGGATTAGTTGCTACGCCTATTTCACAGGCAAGCTCAAGTACGGTTCTGCCGGCTGAGCCAATAGTTGCAGACGAAGAAGCGGACGACCTGCCGTTCTAAACAAGACAAAAAATATTTATACGAGACACACAGTTTTACAAATTTAGAGCTGTGTGTTTTATTTTATTCCAAAAGAAAATGGCATTAATAAAATCAGTAAGGGGTTATACTCCTATTATCGGAAAAGATTGTTACTTGGCGGAAAACGCTACCGTAGTCGGCGATGTAATTATGGGTAACGGTTGTAGTGTGTGGTTCAACGCGGTATTGCGCGGCGACGTAAATTCTATCCGAATAGGTAACAATGTGAATATCAAGATGGCTCGGTTTTGCATACTCTGTATGAAAAATCAGTTGTCGAAATTGGAGATTATGTATCTGTGGGACATAATGCGACCATTCACGGAGCCAAAATAAATGACTATGCGCTCATTGGGATGGGCGCGATATTGCTCGACTACGCCGAAGTAGGTGAAGGCGCTATTGTTGCTGCCGGCGCATTGGTTTTAAGCAATACCAAAATCCCACCTTACACACTATGGGCAGGGGTTCCTGCAAAATTTGTAAAAAATGTAGAGCCGGAACAAACCAACGAAATAAACCGCAAAATAGCTCATAATTATGCCAAGTATGCAAGTTGGTACACAGCAGACGACAATCAACCAGAGCTAAACCTTCGATGATTACAGCACAAAACGCAGTTCGCACAAGAAAATTTTCAGTTAATAGTTAAAATACGTCCTTTCACTGACAAATATCGCTCTTCACCATTTTTTTGATGTGGAAAGAAACGATTTATTATTATCTTTGTGTCTTACAAAAAAACATATCATCAATGATTATTTCGGACTTATTAAAACTAAATTGGAAAAAAGATTTTAGGGCACAAGGTTTTTACAAAGGATTAGCTGTAAAAATTCTCATGGGATTTATAGGTCTATACTTTGCAACAATATTTTTGTTTCTTGGATTCTTTTTGGGCGACATACTTGATGAAGTTAGCCCTACATTAAAGCCGTTAGAGATATTCAACGGCATCACACTTTACCTTATACTCGGTAGTTTACTGTTGCGCTTCTTTATGATGCAGTTAAACACTATCAATTTGCAAAGTTATCAATCGTTACCGATCAAACGTCACACATTGGTAAATTTCATTCTTCTACGCCCTGTCTTCAGTTGGATAAACTATTTTATCTTACTGGCGATCATCCCCTTTGCGATAAAAAGCGTCAGCGCATATTATTCGGTATTCGTAGCATTTAGGTTTGTATTAAATTTTATACTCATTATCTGGTTTGATATTCTGATAGCCTCTTTCTTGAAACGAAAATTCGGTTCGTCATTGAGTGCGTTAGTCATCTTTCTGGTTGTTGCTGCCGGTTTGGTGGCATTGGAATATCTTGAAAATATTTTCATTGTTTGGTTTTTCAATGCAGATGTTTAATACGCTGATACTTCATCCTGCCGGATTGCTTATCTCATTGGCAGTCGTGTTTGTCGCTTATGGATTGAACATTTGGTTTTTTTCTCAAAATTACTATCCTGAAAAGTTTAATGAAAAGCTAAAACAAAACGAATCAACCATTACCAAAAGTTTTACTTTTTTAGAAAAATATGGTACTGTTGGAGAATTGATTTCGCTTCAAATAAAATTAATTTTTCGACATAAAAGAACTAAAGCTCTGGTATATATGTCGGCTTTTTTCTTATTTTACGGACTTATTTTTTACACAAATCCTGTATATAAAGATCAACCGGGCTGGTTGTTTTTCGGCGCTATCTTTACCACCGGAATATTGATGATAATGTACGGACAATGGATTATCAGTTGGGAAAGCAGTTATTTTGACAGTCTGATGACCAAAAACATTCCTATAAAAACGTACATGAGAGCCAATTACTATATTTTGACCGCTTTCAACACCATCTCGTTTATTCTGACAACCCCTTATTTCTTTTTCGGAGAAAAAATTATCTGGTTACACATTGTTGCTTTTCTGTACAACACCGGTGTCAACATTTCGCTATTCCTTTTCTTCAGTTCATTCAATACGAAACGGGTAGATTTGAATGCACGTAGTTCGTTCAACTATCAAGGTACCACGTACAAGAGTTTCCTCATAGTATTACCTATTTTATTTCTTCCGATGATTGTAATGGGCATAGCCGCTTTCGTTGGATACACCAATGTAGGATTAGCCATTATGGGGGGATTAGGGTTAATTGGATTTATTTTAAGAGAAAAAATTCTCGATCAAACGATCAAACTCTTCAACAAACGTAAATACGTTATGGCTGAAGGATTTAGAGAAAAAGCATAACATATATAATTAACAATCTTCTGATATCTTTTATCAATCGAGATAAGTAGGAAGACAAATTTTCACTAAGAAATGATACAAATAGACAATCTTTCAAAACAATACAACGAGAATATTGTGCTAAAAATAAGCAGTTTATCCATTCAAGATGGAGAAAGTTTCGGATTGGTTGGAAATAACGGAGCGGGTAAAACCACCCTTTTCCGATTGATTTTAGACTTGATTGAGGCTAATACCGGCAAAGTGCTGGTCAATGGCCAGCCTGTTGCCCGAAACGATGAATGGAAAACAATTATCGGCTCTTTTCTTGACGAGGGATTCCTCATCGACTTTTTGACACCGGATGAATACTTCCATTTTGTAGGAAAACTGTACCAAAAATCAGAAGGAGATATTACGCTGTTTTTGGAAAGTATGGCTGAGTTTTTCAATGGAGAAATTTTAGGTGCAAAAAAACTTATCCGAGATTTATCCAAAGGGAATCAGAAAAAAGTAGGTATTGCCGCCGCCATTCTTCCCGAGCCGAAAATTCTTATTTTAGACGAACCGTTTACAGCTCTTGATCCTTCATCACAAATACGGTTAAAACGTCTTTTGGAAGATTTACAAGCCACCAAAGGAATGTCAATGCTTATCTCAAGCCACGACCTAAATCACGTTACGGAAGTTTGCAAACGAATCGTGGTACTTGAAAAAGGAAGTATCGTAAGAGATATTGAACGTAGCGAAGACACTTTGAAAGAATTGGAAAGTTATTTTGCCGTTTGAGTAAAAACGTACTAAGCAAATATCAAAATGTTTTTACATATTTTCCCGCAAACAAACTCTTTGAGCTGCTTGTTTTGCGGGATTTTTTCGGTCAATGTAATTTTAACATAAATGCTCCCATTGCTACCTACACAACAACAAAAGCATATAAACATCAGATTAAAAATAAGTTATATTTCTTATTTCGCGTAACATCTCCCATCAAAAAGAGACTGATTACAAATATTTATAAACCATAAAAACAGCTACGAAAAGTAAAAAGATGGCATATGTTTTTTTGAACATTGACGATGGGAGTTTCACCGCTAATTTTGACCCGAAAAATGCACCTATAATAATTCCAACAGCGATAAATGTCGCATTTAAAATCTGTAAATGTCCGTTTTGCGCATAAACAATCACGCTTGGAAGTCCTACGGGAAGTTGGAGCGCTGCCAATGAGGTGGCGGCAGCCATTTTAGGATCGTAACGAAAAATACCGATTAACGCCGGAACAATGATAATTCCTCCCCCTTTACCAAAAAGCCCGGCAAAAACTCCGGCTCCCAAGCCCACCAACATAAAAGCCCAAAATGTTTTTTTTAACCTTGGTTGCGTTGTTGGTGCAGAGGTGTTTTTTTCACGAAAATATGAAAATATATCAAAATAACTCAATGAGATATACAAAAGAATTCCGGCATACAGTTTTGCCAATAAACTTTCACTGATATTCACAGCCATTTCACCACCCAAAAATGATCCGGTAAATAAACCGATTGCAATCCATAACGACTCTTTGATGTTAATAAAACCTGCTTTGTAATATGCCCAAACGCCTAATATCCCCACAGGAAGCAACATAGCTGCCAATGAGGTGGCATTCGCGTCAAGAATATCGACACCGAAAAACACAATAATGGAAGGTACGAGAATAATCCCTCCACCAATACCAAACAAACCGGACAAAATTCCGGCAATTATTCCTAAAATTACGTAACCTATTTCTTGCATTGAGAAAAATTTAATTATACAAAGTTACCAAAAATATATCAACTTTTTAGTTGAATGAAAAAGAGAGGCTATACTTTCATAATTCTTTTATTCGGTTGGAAACCGAATATCCTAATAAAAAAGAGACGGACAATCCATCCGTCTCTAATATATTTATTTTACCACCATCTTTTCTCCTCCCGAATGGGCCGTAAATTCCGGTGCGTATTGGCATTGTATTTCTGCCATTCCGCTACTGAACGAGCCTGCATTGTTTACCCACAATTCGTATTCAAAAACGTAGGTTCCTTTGGGTAAAAACTGGAAGAAAAATTGTGTGGAAGCATCTTTTGTGGTTCGATAATAAATGGTTCCTTCTTTCCAAGCACAACCTGAAAGTTGATTTACCGGTTCAAAACAAGCGGCTCGTAAATCTTTAAGTGCAACAAATTCCAAATCGCGGTCGGTAGTTACAACCAAGCGTGTGATGACTTTATCGCCTTTTTTCAACGTAGTTTGATTGATGGGAAGCATCGACTTTCCGCTGGTGGAAACTCGTTCCACAAACAAACTCTTACTTACGCTCAACTCTTTTCCTTGCGATTTGATTTTATCCACATCCATATAATATTGCCAATAAGCTGATCCCCACGAAATTCCCGAAGTACTTTTACTTTGCACGGTAATTTTTCCCATATCGGGTTTCAACGTTTCAACCGGAATGCTTTCTTTTAGATAAGCCGTTCCTACTTCCACGTTTTTGGTTGATAATTTAGTGCTTCCGAGCAAAATTTCCACATCACCTTTGTTTAAAAGCCAATCAGTACCGTAATTCAACAGTGCATAAATGGCATCCAGTGTGCTGATTGGCGTATCCCAGCGTTGCGTTTGTTTTTGTTTCAGCAACCAGATTTTCATTTCGTCCACGTCGGCTTGTGATTTTCTGATTTCATTAAATGCTTCCATCACAGCCGTTTGAACAGCAATAGGACGTTCGTACCACCACCATCCGGCTGTGTTTTTTGCCCAATACATACCAAGTTCATCGGTTTTCATTGCATTTTCGCGAATGGACGCAAGAATTTCTTCTG
>JASGJK010000038.1:0-69719 GCA_049840795.1 Paludibacteraceae bacterium
GACGTATTGCTAAGGTTAATAGGGAAACACGATAGAATCCGAACAGCACCTATTGCTTTGCCATATAGTGTCCAATAGTGCCAATATTTTTCAGATTGTGCCGTGTAGTATTTCACAGCTTCTTTGGCATCATCAGCGATTGGAAACTGCGGATATTCGGAACGCAAATGGAGATAAAACAGCTGAATATTACCAATAGTTTGATGTTTTTGATACTCTTTGTCCCATTTTTTCAGTTCAAAGAAATCTTTAGCAATTTCGGTATCAAGATATTTCAAAGAAGCTGTAAGCTGTGGGCGGTAAGCGGTAAGTAAATCGCCTTTCGTCATTTTATTTAAGCGGGCAAGGTTCAGCAGAACTTCCTCGGGTAATGTAACGGTTTTCAGGCATTCCTTCAAAAAACCAAGCGAAATACTCCGCCGGGTTGTTGCAATTTCAATAATTTTGCCTGATAAGTTTGAGCCTGATATTGTTGCTGATTGAGGTCGAACAACAAACCGATGCGACGTTTTTGTTCTGTTTCGTCTTTAGCTTCGGCAACCCAAGGCGTTTCTTCGAGCAACATCATTTTCAATTCCTGATTTTTCTCCAAATTCGATAACAAAGCATTTTTGTCTGCGTTTTTCCACTTGTCAAACATAGCTTTCAACTGCGGATTTGCATTTGCGATGTAACCCGCAAGCGTGTTTGCATAAAATGCCGTGAGGTAATCGATGGCATTTTCCGATGTAGGTTCAGCCACCGAAGGCAACGCCTGCACGGCAAACCAAGCCGGATTTCCCGCATATTCAATGGTGAAGTTTTTGGTATCCGAACTTTTAAAGTTCTGAATAAAATTATCAAAACTGAAAGTACGTTTTTGTCCGGCGCGAAGCGTCATCGTTTGGCTTTCGGTTACCAATACTTTATCGGGCAAAACGGGCAGATATTTTTGTTCTCCATCCGAAAATTGATCGGTTTGAGCTGTGATTTTCACAATTACTAAATCGCTATTTTTTAATTCCGGAAGTTCCCATTCAACAGAATGTCACCGCAGCCCCTCTCCTCAAGGAGAGGGGTACGATTTTCGAAAATATAATTTTCTCTGAAGATGGATCTATAATCTCAAGTTTTACATCCGGATTTAATGGCTGATCTGATAAATCTACCACATTGGCAACCAATGTCAATTTATCGGAACGACGAACAAAACGGGGTAAATTCATCTGCACCATCAATTCTTTTTGCGTAACCGCAAACGCTTCATTCTGACCAAAATACAAGTCTTGCGTATGTGCAAGCATTTTCAAATGCCATTTGGTTAAACTTTCAGGAGCGGTGAAACTTATTTTTACGCTCCCTTTTTCATCGGTTCGCAACTGCGGATAAAAAAGGCTATTTCGTTAAAGTTGGTGCGCAACTTTGGTTGTTCTTTGCTTTTTACTTCGGCTTTAACCATTGTATAATTAACTGCAACACTATCAGTCACTTCTTCATCAGCTTTTATGACAGGTGCAGTAAATTTTACCGAATTCTTCATTTCTGCTTTATCCATTGCATCATCACTTAATACACCTTCGCTCTTCATCGAAGCCGCCATACCTCTAATTCTAATGGAGTTCCCGTTTCTGTTTCCGCCTCCAACGCTCAATCCAAACCAATTAAAACTATCAAACTCGTAACTTGGCACATCTACATCTTTTCCGTTTGAGATCCACGCATCATCTTGTGATGTTCCAAACCCAGAAGCTGTCCATTGTGGAACAGGTTTCAAGTATTCATAATACGTTGGATTGAAATTCCAATTGTGAGGACGCAACGCATCAAGCGAAGCATCGTACATTCCAGCCAATAATTCCACCGTCTTTTTATCTTTTTCCACCTCAGGAATAGTGATGGTCCATTCGGCTTTTTCACCCGGTTTGAGTTTGTCGCGGAAAACTGTAACTGTTGGCGTGAGTTTCTTTTCAGCTATTTTTTTAGTGATATTTACCTGTTGCGAAAAGAGTTTTTCGTCTTTGATAAACGTAAATTGCACTGTCACACCCGCACCATAACTTTCGAGGTATGGAATTTCAAACGAACGAATTTCATCGTTCATCTCCAACCATTTACTTTCCAAAATCTGGTTTCCATTCATCACTTCATATAAAACGTAACCGTTTTTCACCGAAGTTCCAAAGTTCACTTGTGCTTTTTCTCCGACTTCAACCGATGTTTTCACGGGCAAAAACCACGAATAGGTTTTAACTGGCGGGCGTTTATCGTTGGTATCGTAAAGTATAAAACGACTTTCTTTTTTTACTTCGTTTCCTCGACTGTCTTTGGTTTTGAAAACGATTTTATACATTCCCGAAGCGATTTTCTTCAAATCGAGCGTCAGTTTATCCTTCGTGTTTAATTTGCCACTGCAACACCGTTCCGGTTTCTTTCCATTTGGTTTTATCGTTGGTGTTTTCATTATAATCATCCGAGTTTTGAAGTCCCATCACCGAATAAGTTACATCTGAATTTACATTCTCGCCATTCAATGTTTGCGTAATCACATCCATTTTCAGCGACTGATTTTTTTCTATTTTATCCGGAATTTGAGCCAAAATAAACAACGATTGATCCCCTACAGAAATTTCTTGTTGTCCTTTTTGAGTTTCACCTTTCGGATCGGTCACATCAGCATAAACGGTGTATGTGTACGAAATTCCGGTATCTTTATCCATCCAAAACGGAATAGGTGCATTATTTTTATCTTTTATCGGTGTGAATTTTACTTCAAAATTGCCGTCGGCATCCGATTTTGTTTCACCGGTTGCTATGATTTTTTCAGGTTCATAAACCCACCAGCAAAAACGGTGCGGAGAACGCGCCACACGATATTTCACGTTAGCATCGTTGATGTTGTAACCTGCATACGCCAGCACGTTTCCTTTCATCGTCACTTCTTCGCCAAAACGAATTTCATTTTTAGGCGTTTCCATTTTCACTTCAAAAGTGGGGCGTTTGTATTCTTCCACCCAAATATTGATGGAATTGCCACCCGCTTCCAATCGGTAAGCGCCGTTCAACCCTTTATCAGGCAAAACAAAGTTATCAGCAAACGAACCAAAATCGTTTGTAACAGTTTTTTTTGTGCCTACAAGTTCACCGTTTACATTGTATAAATTCACATCAAATGACTGATTTTTAACCACTTCTTGTTTTGTTTTATTGGCAACATAAGCAATTCCCTTGAAAAAAACCGTTTCCCGGACGGTACATTGAGCGATCAGTGAACAATGAAACCTGCGTTTGTGGCTGAGGATTATCATAATCACCGTACCAATAACTATACGTTTGAGAAGTGAAATATTTATCGTTTGCGCGCTCAAAAATCACGTATTTATTATTGTTTTCGTCATTTGGCAACACGTAATTCCCATCGGCTTTAGTTGTGACCTTCGATATTAAATCGAAATTATAACCTTTGCCGTTCCATTTTTGATTGTAGCTATGAAGCGTCACATCTTTATACGGTTTTCCGGTGATGCGATCCAGCACATAAATTTCATTGATTTTATCATTTATATTATTCGATTTCAGAGATTTTGAATTTCCACGAAAAATAAACGACAAATCAGTAACTGTAAATCCTCCAACGGCTTGCTTTTCAGCTTTTGTATTTCCTTTATCTTCCACCACGTATTCGTAAATTCCATAATCAGCCGATTTTATTTTAATTACCGTATCAATCGCACTAAAATTATTGCTTTTTTTAGTTTGAATAACTTTGGTTTCGAGCAAGGTAGCTTTGGGAGATACTTTTTTATTGTTGCTACCATTAATTTTATAGGTTATATACTCCAGTGCGGTAGTATTCACCTTATAAACAGACAATTGCAATTGTTCGATGTTTGTAGTTTGAATATTGATTTTCAATTCGGAATTTGGCTTTACACTCGAATTATTTGAAATCTGAATGTTTTTCTGAAGAATGGAATTTTGAATGTTTTTCAACAATCCAATGCGTTTGTAGGCAGGAAAACGTTTAATTCCCTCTTGGCAAATTTCAAACGCTTGTTTTTTATAGTTGTTTTTTACCTCTTCTTCGTCCGATTTATTTTGATAATACTGTGCTTTTACAGCCAGCACTTCAATAACAGCCTCATTATCTGCATATTTTTTCTCTAATTCATCAAGTTCTTTCAGGTATTTTTCATCTTGATTGGGATTCTGAAATTCTAATTTTTGAAGTTCAGCGTAAACAACAGCAGGCGTATTATTTTTTTTAGAATTTAGATTTATTATTCGGTTGTAAGTATTTGTGATGTAATGTTTTATTATAGTAAGAGAGTCGAATTCATCATTGCCTTGCTCATCTATTACTGGAACAGAAGCCATATCGTCATCATAAAATGTGGGTAATGCTGTTATTTTTGGATTCTCATCTACAAAATTTTTCAACAAATCAATTCGTTGATAAGATAAAAAATCAAACAATGTTGGCTGTATCGTACGGCTATCTTTTCCTTCATTCAAAATATCGGCATACTTCAACGAATTTGTATTATTCAAAATATCAAGATTTTGCATTGACAAATTCAATTGTTCAACTATTTTATTGATAAATATTTTTCGTCCATTCTTTGATGTCATCAGGAACTTTTCCTTCAATGTCGGTACGTTGATTTATTTTCCAACGGTTATTATTATAGTAATCGTTGTACAGCTTTGCAGTCATTGTGTACACCACAGCTTTTTCAGCCAAATCGGTACTTTTATCGCCGTAGGCTTCAAACTCTTTCAACAACGGAAGCGCTTCATCAGGGTTAACATCTGTTTTGAAACGCATTCTACTGATCATTGCTTTGATGATCTGAGGTGAGTTATTTTCCTTTTTTGCCTGCTCAAGGATGGCTTCAACTTCTTTCAAAGCCGATTCTGGTAATTCTTTATTAGAATACTCCTCAACCTTTTTCCAACGTGCTTCCATACTTAAATTTGCTTTAGGTTTTTGTGCCAATATTATTGACACTGTTATAAATACGATTGTAATCGAAAGTAATAATATTAAAATGCGTCTCATAATGTATATTTTTAGATATATTATTCTATAACAAAAATGATACTAAATTTATTTTTTAGCAACAATTATTTTTCACAAAGCTATTAAAACAAATTTCAAGTTACAACGTTTTTTCTTCGAACGAAACGATATTAACGGCACTTAAAGTGCAAACAGCTAATTTACAGAATTATATAAAAAAATATTTACGTTCTCAGATTAACAAATGAAGTATTTTAATTAATATAAAATTCTTTGGAACGTTTTTTGTTAATACATTTGAAACTGACACAAGAAGCATAAAAAGCTCACACAACGAAATAAGTACGACAAATTATTCCAATATTGTCGAGTAACATACAAGTTAGAGCTTTATGTGACAGCAAAAAAGCAATAATAAAAACAACAATTATAGTGAATAAATATATGAAAAAGAGATGTATTGCCTCCATTATCGTTTTGTTAAGCATAATAAACCCCCTTTTATCTATAACTCAAAACGAAGATTGGGAGATTAAAAAGGGAGAAAAACTTACATTTAAAGTCACTTTCAGTTCGGGGCTTACCGGTGATGTAAAAGGAGGTGAGGCAACAATGTCGGTTCAAAATAAAACCGTAAGAATTGGAGGTAAAGAAGCTTATCACGCAACTCTCACCGGAGGTACAACGGGTATTATCGAGTGGTTTTATCAAGTAGAAAACAAATACGAATCCTATATTGATATAAAAAGCAAATCACCGCTACTCTACGCCCAATTTGTCCGTGAAAATAAGTATCAAAAAAAAGATACCGTCCACTTTGATCAATCTAACAATACCGCTGTATATGATGGTAAGAAAATGGATATCCCTGCCAACACGCAAGATTTTCTTTCGGTATTTTATTATGTTAGATCGCTGGATATGTCTAAACTCAAGAAAGGAGACGCTTTTGTTGTTCCGTTTTTCTCATCAGATAAGGTAACAAACTTCAAGATAATATACAATGGCGTAGAAACGATTAAAACCAGAAAATTAGGTAAAATCTCGTGTTATTCATTCAAACCGCAGGTTCCGACTGGCAAGGTATTCAAGGACCAATATCCCGCCACAATGTGGATATCAGCCGATAGCAAGCGGTTACCTGTGTTAGTAGATGCCAAAATGAAAGTTGGCAGAATGAAAATGGAATTGTTAGAATACCAATAAGACAACTATTAGTGATTAGTGATAAAAATCTTAAAGAGCGGTTTCTTAAATAAATGGAAATCGCTTTTATTTTATAATATGTTTGGATTTTTATACTAATCCGGCAATCATATTCACAGTAAGTGCTACAACGAAAGTATTCAGCACAAACGAAAGAATGCCGTGTACCAATGCTATATGACGGATGCGTCGCGATGAAATCTCTACATCTGAAACCTGAAAGGTACATCCCATCACAAATGAAAAATAAGCAAAATCCAAATAATCCGGATTTTTTTCATTTGGGAATTCCAAGCCTCCGAAAATACGATTTCCTTTTCCATCGTCAGCATCATAATACTCGTGGGCATAATGAAACACGTAAATGGTATGCACCATTGTCCAGGCGAGCAAAATTCCGAAAATACTTAGCGGAACAAACAAAGTACTTTGTCTTATATCTGCACTTGTAGAGGTCATCAATAACAGTACGGTTAATAATCCGACAAATGATGAAACTATCACCATAAAAAACACAAAGAAAGTGCTTCCATCGTCTTGTGCAGCCCTTACTTTAATTTGATTCACCGAACGGGTAAAAATGACAATCCAACTAAAAAGCAGAAAAATAACCGAAAAAATGCTCCACGAAGCAAGTACTCGTAAAAGCAAACTAAAACGGCATAACAAAATGAATGCTATCAGCGAAATGAATAAGCTGACAAAAAAACGTGTCAGCGGGTGCATTCTCAAAAAGAGATTATTGACTTCGTTTTTGGTCTTTATAACGTGTCTGTTCATAAGATAAGTCTCTTTTACGATTCGAGTAGAGCGAGACACTTTCTCAAGCTATTTTCCCAATACGGAATGCTGATTCCGTAAATATTCTTTATCTTGGCTTTGTTTAATACGCTGTAATGAGGACGTGTCACTTTTGCAGGAAAGTATTTAGATTCGATGGGTTTTATGTTACACTGAATTTGTGCTATACGATGAATTGTTTTTGTAAAATCGTACCAGCTGCACACACCTTCATTAGAATAGTGATATACTCCGGGAACAGTTTTATCCGAAGAAATAATTTTCAATATTGCATCAGCCAAATCTCCGGCATACGTTGGTGTCCCAACCTGATCAAAAATAACATTCAGTTCATCACGTTCGCGACCAAGTCTAAGCATTGTTTTCACAAAATTATTTCCAAACGAAGAATACAACCACGATGTGCGTATAATAACGGCATTGGCAAAACTTTGCAGCAAAACCTGTTCGCCTTCTAATTTGGATTTGCCATAAACTCCAAGCGGTTTTACGGGCATTTCTTCGGTGTAAGGAATATGATTGGTGCCGTCAAAAACATAATCCGTAGAAACATGAATCATTCTCAAACCTAATTTTTGAGCCGCTTCACCCAAATTTCTCACGGCATCTCGGTTAATTTTGTAACATAATTCCACATCATCTTCAGCTTTGTCAACCGCCGTATATGCCGCACAATTGATTAAAGCCTCAATACTATTTTCAGAAATAAAATTTTCTATGGCTAAAACATCCGTAATATCCAATTCGGCAACATCCGTAAAGAAAAATTGATGTTGAGGATAATTAAGAGATAAAATACGAATTTCATTTCCGAGTTGTCCGTTAGAACCTGTTATTAAGATATTCATAGTTTTGAGCAATTGAGAATTTGAGTAATTGAACGATTTTATCTGTTTAAATTTTTTCTTATAACTGAAAATATTTTTACTAATTCTTCTGTTTCTGTTTTTAATTGTTTAAATTTTTCTGAAGAAATTAGATTTGCTTCTTCTATCAACTCCAACCAAAATAAGGATTCATCTATTTCTTCTAAGACAATACACATCTTTGAAAATTTTTCGGCTTCCGAACGACCTCGGGCAAACGCTCTGAAATTACATCATCACCTTTTTTGCAATAATCTACGTAAAATCGAACTACTTGAATTACAAATAACTTTGTTCGAAGTCCATACTTTTCATTAAAAGTAATTTCTGCATTCATAATATTTTATTTGGTTTGGTTTTATGCCTATTCAGTTTTATTACTCAATTACTCAACTGCTCAAATTCTCAACTGCTCAAAGCTATTTAAAAGTTTATTTCAGCATCTTCAAACGTTGGGTGTTTGATGTCTTTTTCTGAAACAAGAGCTTTATCAGCCGGAATTTTCCAGTCAATATTTAATGACGGATCGTTGTAGAGAATGCCTCTTTCAAATGACGGATTATAAAAATCATCGCATTTGTAAGAAAAAACGGCGGTTTCACTCAACACTGAAAATCCGTGTGCAAAACCTTGTGGAATAAGAAATTGCAAATGGTTTTCATCTGTTAATTCTACGCCATACCATTGCCCAAAAGTAGGTGAATCTTTACGCAGATCCACCGCAACATCCCACACTGTTCCAACAGTAACCGAAACCAATTTTGACTGGCTATGAGGTAGTAACTGATAATGTAACCCTCGGATGACGCCGTAACTTGATTTGGACTGATTATCTTGGCAAAAATTTTGTTTAATACCAGCTTCGTAGTATTTTTTTTGGTTGTATGTTTCAAAAAAATATCCACGTGCATCGGCAAATACACGTGGCTTTATGATGAGCAAATCTTTTATCGGGGTTTGTATTATTTCCATTTTTTTTAGCTTTGAGTAATTGAGCAATTGAGCAATTGAGAATTTGAGTAGTTATTTTAAAAGTTTGCAGAAAGTCCTCCTGTGGGGCTTGCGGCAGGCAGAGATTTAGGGAGCTGTTTTTTCGTTAGCGATTTTGATTAAATATTCTCCGTAATGATTTTTTTTTAGGGGTTCTGCCAATTGTAATAGTTTCTCTTTTGATATATAGCCGTATCGATAAGCTATTTCTTCCAAACAAGCCACTTTCAACCCCTGACGGTTTTCAATGGTAGCTATAAAATTGGAGGCTTCGAGCAGGCTATCGTGCGTACCGGTATCAAGCCACGCCATTCCGCGCCCCATCATTCTCAAACTTAAACGTCCTTCTTCTAAATAAAGTCTGTTTAAGTCTGTTATTTCTAATTCTCCGCGCTTTGAAGGCTTCAAATTTTTGGATTTTTTCACTACGTCATTGCTGTAAAAATAAAGTCCGGTAACAGCATAATTTGATTTTGGTACCGTCGGTTTTTCTTCGAGACTCAACACTTTTCCGTTAGAATCAAATTCAGCAACGCCATAACGCTCCGGATCGTTTACATAATATCCAAAAACGATTGCTCCATCTTCAAGTTTAGCGGCTTCGCGCAACGTTCGTGAAAAATCGAAGCCATAGAAAATATTATCTCCCAAAATCATACATACACTGCCATCTCCAATAAATTCTTCGCCTATGATAAATGCCTGAGCTAAACCATCCGGTGAAGGCTGTATGGCGTAAGTTAAGTTTATTCCTAAATCACTGCCATCACCAAGAAGGTTTTCGTACAGATGTATATCTTGTGGAGTAGAAATTATCAAAATTTCTTTGATGCCTGCCAACATTAAAATTGATAACGGATAGTAAATCATTGGTTTATCATATACCGGAATGATTTGTTTTGAAATACTTTTTGTAACCGGATATAAACGGGTTCCTGAACCACCTGCTAAAATAATGCCTTTCATATATTTACGATTAAACGATTTAATAGTCTTGTATCTTGCAAAAGTACGATTATTTTTCTAAAACACAAGGTTTTTAATCTTCATCAAACTTTAGATCGCCGTTTTGATATTTTGAGAAATATAGGGCAAGTAATACAAGATATTTAGCAATCTCACTTTGTGCTTGAAGCGTATCGGGAGTAATTTCAGTTTTTTTCATCCGCAAAAGCATAACTCCGTATTGAAAATTAAGACAAACTTCAATATCACTTACGTCAGAATGACTTTGTTGTTTGCGAAGCTGACCGATAACAGGCAAAATATGATAAAACTTTGCATTGTAAGCAGGATCAACGCCCGACTTTAGAAGCAACGAATGTAAGTCGTCCAACTGGCTCAATGTGTTTTTATTGATTTGAAGATGACCTTTGTGCTGAACATTTTCCATTCTTATCATATCTATAAGGCTTTCGTACCACTCATACAATATATTTTTTTCTTCATCCGAGACCGGATAAGGTTGTATTATTTGTTTGTTCACCAGTTCAATATTTAAATTGAACGCACGTATTACATCCTCTATCTGCCACATATACAGTAAATACTCTATGATGTTTTTTTTGCGTAGTTTTTGCGCTATGAACATTTTGTTTGATTTTGACTTTTGAGTTTATAATTCATATAAAAAGCCTCTTAATTTCCATCATCAATAAAATACGGTTCAAAAAAGTCGTCCATTTCTCTACGTTCTTTTTTGGTTGGTCTGCCTGCGCCTCTTGCTCTGCCAGACTGTGCTGCAATTTTGCCAAGTTCGATGAGCTGCAATTGATCGGGCGTAGTTACATCTTCACGATATTCTGATACCAACTTCGGACCTATTCGGTTTTGTAGTAAAGCCAGTACTTTAAACGAATAAAGTACCGGACTATACTTCACTCCGATAATGTCACCTGTTTTAATTACTCGTGAAGGTTTTACTGAGATATTATTTATAAATATCCTCCCTTTTTTACACGCTTCTGTTGCCAAACTCCGGGTTTTGAACAAACGAACAGCCCAAAGCCATTTATCAATACGAACTTCGTCCATATATACCTCTAATTATCCATAATTTCCCACTTTCCACCGGTTTTAATACTGAATGGAATATAGTAAGATAAGACCACTTTTACATCAAAGGCGGTATCTTTATTCTTATTGCTCGAAATATCCGGAAAATAACCATCCATTTTATCTGTGAGAAACATTGTTTGTGTCACTTCCACACCCACACTAAATTTTTCTGAAAGACGGTATTGATAAGCGGCTCCTATAGATAAGCCTGCGGTACTTCCTTTTATTTTTACGTCATTATCAAAGAGTGAATTATAAAATACGGCTACAATCCCACCAAAAGCATATAACGAATGAGAAATCTGTTTGTCTATAAACCGGTTTCCATAAATGACATACTCTAAGTTTGTTCCGATTTTTGTAACATCACCCGAAAAAAAATGCGTTCTTTCATCATTCGATTTTTGAGTGTCTTTGCCTCTATAATCCTCATAACCACCAAATAACCTAAAACCAAAATTGGAGGGGAAAACATATCTAAATCCCACCGAACTTCCAAATCCCAAATTGCTTTTAAATAACGATTTTAAGTTATCGCCTCCAATATCTCCTGACATTTTATTAGCTCCGGCACTTAGAAAGACAGCACTTTCTCCCTGCGAAAACACAGGATAAGCAATCAGAAATAAATAAATAATCAGAAATGACGTTTTCATTAGGTTTGAGTTTTTATTTATTATTAAAATGTGTCATTGTGCTTTGCGCACCCGATAAACAAAAATCCTTAATCATTTCAACGGTTTTCTCTGCCCTCTCAGGAAGTTTTGCAAACTCATCATCAGTCCATTTATTTAAGACATACTCCACTTGTCGTCCTCTTTGAAAATCGCTTCCGATTCCGAATCTCAGTCGGGCGTAGTTATTATGTCCCAATACTTCTTGAATATTTTTAAGTCCGTTGTGTCCTGCATCTGAGCCTTGAGGTTTCAATCTTAATGTTCCAAACGGAAGTGCCAAATCATCCACTACTACCAGCACATTTTCGATGATTATTTTTTCTTTCTGCATCCAATACCGTAACGCGTTACCGCTTAAATTCATAAAAGTAGATGGTTTTAGCAAAAGTAATGTTTTCCCTTTCAATTTTACTTCTGCTGTCGAGCCATAGCGATTTTCTGCAAAAAAAACATTGGACGCCTTAGCAAAAGCGTCCAATATAGTAAATCCTACGTTGTGTCGGGTATCTTGATATTCGTTACCAATATTTCCCAACCCTACAATTAAATACTTCATTTATAAATTCTTATTTGTCGGCAGCAGCCGCAGCTCCTCTGGCAGCACGTGTCAATTTAACCTGTGCAACAACAGTATTTTTAGCATTTAATAATTCAAGACCGTCTAATTGAACTTTAGCTACTTGGATGGATTTTCCGAGTCCGAGACTTGTTACGTCAATAGTTATAACTTCCGGTATATTCGTATATACACCTTTTACTTTTAGCTTGCGTATTTCGAGACTTAATTTACCTCCGGCTTTTACACCTTCTGCAAGTCCTACCAATTTCACCGGTAACTCTACAACAACCGGTTTATTTTCTGCAACTTCTAAAAAGTCTATATGTAGCACTTGATCTGAAACCGGATGAAACTGTAAATCTTTCATTATGGCTTTTGTCATGGTTTTGCCTATGCTTAAATTCACCACAAACACATCCGGACTATAAATTAATTTTCTCAAATCACTTTTTGTTGCTGTAAAATGCACGTTTTCACCTCCGCCGTAAAGCACGCAAGGTACTGATTCGGAATTTCTTACAGCCTTGGTGGCTTTTTTACCTAATTCTTGGCGAACTTCGCCTTTTAATTCAAATGTTTTCATTCGTCTTTTAAAATAAATTTGTGTTACTCAAAATTTAAGCGTTTGTTATTTAAGTGATTAGTCGCTTAATTTCCCATCACACTTTCTCTTGCAAAAAAGTGGCACAAAGATACAAATAAGTTTTAAAGTCCAACAGTAGAGAGATTAAAAGTTTAATTTCCTTTCGTGATAAAGGTGGATTTTCTCTATCTTTGCAAAAAAAACGTATGATTATAGACGAAAGAGATACAAGACGAGAACGTGTTGTCGATGTTGCTTATGCTATGATGACAGCGGCACGAACAGCGCCAAAAGGTAAAGGATTTGATATTATTGAAGTGAAATTAGTCACCGATAACGACATTTCTATCCTTTCTGATGCTATGCTCACGTACAGTGAAAAGACCGAAATGATGTTTATAACACGCGACGCGGAAAATATTCTTCATTCCGATGCTATTGTCCTCATCGGTACCAGACAAAAAGCACATAATCTAAATTGCGGTTATTGTGGTTTTGCTACTTGTGCTGACAAACTCAAACTGCCGGAAGTGCCTTGTTCGCTTAATTCGGTAGATGTGGGGATTGCTCTTGGTTCGGCGTGTGCAGCGGCTGCCGATGCGCGCGTTGATACTCGTGTTATGTTTTCGGCTGGACGCGTAGCTTTGGATATGGGCTGGATGCCGAATTGCTCAAATGTATATGCTATCCCTTTAAGTTGTTCTTCTAAAAATCCGTTTTTTGACCGTCAATCTACCCGACCGAAACAATAGTTGATGAATACCGCCTAATTTTCCGAACGATGAAGGATAAACTGTGGACAAGAAGTTTTATAAGTATATGTGCAGCTAATTTTCTGCTTTTTTTTACTTTTTACTTGTTGCTTCCTATACTGCCATTATATTTGATAGAAGAATTTCACACGTCAAAAGCTGTTGCCGGATTAGCTTTGGCATCCTATACTTTGGCTGCGTTATTTATACGTCCATTCGCGGCTTTTATGTTGGATATGGTTATGCGCAAACCGGTATACGTGCTGGCTTTTTTCGTTTTTATCGTATGTTTTGCCGGATATTTGTTTGCCACAATGTTGTCTCTGTTTATTTTGGTGCGTATTGCTCAAGGAGCAGCTTTCGGATTTGTAACCACAGCTGGTAATAGTTTGGTCATTGATATTATGCCTTCTTCGAGAAGAGGCGAAGGAATCAGTTATTTTGGCGTAGCAAATAATCTGGCAATGGTTTTTGGACCTATGATTAGTTTGCCGCTACACAATATATACGGGTACGACTTTTTGTTTTATCTGTGTTTGCTCACCGGTTTATTGGGAGTACTGTTGGCTTTTAGTGTTAAAGGCAACAAAAAAGTGGAACGTACCAATAAACTTCCTGTTGCTTTTGACCGTTTTTTTCTTCCAAAAGGATTGATTACCGGAATTTGTTTTATGCTCACCGCCATTCCTTATGCAACTGTTTCGTCGTATATACCGCTATATGGCATTCAACTCGGATTGGGCGACACAATGAGTTGGTATTTTTCTTTAATGGCGATGGGATTAATTATTTCTCGCCTTTTTTCCGGAAAAATGGTTGACAAGGGGAAAGTGTTGCAGGTTATAGGCTTTGGCACCGCAATTACGTTGTGTTGTTTCTTTTTGCTCTCGTCCATTCAGAATATCCGGAGTTCTACTCCTTTCGTGGCGGTTCTTTTATTTTACGGTTCTGCTATAATACTGGGATTCGGCTATGGATTAACTTTTCCGGCATACAATTTTATGTTTATAAATTTAGCACCCAACAATAAGCGAGCAAGCGCCAGTTCTACTTATATGACAAGTTGGGATGTGGGAATTGGATTCGGCTTAATTATCGGAGGACGTATTGCCGATGGCAAAGGCGGTATGTCGTTAGTATATCTTTTTGGTGCCATAATGTTAATGCTGTCTTTGGTTTTATCTCTGAAATTAAATGTACCTCACTACAACAAAAATAAGTTAACGTAATTTGATGCAACTGTCTCAAAAATCCATATTATTTAATCCGCTTTCGATGCCTACCTACGTTATGGCAAAGCCTGTGGGTTCAATATGCAATTTGGATTGTAGTTATTGCTATTATTTGGAAAAAGAAAACGTATATCCCCATCGAAAGTCGTACCAAATGAGTGACGAAACACTCGAAAAATATATTGAGAGTTATATACAGTCACAACCTGTACCCGAAGTGCTTTTTATTTGGCACGGAGGTGAACCGCTTCTTCGCGACATCTCTTTTTACCGAAAAGCATTGGCATTACAAAAAAAATATGGTAGAGGGAGGTTGATAGATAATAGTTTACAAACAAACGGAGTGCTGCTGAACGAAGAATGGTGTCGTTTTTTCAAAGAAAATAATTTTTTAATCGGAATTTCTATTGACGGTACCGAACATTGCCATGATTTTTATCGTAAGAATAAAGGCGGTATAGGTACTTTTAAACAAGTGATGCGAGGCATTTACTTACTGCAAAAATATGAAGTACCTTTTAATACACTCTCGGTCATTAACGATTATACTGTCGATTATCCGTTAGAGATCTACCGTTTTTTCAAGGAAATAGATAGTCGTTATATGCAATTCACCCCCGTTGTGGAGAGAGTACGTATACAAAATGAACCGTCAGATTTGAGACTTATGTCGCCGGAAGCTCACAACGAGTGCATATTAGCCCCCTGGGTCGTTGACCCTAAAAAATTCGGCGTATTTTACGTTAAAATATTCGAAGAATGGGTGAGAAACGATGTAGGGAGGTATTTTGTTCAATTGTTCAATGCCACCTTGGCAAATACGATTGGTCAGCAACCGGGCACCTGTATTTTTTCCAAAACTTGTGGGCACGCATCGGCGATGGAGTTCGATGGGGATGTGTACGCTTGTGATCATTACGTTTTTCCTCAATATAAATTAGGCAACATTAAGACGCAAACTGTTTTCGAGATGATGTTTTCGGAAAAACAAAAAAGATTTGGCGCTGATAAACATGATTTACTGCCAATGCAATGTAGAGAGTGTCGATTTGTGAAACTTTGCAATGGCGAGTGCCCTAAAAACCGTATCAGCTACACTGCCGATGGTGAGCCCGGACTGAATTATTTATGCGAAGGATACAAGATGTATTATGAGTACACGCAACCTTATATGGAGTTTATGGCAAATGAATTGTATGCCAAGCGTTCTCCGGCAAATGTAATGTTTTGGAAAATATAGATTTTGGGGCACTTGCAAACAATCATTTTGATAACCAGCGTATTATTGCGTTAATAGTTGCGATGGGAAATTAATCCTTAAAAATAAAATACACGGCAAAAACCAAAAAAGCAAAACCAATTATATGATTTAGCTTGATAGTTTCGTTCTTGAAAAATAAAAATGAAAACACCATAAACACAACCAGTGTTATAACTTCCTGAATTACTTTTAATTGCACAAGAGAAAAAGGTCCGCCATTCTCTTTGAACCCAATCCTGTTTGCAGGCACCTGAAAAAAATACTCGAACAGCGCTATTCCCCAACTAAAGAGAATGATTCCAACGAGGCTCAGTTTCTGAAACCACGAATACTCCGATAGCTTTAGATGCCCATACCAAGCTAAAGTCATAAAAACATTGGAACATACCAATAACCCGATTGTAAGTAACGATTTCATACATTCATTCGTTTTAGACAATTATCATAAAAACCCGTGCCGGATATTTTTTTTGTCTTCGATCAATCTCGTTAACAGTACTTAATATCAGTATTCATACGCGTTTCATATTGTTTTTAGCCTGCAAAATTAATGTTTTATCTCCATTGTTGAAAACCGAGAGGCAATTCGGAGAAAAAAACGTACATTTGTGTCGTTTTTTTAGAACTATTGACTATAAACTAAAAATTGAGTATGGCATTAAACTATATTTGGATTGCATTTATTCTTATTGCTTTTGTTGTGGCGTTGGTGCAAATGATTTTTTTTGGCAATATGAATATCTTCAACGATATCCTTCAATCAATCTTCGGTTCGGCTAAAACCGGCTTTGAAGTTTCGCTGGGACTTACGGGTATCCTCACCTTTTGGATGGGAATTTTGAAAATAGCCGAAGAGGGTGGAATGATGAAGACATTGTCGCGAATGGTTGCTCCGTTTTTTACAAAAATCTACCCCGAAATCCCCAAAGACCATCCGGCGCTAAGTAGCATCTTTCTGAATATGTCCGCTAATTTGCTGGGGTTAGATAACGCGGCAACTCCTATGGGATTGCAAGCAATGCAGCAGATGCAAGAACTCAACCCCAAAAAAGATACCGCTTCCAATCCGATGATTATGTTTTTAGTACTAAATACTGCGGGATTGATTTTGGTGCCGATGACAGTAATGATGTATCGTGCCCAGTTTGGCGCAGCAAATCCTGCCGATGTTTTTCTTCCCATTATTGTGGCAACGCTTTGTGCCTGGCTTACAGGACTGATTTTGGTAGCCATCATACAAAAAATAAATTTGTTTAACCGTGTAGTAATAGGCGTTTTAACGGTTCTAATCGGCTTTATTGTAGGTTTAGTTTATTTTTTTAGTCGTCTTCCGCAAGAAAAAATAACCCAATACTCCAGTTTTGCCGCAGCGTTTCTTATATTGTCTATCATACTCATTTTTATCTATTTTGCCGCCAAAAATAAAGTAAATGTCTATAACTCATTTATTAATGGAGCAAAAGAAGGATTTCAGGTTGCCGTGGGAATAATACCCTATTTAGTCGCTATTTTGATAGCTATCGGTATGTTTCGCGCTTCGGGAGCTATGGATTTGATCGTTGACGGAATTCGTTACGCTGTGGCTCTCACGGGGGCAAATACCGACTTTGTAGATGCGCTCCCCACTGCTTTTATGAAACCCCTGAGTGGTAGCGGTGCGCGCGGAATGATGATTGAAACAATGCAAGCACATGGTGCCGACTCGTTTGTAGGAAGGCTCTCCTGCCTTATTCAAGGTTCAACGGATACCACATTTTATATTTTAGCGGTTTATTTTGGAGCGGTAAAAATCACCAATACAAGATATGCTGTGGTGGCAGGTCTTATTGCCGATCTTATAGGTATTACAGTAGCGATATTGTTAGGCTATCTGTTTTTCCATTAAATTTTACTCGAAAAGTTTGCGAGTTATTTTTTCTTTTGAAATTAAGTTATGATACATTTTATGGCAGAGGATACCGAATTTCCGAGTATTGAACAAAAAAAGGTTACTGCTTGGATAAAAGATACGGTAAATCTTTATTCAAAAAAAGACGGTCGTATCAATTATATTTTTTGTTCTGATGAACGTATATTGGAGGTTAACCGTCAATACCTGCAACACGATTATTATACCGATATTATTACGTTCGATTACTCGCAAGGAAACAAAATCTCCGGTGATATTTTTATCAGTTTAGATACCGTAAAGAGCAATTCCGTAGAGCAAGGCACGGATTATAAAGAAGAACTATTACGAATAATTATACACGGTGTATTGCACTTGTGTGGTCAAAATGATAAATTACCAGAAGATAAAGCCGAGATGACACACAAAGAAAATCAGGCATTAGCACATTATTTAGACAGTTAATTTTACACGAATGTTAAGTATTAACAACACGCACTTTATTTAGCAATAAATTGTTAAATTCAAATCTGTTAAATCGTTCGTTCGATTAAAATAGAAAGATTATCATTACTTTTGTTGCTAATTTAAGTGCAAATCATAAAATTTATTGCTCAAAAACACGTTGTAAGTTTATCCGAAAAAATAAAATTAATTATTATGAATTCTTTCATTCTGAAAAACAACGTTTTTGAGCCTGTTTTTTACAATTATTATCGCAGAGTTGGCTGTTGCTCAAGATGCTAAAGAATACAAAGCCGAAATAGGTATTCAAGCCGGAGGAGATATTTATGCCGGAGATGTGAATACGGTTGCTCGAAAAAGCCATTTTTCAAGCAATATGAGTAATATTCAGCCTGATTTTGGCGCTTTTTTTCGCTATAAGTTTAATTCACGGGTTGCACTTCGGCTTGGTTTTGACGCTACATCGGTTCAAGGAAATTATCTGTATTCAAATGCCGAAACCGACACATACAACGTCACGTTGAATAACAACAGTATTAAAATGGTGGATTTGTGGGGAGAATACAATTTTTTTGATTACGAAAACAACAAATACAAACGCTACAGTAAAACATATTCGCCTTATATCTTTGTAGGATTAGGCTATATAATGATGCCGGCAAGTAAAGCGGAAAAAACATCAGCTTTGGCATTGCCGTTTGGATTCGGACTAAAAGTAAAATTAGCAACACGCTGGAATCTCAATCTTCAATGGAGTAACCGGCTTCTTTTTGCCGATAACTTGGAAGGATTGCCGGAGTATGATAATCCGATGCCAAAAACGGTAAACAATATGCTAAATTATGACTTATTGTCGGGTGTAACAGTGGGCTTAAGCTTTGATTTTTGGGAAAGAGAGTGTGATTGCATAAGTGGAAGCAAAAAAGCATCAAAAGCTTATAAAGCAAAACGACCTTTAAATAATTCAAGAAGTAGAAAAAGATAATGTAAGAATCTATAAAATGACTTCGGTTAAAGATAAAATTGAATTGAACAAAATCCCTCAACACGTAGCCATCATTATGGATGGAAACAGACGTTGGGCTAAAGAACGGGGAGAAGACGCCATTGTAGGGCATCAACACGGAGTTGTGTCGGTACGAAAAGCTACCGAAGCTGCCGTGGAATTAGGTATAAAATATCTTACATTATACACATTCTCAACCGAAAATTGGAGCCGTTCACAAAATGAAGTCGATTTTTTGATGGAACTTCTTGTAGATACTATTGAAAAAGAAACTCCCGACCTGAATAAAAATAATGTACGCATACTTACCATTGGAAACTTACACGGATTACCCGAAAAAACGAGGATGAAATTTGAACGTTGTATGGAAACTACGTCCAAAAACACCCGTCTCAATTTAGTTATTGCATTAAACTATTCCTCACGCTGGGAAATTACCAATGCCGTTCAGCACATTATTCGGGACCTGAAAAATAATACATTAGAAGAAAAAGAAATAAATGAAAATACCATAAAAAAATATCTGACAACAAAAGATATTCCTGAGCCGGAGTTACTTATACGCACCAGCGGAGAAGTACGCTTAAGTAACTTCTTATTATGGCAGCTCGCTTATTCCGAACTATATTTCACTGAAATATACTGGCCCGATTTTAGAGAGGAACATCTCTACGAAGCCATTTACGAATATCAAAAACGCGAACGTCGTTTTGGTAAATAAAAAAAATAAAAATTGACAGATACACTTTTCCATAATCCTATGCGATACAATAAAACATTTATCCTTTTTATATTGCTCGTTTCAAGCCATATTATTTCAGCTCAAACCGCTAAGCAAGACACTATTTACAATTTTGAAATAGATTACTCAACTCCCAAACAATATACCATTGCCGGAATTGATATTCGAGGAGCCGAAAATTACGAAGACTTCGTTCTGATTGGATTTTCAGGACTGGAAGTAGAAAAAAAAATAAGCATTCCGGGAGAAGAAATAACAAATGCCGTAAAAAAATTCTGGCAACAATCTCTGTTTTCCGAAGTGAGAATATTTCCATCCAAAGCTATTGATGATAAAATTTGGTTAGTCATAGAACTTAAGACAAGACCTAAAGTATCTGAAATAAACTATAACGGTGTGAAGAAATCCGAAAAAGAAGATATTGACAAACGTATTGGGATACTAAAAGACAAACAAATAACCCCCAATATGTCTGACAGGGCTAAAAAGCTAATCAAAAAATATTTGGACGAAAAGGGTTTTGCTAATGCCGACGTAAAAGTTTATCAACATGATGACCCTGCAAAAAAAGGCTATGTGATTGTGGATGTAGATATTGACAAAAAACTCAAAACAAAAGTACATAAAATATATGTTACCGGCAACGAAAATTTATCGTTCAACAAGATAAATGCAGCGATGAAAAAAACAAATGATGGAAATATCCGAAACATATTCAGAAGTAAAAAATTTGTACGCGATTTATACGAAAAAGACAAAGTAGCGCTCGTTGAAAAATATAATGAAGTAGGTTATAGGGACGCGTATATCGTATCTGATAGTGTCACATCGTTTGATAACAAATCTGTTGACGTACATCTTACCGTCAATGAAGGGAAAAAGTATTATTTCAGAAATATATCTTGGGTAGGAAACACGTTATATCCACGCGAGTATTTAAGTTCGGTTTTAAGTATTAAAAAAGGAGATGTTTACAACCACAAACAATTGATGGACAGGCTTGAAGCTGATGAAAATGATGCGGTAGCCAAACTTTACCGAGACCACGGTTATTTATTTTTCCATATAAATCCGGTCGAAACGGCTATTGAGGGAGACTCTATTGATTTCGAGATACAAATGTTTGAAGGGAAAAAAGCGACTATTAATGAAGTTACCATTTCAGGCAACGACCGTGTATATGAGAATATTATCCGTCGTGAATTAAGAACAAAACCCGGAGAACTTTACAGCCAGGAAGATTTTGTTCGTTCGCTCAGAGAATTGTCACAAATGGGACATTTTGACCCGGAACAACTGATGAAAGATGCGCAATCCGGAGGTATTTTACCGGATCAAGAAAATGGAACTGTGGACTTAAACTACAAACTCGCGACAAAGAGCAGTGATCAAGTACAACTCTCAGCCGGATGGGGAGCCGCCGGTTTGGTTGGAAGTTTAGGATTTGAAATTCAGTAATTTTGCCATTCAAAACTTATTTAATAAAGACATGTATCGTATTGTGCCTCAGGGTGAAGGACAAACATTCTCCATCAATGCGCAAACAAACGGTAAATATTATACTTCTGCAAGTGTTTCTTTCTTAGAACCTTGGCTTGGCGGAAAACGACCCAATTCACTTTCGGTATCACTCTACTATACGAGTACATCCGATATGAGTGACCGTTATTATAACTCAATGAGTTCATCATATTATAATTATTATAACAGTTATTACGGAAGTTCTTCGTATAATACCGATTACAGCACCGAAGTAGATAAAAGTAAATACTTTAGAACCATTGGGTTATCCGTAGGATATGGAATCCGTCTTAATTGGCCAGATGACTATTTCTCTTTGTACGGAGAATTATCCTATCAGCGCTTTATGCTCAATAAATGGGATAGAGAAATAGGATTGCCTTTCGCAACAGGAGTTTCAAATAATTTCAGCATAAATTTCACATTGGGAAGGAACTCTACCGATAATCCGATATTTACACGCAGAGGCTCCAATTATTCCTTGGGATTACAAATAACACCACCTTATTCCTTGTTAAGCAACAAAGATTACTCAACGCTTTCAGACGAGCAAAGATTTAAGTTTCTTGAATATCATAAATGGAAATTCAGTGGGAAAAACTTCGTATCTTTAATGCCTAATGTGACAAAAACACCAGTGCTGATGACTCGAGCAGAGTTTGCTTACATCGGTCATTATAATAAATATGCACGTACTCCTTTTGGAACTTATATGTTTGGTGGCGACGGTATGACCGGATATGCCGGATATGCAACAGAATATATCTCTATGAGAGGGTACGAAACCGGAGCGCTAACTCCTTATGAATCTTATACCAATTCAAGTGGGACTAAAAGCGTAAGACAAGCCGGCTATTTATATAATAAATTTACGATGGAACTTCGCGTACCTATATCGTTGGAACAAAATGCTACAATTTGGGCACTTGGATTTGTAGAGGCAGGAAATGCATTTAGTAAAATATCGGACTATAATCCTTTTAACTTAAAACGCACTGCCGGTGTGGGAGTAAGAATTGTACTGCCTATGTTCGGAACAATGGGAATTGACTGGGGATATGGTTTTGATAAACAACAGTCTGAAACAAAAGCCCACGGAAGCCAGTTTCACTTCGTGTTAGGACAAGAGTTATAACAAATTTCGTACTCTATTACGAACAGCTCAAAAACGGATATAATAAATTTGGCAAAGATTTTGATGTATCTATTGAAATGAAAAACAAAAGAACTTTAACTTTATCAAAATGAAAAAAATACTATTAAGTGTAAGCTTGCTGGCTATGATGAGCCTCGCAGCACATGCGCAAAAATTTGCAACCGTAGATATGGGGTATATAATGAAAAATATTCCAGCTTACGAAAGCGCTAACGAACAGCTAAATCAGGTGTCGAAAAAATGGCAACAAGAAGTTGACGCTGCCACCAAAGAAGTACAAGAAATGTATAAAAACTATCAAACAGAACTTGTATTTATGACCGAAGATGCCAAAAGAAAAAGAGAAGATGAAATTGTGTCAAAAGAAAAAGCTGCTCAAGAGTTGAAACGTAAATATTTCGGACCTGAGGGTGAATTATTTAAAAAACGCCAAAGTTTAATGAAACCTATACAGGACGAAGTTTATACTGCGGTGCAAGATATCTGTAACGCCAAAGATATGCAATTTGTTTTTGATAAAAGCTCATCGATGAACGCCATATTTGTTTCACCTAAATTAGACATCAGTGATGAAGTGTTGAAAAAATTGGGTTATTCAAAATAAATTGCTATTTTTGCACTTCTACAAAAAATACATTATTTTATAAATTAATAAACTACAAAGAAATGATTAAAAAGTTTGCTTTATTCTTGATCGCTTTATTACCCGTAGGGTTAATGGCGCAAGATGTAAAATTGGGGCACGTTAATTCTCAAGAGATTCTTTCCATTATGCCGGAACGAACTGAAATAGAAAAAAAATTAAATGCGTTGCAAGATGATGTGGAAAAAGAATTGGTTAAAATGCGCGAAGAATACAATGCAAAAGTAAAAGAATTTGTTGATAAACAAGCCACTATGCCTGAAACCATCAAGCAAGCTCGTCAGTCTGAAATAGTAGAAATGGAACAACGTATCAATACTTTCAGTCAAACAGCTCAATCTGATTTGAGTAAACAATATCAAGATTTGACCGCACCGATGATAGAAAAGGTAAAAAAAGCAATTGGTGAAGTGGCTGCCGAAGGAGGATATACTTACATCTTTGATTTAGTGTCTCAAACCATTGTATATCAATCGCCAAAATCGAATGATATTACTCCAATAGTGAAGAAAAAATTAGGACTTACAAACATTAAACCGGCAACAACAGAAACACCTGCCGCTACAACTCCTAAAAAGTAAGAATAAAATTACATAAGATAATACAAAGTTAGGGTGACTAAAGAATTTGGTCACCCTAACTTTGTATGCCCGTACGAACCTATGTTTTTTGTAATAATCGTTTGTTGGTGAATGTAATGCTTGGTGAGATCGTTCTCACGATGTTGTTATTTTCTATTGTCTAACTCTTCTTTTGTTTTTTGTCTCATATCCGGATTTTCTTTAATCATCTCGCGTTGGAACGATTCGGGATAACCGGCACGAATAATTCCGGGAGGCAAGCCGTATTTATTTTTGGTGAATTGACCGTTTTCTTCTTTTTTGATATTTCCGTCTAAGAACTTTACCAATAAAAATTCTCCTAATTCTTTCCACTGATTTGTTGAGTTTTCCGCAGCGTTGTTGCTATACGAGGTCAAAAATGCGCGGGCATCCAATTCACTCATTTCGTTTGCCTTTTTGTCTGTTTCCAGAATTTCATTTTCAAAAGCCGATTCTATTTCGTGTTGCTTCTTACGCACATCCACCATCATTGGCTGATATTTTCCATAAGCAAGATTGGCTACATAATTGTACACCCAAAACGCAGATGTAGCTGAATAATCCAGCAGACTTCCGTTTTTCTCGTCAAAGCACCAAGGCACTTTATTGGTGCTACAATATGTAGGTACATACACACAGCTTGCAGCATCATCAACACCAAACCAAAGAATCCCTCCAATGTAATTTGGAAGCCAACTACGCATTTGTGCCACAAAGGTAAAACCGGTTTGCTGTGTAGCAATCGGACGCTCGTGACCGTACTCTACGCCATCTACTTTAAATGTAAGTGGACTATGACGTAATTTAGTACCAAAAGGTCCTGCAGCTACTCCTTGAGTCATATCTAAGGTTGTACCTTCATAAGCATCACGCATAGACTGTTTTAAGTCCGACAGCTTCACTTTTGAAGCAGGCTTAATCCACAGTGGCATACGTTCCTTGGTTTCGCCTTTGATATATGTGATGTATTTGTCCATCTCGGGATTAATTTTTCGAAAAAAAGACCACACTCGTGCTTCACAAATACGCAAGGCGCTGTAATCGAGTGGCGCATGAGTACTCCGAGAAGCTGAACTCATTGTCTTTTCCACTGAAATATCCTTTTTCGCGTGCAAAACTGACTACGTCTTTGGAATACAGACAGTTTTTCTTGTCCTTAAAAGGGATAGTCGTGATTCGGGCTTGATTTGCGTGCGCAGATATGCAGTCGTCAGGCATACGAAGTGCAACCCAAACAGCACCTTTCCGTCCGGGTCCTTTCCCTATCATCTCCATAATCCAAACCTCATTAGGATCGGCAATTGAGAAAGATTCGCCGGAGCTATAGTATCCATACTTATTAACTAACTCTGTCATTACTTTAATAGCTTCCTGAGCCGTTTTCGAACGCTGGAGCGCAATGTAAATTAAACTTCCGTAATCTATAACGCCCGTAGTATCTATTAGTTCTTCGCGTCCGCCATAAGTTGTTTCGCCGATAGAAACCTGATATTCATTCATATTCCCGATTACATTGTACGTGCGTTCTACCTGTGAAATTTCGCCCAAATATTTGCCGGTATCCCACTCATACACCTTCAGCATCCTATCTTTAGGGTAAGTGGCGGCAGGATAGTGATAAAGCGCTCCGAAAAGATAATAGGAATCTGCATTGTATGAAATAAATGTTGAACCGTCGGTACTCGCGTTTTTCCCCACCAAAAAATTGGTACAAGCATAAGATACCAAAACGGAAAAGAGAGTAAATACAGTGAAAAAAAGTCGTTTCATCATAAAAAAAAGTGTTTATTATTTGAGAAGTGTATTATTGGCAAATTTACGCAATATTTCTCAAATTTCAATAGCTGTTTTCGACTTGGCTATGTGGCTGGTTTTTGAACAGTTTTTAGCCGTTAGAGGCAGAAAAAGTCACACGTAAACTTAGATAATATCGACTATTTTTACTCTCCCTCCAATGCGGATAGTTTGTTTTGGTAGTTATTTTTTTGTTTTTTTATAATGTATTATCGTACACAGTGCAAAAGAATATACATCATTGGTATTAAGTGCCGTAGGTGTGGCATCTCTATTGGTTATTATTTTCTACAAATTGAAAAAACGACCTCAATATAAGCTCACTGAAACAATTTATTTACGTCCAAAATCGGCAGGAATTTCACCCCATACATCGGTTTTCCATTTGAGAACGGGATTTTTGTAATTGTTTTCGCCGAGCCATTTTTCTGCCCTTTGAATCAATTGAAACGGCATGCCGTTTTTACTGTTTTCCTCCAATTTTGTTTTACATTTTTTTTGTGCAATCCAACCGATGGCAATTTTACTGTCACTGTAAATTGGGATGGGGATTTCATAATTCTTGACCAAAGCAAGCGCGTGAACAATAGCGAGAAATTCCCCAATGTTGTTGGTACCGTTTGCGTACGGTCCTTGGTGAAATATCTCTATTCCGGTCTTAAAATCCACACCGCGATATTCCATTTTACCGGGATTGCCACTACAAGCCGCATCTACACAAATGCTTTCACAGATAGGTTGTTGCCCGATGGGAAAATCTGAATACGATTTCTTTATCGGTTTTTCTTGTCGGTTTTTGGAATTGATAAACTCGCTCCAGTGTTGTGTAAGCGCTATCTCAGCTTCAGACCTCGTGCCAAAAGATTTGTATCTCGCATCGGGAAAGCCATTGATTTGATCGAAGCATTCTTTCCAATGAAGCGAACACGCCCGTCTTTTTTCCATTCCATACAGTATAATATTTTTCTTTTTTCCCTGACATAAAAAATATATTAATATCTGAACCCGATGTCCTACTAATCTACTAATTTAACACACTGAATAACGTGAAATTCATTTTTGGCAAATGAATAAAAAAATCTAAAGTAGAGCCGACTTCGATGAATAACTTTTGTAACTTAAAACTATTTATGTATTTTTGCAACTTCAAATTTTGCCCCTGTAGTTCAATGGATAGAACGAAAGTTTCCTAAACTTTAAATTCGGGTTCGATTCCCGGCGGGGGTACTTTTCTTGCTGTGAGTTACGAAATGATTTTACCGTCTTTCATCTCTATCACCCTATCGGAAAGTTGCGCCAATTCTTTATCGTGGGTTACGATGAGAATGGTCAATCCAAACTTATCGCGCAAGTCGAATAATAATTTGTGCAATTCTATTTTATTTTGCGTATCCAAGCTACCGGATGGCTCATCAGCTAAAATTAATGAAGGGTTGTTTATCAAAGCTCTTGCCCACGGCTACGCGTTGCTTTTCTCCACCCGAAAGTTCCGATGGCTTGTGGGCCAATCGGTCGCTTAACTGAAGATAAGCGAGCAATTCTTTAGCCCGTTCATTAGCTTTTTTTACGTCAGCACCTCCAATTAATGCCGGAATGATTACATTTTCTAATGCGGTAAACTCAGGTAACAATTGATGAAACTGAAAAATAAATCCGATGTGTTGATTTCTGAATGTAGCCAGCCTGTTTGAACTTAACTTAACCACCTCCGTATTGTCAATTGTGACCTCTCCTTCGTTTGGCGTATCCAATGTACCAAGTATTTGAAGCAATGTGGTTTTTCCGGCACCGCTCGGGCCAATAATAGATACGATTTCTCCTTTATTAATAGAAATATCAACCCCTTTCAGTACTTCCAGTTCGCCAAAACTTTTGTGTATGTTTGTTGCGTGAATCATAATCATATTCAATTGTAATATTTTAATCCATCCCCATATTTGAATTAAAACAGCTTGTGTATATGTATTTTCTGCAAAGTTAAACCTTTCCGTTAATTTTTAATAGAAACTCCGTAAAATAATTATAACTTTGCCGTATGATAAAGGATAAGGAATTAGGAAATATCACTTTTGAACGAAGTTTGAGAGCGCGGCAAATACTAATTAAAATCTTGCCAGATGAATTGAAAATTATTTTACCGAAAGGAAGCACCGAAAACGATGGTGTACAATTTCTTGAGTCGGTGCGTGAGAAGCTAATTCAACGTCAGTCGAAAATTCAACATAAGAAGATTTTAATCACAGATACCGATCCCTTGCGAACCTTGACTTTTACGGTACGAGTGCAAAAAGCGGAACGAAAAGATATATATTCTACCTTAAAACAAGGTGAACTCCAGATTCAATACCCTGATTTTTTAGATTGTAACACACAACAAACGCAACATTATTTTTGGAATAGCATCAATTATTTTCTTCGCAATGAGGCAAAGCGCATACTGCCTCAACGAGTAACGGAACTTGCACGCCCGTTCGGATTTAGATTTACGGATGTGAAAATACAATCATCGAAAACACGCTGGGGGAGCTGTAACAGCAAACGAAACATAAACCTGTCGTTTTACCTACTTTTGCTTCCGCAAGAATTGATTGATTATGTTATTTTACACGAACTTTGCCATACGGTAGAACTGAATCACGGAGAAAAATTTTGGCGTTTGATGGATTTGGTAACGGACAACAAAAGCAAAATTCTTAGAGAAAAGATGAAGAGTTATTCGATGCCGAAATAAAAATTGTTTTTTACGATAAAACGCATCAAAATTCATCAGAAAGGCAAAAGGACTACAAAACAGACTTGACCTGATTGTTGTTAAATTCCGGATGAACTCAAAGAGCACCGTGCAAAGTGCATAGAAGATTTTATTACATTATGTTTCAAAAAATTAAACCATATATGATGCCCGTAGCTATAACGTTTGGCGGGTTATTTCATTCTTTTGTAAGGCAATTTGATTTTATTATTCCTTATTTGATTTTCACAATGCTCTTTTTGACATTCACAAACATCGAATGGAAAAACATGAGATTCACCAAACTTCATTTATGGTTAGTGATAATTCAACTTGCGGGAAGCATTGTTGTTTATAGTCTGATAGCGCCTTTCAATAAGGTCTTGGCACAAGGATCGTTGATTTGCATTTTGGCTCCTACGGCTACCGCGGCGCCTGTGATTACAGGTATGCTGAAGGGGAGTGTGGAGAGTTTAACATCGTATAGCTTGTTAAGCAATGTTTCGGTTGCTCTTTTTGCACCTCTGATTTTTTATTTCACTGGTGATATCGCAACCCATTCGTTTGGCGCGGGAGTTTTAAGTATTTCAAAAAGCGTACTGCTGGTTATACTTACGCCACTTTTAGCTGTGTTTTTACTGAGAACGATTTCGAGAAAGATAACGGAAACCATCAGCAAATTTGCTATGTTGTCATTTTTTATTTGGACAGTTTCTTTGACCATAGTCACAGGCAAAACCGTAGCATTTATCATCGTGCAAAACAAGGGACACTATTTTCTTGAGATTTCGTTGGCAGTAGAGGCAATGGTGGTTTGCATCGTCTTATTTGCTTCCGGAAAACTGCTCGGAAAACGTTATAACGATAAAATAGCAGGCGGTCAGGGGTTGGGGCAAAAAAATACGGTGCTCGCTATATGGATGGCGCAAACATATCTGAATCCACTTGCTTCCATTGCGCCCGGCATATATATTTTGTGGCAAAATTTGTTTAACTCTTGGCAAATTTGGCGTCAGGAGCACGTTCGTAACTAAAAAAGTGATAATTTTGGAATAAAAAGTATTTGATATAAAATGAACTGGAATCAACTTCTTTCACCTGTACGGCTCGGACAGGAAGAACTACATAATGAAAATCACGACAATCGGAATGAATTTCAGCGTGATTACGATCGATTGATTTTTTCGTCTCCGTTCAGGCGGTTACAAAACAAAACGCAGGTTTTCCCATTGCCCAAAAGCATTTTTGTACACAATCGGCTTACTCACAGTTTGGAGGTTGCAAGTGTAGGGCGCTCGCTGGGGGTGAATGTGAGCCGTGAACTTAGCACAGGAACCTCCGATTTTATAAACGAAATAGGATCGATAGTCTCTGCTGCCTGTTTGGCACACGACTTGGGAAATCCACCTTTCGGGCATTCAGGCGAAAAAGCAATTGCCACATTTTTTTCTGAAGGAAGAGGTCATTTTCTGAAGGACAAGATAAAGGACGAAGTAGCTTGGGACGATTGTATTCGCTTTGAAGGGAATGCCAATGCTTTTCGTCTGTTGACTCATCAATTTAACGGAAGAAGGAAAGGAGGTTTTGTGTTAACGTACAGTACGTTGGCGTCTATTGTAAAATACCCGTATTCTTCCATTTACGCGGATGACAAAAAGCAAAAATTCGGTTTCTTTGAATCGGAAAGAACTGATTTTGAGAAAATAACCGCCAGGCTTGGCATTCCGAAATTACGGAATAACTCCAACAGATATGCGCGTTATCCCTTGGTCTATTTGGTAGAAGCTGCCGATGATATTTGTTATCAAATTATGGATATTGAAGATGCGCACAAACTAAAAATACTTACTACCGAAGAAACAAAATCGCTGTTGCTGAACTATTTTGACGAAAGTAGAAAAAAACGGATAGAAGATACGTTGTTGCTGGTAAGTGATGTGAATGAACAGATTGCTTATTTGCGGTCTTCGGTGATAGGTGAATTGGTAAAGGAATGCTCCGATATTTTTGTAAAAAATGAAGAACGTATTTTAGCCGGTGAGATGGAAGGGTCGCTGATAAAGAACATTTCCGAAAAATCGCGACAGGCATATAAACAGTGTTCAAATACAGCAGTAGAGAAAATTTACAAATCGCAGGAAGTGCTTGATATCGAATTAGCCGGTTACAAAATTATCCTCACTTTGTTGGAACATTTTATTGACGCTGTACTTTATCCTGAAAAATCTTATTCGCAGCAATTGCTGAATCGTATTCCGGCTCAGTACGAGACCAATAATCCATCAGAATATGGAAAAACAATGGCGATTTTAGACTACATTTCAGGAATGACCGATGTGTACGCTCTTGATTTGTACCGAAAAATTATGGGGATGGAAGTGTAACAGACATAAATTATTGTTCTTACCAGATTTATTTTACCATGGTGAACCGGAGAAGATTATTCACTATTTTTATTTGTTTTTTCCAAATATGAACTGTCGCCATAACTCAGAAAACGGAAATTATTTGCCATGGCATAATCATAGATTTCTTTCCATTTTCCGTCCACAAAGGCAGATACCAATAATAAAAGCGTGCTTTTAGGCTGATGAAAGTTGGTAATGAGACCGTTTACAATTTTGAAATCATAGCCGGGCTTAATCATAATCTGAGTATCAGCGTGAAGAGTATCCGATTCGTGTGTTTCTAAATAATCAATAATATGTTGTAACGACTCGGTGGTTGAAACATATTTTTGACTCGTTTCATACGGTGCCCATTGGCTAACTTTGAAATTGCCAACGCCTTTTTGTTCCCGATTTTGCAGGTTTTTTCCTATCCAATATAAACTCTCCAATGTGCGCATCGAAGTAGTTCCCACCGCAACTATATTGCCTAACTTTTGCTGAATATGTTTGATGGTATCAATATGTACGCAAATAGTCTCCGAGTGCATTGTGTGTTCAGAGATTTCTTTTGATTTTACAGGCTGGAATGTGCCGGCGCCCACGTGTAACGTAACTTCATCTGTTTCAATGTGCTTTGACTTCATCGATTCAAACACCTCCTTTGTGAAATGTAACCCGGCAGTTGGCGCAGCTACCGAACCTTCTATCTTTGAATATACCGTTTGGTATGTCTGTTTGTCTATTTCTTCGGTTTTTCGATGAAGATAAGGCGGGATGGGTAATTCGCCTACCGCCGTCAATATCTCCGAGAAAGAGATGTCCTTGTCGTCCCAATCGAATCGGATATGGTGAACGTTTTCCTCCGAACAAAGCATCTCTGCCGAGAAAGTAATAGTTTTTTCATTCCATATTATTTTTTGCAAAAGTTTTCCCTTCTTTCCATTTTTTCAAATTGCCTATCAGGCATTTCCACGTACAACCATTTACTGAAGATAGTGAAAGAGCATAATCGCTTGACAAAATCGGTTCGAGACAAAAAATCTCAATCTTTGCTCCGGTTGGTTTATAAAAGATTAATCGAGCTTGAATCACACGCGTATTGTTGTACACAAGCAGCGCGTTTTCGGGTAAAAACCGGGCAATATTGTGAAAATTATTTTCTGTGATCTTTCCGTGCTTATATATCAATAATTTAGAGGAATCACGCTTTTCTAACGGATATTTTGCGATACGTTCATCGGGTAAGTCGTAATTATAATCTTCGATAAAAATGGGATCGGTATGTGCGAAATTAGTCAAGTGGCAATAAATTTTGTAAATTTGTGCAAAATTACAAATAAACTTCAATATTTTAATAAAAAGTATCTATCGAAAGAGGAGATACAGAGAGGATTTTACGATGAAAGTAGGAGATAATGTTCGGTTTCTGAACGCAGTAGGCGGTGGAAAAGTGGTACGTATTGACGATAAAAAAGGATTGGTATATGTAGAAGATGAAGACGGTTTTGAAATTCCGGCGCTTGAGAGAGAATGTGTTGTGATTCACGCCATAAACGAAAAAACGAATTTTCCGGTGAAGGATTTTTCATCAAAACCAAGTCAAACAGTAGTTTCGCAACCGGAACAGCCGACAGAAGATGAGAAAAAAACACTGCCAATAGTGGAAACAGCTGATGGAGATGTGTTGAACGTACTGCTTGCTTTTTTTCCTGTGGATATAAAACAACTGCAAACCACCTCGTACGAGTGCTATTTAGTGAACGATAGCAATTATTTTCTTTACTATAATTTGGTTAATGGCGATAAGGAACTGCGAAAATCTGTTTCTAACGGCATTATTGAGCCGAATTTACAAGAGTTTCTGTGTGAAATCAAGAAAGAGGATTTGAACAATTGGCAACAATTACGTGTGCAAATCATCCCTTTCAAAAAAGAGAAAACATATATTGAGCAGAAAGCAATTGATTTTACGTTGAAACTGAATCCTGTAAAGTTCTATAAATTACATAGCTTCATCGAAACTGAATATTTTGATGAACTTTGTATGCGTATCAATCTGATAGAAGAACAGCAACACTTAAAGCTGGTATTGGATATTAATCCTGAGAAAATAAAAGAGGCAATATTTGATAAAAGAGAAGAAAAAAAGGTACGCTTTGAACTGAAAAAACCGAAACAGCAGGGAGTTATTGAGGTTGATTTGCACATCAACGAACTGTTAGACTCCACCGCCGGACTTTCCAATGCCGATATGCTTTTACACCAGATGGAGATTTTTCATAAAACGTTGGAGGATAATAAGAATAAGCGTGGACAAAAGATCGTATTCATACACGGGAAAGGGGAAGGAGTGTTACGCAAGGAGATTGAGAAACAACTGAAATCTCGCTATAAGAATTACTATTTTCAAGATGCTTCGTTCCGCGAATACGGTTTTGGAGCCACTATGGTAACCATAAAGTAGTTTTTGAGATATTACCCTGATATATACCTTAGAAACTATGTCTTGAGTAACCGACGTTATTAAACGAAAAAAGCATCGATACTGATGCTTTTTTCGTTTATATTCACTATGAAAGTGTGTTTAATGTTTTACATCGCCAATTTCTTCGGGGTTGTGTTTGTATTTGAAAATGAAAGCAAACAAAACAGCTACAACTAACGAATATGCAGAAAAAGCAAACCAGATACCTTGCCAATCTTTCACAATAACTTCCACACCGTCAATTATCTGTTTTGATTCGAACCACTTGGCTATAACCAATCCCGCGATGATATTTCCAAGTACAGCTCCTATGCCATTGGTCATCAACATAAACACCCCTTGTGCCGATGATTGTATCTTCGAGTCTGTATTTTTTTCCACAAATAAAGCACCAGATATATTGAAGAAATCAAATGCCATACCGTAAATAATACAAGAAGAGATGATTAACGCAAAGCCAAGCACTGTGTCTCCAGCTAATCCAAATAAACCGAAACGTAATACCCAGGCAATCATACTGAATAACATCACATTTTTAATACCAAACTTTTTCATAAAAAAAGGAATGGCAAGGATAAACAATGTCTCCGAGATTTGCGAAATGGATAGAATAATGGTCGAAAAATTGTTGATGAGTTCGCCTTTGGGAAAAACTTTATCGTCTTGCAAAAAGCCATCGCCGTAAGCGTTGGTCAGTTGAAGCGCTCCACCCAATAACAAACTGAAAAAGAAGAAAAGCGCCATCTTTTTTTGTTTGAAATAAAATGAATGCTTCCAAACCTAATTTCTGTGCCAATGTTTTTTCCCCTTCGCAACAGATTTCTTCAGTCTTTTTTATAGAAGGTAAAAATATAAAGGAAAATATGGATAAACAAAATGCGACAGCGGCTGCTATGAAAAATGAAACCTTGATACTTTGACCGAAACCCCATTCTTTTGTAAAGATATTGGTAACCCACATAGCGGCGATAAAGCCTACGGTTCCCCATACCCGAATAGGTGGAAAATAAGTGGTAGGATCTTTACCTTCATTTTTTAAGACACTAAAACCAACGGAATTGTTCAAACCGAGCGTTGGCATATAAAAACACATAGCCACTAAAAGTACCCAAAAGAATGGTACCGGTGCATCAATAAACGGAAGAAAGCACATTGTAGCTCCAAACAACAAATGTAACAACGCATACACGTAATTGGCTTTCCACTTATCGGCAATAATTCCAAACAAGGTTGGCATTATCAGTGATGCAAAACCCATTGTAGAAAAAACTAAACCGAATTCTGCTCCGTTCCATTTTTTTTCTACAAATCCGTAATGACCAAGAGTCATCATCCAAGAGCCCCACACAAAGAATTGGAGGAAATTCATTACTGTAAGTCTAAATTTCAAGTTCATAGTAAAGTATTTTATCGTTAATTCTTAAACAAAAATATGAATCTATGAGGATAAGTTGCTTTAACCAACTTTCCGTTTTTCTATTTCGTCCCTGATTTCTGCGGCAATTTCATATTTTTCTTCCGAGATTGCCATCTCCAAAAACTCTTGTAGCTCTTCATCAGACATCGCGTTCAAATAATCGGGGGTATAATCGTCCAAGCTTTTGGTGTTGTTACTTTTTTGAGGCGAAACTCGTTTAGAGTCATCTTCCAAAACGGCGCCGACAACGTCTAAGATGTCCGAATTGATATATATCGGCACATCGCATCGCACAGCAAGTGCTACAGCATCGGATGTGCGGGCATCTATAACGATGATAGAACTGTTTTGCAACAAGTAAATATTGGAATAGAAAATTTCATTTTTCATATTATAAATCACCACTTTCACCACCTTTGCATTCAGCATCCGTATGATGGAGGTCATCAAATCGTGAGACAGCGGGCGAGGTGGGACGGTGTTGTTAAGTTTAAGGGCGATGGACTGAGCTTCCGACTCGCCAATCAATACCGAAAATCTTCGTTTCAGCCCTTCATCTTCACTCAAAACCAATGAATAGGTTCCTCCTAAGGACTGATTGTAAACCATTCCACTCACGTGTATTCGTATCTCTTCAGACATATTTTTCCGTTTCTTATTTTATCCAAAAGACGACAAATATACTTATTTTTATTTGAATAATTTGTCGGTATACGTTTTTTTGAATTAAAAAAGGGATTAAAAGCGATCAAAAGACCGATGTGTAAAATGTAGATAGGTAGTTATTGAAAAAAAATGTATTTTTGTGATGAAAATTTGAGCATACGAACAATGATTAAAAAATCAGATATCACTATAAAAAATAAACGGGCTACGTTTGATTATGAAATTTTAGACCGTTTTACTGCCGGAATTCAGCTTTTGGGAACCGAAATAAAATCAATCAGGGATGGCAAAGCGAACTTGACCGAGACTTACTGTACGTTTCTAAATTCAGAACTGTGGGTGAAAAACATGAACATCTCCACTTATTTTTTTGGTACATACAATAACCATGAGCCTCGTCGCGACCGAAAACTCTTGCTCACAAAACGAGAATTAACGAAACTCATTCGTGGAACTAAAGAAACAGGATTCACCATCGTTCCCATTAAAATGTTTATTAATGAAAAAGGATTGGCTAAGTTGGAAATAGCCTTAGCCAAAGGTAAGAAAACGTACGATAAGCGGCAAACGTTGAAGGAGAAAGATGACAGGCGAGAAATGGACAGAGCCTTTAAGAGATAATAAAATCAGACAGACTCAGTGATAATAAAAAATGACGAGAATATAATTTTCCCGTCATTTTTCTCAATAAACTCTAAAAAGAAACATATCTATTACATATTTCCACTACTGTTATTACCTCCACCCGATTTTACGTCATCGTTTTTGATGGTACGTTGTGTGGTTTTAATTTGTTCTTTCATTTGTCCAAAGGTGTAGCTTACCTGAATGCTAAAACGAGGCGACTTGCGTTGATAAATATTTTCGCTTTTATAGGTTTCGGTAGTAACCTGCGACTTGTATCTCATATATTTCTCAAGGAATCCACCGGCACTCATCGAGATATTCAATTTCTTTTTCAGCATACTTTTGTTTAAAGATAATCCGTAATAGTGGTATCCGAAAAACTTGCTTTGCAACGAAACCGAAGGCGAAGAATATCCACTGTAAAGATTTATCCGAAACTCTTTGGGCAACGAATAGCTACCTCCAAAATATCCGGAGTATGAATATCCGTCATTTTTTATAATATCTCCGTTTGAGGTATATGATAAATAGGTGTATCCGCCGTCACCATTGAAATAAAAATTGATATTTTTATTGACTTGCCACCGGAAATAGAATGAAGCGCCGGAGTTTCTTGACTTTCCAATGTTTTCATACGTTGTGTAAGTCACCGTATCAACTAATTCGCTGATTTCCTCAATTGAATTATTTGTAAATGAACTATAAACGCTAACGTTGCAATTAAATTTTGGATTAAAGAAATTGTAGTTAACATTGAAAGAATTGCTGATTTCCGGCGATAAATCAGGATTTCCTTGCGAGATATTTTTAGGGTCGCTGGTGTTTTTAAATGGATTTAAGTACCAGATGTTTGGACGGCTGATACGTTGTGTGTAACTTGTTTGGATGCTCGAAGCATCGTTCAGTTTGTAATTGAATGTAACAGATGGGACTACATTGGCAAAACTGTTTGGTGAAAACGAACTCCCGTCCTTATACTCGATTTTGGAGGAGGTACGTTCTAAACGTCCACCGGCACGTACGCTGAACTTTTTGAGTTTGAACGTATAACTTCCATACACTCCGAGAATATCCTGTGTTTGATTCATACCCAAATTGACAACATCAACAGGTATCATATCCCAACTACCGGTCAGGGAATTATACAATTTATAGTCGTTTTCGCTGTTGTTTAAGCGCAGAATGTATTTTACTCCTCCTTCAACGACGTGCTTTTTATTAAATGGTTCAGTGTAATCCAACTGTAGAGTATGTTCCGTACCCGATGAATTACTGGTGATTTTTTGATTGCGGTCAAAATAATTTTTTATCGATGTTATGTCGGAAGAACTTTCGTTAGTCATAGGCGAATAACTTACTTTATAAGATGCGGTGAGTAATTTATCCGGCTTTTTGAATGAACGCTGGTAATCTAAGCTACCATCGTATCCACCCCAGGAACCCCCTGATTCGTTTTTGCTCGAATACGATTGTATGGTGCCCAGCGTTTCGGAACGAACAGATGACAAGCCGTTTGATGTGCTTGTATTGCTTCCACTCCAGCCATTTCCGCTGAGTGTAATTAGATTTAACGAATCTAACTCATAACTAACACTCAGGTTTCCGTATCTGTAATTTCCTCCGTTTTGACCGGAACTGGTTTGGTTAAGATATTTATATTCAGATGGAATAAGACTTTCTCTGTCAAACGTATTGGTGTTTTCGGGGCTTCTAAACATAGTTTGATTCAAGTTGGCAGTGATACCCCATTTCCCTATTTTTGTAGATAAATAAAGTCCTCCATTGATGCCGCCATAGTTATCTACACCTGCTCTTATCGTTCCTGTATAGCCTTTCATAGCACTTTCAGTGACAATATTTATGATGCCGGCTAAACCTTCCGCCTCGTATTTTGCACCGGGTTCAGTAATCACTTCAATACTTTTTATTGTACTTGCCGGGATACTTTTGAGTACTTGTGAAGGATTGTTTGAAATCATATTAGTGGCTTTCCCGTTCATAAAAATCTTGAAATTTGACTTTCCTTTCACTTTTATGTTTTCATCGGCATCTACAGTGACCATCGGCACTTTGCGAAGCATATCCAGCGTGTTTGAGGTCTGTGATTCCGGGTCAGATTTCATATCATACGTGATTTTGTCTAAATCAACTTTTACTAATGGCTTGGCAGCGGTAACAGTAACCTCCGAAATAGTCTTACTCTCTGATGAAAGTGTGACTTTTCCCAAATTAGTCGTTGGGTCGGTAATGGTAACTGTTTTTACAAGCGATTTCATCCCAACTGATTCAAACTTTATCAATAACGTGTCTTTGGCGTTAAGTTCCAGAATGAAATTTCCGCTGACATCGCCTGCGACACGTTTCAGGTAGTTTATCGGACTTTTGACTTTTGAAGCTGATACTGTACAAAAAGGAATGGTTTCGCCCGAAATAGAGTCAACAACAGTACCTTTGACTGTGTAAATGGATTTAGATTGGTTTTGAGAAAAAAGAGTGGTATTGAGTGCAATAAATGCAATAAATAATAGGATGTTCTTTTTACACATATTTTGTCATTTAAAAATAGTCTTGCAACAAGAGAAATAAAATGTTAATTTTATAATAAACGCAGTTTACTTTGATTTATTTTAACGAAGGTATATATTCATTTTTTCTATATTCAACAAAGTATGGAGATTATCTAAATCACAAATTATAGATCATATACTTTAGTTTATTTAGTGGCTATTTGCCAGAATATTGTGTTTTCTTAGGGAGAGAGGATGAGTTAAAGTCTCTATAATTTATCAGCATTGGCTGGTTGATGTAAGATTACCTAAAATCAGCGCTACAACATTCTAAATTTGTATAAACTCTATTGTTGTATTTGTTCGATTTTTAAAGAGCCCGTTTATTTTTAGTTATATAATATTTTCTAACACTTTGGTTTTATAATTTCTAAATTCATTTTTTAGCACTTGAAATAGCTTTGCATTAAAGTTTGTTTTATAATCATTTTTGTATACAATACTGTTATTTTCATATAATCTCCAACAAATGAATTAAAACCGTATTACACAGTTTTAATTCATATTGATGTTACAAGTACTATCTTTTTTTATCTGTAAATTATTCGTCCCTTCAGAAGAAGACAAAAATTGTAATTGAGAATTATTTTTCAAATCAGCTTCAATACTGCGGAATTTTCCCTGAAATAGCCCTATTGTCGAATTATTTGAGTAGCAAACAAACTTTTCAATCGAGATATTACCGGAAATATTTACTTCCGCGCTGTCCTGCGCTTGTAATTCTACCTGCTTCAGCAAGTATTTTTCTTTTCCGTGGTAATTTAAATACAAATAACTTCCTGTCAAGTTTATTTTTAATGTGTCTGATGTTATTTTTTCAATAGAGATATTTGCTCTTTTTTGAGCAATTATGCTCCGGATGTTATTTCCATACGCATATAGTGTGTTACCTTGGTAAAGGTGCAGTGTATCATTCGCGATTTTATATAAAGACTTACCCAACGGTGATTCTTTGGAAAAAGCAACTCTCAATTTATTAGAATCCGATTGTAAAATATGGATATCAGCATTTTGCCCGGCTACCACTACCGAAAATTCCGTTAACTGTATGGTTTTATAATCGGCATTAGAAAATTTGGATTTTCCTTCATTTTTTTTACCGTCAATGTAAAATATCAGGGTGGAAATTACAACAAATGCCGCGAAAGCGATAATTATTATATTACTCTTTTTCATGTGTTTGTTATTCTTAAATTAGTTGTCATACCTGTTTTTAAATGGAGTGTTGACAAATGAAAATTATTCAGTCGTTATTGTTTGATTAAAGATTTGTTCCCATTTGATATGGGAAAATATACAATACAAGCACGATAAAATCATTGATTTACGATTTACTTTTGTTATTCGTTTTCAGTATATCAAGCAAGCCCGACAAATCGGACTCATTTAATTTTAATATCTGTACTTTTCGTATAAAATCAGGTAAATCGTATGTGAAAAACTCTTTTTTTTCGTTTTCCCGAATAATGTCTATCGCATTTTCGGAGACAAAAAAGCCGATGCCACGCTTATTTACTATGATGCCGGATTCTTCCAACATTGAATAGGTACGAAGTAATGTATTTCGGTTTACCTCAAATTCTACCGCCAAATCGCGAACAGAGGGAACACGCTCGCCAAGAAAGAGTTTACCTTCTAATATCTGATGGGAAATATTATCGGCAATTTGCTGAAAAATTCCCTTTTTAGCTTTAAAATCGATACTCATAACTCTTTTTCTTTTAATTTGAAGAAACCAAATGCCAGAAAGAATAACCAAGATACAGCAAATATGATTATCACAAAGACTTCCCAATTGTTCAAGTTTTCGGTGAGATTATAAACGGGAGTTTTTATGCTGAAGAATTCGATTTCAGAATAAAAAATCTTAGCCATTATCATAAACAGAATTGATACTGAAACAAGTACTCCGGTAAGCGATAATACAGCTTTGAGTAGTCCCTGCTTGCCAAAATATATTCGTACTGCAAACAAAAAAGCACCGATTGATAATAATAAAAACCACAATAACCGGTACGTGAATTCGTCTTTTTGCAAACGATTCAAGAGGGTTGAGTAAGAAAACACATCAATATTTGGGATGCTTTCTTTTGCAGAATGCAACACCGTGAAGCGAGCTAACTGAGCATCTACCCAAAAAATTATGAGAAAAAGCAATGTAGTTACTATCATTCTGCCGAATATCTGGGCTGTGTATTTTTCGAATGTGGATGCCGGTGTTAGCAAATAAGTACGTTTTGTTCTTTTAGTATTAAAAGCCGGGAATGACGAGCCTACAAATGTGCCGAGAGCAAACGATGAAAAAATAAAAAATTGAAAATAATCTTTTATATCGAATGCGCTTCCTTGATTGTATTTGGGCATATAAATGTACATAAGTCCGTATCCTAAGATAAACATCACTAAACATTGCATCCCGTATTTTTTGTAGTTTATCAATAAGTCGCTCTTAATTAGATTGATGAATCTTCTGAAACTGAAAATTTGATTTGTTTTCATTCATGTAATTGTTTTAATATTTGGATGTGTGATTGTTTGTTAATCAACATTATGACACAAATTAAATTCTTGTTTATCCATTGATTTGTTTAGTAATGATAGCATTGAAAAGTAACTCCAAATCAATCATTGTACTTTCGTTTTTGCCGGCAGGTGTCAATATCTTGAATCCGGCGGGACATTGCTCACTGTAAAGAATTTTTTTAGAGCTTTGCAGTGTCATAACGATTTCAAAGTTGAACTTTTGCAAAATATCATTTGTGTTCTCTTCAAAGACAACACTTCCATTATCCAATACTATAATGGTATCTATCACACTATCAATATCTTTTACCTGATGGGTAGAAATAATAACCAATTGTTCTTCTGTTACCGAACCTACGATTATTTTTCGGAATTGGCTTTTGGATGGAATGTCCAACCCATTGGTAGGTTCATCGAGTAAGAGGGTAGAGCAGTTGGTGGAAAGCGCAAATGCAATCAAGAACTTTTTGCGCTGTCCGTGCGAAAGTTTATTGAGATTGTATTCGTACTTTAATTCAAACTCAATCAATATTTTATTTAGTTTTTCTGTATCAAAGTGCGGATAGAAAATACTGTGGGCTTTCACATAAGTTTCAATGGAAATACTCGGAAAAGAGAACTCTTCAGGAACTAAATAAATGTCTTCCAAAAATGAAGGTGTGCGTTTAAACGGAATATTGCCGTTTACTAAAATGTTGCCTTGTTGCAAATTGACCAGTCCGGACAGCAAGCTTAGCAGGGTAGATTTGCCGGCTCCATTTTTCCCGAGAAGCCCTACAATCTGTCCTTTGGCCATTTTGAGCGAGAGATTGTCAAATAACAGCAACTTTTTTTTGTAGCCAAATGAGAGGTTTTTAATTTTAATCATTGTTATATTGATTTAGTTATATAGACAACTATGCCACAAAGTAACGGACAATATTTTATTATACCAAATAAATATTGAAATATTTTTAATAATTCATATAAATCTCTGAACATCAAATAAATAAAACATTTAATTTGATCTCAATATCTTAAAATTGCATTTTTAAAATGCAAAATCAAACAGAAATTGCACTATTGTGGTGCAAAAAATATAAAATTTTGCACTTTTATTGTGCTTTTTTCAAAGAAAAGAAAAATACTTTTTTTGAAAAGTGTAATATAAAAATCTGGTTTTCAATAAGGTAATAAGGTAGTCTTTGCATATCTATATTTTCTACTAAGGTTCTTCATCAAAATAAGGTTTTAGACCTTATTTTCTAATTTTAACCTTAGTAAAATAAGAACAAACACTTTCTAAAAACCTTATTAGCTTATTTATCAAATAGATAAATTAACTTTTATATCGAACGAACGTTAATAAATAAAGCATCTATCAGGATTCCAGATAGATGCTTTGTAAAATCTATGAGAGAAATTTATTTGGTAAAAACCTGGACTATTCTTTCTTTGTGAAGATTGTATTTGATTGCCAAATCAGGAAAACTTGAAATAGGATTGATATTTATGATTTTTATTTTCGAGTTATCCCTTTTTTGCAACGTTTTTACATCAGCAAGTTGACCGTCGATAAAAACGGCGGTATTTTTGTCGCTAATTCCTTTGGTTACCACTTTATTTCCTTCATTGGAGATTTTGGCTATTTCAACTTTTTTGATTTTTGTTTTTCAATGTAATTCATTACATCTTCTTTTATAGGATTATCCTTAGATATTTGTTTTTTTGTAGTAATATTGACTACGCCATTTTTTGCTTTGTCTCCGTATAATTTTACAGCATTATCTCCTTTTAAAACATCAATGGTTGTAATGTCATCAGGTGAGATTTTATCCACCACTTTTTTGTCAGAATTTACGCCATCTACAAAATATAACGCTTTATCAATGTCTTTTCCTATTGATGTAATGGTAGTGTTTCCATCTTTACTTGTAATTGCCTCGAGTCTTTCTACTTTTACAACTTTTGCTTTAGATACATCTATTCCATCATTTTTTTTTATTGATACCTTTTTAGTTGTGATAAGTATCACTCCATTTTTCCCTTTATCTCCATAAATTTCTGTGGCTGACTTCTCTTTTAATACGTCGATTGATTCAATATCATTTGGATCAATTTCTTTCATTCCTTCCGGAGAAGTTATTTTTCCATTCAAAATATATAACGGTTTATCGTCAGAATTTTTAAAATCTTTTACAATAACTTTCACTGTAGTTTTTGTGCTATCTTTATCTGCTACGGTTTTAAATATCATTGTCTTTGTTCCTTTGATGGAGTCAATGGATTGTTTTCCTATCATTTTTGAGGTTGTAACTACTCCATTTACGGTTTCGATTACAAAAGTGGTGTCGCCTTTAGTAACAGCCACTATTTTCTTAGTAATGGTGTCGTTTTTGTGATTGAAACTTTCTTTTGTGAGTTTAACTTTCGATTGCAAATTTTCTGCCGAAAGCATTGTAGAAATTACTATAAGCAAAATTGGTATAAGTGCATAAATTCCTCTGTTTTGTTTTACTGAATTTGTCTTCATAATCATTTTGATACGTTTTTGTAAATGGTTGTATTCAAAATTGTTAGCCAGCATAAACTTTTTCTCGCCAACGCATTTACGGATTAATAAAAGTTGATATTGTTTTGCATCAGCTCCTGCTGAAATTACCTTTTTATCTGCCTGATACTCGTGTATGGTCTGCAGTTCCTTACGGAGCAACCAAGCAAACGGATTAAACCAATTGAAAAGTAAATATGTATTAGCCAGCATCATATCCCAAGAATGATGATACTGAATGTGTGCTTTTTCGTGGAGTATAATTACTTGATTATCATTTGTGTAATCAGATTTTGAAATAACTAAATAATTCATCCAGCTGAAAGGAGAAATATTCTCATTAGAAATGCAAAGCGTAATGTTGTTTTCGAATTTGTTTTTTTTCGATTTTAGAATGATAAAAATCATCTTTGAAAAACTGACTAAAAACAGCGCAAGAAAAACCACAAATCCTATAATGTACACTATTGAAATGATTTTCAGCCAGTTTATTTCCTGAGTTTGTTGCGGTATGTGAAGTGTTGTATTCGTTGTTACGTTAAACTGCGATAAATCGAGCATTGCTACTTCCTTTTTAGGGAAAATCCACGAATAATCAATGGTAATCCAAGCAGTAACCAACGAACTGACGTAGAAAAACAAAATAACCAACCGGTTGTAGCTGTGTAAAATGTTTCTGCTCAACAGCAACTTATAAAATGCGTATAAAACGCCGCTTGCAATGCTTATACGAAGTATGTAGAATAAGAATGTTTCCATATTTGCCCCCTACCCCCTAAAGGGGAGATTTTAAAATAAATTGTATACTAGGTAAAACTTTATCAAGACTGTTTTTTGTATCTTACCCTTGAACTCCCCCTTTAGGGGGTTGGGGGGCAGTTGTTATTTCTTCCAGCAATTTCCTGATTTCTTCTACCGAAAGTTTCTCAGATTTTATAAATGCTGAAACTACATTCAGGTACGAGTTATCAAAGTATTTTTTCACCACGTTTTTCAGCGTTCCGTTTTTATATTCATTTTCCGAAACTACCGGAAAGTAACGATAAGTTGTGCCAAAACTTTCGTGTGAGAGCAACCCTTTTTCTTCCAACGAACGCACGTAAGTTGAAAGCGTATTGAAATGTGGTTTTGGATCGGCGTATTTTTCAACCAGTTCTTTTACAAATAATGCTCCATCTTTCCAAAAATACAGCATTATTTCTTCTTCTTTCGGTGTAAGTTCTTTCATCTTTTTATGTTTCGAGTTTCTCGTTTCGGGTTTTTATTCAAAATTAAATCTCGATGCAAATATAAACTAAATTTTTTAGTTTATAACTATATTTTATAGTTTATAAACTAAATATTTTAGTTAAATAAGATTAATTTGATTTATTCTGTTGATATTCAGATAAATAAAAAGCGTTGAAAATTTAATTCCAACGCTTGAATTTCATAAATAACAAACTGCTTACTTGTCAACTTGTGTCATTCTTTCGTCTCTGATTTGCAAAACTCTTCCCGGAAATAATTCTGTCCAAGTTAGATTGTGTGTTGCCACAATGATAGTGGTGCCGGATTTACGAATCTCGTACAACAGCTCCATAATATCTTTCCCGATGACAGGATCTAAATTTCCGGTAGGTTCGTCAGCCAAAATAATAGAGGGCGAATTGAGCAATGCCCGGGCAATAACAATACGTTGTTGTTCGCCTCCGGAGAGCTGATGGGGCATTTTGTATCCTTTGTTCGGTAGTCCTACCTGCTTCAAAACAGTTTCTATTTGCTCGTGAATCAGCTTCTTGTCTTTCCAACCGGTGGCACGAAGTACAAATTCCAAATTTTTGTTCACATTTCTATCGGTGAGTAACTGAAAATCCTGAAAAACAATCCCTATTTTCCGACGCAAACGCGAAACATCCTTTGTTTTGATTTTTGTCAAATCGTAATCAAAAATCGTAGCTTCTCCCGATTCGATGGGTACTTCGCTATATAGTGACTTCAAAAAAGTACTTTTTCCACTCCCAACGCTTCCGAGTAGATAAATAAATTCGCCTTCACCAATTTCTATGTCGATGTTTTTCAGTACGATCAGTTCTTGTTGGCAAAGTTCTACGTCTTTATATTTGATGAATGTGTGTGACATTTTTTAGCCCCCTCCCCCCCTCAAGGGGGACTTTTTAATAAATTTTATCTTGAATTTGTTTATATAACTTCAAACTATTTATGTCGTTTTTCCAATTCTTTTGCAATATCGGTTAGCGAGTATCCTTTGGATGTGAGCAGTACAATCAAGTGGTAAATTAAATCAGATGCTTCATAAAGAAAACCTTCGTCTGTTCCATTTACTGCTTCAATCACTGTTTCTACTGCTTCTTCGCCTACTTTTTGTGCCATGCGGTTTACCCCTTTTTTAAATAATGAGGTTGTGTAAGAACCTTCGGGCATTTCCCGGTGTCGTTGTTGGATAAACTCTGACAGATATTGGAGAAACGCAATGTCGGTTTTGTTTTCTTCGTTCCAGCACGTGTCGTTGCCTGTGTGGCATACCGGACCAGCCGGATTTACTTTTATAAGCAGGGTATCATCATCGCAATCTGGCGTAATGGAGACAACATTCAGAAAGTTGCCACTCTCTTCCCCTTTTGTCCACAAACGGTTTTTGGTGCGGCTGAAAAAAGTAACTTTCCCCGATTTTTCTGTCAGCTTCAGCGCTTCCTCATTCATAAATCCAAGCATTAATACTTTTAACGTATTGTTATCCTGAATAATTGCCGGTACGAGTCCGTTTAATTTTTGAAAATCTATGTTCATTGTGCTTTTGACTAATTTTAGCAAATTTCTTGTGCGAAAGTACAAAAAATCACCGAAATAGACAATGTTATGATTCGTAAATAAATAATCCCGCCGAGAAAGTACAATATATCTTTTTTCGATGGGACTATAAATGTTATCAGTATGTTTCTTATTTTTTTACTTTTTTGTATATACAAAATGCGTAATCATAGAGATTTTTTTCATCGGCTTTGTGCTCTTCACGGTTTATTTCTGTCCATTCGTCTAAATTTAGTTTAGGAAAGAATGTGTCCGACTCAAAATCGTGATGTATCCAGGTGATGTACATTGTATCTATTCCCGGAAAAACAAGTGCTTGTTTGAATAGTGATGCGCCTCCGATGATGAATACTTTTTCTTCGTGTTCGCATAAGTCCAGTGCATCTCGCAAGGATGTAGCTTCATAGTATTTGTCAAAATCACCTTCGAGAATGGTGGTCAAGACAATATTTTTTCTGTTGGGAAGCGGTCCGTTTGGTAAACTCTCAAAGGTTCGTTTTCCCATAACCACAGCATGTCCTGTGGTTAAGTTTCTGAAATGTTTCAAATCTGCCGGCAAATGCCAAGGGAATTTGTTGTTTTTGCCAATTGCATAGTTATTAGCAACGGCAGCGATTATTGCAACTTCTGACATAGTTGTGATATTTTGAATGTATGTAGTGTAAGTCCGATAGGATTCTTAACTATTGAGCAAAAGTATATAAAAAACTAAACGACAGGAGCTATTTTATGTTTTTTTAGAATTGTAGAAGTTTTTCTTTAATTGAGTTATACGGCAACTTCTCCTTTAATTAGTGGATGCGGGTTATAATCAATCAGTTCAAAGTCAGAATATGTGAAGTCGAAGATATTTTTGACATTAGGGTTTATTGACATCGTGGGGAGCTTCCGAGGTTCACGGCTAAGTTGCAGTTTAACTTGCTCCAAGTGGTTTGAGTAAATGTGTACGTCACCGAAAGTGTGCACAAATTCGCCGACTTTCAATCCTGTGACTTGTGCCATCATTTGCAGTAAAAGTGCATACGAAGCAATATTAAAAGGTACGCCGAGAAAGACATCAGCGCTTCGCTGGTACAATTGTAAGCTTAATTTGCCATCGGCAACGTAAAACTGAAAAAAAGCATGGCAAGGCGGTAAATTCATATTGGGTAAATCAGCCACATTCCAAGCGCTTACGATGATACGACGTGAGTCGGGATTGTGCTTAATGGTATCAACCGTTTGCTGTATTTGGTCGATATGACCACCATTATAATTGGGCCAAGAACGCCACTGATAGCCATAAATATGTCCTAAATCTCCGTTTTCGTCCGCCCACTCGTTCCAAATTCTAACCCCGTTTTCCTGTAAATATTTCACATTTGTATCACCGTTCAAAAACCATAGCAACTCGTGAATAATAGATTTAAGGTGTAGTTTTTTGGTTGTAACGCACGGAAAACCATTTTCAAGGTTAAACCGCATTTGATGTCCGAAAACGCTGATGGTTCCAGTCCCCGTACGGTCTTCTTTTTTTATTCCTTCGTCTAAAATACGCTGTAATAGATCTAAATATTGCTTCACTTTAGTTAATTGGTTAAATTGTTGAGTAGTTAATTAATTGGAAATTTTATCTACAAAAATCATCATTTTAATTTTACAGATTTAGAATGTTTTTGTTCACTTCTACATTATAAGATTTTTAATTCCCGTTTATTTTATTTAATGATTATCCGCAAAGCGACATAGTATATTTCTTCAGTTGCCATGCCTTTTAAGGCGTGGCAATTAATTTTTAGGTCGCTTTGCGGATAATCATTTTTTATTTTTCAGAGACTTTATAATTATTGCTGCTTACTGCTATTAATAGAGATTATACGTTGTTTTAAGCACTTTGAACTCAGTTCTACGATTGATTTGATTGGCAATTTCTTGTTGCTCAGTAGTTAATGCCTTGATATATTCCTCTGTCAATGAAGCGTTCACTTGTAAAAACGGATATTTCTTTGCAGTAACCGCATCTACGATATACGGCTGGTCTTCACCATAACCCACTGAAGTTAATCTTTCTTTGGCAATACCGGCCTTAATCAGATACTCGACAACAGATTGTGCCCGTTTTTGCGATAATGTTTTATTTGATTCGGTATTTCCTACATAATCGGTGTGTGCGCTGAGTTCAATAGTAACATTCGGGTTGTCATTCAATAGTTTAACTAATGCTTGTAATCCGGTTTCCGATTCGGGTGTCAGTGTCCATTTACCAAATTCATAAAAGATATTATCCATTTTTACAGGCTTGGAGATTGGGGTAAGTTGAAAATCAATGTTGAAATCTTCACTTTTCCTGTCGTTTACATCTACCGCGCTTATTTGATTTTTTTGGTTCAAATATCCACGCGCATTAGCCATCATTACATATTGTACCCCTCTTTTCATTTTGAAACGATACGTGCCGTCTCCTTTGGCTTGGATGCGAACATTTTCGCCGTTGTTGCCCACAATTTTTATACGGGCATCCGAAACGGTTTCTCCCTGACGATCAGTAATTTTACCGGTCAATACATATTCTAATTCCGGTAAAATAAAGCTCCAAAGATTGTCGTATCCTTTTGATTCTCCTCGATTTGAGGAAAAATATCCGCTATTGGTTTTTCCGGCAAAAGCAATCCCAAAGTCATCGTTATTTGAATTGATGGGAACGCCCATATTTTTTACTTCCCATTTGCCGTCTTTTTGAAGAGTAGCCGAGAAAATGTCTAATCCACCCATTCCTGATCTTCCATCCGTTGAAAAATAGAGTGTTCCGTTGGCATCAAACGTGGGAAACATCTCGTCTCCTTCGGTGTTGATTTGATGTCCGAGATTTTCAATAGCACTCCATTGCCCGCTCAGGTTTGTTGCTCTCCATATATCTTTTCCACCTAAACTACCGGGTGCATCCGAAACAAAACACATCATTTGTCCGTCAGGAGAAATGGCAGGATGTGCCACTGAAATGGTGCTATCTTTGAATAATTGTACTTTTTGTGGTTCGCTCCAAGATCCTCCCGCCCTGTTTGATACCATAATGATAGTACCTCCTCCTTTATCTTCTACCGTATTGGAGCGGGTGAAAAACATTGAACGCCCATCGGGAGTAAATGAGGCTACTCCTTCATCATTACCGGTATTTACACTCCCTTCAAGAGGTTCTGTTTTTTCCCATTTGCCGGCATTGTTTTTCTTTACGGTGAAAATGTGGTTGTTAGGTTGCCCGCTTACACCGTTGTTTTTCCGTACTACGTTTTTCTTCCCAACTTTTCGATTGGAAGTAAAAAAAAGAGCATCGGCATCGGCGTTGATAAACGCAGGACTGAAGGAAGATGAACGCGTGGCGTTGAAATCTTTAGCAACTCTAACAATGTGCCTTGTAGGGTTATTTTTCAATTCTAAAGCGTACGAAGTGGCTTTTAATCCATTTTGCGCTAAATCGCTTTCGGGGTGTGTCTGAAGAAATGTTGTAAAATTGGTAGCAGCTTCGGAGTATTTGCCGTTTCTCATCTGCATTTGCGCTAAACGTAAAAATACGGTATCGTTGGTATATTTGTAGCGTACAGCATTTTGATATACTTGCTCGGCGCGATAGTAGTTGGTGAGGCGATAACATTCGCCTTGCTTGAAAGCAATTTCCGCCTTTTTCTCTTTTTTACTCGAAGGGATACGCGAGTAAACACTTTTATATAAATTGCCTGCAGTGTAGTATTCGCCCAGTGTGTAATGCTTATCGGCTTTTCGCAAACGGGCTTCGATGCCACAAGAAGTGAAAGAGATCGCGGCAACGAGTAAAAACAGTAAATATGATAATTTGTATGGTTTCATTTATTTTCAAAATAGAGTTTAAAATAAGAAACTCTGAAATAGGGTTTTTATTACAAAAATAGCTGATATTAAGTTAAAAGTGTAACTGTTAATCTATAATTCATAACTTCTAACTCGTCTACTCGTTTATACCAGCTCGTGAATGACTAATCCTGAACGTAATTTTGGCTCAAACCAAGTGGTTTTTGGTGGCATAATGTTTCCACTATCGGCAATGTCAATCAATTGTTTCATAGAAACAGGGTAAAGTGCCAATGCTATTTTCATTTCACCAGTGTCAACACGTTTTTTTAATTCGCCTAATCCTCGGATTCCACCTACGAAATCGATGCGTTTGTCGCTGCGTAAATCTTTGATGCCCAAAATTTCATCCAAAATCAAATTGGAAGAAATAGTGACATCCAGTACTCCGATTGGGTCGTTATCATCGTAAGTTCCTTCTTTGGCAGTGATCGAATACCATTTTCCAGATAGATAAACAGAAAAATTATGCAGTTTGTTTGGTTTGTAAATATCGGTGCCTTTTTCTTCTACAATGAAATTTTCTTTCAGTTTAGTCAAGAATTCTTCGTTGCTCAAACCATTTAAATCTTTCACCACGCGGTTGTAGTCAATGATATTCAATTGGTTGTCAGGGAAACAAACGGCCATAAAGTAATTATACTCTTCGTTGCCAGTATGATTGGGGTTTTGGAGTTTTTTCTCGTTCCCAACCAAAGCGGCAGCCGCGCTTCTGTGGTGTCCGTCAGCAATATACGTCGATGGAATTCCGGCAAAAATTTCGGTGATTCGTCCAATGGTTTTTTCATCATCAATAACCCAAAAAGTGTGTCCGAAACCGTCTAATTCAGCAACAAAATCATATTCTGGCGCATTTTGGGTAATGTTTTTTACAATTGCATCCAATTCATCGTTGTGCGGATAGGCAAAAAATACGGGTTCGATATTCGCATTGTTTACCCGCACGTGTTTCATACGGTCTTCTTCCTTATCGCGGCGGGTTAATTCGTGTTTTTTGATGTTTCCTTTCATATAATCGTCCACATAAGCGCCAACAACTAAACCGTACTGGGTTTTTCCATTCATTGTTTGAGCATAAACGTAGTAGAGCGGTTTTTCATCCTGAACGAGCCATCCGTTTTTACGGTATTTAGCAAAATTTTCAGCCGCTTTTTCGTATACTTTTTCATCGTGTTCGTCGGTTCCAACCGGAAAATCAATTTCGGGCTTAATGATATGGTACAAAGAATACTCGTTTCCTTCGGCTTCGGCGCGTGCTTCTTCAGAGTTTAACACGTCATACGGACGAGAATTTACTTTTTCTACTAAATTTTTTGGAGGACGAATTCCTTTGAAAGGTTTGATAATTGCCATTGTCTGAACGTTGATTTATTTGATTTCTATGATTTTATTTTGGATGGACAAATTTACGAAAAAGGTTTTGTTGTAGAAAACTTTGTAAGGAGAGAAAATTTTGATAATGTGATTTTATGGTTAATGTCAGGCAAGTTACAAATCTTTATAACATATAAGTAGACGGGACAGCTTATCCCGGCAGTCGGTTCATTTATTTTGCATATTCGTTAATACGGGAACTTTATTTTTAGTACTTTTGTAGTCTCATTCCTTTAAGCAATCTTTTTCTACTACCACCATTTATTTTGAGTGCGCTCAAATTACCAGTTTCAATTATTCATTTTATAAACATTATGATAAAAGGATCTTTCTTTATTCTATTTTTCTATTTTTTAGGAGAAGGAATCAGTATTCTTATTAACGGTTTTATTCCCGGCAGTGTTATCGGGATGATTTTACTCTTTTTAAGTTTGTTTTTCAAACTTATAACTCCCGATAAGGTAAAAGATGTAGCAACAGTACTTACCAAAAATATGGCGCTTTTCTTTGTGCCGCCTGCCGTGGGTTTAATGGCTTATGCTGAAATTATTTCAAAATCGATTTGGGCTATTTCTTTTGCCCTTGTTTTGAGTACAGTGCTTACCATTATTACTGTGGCGTGGACACAAGAATATTTAGAAAATCAACATATAAAAAAACAAAAGAAATGAGTGTCAAAATAGAATCATTATATAATTTACTCAGCGGAGAAGTTTTTTTATTAATGCTGGTGACGGGTGCTTTCCTTTTCGGGGTTTATCTTTATAGAAAATTTAATTTTTCTCTCTTGCAACCTCTTTTAGTCTCTATCATCATTATTATCCCGTTTCTTAAAATAAGCGGAATAACTTACGAAACATTTTACAACAAAACCCGTTTTCTCAATTTTATGCTTGGCCCAAGTGTTGTAGCGTTAGGATATGTGCTGTATGAGCAGATAGAACACATAAAAAAGAATGCATTGTCCATTCTTACCTCTATTTTTGTTGGGAGTATGGTGGGTATTGTGAGCGTGCTGTTGGTAGCCAAGCTTTTTGGGGCAGATAAAACGCTTCTGTCTTCTCTGGCTCCCAAATCGGTAACTACGCCCATCGCTGTAAATATTGCTCAAAGCACTGGCGGCATTCCCGAATTAACGGTGGCGTTTGTTATTATCTGTGGCATTTTTGGCGGCTTGGCAGGTCCTATAATCCTCCGGAAAATGAAAATTAAGAGTAAAGTAGCCAAAGGTTTGGCTATGGGTTCGGCAGCTCATGCGTTAGGCACATCCAAAGCCCTTGAAATGGGTGCATTGGAAGGTGCTATTAGTGGATTAGCTATTGGTATTATGGGAATTATGACGGCGCTGCTTGTCCCTTTTGTGGAGAAATTGATTCTTTAAGATAAAAACCTACGTAAAAAACTCTATTTTTTGTTGTTCTACCCCTTGTTGGTGTATGAGTCCTCGTGTGTGGCAAGTTAATTAAACCAAAACAATATCCCCAAACCTCCACTCGCGTAAGCTTATAGCTTGTGCGTTGCTTTGTAAAAGCAAACATTTCTTTGTTTCAATAAACAACACACGGATTACAAGTCCGTGAGAGTGGGGAAATTCCAATGAGATGCTTCTTATTGGCTATGAGATGTTATTGCGATGCTGTTACTTGTTATTGCGGCTCTCGCATCGGTCATTGTGACAGACGGAGATGTCATTGCTACGATGTGATTGTTTATTGCGACAAACGCATCTGACATTGTGGCAGATAGAGATGTCATTGCGATGTAATTATTTGTCATTGCTACGATGTGATTGTTTATTGCGATAAACGCATCTGACATTGTGGCGCGATTACGGATAGAATTAAGATGTTTTATAATATGTTCCCCGCGTTGAATTTGGTAATACCGAAAAACATCGCGAACTTTGCAAACAGAATATAAAACTAAATAATATAATAAGAGATATGAAAACGGCAAAAATTATTACCGAAAAAGGAGAAATGAATGTGGAGTTCTTTGAACAAGATGCTCCTAATACTGTTGAAAATTTTATTAAACTGTCGAAAAGCGGTTTTTACGATGGATTGACATTTCACCGCGTTATCCCGGATTTTGTGATTCAGGGCGGATGCCCAAACGGAACAGGCGCAGGCGGTCCGGGCTACACTATTCCGTGCGAATTGGACGGCAACAACCAATACCACGACAGAGGCGTATTGTCGATGGCACATGCGGGTCGTAACACCGGCGGTTCTCAGTTTTTTATCTGCCATTCCAGAACAAATACAGCGCATCTCGACCGCCAGCATACTTGCTTTGGAAAAGTGGTAGAAGGTCTTGAAGTAGTCGATGACATCCGTCGCGGCGACAAAATTCTGAAAATCGAAATATCAGAATAAAACTTTTTCATCTAAATTCGATTTTTGAAAGTAAATACGCATAATTGCAGCAATATTACACTCGAAGTAATAACTTTCTAACGCTCACTACGAGCTCCCCTCCCGTATGGAGAGGGGCTGGGGGTGAGGTTGGATTTCAACAAAATTTTATTTATGGAAAGCATCAGAGAATTATACCGAATAGGTCACGGACCATCGAGCAGCCACACTATGGGGCCTCGTTTTGCTGCAGAACGTTTTGCCGGAGAAAATCCAAACGCATTTTCTTACAAAGTAACGCTGTATGGAAGTTTGGCGGCTACCGGAAAAGGCCATTTAACTGATGCTACGATTGCTGAAACATTACAACCAAAACAAACGGAATTTATATGGCTGCCCGAGATTTCACTCCCTTTTCATACTAACGGGATGAAATTTGAGGCGTTGGATAATTCGGGCAAAACAGTAAAAGAATGGGTTGTGTACAGTGTAGGCGGTGGAAAAATTGTGGATGAAACTACAAAAGAAGAAGCAAAAACTATTTATGAACATAATTCGATTGACGAAATACTGCCTTGGATTGAAAAACGCGGATTAACTTACTGGGAGTACATTCAGGATAGAGAGGGGAAAGATATTTGGGATTTTTTGAATGAAATTTGGAAGGCGATGCAGCAATCGGTAAAAGATGGACTGGAAGCTGAAGGCGTTTTACCGGGAGAATTACATTTGCGTAGAAAAGCGGCATCCTATTGGATAAAGGCGCAAGGTTATAAAGTAAGTTTGCAGAACCGTTGCTTGATAATGGCTTATGCAATGGCTGTATCAGAGCAAAATGCGGCCGGAGGAATTGTTGTTACTGCGCCTACCTGCGGTTCATCAGGAGTGATGCCGGGCATTCTTTACCACCTGAAGAAATACCACGAAATGCCGGATAAACATATTTTGCAAGGTTTGGCAACCGCCGGATTATTCGGCAATTTAATAAAAAAGAATGCTTCTATTTCAGGAGCAGAAGTTGGCTGCCAAGGTGAAGTCGGGTCGGCTTGCTCAATGGCTTCGGCAGCTGCCTGCCAGCTCTTTGGAGGAAGTCCGCAGCAGATAGAATATGCCGCCGAAATGGGTTTGGAACACCACCTTGGTATGACTTGCGATCCTGTTTGCGGCTTGGTGCAAATTCCTTGCATTGAACGGAATGCTTTCGCTTCATTGCGTGCGCTGGATGCTAACCTAAAAGCAATGCTTTCAGACGGAAAACACATTATCAGTTTTGATAAAGTGGTGGAAACGATGAAAAATACGGGAAAAGATTTGCCCTCATTATACAAAGAAACAGCCGAAGGAGGTTTGGCAAAATTTTGGAGCGCGGAAGAGTAACAGACAGCGGTAAACGGAAAGATAAATTAACTCAATAATTCAAATAATATAAAATATGACAATATCTACAGTAGAGACAAAAAAGTTTACAAAATCGTTTTGGGTTGCCAATGGCGTAGAATTATTAGAACGTTTGGCATATTACGCCGTTTTTATCGTTATAACACTTTATTTATCGAATGTTTGGGGATTCTCGGATGTAGAGGCAGGATAATATTGGGTATTTTTTCGGCTACTTTATATCTTCTTCCAATGTTTACCGGTGCTTATGCCGATAAAATTGGTTTTAGAAGTGCAATCGTATTAGCTTTTGGATTGCTTACATTAGGTTATTTCGGGCTTGGTTTGCTACCTACATTGCTCGAAGGGGCAGGATTAGTGGAATACGGTATGCAAACGGTTTTCCACGGATTGAACGAGAGCTATCTTCGTTGGAGCATTGTACCTGTTATGGTACTGATTGTTATCGGTGGTTCATTTATCAAATCGGTGATTTCAGGAACGGTAGCTCGTGAAACAACTACCGAAAACCGGGCACGGGGCTATTCTATTTTTTATATGATGGTTAATATCGGCGCTTTTATAGGGAAAACAGTTGTTGATCCGTTGCGTAAAAGTTTAGGTGATCAAGGATTGGTTTACCTCAATTATTTTTCGGCATCAATGACTTTGTTGGCGTTTGTCGCTGTAATTCTTTGGTATAAATCAACCAAGACAGAAGGTAAGGGGAAGAGTTTCAGAGAAATAGGCATATCTATGATTAAGGTGTTGGGCAATGTAAAATTAATGGTTCTGATATTGATTATCAGCGGTTTCTGGATTGTGCAGAGCCAAATGTATGCCACAATGCCTAAATACGTAATTCGGTTAATTGGTGAAGATGCTTCTCCGGGTTGGTACGCCAACGTGAATCCGTTAATAGTTTTTATATTGGTCAATTTTATTACTTCTCTGATGAAAAAGCGTAAAGCGCTCACTTCGATGATGATTGGAATGTTGATTATTCCGATTTCGGCACTGGTTATGTCATTCGGAAATCAAATAGGTGTACAGCCGATATTGGGGCTTCATCCGGTAGCATTTATGATGATTGTGGGTATTGCCTTTCAAGCATTGGCAGAATGTTTTATTTCGCCGAGGTATCTTGAATATTTCTCGTTACAATCGCCGAAAGGTGAAGAGGGTTTATATCTTGGATTCAGTCACTTGCACTCATTTTTCTCCTACCTGCTTGCCTTTGGATTGTCGGGATTCTTATTGGAAAAATATTGCCCGGATCCACGCAGATTTGCTTCGCCCGAAGCGTATAGCACGGCTACAGAACATGCTCATTATATTTGGTATTTCTTCGTAGCGATAGGGTTTGTCTCTGCTGTGGCGTTGTACATTTATGGAAAAGTGACGAAAAACGATGAAGCGGTAATTTCATCTGAAGCATAAAACGCTAACATTCTACCGTCATCATATCTTGACTCAAGATAGTGTTTTCAAAAATATCCTTAGCCTCATTCAGCAGGATATTTTTGTTGGCATAACGGGCGGAATAATGTCCGATAATCAGTTTTTTAACATTCGCTTTTTTCGCAATTGTTGCCGCTTGATGTGCTGTGGAGTGCATTGTTTGGCGAGCACGAAGCATTTCGTCATCAGCAAATGTGGCTTCGTGAAAAAGTATATCTACATTTTTTATAATGGGAATAATATCTTCGTTGTAAGCCGTATCGGAACAATAGGCGTAGCTAAATGGTGGTGAAGGGTCACTGGTGAGAATGGCATTGGGAATAGTTTCGCCATCTTCAGTGATAAAATCTTCACCGTTTTTTATCTTATTGATTTGAGCGATGGGAACATTATAAAAATCAAGCATATCTCGTTTGATATGACGAGGTGTTGATTTTTCCTTAAAAAGAAACCCGCAGCAAAGCACATGATGTTTGAGCGGAATGGAATAAACTTCCACACTACGGTCTTCGTAAATCAATGTGTTGACGGTGGGATTTACCGGATGAAAAAAGATTTTAAAAGGAGATTCCGCACAAAAATATTTCAGCTGTGGTTCTAATAGTCGTTCGAGGTCAGGATGGGAATGAATGTGCAAGTCGGCGGTCCGGTTCAGCATCCCAAATGTAGAAATCATACCAACTAATCCCAAACAGTGGTCACCATGAAGATGTGAAATAAAAATATGTCCTAGTCGGTTGGTCTTCAGTTTCATTTGTTTCAACCGAATCTGAGTTCCCTCGCCACAGTCAATCATAAACTGTTTGTCACGGAGTTCTAATATCTGAGAACTCGGAAAATTATCTTTGGTTGGCAAAGCGGAACCGGAACCTATGATATGGAGTTTGGAGTTCATAAGTTCAAAAGTTTTGTTTATTCTCATCTTTTTTGAATTTATTTCTTTTGAAATCAGATGTCACCAAATAATCACTGAGGCTCTTTGTGCCAGTGATTAAAATAACAACATGTTTATATAAATAATTAAATTTCTCTTGAGTTATATATTCAAAATCAAATGCGCGGTAAAGTTGTGACTTAGTTTCATTTGCTGACCCTTTCGCAATACTCAGAAAGTTTAAACGATTAAACCTCCAAACGTGTCTTTCTCTTCAGTTCAAAGTCGCGTCCAAGGTATTTTTCACGAACGATAGGATTTGCCGCAAGCTCTTCCGAAGTTCCCTGAAACATAATTTTTCCTTCGAAAAGCATATAAGCCCGGTCGGTAATACTTAGCGTTTCGTCCACGTTATGGTCAGTGATAAGAATACCGATGTTTTTATCTTTCAGCCTCCACACGATGTCCTGAATATCTTGTACGGCAATGGGGTCAACGCCGGCAAAAGGTTCATCGAGCATAATGAAACGTGGTTCAATGGCTAAGCAACGGGCAATTTCCGTACGGCGGCGTTCACCACCTGAGAGTCGGTCTCCTATGTTTTTACGCACGTGTCCAAGGTTAAATTCAGCAATAAGAGTTTCCAATTTTTCTTTTTGATATTCTTTGCTGAATTTTGTCATTTCGAGAATGGAACTGATGTTATCTTCCACCGTCATTTTTCGAAAAACAGAGGCTTCTTGCGCCAGATAACCTATGCCCAATTTGGCTCTGCGATACACAGGATAGTCCGTAATTTCGTGGTCATCCAGAAAAATCTTCCCATCGTTAGGAGTAACCAATCCGGTTGTCATATAAAATGTCGTAGTTTTTCCTGCGCCGTTGGGACCGAGTAATCCTACAATCTCACCTTGTTCTACGTAAATAGAAACATCATTTACCACAGTGCGTTTTCCGTATTTTTTGAAAAGATGCTCCGTGCGAAGCACTTTTGAAGTTTCTTCCATTGCTGTTTTTTTATTGATTTGCAAAAATACGAAAAATGAACGAATTAAAATCCATAGGATGTTTTGAAAAGAAAATAATAATATAAAAAAATACTTTCTTGTTGAAATGCCTACAAACTGTAGTTTGACAAACAGAACAGTAAATAGTTGTTAGCGAAGTATGTACCTTATTATTTGGCATTTATTGACATTATCTATTAATATCGCTATTCAACTTGTATTATAAATTGATGTAAACAAATATTGATTTCAGGTTGTTTCTAAAACAGCAGTTAGAATGAGTTTTATTTGAGTAATTAAAATCCGTGATTGTACCCTACAATACATAAAATGGACAATCAATAAAAGAAATCATTGTTGTCCGGTTAAAAAAACTTATTTCTTTTTTTTGATAACATAAAAATGACTTTTATTCGGGTTAAACAGTCTCCTGACCATTTGTTTTATCGATGATTGGAAATCGTCCATCTTGAAACAAAATTTTCTTATTAAATAACAAAAGAGCCCATTGAAAAGACTTACAGAGTATACATATTCAACCAATTAGAACGGGTCAAAAAGTTTTAAGCGGATAACAACAAAAGAAATATAAAAATGATCTATATTTATGACAACATTGGCAAAACAGCAACTTTCATCAGATGAAATAAAATCACTTCTGAATATACTTCAAGTACGTTTCCGAAAAAATGAGGAGAGACACAAAGGTGTTGAATGGGCGCAGATACAGAAACGATTAGAAAGTAATGCGGATAAACTCCGTTCACTTCACTTGATGGAGATTACCGGTGGAGAACCGGATGTGGTGATTGGACTGGATAACGATTTTAATGAATTTATTTTTGTGGATTGTACTACGGAAACACCAAAGGGGAGACGAAGTGTATGTTACGATCCCGAAGCTTTGGCATCGCGAAAAGAATACAAGCCGGCAAATAGTGCCGTAGGTATGGCGGCAGATTTTGGCATTGAATTGCTGAACGAAACACAATATCGTAATTTGCAAAAGTTTGGATGTTTTGATGCCAAAACATCCAGTTGGCTCAAGACTCCGGAAAATATTCGCAAATTAAGAGGGGCTATTTTTGGAGATTTTCGATACGGTACTGTTTTTATTTATCACAATGGCGCTGAGTCCTATTATGCTGCACGAGGCTTTAGGGGATTACTGCGGGTATGATTGCTGATTCTCAAAAATCATCTTTTGCCATGTTTTACTTCCGTAGAGATTGATAATCATAACATTGTTGAGGTTGTATCTAAAGTAATTTACATCTTTATCTAAACAATGTCGTAACTGGATTTTAAGTGAAACGCGTTTCGATTTTCTTTTCAGTAAGTGCAAATTATTGTAATACTTATCTTTTTTGTGTATTTAGGATTTTGTCAGCATTGAATAAATCCGAAACTCTGACAAATACTGACATTTTTTCTTGGCGAGAAATTTGCGGTCTGACATAATAGCAAGTTTTTTGTTTGACTTATTTGAAATTTTTAAGCATTGTCTTTGAGTAGCGTTAAAGCCCGTTAAGCACCAAATTAACAATGTTAAATTTGAAGAAAAATGAGTGATTATCGTATGTGTAAGGCATAGGATTTGATTATTTTTGCGTTGTAGATATACCGAAAATTATTTGGAGTGATGTCAATAATAAATTAGTTATTTTTTTGAAACAGAAATAAAAGAACTTTCTAAAAACAACCGTTATGAAATTAAGTAAATCAAAAGCTATTGCTTTATTAGTTGGATTAGTGGTCTTTGTAAGCGTAACAACCAACTTAGCTACCAATTATTTTACCAGAAAGACGAATTCGGACTATTTTGCGGTAAGTTCAAATCAGCTTCCCGAAGGTTATGCCCGTTTCGCCAGCGCTACAAAAGCGTTGGATACCGACTTTACTGTTGCTGCCGACCTCACGGTGCACGCCGTAGTGCATGTTAAAACAAAAGGTACCGCGCGCCAACAACAGATTGATATGTTTAATGATGATCCGTTTTTTCAATATTTTTGGCCCGCAACAGCGTGGTGGAAACCGTCAGCAACCAAAACAGGAATCTGTCCCGCTCGGCTCCGGCTCCGGTGTTATTATCAGTAAAGACGGATACATTGTAACCAATAATCATGTGATTGCAAATTCAACCGAAATAGAAGTTACATTGAATGATAAACGTACGTTCAAGGCGAAATTGGTGGGTGCAGACCCCAATACCGATATAGCACTTCTAAAAATTAATGCGGATAACCTCCCTACAATTGTTTTAGGAAATTCAGATGATATAAAAGTAGGAGAATGGGTTTTAGCTGTGGGGAATCCGTTTAATTTAACCTCTACCGTAACAGCAGGAATTGTAAGCGCCAAAGCTCGTAGCATCGGAATTATCGGAAGTAACGGTAGTGGAAGTATGCCTATCGAATCGTTTATTCAGACTGACGCGGCTATCAATCCCGGAAATAGCGGCGGAGCGTTAGTAAACACAAAGGGTGAATTAGTGGGCATAAACGCTGCTATCGCTTCTCAAACAGGCACTTATGCAGGATACGGCTTTGCTATTCCGGTAAGTATTGTGAAAAAGGTAGTAACGGACTTGCGCGAACACGGAGCTGTGCAACGTGCAATATTTAGGAGTTAATATTTCTCAATTTAGATGCTGACGCACAAGAAGTGAAGGATATAATCAAAGACAAAGACATCAAAACACTGAATGGCGCTTTGGTGATGAACGTAGTTGAAAAGGGAGCTGCCGAGAAAGCAGGGATAAAGAAGGGAGACGTTATAAACTCAGTCAATGGCGTGAAGGTGAATTCCGTATCTGAATTACAAGAACAAATCGGACGATACAAACCGGGTGATAAAGTGACTGTGGGTGTTGTCAGAGACAACAAATCAATGACTTTAAACGTAGGATTAACCAACGCGCAGGGAAATACCAAAGTGGTAACTTACGATGGTACGATTGAAGGTTTAGGCGCTAAGTTCAAAGAAATAGATACTAAAATTCAAAAATCGCTTGGATTGGATTACGGACTTCAGATTGAGTCGCTTACCAAGGGTAAATTCAATGATCAGGGCATTAAACCGGGATTTATTGTCATTAAAATAAACAATAACCCCATTCGTAGCGAAGAAGATATAAAAGCATCGTACGAAGAAGCAATGCGTAGTGGTGATAAAGTACTTTACATAGCGGGTGTATATCCAAATGGAAAAGTAACGTACTACGCGATCAATTTGGAAGATTAGTTTTTTTCATAAATTTAGATTAATATAAAGTGGTAAAACTACTTCTCTGCGAGGAGAGGTAGTTTTTTTATTTTTAATGATTATCCGCAAAGCGACATAGTATATTTCTTCAGTTGCCACGCCTTAAAAGGCGTGGCAATTAATTTTTAGGTCGTTTTACGGATAATCATCTAATTTTTTCCCCAACATTTGCAATATTATTTCTATCTTTGAATAAAATATTTGTTCTTATGATTTTGTTGCAACTTACATTATATATATCTGATTATAAGGTTTTTGAACACCTACCGCTAATGTAAATCGTAAATGATTGCAGACAAAACTAAAAATAAGATGCAAATGCTAACCCCTACGAACCAAGATAAAGTTTCAAATATGCGAAAACAGGAATCAAACTTGGCTCAAAAAACAGATAAATGAAAATGATAAAAAAACTCTTTGGCTTATTTTTATTATTAAGCACGGTTAATTTGTATGCGGCAAAAGTGGATACTGTGTTAACATACAGTGCATCAATGAATAAAAACATCAAAGCTTGTGTTGTAACTCCGGAGAAATATAAAGAGAGTGGAAAACTGCCGGTAGTTTATTATTTACACGGTTATAGCGGATCTTTTGCCAGCTGGGATGCAGCCGAAATAACGAAGTTGGCGGATTTGTACAATTTTATCATTGTATTTCCGGATGGGAATTACAGTAGCTGGTATTTTGACAGCCCGATTGACAATACATCAAAATATGAAACCTACGTCTCAAAAGAATTGGTTGAGTGGATAGATAAAGATTATAGAACTATTCCGTCGCGCGAAGGACGTGCCATCACGGGATTAAGTATGGGCGGACACGGATCTTTTTTCATCGCTTTTCGTCACCAGGATGTATTTGGATCTTGTGGCAGCATGAGCGGCGGTGTTGATATTAGACCATTTCCGTTAAATTGGGATATAGCTAAACGCTTAGGCGAGATGAAAACACATCCTGAAAATTGGGAAAAATATACCGTGATGAATCAATTGCATCTGCTGACTCCCAATTCGATAAAGATTATTTTTGACTGTGGCACCGGCGATTTCTTTTACGGAGTAAATGTAAAATTGCACGAAGAATTGCTTTACAGAAATATTCCGCACGATTTTATATCTCGTCCCGGAGTTCACAACAAAGAGTACTGGGACAATTCATTTAAATACCAGGCATTATTTTTTTCTGATTATTTTAAACATAAAAAATAATGACATTGCTAATTAAGTAGAGTGAGCGTGTTGTTTCTGTAGTGCATCAATAAAAGCATGGACAACTTCAACATTTCCACTTTCTTTGAATAGCACTTTGACTTTCGCCTCATTCTTGCCAAAAAATGTCGGGACAGACTATTGTATCCTTCTACGGTAAAAGTTTCCGCTTTTGACTGAATGTGCTTTTCCGCCGGAACAATATGTTCGTAGGGCTTCCAGTAATCCGTTGCAATTGTGCAATTTCGTGATGCTTTATTTCGTTCCGGAATTCTTCTGCCGTCCTGTTTCCCCTATCGCTAATAACGAAGTTGGTGAATCTTTTGCCAAATCGATCAACAGTAATCCAAAACAGATACCTTGCTTACACCTAAAAAACGACCGATAGACCGAAAACCCAAGCCTTCCAGATATAAATGAAGAGCTTGTTTTTTCATTGATGTTGGTTTGACTGTAGATTTTAGTTCTACGGTATATTTGTAATGGCAATCCTTACATTTATAACGTTGCACCCCCTTGACTAAGCCGTCTTTATTGCGTTTCCCGCTTGAGCATCTTGGACAATACATAGTTTTTTTTATCAAAAACAGCAAAACTCTATTTAATTAGCAATCCCCATAACAATAATAAATGCAAATGCCTTTCTCAAACTCAATACTCGGTTTTGTCAAATTTTCCCATCCATTCTTTGAATACATCATCTGCCAATGATTCGTGGTGATGTATCATCTCAATGCTTCGTTCGTTTATTGGCAGCTGTAACTCATCATAAATAAATTTGTCGTTGAATCCGATTTTTTCCGCATCGTTTCTGTTGGAAGCAAAATACACTTTCTTAATATTTGCCCAATAAATAGCCGCCATACACATCGGACAGGGCTCGCAACTGGTGTAAAGCTCAGCTTCGTTTAAATGAAAATTTTGCACATTCTTACAAGCATCACGAATAGCCATCACTTCGGCATGTGCCGTAGGATCGTTCGGTAGAAGTCACCCGATTGTGCCCTCTACCAATTACTTTTCCATCCAAGACTACAATGGCGCCAAACGGACCACCATGATTGTTTCTCATTCCTTCGCGTGCTTCTTCGCAAGCGTCAAGCATATATTTCTTGTTCATCATAACCTTTATTTTTAAAAATGCAAACTGCAAATGTACATTTTTTTTTCGTAGAATAAACGATGTAGTAGTGCTATTATTTAATTCTACCTTTTACAATTGTTCGTTATAAAATGGAATAAATATTTGATAATCAGCAAAATAGTTGATTAAAAATTTGGATAATTCGCTGATTTTCAGTAACTTTAAGGATTTACCACAATCTGAGAAGTTATGTCAACCAACGAATATCCAAATGCTAAATACCTTATTATCAAAGCATTGAAGTCGAATAAGTTTTCAGGGCTTAAAGAATCCCGAAAACGTTTCGTCCTACATGTCCTTTTAAGCTTTTTGAGCATCAAAGGTAGAATAAATTTCTTACAGCTATCTCGATTTTCCGAACATTGCGAACAGTATTTTCGGATAAACTTCGAGAACAAGTTTAATTTTCAAGACTTTAACCTTTCCCTGATTGCCGGACAAATGATTAAAGAATGTATTGTTGCCTTCGATCCAAGCTATATCCCCAAGAGCGGGAAGAAAACCTTCGGAGTCGGTCGCTACTGGTCAGGTTGCGCCAAACAAGCCAAATGGGGTTTGGACATTTGCGGTTTTGCCCTTGTGGATGTTTTACAAAAGGCGGCATTCCATTTTGAAATGCCATCCAAACCCCGCCTTTGGAGAATATGACCCTGTTGGACTACTATTGCCGGATAGTCAAGGAAAACTATTTGTATTTCAAAGAAGCTTCTTCCTATTTGGTAGCCGACGCTTTTTTCTCTAAGAAAAAGGTTGTCGACACGGTGCTGTCTTTAGGCCTGCATTTTATAAGCAGGCTCCGCGATGATGCCGCATTGCAATACATTCACCGTGCTCAAGCACACGGGCAAAAAGGGCAGGCCAAGGAAATTTGACGGCAAAATCAATCCCTGTCAACTCGATATGAATTACTTTACACTCACCGTGTCAACTGGCCAATTAAAAGTTTATTCTGCAATTGTTTACAGCAAGGCATTTGAAAGGGAAATAAATCTGGCTGTGGCCGTTTTTTATAAAAACGGCAGAGAGATTGCCACAAAACTCTACTTCTCAACGGATTTGAAAATGGAGGCTGAAAAAATCGTCAGCTATTATCGTTCTCGCTTTCAAATTGAGTTTTTGTACAGAGATGCAAAGCAATACTGCGGCTTGAGCAATTCCCAGGCAAGAAACAAAGAAAAATTGCATTCTCATTTCAACTTTTCGCTTACTGCGGTGAATATTGCTAAGGTTGTACATTGGTATTCTATACCTATTGAGGAGCGTAAAGCATTCTCAATGGCAGATATTAAAACCATCAATCACAACACCTTACTGTTGGAACGATTTATTTCAATGTTTGCTATTAAGCCAAACATACTCAAAAATAACCAGAATGTCAAAGAACTTCTTTTTTACGGCACTATTGCCGCATAATGTTAAATATCTTTTACCGAACTATTGTATAATGATAAAGAAATAAATAATATTCCAATTATAATATTGATTATTTTCATATATTTATTCTGTTTAGAAATTTAAATTATTCCATCTATGAACTGTCTTGTTATTCGGTTTATATCTATAAACAACTCCCCTTGAGTCTGTATAGGTAGTTCCACTGCTATTTTTGTCAGAGTATTTTGTCCAATCAGAAGTTGTTTTGACTGGTGCCCCAATATTTCCATAAGTTAATTGTATTGGATGTGTTTGGCTAATATTGATTATATGATTGTGTGGCTGTGTTAATATCATAGATATCACCAGCTTGAGATTATTTTTATTCAATACTATTTTTTTTCAATACTAAACTAATTAAGAGAATTATGATAAATATTGACAATAAATTTGGTATATCAAAAAGCCATAAAACTTTCCTATCATTTACGTTAGGGTTTCTTGATAAAAAATCAAATAGTTCCCAATATAATTGAATGAAAACACCCAAAAATAGCGGTACAATTACTAATGTTTTATATCTTATTTTAATGACTCTACGCCAAATAATTAATGATAATAATACACAGGAGCCTAAAATAATCAAATTAGCAAACAAAATTGGAACATCTAAGTTATGTGTGGGAAAGTAATATGAAATGATATATGTTTTCACAAAAAAAACATATATACATATTAACGTAATTGCTGTTTTAAAAATTTTAATCATATTAACTACTGATTTAAAATTTCATTGATTATTTTCAGTAACTCATCCCAAAATTTTTGACCTGAATCAATAGGACTCCTATGAATATATTCTGTTTTCTCATCTGATTTAACGCGAATTTGTACATCCGAATTTTCTATTTCCCCTTTACCTAAATTCGGGTCAAGCCAAAAGAGAACAGGGTCATTTGTATCTTGATAATCAACAACAAAAGTTGCGTCTTTGGGATTACTAACTTTATGAGACTGAAAAGTATTGATAAACACAGAAGATTCTACTGTCCATCCCTGTTCTTCCAAATACTTTTTTACTCCTATAGAAAAGGCTCCACCCATACTATGAGAAACTAACTTAAATGTTTCTCCATTGTTTACTCCTTCTATCAAAGAAGCATAGTTTTTTTTGCATAAGCATACCCTTTTGACTGCCTTCCAGAAGCTGAAGAAAGCATTCTGTGTTCTACATCAGTAAAATACGGAGCTGTGTTATCATTAAAAAACGTCTGCGCACCAGAAATAAATGAGTTATTCCAATATGCTTTACCTCCATTTGGAGAGCCAAATCCTAAATAATCATTGATGAAAACCACTTTTCTCCCATCCAAATCCACCGCATTCACCGGATTCCCTCCACACCACGCATACGGACTTATGCTGTAATACTTCTCCGCCAACGGGTCAATGGTGGGAGTAAAATAAGTAGCTGGATAATACCACCGTGCGGCGCTGTCGTATTCATCTAACCCATGCACCTCTACAAACTCTTTCCCGTTGTACTTTTTATTTTGTACATCTTGCCCTTCTCCCTCTGCCCACGGTAAACCGCTGGGGTAGTACTGGGTTTGCTGGATGGTGGTAGCCGGGAAATGGTTAACTGTACCATAACGAGGATTCCTATAAGAGTACGCAGCTCTCCACACCTCACGGTTATTACCCAAGTGGTCACGGCGGAAGTAAAAGTATTGTGGATTGGCTACCTCCGTAACGTATCCTTCGGGGTTGTACACCTTATTTAGAACAATAACATCTACATAACGAGTAAGTTTGCCTATACGTCTTCCTGTTTTTCTTATGCTGTATTCTTTACCCTCAATATATGCCGTACCATTATAGCTATAGTTTGTAGGTGCATATTCTGGTTCAAGTACTTCTCCTTCAGCAAGGGGTGTAATGGTTGTTAGTCGCGTGTAGTAATCACTCCGTAGTTTCTGCCCGCCGGCATCGTACAGATTTTTTATTGCATTGCCGTTCTTAAATTGTACATACTCCGGCAAATTTAGTAAATTATATTTAATGGTTACTATATCTCGGTCTAAATCTTTAACGGATTGCAAATCCCAACAACCAGCGCCATCTTTTACTCATTTAATAAGCAATCCGGCTGGACGGGGTATAGTTCTATATTAATATGCCGCTCTTTAAGAATTCTGTAAAATTCAATTGAATCCAAATAATATTCTGTCTTTTTTCCTTTTTTATTAACTACCCAAAACAAAGTGTCATTTGTTTCAATATCTTTAGTTTTTGCAATTATATAATAGGCATTATACGAATATATCTAAAACAATCGGTGGGACAATATTTTCTCCAGCACCCCTATAATCTTTCGTATTATGATAGATAACACATTGAGGAAAATCCTGAATATATCTGTAATTATCTCGTAAATCAATGCTATCATCTATCCTTATTAAAACAGGAAAAATAGTAAATAAAAAAACAATTATTAATAAGGATATAATAACGATTAACAGCAATATATTTTTTTCATTTTCTTATTTAGTATTAATTGTACCTGTTCCATATATAATTACGGGAAAACCATGAGAATCATTTAATCTAGCTCTTTTTCTTTCCCAATATATCAGATTATCTCGGGTACCTTGTGGCTTTCCATCTTTAAATGGATGATGAAAATCCCAGTTATATTCATCTTTAAACAACTTAACAGTTCCCGTGGAAGAGTCTAATAATTGCATTTGTGTATTGCCTAAGGCATATGTTGTATTCATAGAAGTCGAATTACCCCATATGACAAAATTAAATAAATTTACATTTGCTTTGACATCTTGTTTTAAAGGAAAATTATGAGTACTTAAATTTCCAAAGTTTAATTTGGCGGCATCTATATACAATGTGTTATTAGGGGTTGGATTCTTTAATGCATTTGGGTGTGCTTTAGCCCAAGCAATACCTTCGCTAATAGTAACAAATCCATCATAATCAGGACGATCTTTTAGACTCATAAAATGATTGTAGAATTTATAATAATCACCTAAATCAGGAATTGCGGCATAGTATTCGTCTCCTCCATTAGGTGCCAAATCCTTAGCCATTGCTGCCTCGTGGCTCATACCTTGTTCGAAGTCGCTTCTATTCATAATAATGGGTTTTCCTTGCAGACCTTCGTCATCTGTACCTAAAAAATTACCATCAGGATCATAAATAGGGCTAAGTTCCATTCCATTCAAATCCATTATCCGCACCAGATTCCCTCCACACCACGCATCTACTCTTTATACACATCTTCCAGTTCATCTAAAGCGAGTTCGAAAGCATCATATTTGATATAGAAAATATCCATCCCTTTCTTTATTGTAATATATCCGGGTGGTCCTTGACTACTGTATCCTGTCCATTTGCCTAACCTTGCCACAATCCATGCTGCCCATGCTAAAGTATTTATTATGAAAGGGTTTTTCTGCATCTCTGTTTTTTCCTTCTAACCTGGGTTAAGGATCTTTAAGAACGCTATTTGTTTGTTTGAAAAAGCCATTTTAGCTTCACAGTCTTCACGCTTTTGATCATAAGCTATCTTTATAATCATTATCTGCAAGGCTGCTTGTAAGCAAAACAACATCAGTCTTTTTAATCCCAATCCAGATTCAAGCTGAGAAGATTCAATATCTAAGCCATCAGATTTCAGTATTCGGAATAATTCTTCAATATACCACCTTGCGCGATACCAATGAACGCATTGAGTGGCTTGTTCTACCGTGTCGATTTGGTGGGTTGTATACAACCTCCATTCAATTGGATCTTCGCCCGATGGAACTGTGTCTGGTCGTTCAACCACATAGATACAATTCATTTTTATAG
>JASGJK010000039.1:0-45207 GCA_049840795.1 Paludibacteraceae bacterium
GATTTGCTCTATTGCGATTTCTTTTGCCGCAAGCGCAGTATCTTCACTCTCTACCGCCATTAAATGTTTGTGGCTATCTAAAAAATCTTCGCACTGCATCAGAGCAATGGGGTGGGAGTGTACCTCCGTGATATCTCCAATTTTTTCTCCCGGAAGTGCACTTAAGTGATGTTGGATGCGTAATTTATATTCTCCTACAATTTTACAACCGCTTTCTTTCAGTAGATTGTGATTCTGAAGTAAACTACCGGCTATGGTGTTTTCAATAGCCAATATACCTATGATTTGCGGTTCTGTTTCAATTCGTTTAAATACATCTTTGAATGTGTTACAAGGAATGATTTCGATATCTTCGCCATCAAAATATCCTCTTGCCGCTATTTCGTGAAATGCCCCGCTTACTCCTTGTATCGCTACTTTTTTCATCTACTTATATTTTTTAGTTGTCAAATGAAACTCGCATACAAACATTTTCTTGTCCATAAAGGTTTATTTGTAGTACTCGTTTCATTGTTATATTGTTTGTGTAAATTTTTAATACAAAAAAATCCCGCTTTTATTAAAGCAGGATTTTATAATGTTTTGAAAAGTTTATTGTCTTTATTTCGTTTTATACATATAATATCCTGCTCTTACCGACTAAAGTAAAAGTAAAAATAAAAATATGTAAAAAAATAATGTCTCATTATGATTTCTGTGTTTTTAACGTTGCAAAGGTAAAACATTTTTTTTAAACAGCAATTTTTTATCAAAAATTATACTGTGTGAAAAATATAGTTGTTTTATCTATTTACCGTTAAATAATTTATAAAACAATTCATTTATTTTATCCCCAAATGTTAATTTGGGTGCTGCTTTTTGACTTTGCTTTCTACGATAGTCAGAACCATAACCATAACCATAACCGTAATTAGACGTTGCCGGCGTTCCATTTAATACTACCGCTAATTCTTTCAGTCGTTTCTCTTTGTATATATCGTTAATCAATAAACAAGAATCGTTTGGCGTATAATCTTGCCTTGCAACAAATACACTGTTATCTACGAAACGACTTAACAGATAAGTATCCGAGACAACTCCAATTGGCGCTGAATCTACAATGATAAAGTCATAATTATTCTTTAATTCGGCAATAAGATCATCCAACCTTGAATTCATTAATAACTCTGATGGATTAGGAGGTACAGGACCCGCAGGAATCACATCCAAATAATTATGAAATCCCGAAGGAACAATTACATCTTTTACAGAATAAGAATCATCCGCCAAATAAACCGTTAGACCGTTTTTCTTCGGAATATGCATATAGTCTCCAAGCATAGGATTTCGTATATCCATTCCCACCAAGACAATTTTTTTCTTCATTAAAGCAAAAGACATTGCTAAATTAATGGAAATAAACGACTTTCCTTCGCCACTGATTGTAGAAGTTACTAATATTACCGGTGATTTTTTAGAGCCGGTCATAAATTGAAGATTCGTACGTATAAGACGAAACATCTCTACAATAGGAGTTACTTTTCCTTCCTCAACCACAACTCTTTCAGCTTCTCTGCTTATACATATATTGCCTAAATATGGTGCCTTCACGGCTTTTTGGAACTCTTTAGCATCTTCAATTTTATTATTAATCAAGTCTTTCAAATAAATTACGATAAATGGCACTAAAACGCCTAAAATCAATGCTATTAAGTAGATCATTGATCTTTTGGGAGCAACGGGTGTTAAGGAGGCATACGCTTTATCGATGGTCCGTGCAGCGGGTGCGGTACTGGCAAGTGTCAAATCATTTTCTTCTTTCTTTTGATATAAAAACAAGTATAGATTTTGTTTTATTTCCTGTTGACGCTTAATTTCTAAAAATTGTCTTTCTTGCGTAGGCACAGCTTTTATCCTTGAACTGAATTCCGATTCTTTACCTAAAATATCTTTTTTCGAAATTACTAACCCGCTTTTTACATTAGCTACACTGATGATAACATTGTGACGTAAAGCATCTATTTGTTCGGTTAAATCTACTAAAGTTGGGTTATTGTCATTTGTGGTTTTGAGCAACTTCATTCTTTCTAAAATAACTTTGTTGTATTCTTGTGTCAAATTCACCAATCCTTCATCTTGAATACCTATGTTGGCAGGAATTAAACTATATTGGTTTTTATCACCTTTTATATATCCTTCTATATATTGTACCAGCTTTAGCTGCGTTTCTAATTCCACGATTTTTTTTCCGTACTCGCTAGACGATTGTAAATAAATACCTGCTTCAGAGGTTATATCCGTTATACTATTGCTCTTTTTATATTGTTCGACGTCCGATTCTACATTAAACAATTCTTGAGTTATCAAAGTAAGCCTATCTTTTAGAAACTTAGCTGTGTTTGTTGCTATAATATTCTTATCTGTTATCGCATCTAAATTATAGAGTTCTACAATTTTATTTAATAAATCTTCCGCCTTTTTGGTGTTGGATTCAACCATCGAAATTCTTATAGCACTGATAGATTGCTTATTAATGGCACCAGCCTGAATCTTACCACTATACGATTCTACAAGACTATTCTTTGGCTGTACCAATATTTTATATTTGCTGTATGGTTTTGTTGCTTTGATTAAAGAAAATTTCAACTCGCCTAAGGGTGTACTGAAAGGCTCTTGAATATTTAATAGCTTATAGGTTTTCTTAAAACTTCCGCATTTAAATTTAACAATATGATTGCCGGCTTTGCCTTTTAAGTAAATTTCGATAGGTGTAGTTAGAGATTCTATTAAATGGGGTGGCGTGATTAATTTTAAGGGCAAGTCACCATATCTCTCCACATATTTTAATCCGACTTTTTCGTAATACTCCGTTTGGAGCAATAGCGTATCTATTGCCTCTCCTATTATTTTGTGAGAATTTATAATTTGTATTTCATCCTCAAGCGCCTTTGATGAATTGAACAATCCCAAATTTTGAAGCATCATCCTTTGATCTCCGCCACCTGATTTGTTGTCATCGTTTCTAAGCATAATAGTTGTTTGGATATTATACTTTTCGTTAGTTGATTTGAGATAAAAGAACGTTAATACAAAAGCAATTATAACGGCTAATACAAACCAATACCACTTCCTAAGATACTTAAAAAGCAAATCTCTTATATTTATCACATCGTGGTTTGCCGATTCTATATTGTTATCCATCTTTAATGTTTTATTTTAGATGTCCTAAAAATGAGTTAATTAGAAATAGTAACTATCAGAGTAACTAAAGTTATGAGTGTCGAAATTCCTGAGATATAAAGTGGTACATTTTGAGAAGATATCGCTTTTGCACCATTAGGCTCAATATATACCACATCATTTTGTTGAAGATAATAATAAGGAGATTTAAAAATCTCGTCGGTATTCAAATTTAATCTTGCAAATTCCAATTTTCCATTATTCTCGCGAGCAATCAAGACGTTATCTCTTTTTCCATATATTGTCATATCACCTGCCAAACCTAACGCGTCGAGCAGTGTAATTCTCTCATTTGTAATTGGATACTGTCCAGGACGTAGTACTTCTCCTAATACTGTGATTTTATAATTTACAAAACCAATCGTTACAATCGGATTTTTCAAAAAAGGTTCCAATTTTTGGGTGATTAATTCCACCGCTTCCGATTTTTTCAAACCTTGTAATTTCAATTTACCTATTTGAGGCATATTCACATTGCCATCCACATCCACTAAATAAGGTTGAAGAGTAGGCTGACCATAAATCACATCGGAATTGGGAGAGTAATATGATACTATTGGCGAATTGAACGCTACAACAGCTTTTGGGTCTGGACCTGACACTATTATCGACAACTGATCGCCTACGGAAATTCGAGACTCATTTTTTGCTTTGAAAAAAGCGTTTATTGAATCTGCTGAATTTTTATTTACAGTATTAAAATAAGATAGTTCCTTTTGCGAGGCACATCCTGAAACTATCAGAATGATTAAAACGAAAAACGCAATTGTACTTTTACTCTTCATATTAAAAATATTAATAAACTCTTGCTGATTTATTGATTCTTGACCTAATCGACAGTAAAGCGCAAAAGTAACAAAAAATAAAGAATCAAACAATTTTTAAATAAAATAAAGTATTAATTTTGACAAAATATTCACACATTTTATCTACAAACAAAACAATTCTTCTTTTTTGCCGTTTTGTTTGAATTAATACATCTAAATATGGAAATCAAAGATTATATTCGAGAAAACCGGTCTCGTTTTTTGGAAGAATTATTCGGTTTAATTCGTATTCCAAGTGTAAGCTCTCATTCACATCAACAGCAAAATATCAAGAATTGTGCCGAACAATGGAAAAAATTGTTAATTCAAGCAGGGGTGGACCAAGTACAAATTATGCCTACTATTGGCAATCCGGTTGTTTTTGCCAGTAAAGAGATAAACAAATCGCTTCCTACCGTTTTGGTTTATGGGCACTATGATGTTATGCCCGCAGAACCACTCGAACTTTGGGAGACACCCCCTTTTGAGCCGCAAGTAAGAGATGGGAAAATCTACGCACGCGGCGCCGACGACGACAAAGGACAATCCTTTATGCATGCAAAAGCATTTGAATATCTTGTAAAAACCAACCAACTGAAATGTAACGTAAAATTCTTGCTGGAAGGAGAAGAAGAGATTGGTTCGCCAAGTTTGGAGAAATTCTGTAAGGAAAACAAAAATTTATTAAAATGTAACACCATATTAGTTTCAGATACAAGTATGCTTGCCGCTGATAAACCCAGCATCACTACCGGACTCAGAGGGTTAGCTTATTGGCAAATAGAGGTGACTTCTGCCAACAGGGATTTACATTCCGGTATTTTTGGCGGTGCTGTGGCAAATCCGATTGCAGAGCTTACCAAGATATTAGCACAGTTGACCGACAGTGATGGAAAAATCACCATTCCTCATTTTTACGATAACGTAGAAAAAATTTCGGTCAAAGAAAAGCAACTTATCAAACAAACCCCTTTTGACGAGGATGAATACAAGAAAAACTTAGGAATACAATATGTGCACGGCGAAAAAGGATTTTCTACTTTAGAACGCACCGGAATTCGTCCGGCTTTGGATATTTGTGGGATTTGGGGTGGCTACACCGGCGAAGGCAGTAAAACGGTACTGCCATCCAAAGCGTACGCAAAGCTGTCCGCCAGATTAGTTCCCAATCAAAAATATGAGAAAATAACCAAATTGGTAGAAAGTCATATTTATAAAATAGCTCCAAAGTACGTAACCGTAAATGTTATTGCTTTACATGGAGCCGAAAGTTATGTTTGCCCCATAGAATCAAAAGAATACAGAGCAGCCGAGAAAGCATACGAAAAAGTATTTGGCAAAAAGCCGCTTCCCGTCCGCAGAGGAGGAAGTATCGGAGTTGTGCCAACTTTTGAAAAGACATTGAATGTAAAACCTATTCTGATGGGATTTGGATTAGAATCAGACGCGATTCATTCTCCAAACGAGAATTTTCCGCTCGAACTCTTTCAAAAAGGAATTGAAACCATTACGGAATTTTATATTGAATATACAAAATAAAAAAATAAATCATTGCTATTCAATAAAATGAAACAAAACTATCATAAAAAAGAAAAATATTTATTTTTTTTATTACAATTTATTTTGTAGAATAAAAAGAAAGTATTACGTTTAGTGCTCGAAAAGATTATTTGGAGTTTATTAACCATAAAAAATTATTATCATGACAAAAACAATAACATTCAACGAGTTACGCAGAATAAAAGATGCACTGCCAAGCGGAAGTATGACCAAGATCGCAGAAGAACTTGGTCTGGAAAAAGAAACGGTTAAAAACTATTTTGGCGGAAGTGATTATAAGATTGGGAAGAGCGTAGGGCTTCATATAGAACCTGGACCCGACGGTGGAATTGTTCAGTTGGATGACACCAAAATTTTGGAAGTAGCGTTACAAATGTTAGATGGATTGAAATCTTAAAAATAAAAGCAGCGAAATTTCGCTGCTTATTTTTTGTCTGGTTGTTTTATATCGGGATATTTAATTCGATTATGATATATATTTTTTATCTTGTCGGCTAACACTTTTTTCACGGTTTCCACATCTCTAAAACTAATTGGAGCAATGTTTAAACTGTCCATCGGCTATCTGAGAATCAATCATCTCATCTACCATTTTGCTTATACTCTCTTCGGTATATACTTCCAACGTACGTGAACGCGCTTCAACACCATCCGCCATCATTAAAATTGCCGTTTCTTTACTGAATGGGAGTGGACCGGGATATGTAAACTTTTCTTCATCAGGAGGTATATTCGGATGTTCGTTTACGAATGAATTATAAAAATATTTCACCTTACCACGACCGTGATGAGTAGTGATAAACGCAATGATTTGTTCCGGTAAATGATGCTTTTTGGCTATAGAGACTCCATCTGGCACATGCTGTATTACTGCCTGAGCTGCCTGCAGATAATCCATTTTCAACAGAGGATTATCACCATCCGACTGATTTTCAATAAAATATTGCGGATTTTTTATTTTGCCAATATCGTGATAAAGTGCTCCTGTACGTACAAGCAAACTGTTTGCATTTATTTTTTTTGCCGCTTCGGTAGCCAAATTCGATATTTGCAGCGAATGCTGAAAAGTGCCAGGAGCTAATTCGGCAAATTGAAGCATCAAATCACTGTTTATATTAGTTAATTCCACTAAAGTAATGGAAGAAATAAGTCCGAATATCTTTTCAAACAAATAAATAAGTACGTAAGCAAAAAGTAGTAACAGCGAACTAATTACAAAATAAATCAGCGGCAAATAATGTATTTTTGTTAAATCTCCGACCGAGACAAATTCAACCGCCAAATACATTAGCAAATAAGTAAGAAAAATATAAAAAGCGGTTTGAGTCAGTTGTGAGCGTTGAGTGAGATCTTTTAATCCTGAAACCGCTGCCATACCCGCCGCCACTTGAAGCACTACAAAAGTATATGGATTATCAACCATAAACGAAGCAATCAACACGGTGATTATATGAGCGAAAAGTGCCGTACGCGAATCGAAAAACACACGTATGATAACCGGCAAGAGGGTAAATGGAATTACATAAACGCTTAAGTTGGAAAAACGAAGAACAATAGACGATAAAGAAATAAGCATCAAAATAAGTATTGAAATAAATATCAGATTATTGTTACTATTAAATATTAACGGGCGAAACAAAAACAGGTATAACGTAAGAAGCAGAATCAATCCGAAAACAACCATAATTTCGCCAAACAGTACAATGTAAGAGTCTCCGAATTTGGTATTTTTCTTTTCAGATTGAATTTTCATCGAATTAAGGATGGAATAAACTGTAGGAGTGACTATTTCTCCTTTGTCGATAATGCGCTCGCCGGCCTGCACCATACCCGAAGTTAACGAAAGCCCTTTCAGTATATCGTTTTGAACATTTTGCGAAGTAATACTATCGTAACTCAAGTTCTCAACCAAATACAGGTTCAAGTTATATTTTCGGAATTCGTCTTCGCTAAAATCATTCGGTTTGTTTATCGACACTTCCTCATAAGCGGTCTTAAGGGTGTAAACATCTTCTATCGAAATATTTTTGGTTGTTCTATCAGGTAAAATCGCCATAAATGCGCTATAATCCTTCTCTTTCAACTTTTCATAATCCTGATATGAGAGCACACCTTTATTGTATATTTTTTTTAATTTATCATTAATATAATAAGCAAACATTGGCTCCGCGCCATTATTTACCTCTTTCCAGTCGATATACCACTTGTTAATCAGTTTCTTCCCGGTATTTTCATCAATTCTGAAATAAGGGGTAAAGTTTTTAAGCAACTCCTCTTTGTCTTTTTTGAGTTGGTCATCCGTTTTGTAGATGGGGAAATCTGAGGTTGCAGTCAATAATCCATACGTCCATGGTTTACCTTGTTCGTATTGATATTTGAATTTTTTCTGATGTGGAAAAAACTGAACAATAATCGTGACCACACTCAAAAACAGCATGATACGAAATACCTTGATGGTGGTGTTACGCGTTAATTTGATTTTCATTTTCCTGATTTTCTTCTTGAAGCAAATAAATTTTATCCAAAAATATAAAAAAAACACCAATATTATGCAAAATGTTTGAAGTTTACGTATTTTTGCAACTCGGATGTACCCGATTTAAACATACAATAACTCACTTATTTGTATCTGTACTAAAAAAATATTCATTGAATATTGACTCCAGAAAGATGTACACAATTATTACTTTACCATTAATTCCGCTACGTGCTTCTGCCGATGAATGTAGCGAGCTCGCATCGCAGCTGCTGTTTGGTGAGCAAGTCGAAATCATCGAAACAATCGACAAATGGCTGTACGTACGTAACCTCTCGGACGATTATGAAGGATGGATAGGCAATAAAACGGTGAATAAAAAGCACTTTACCGAAAATCCGATTGACACATCGACATTTGCATCTGCCAAACCGGCTTTTTTGGTTTGCTTTAAGACATCAAGTGTTGAAAAAATTATTTTACCCGGTGGCAGCCTGCTTCCTAAAATTACCAACGACCAATTTGAACTGCTTGGCGAAATTTACCAGTTGGCACAATTCGAGCCGGTATATTCAAAAAAAGACCCTGCGTCACTCGTCATTGAACTGGCAGCACAGTATTTTAATGCCCCTTATCTTTGGGGAGGTAAAAGCATTTTCGGGATTGATTGCTCGGGACTCGTACAAACTATTTTTTCAATGATAGGCAAAAAATTACCACGAGACGCATCGCAGCAAGTCGAATTTGGAGAAGTCGTCGATTTTCTTTCGGAAGTAAAAACAGGCGACCTTGCATTTTTTGAGAATGAAGAAGGAAAAATTATTCACGTCGGAATGCTGGTCAATACGCATCAGATTATCCACGCTTCCGGCTATGTGAAAAAAGAAATCATTGATGCACAAGGCATTATATCCTCTCAAACCGGAGAATACACACACAAGTTGAGGGTGATAAAGAGGATTTTGTAATTATTCTTTGTGTTTCTTTCTATTTTTTATAATATCCGATGGATTTTCGTTAAACAGTTTTTGATATGTTTGCGTAAAATTGTACAGGCTTGAAAGTCCCACTTCGTACATTGTTTCGGATATATTCATATCGGTAGTTTCAAGAATTTTTTTAGCTTGTTCAAATCTTATCTGCTTGATAAAGTCTGAAGCTGTAACTCCAAGAATTGTTATCATTTTACGATGCAGCTGCATACGGTTGGTACCTATTTTTTTGCAAATGAACTCAATATTAAAATCGGGGTTTATCATCTCATCCATCACTATGCGGTGTATCCGGTCAATAAATTTCTGCTCTCTTTCACTTAGTTGCGGTTGTTTCTGTTCATCATTATCCTGTTGGTTTTTATTTTTAGTTCTGTGTGAGAGTTTAACCAGATTAGCAATCTTTAGTTTCAGCACTTCGGGGTTAAACGGTTTTGTAAGATAATCTTCGGCTCCGGTATGTAGCCCTTCCATAATTTCTTCTTCCGATGAACGAGCCGATATCAGTATCACGGGAATATGACTGGTTCTAATATCGTTTTTTAGTGTCTGTGTCAGTTGTATGCCATCCATCCCTTCGAGCATAATATCAGACAGGATAATGTCAGGCGTATGCATCAATGCCAGTTCAAAGCCCTGATTGCCATTTACCGTATGATAAGTTTGGTATCTGTCACTAAGACTTTCAATTATATAATCGGCGAGGTCTTGATTATCTTCAACAATCAAAACTATCGATTTATCCATAGACGACGTTGGATGAAGAACTACATCTTCCGATTTTTTGAGTAGGGGTGTGATGGATAAAGAGGGGCGTTCTATTGCCGATTTTTTTCGCTCACTTTCCGAATAAGCATCTTCAACTATCGGGAATGTGAGTATAAACGTTGTACCATAGTTTAATCTACTTTCAACAGATATGTCGCCATGATGGATATTGGCAAGCTGTTTTGCAAGCGAAAGACCTATGCCCGTTCCACCTTTGGTATTATTTGCAGATTGGTAATACCGTATAAATATATTGGGGAGATCTTCTTCTGATATTCCACATCCGGTATCTTCTATCGTTATTTGAGCTTTATCCTCGCTTTGCTCCAGCCAGATGAATATTGACCCGTTTCGTGGAGTAAATTTCATCGCGTTCGAAATCAGATTTATGATGACTTTTGATATTTTATCTTCGTCATACCAGCCCTGAAGTTCCTCCGTTTCGCAGATATACCGGTAATTGATTCCTTTTGTCTGCGCTTGCTCTGTAAACAGTGTTACCACATTTTCTACAGTCATATTGAGTTTTTGCTCTGTCACCCCCAGCGGATAATTCATTGTCACCGCTTTTCGGAAATCAAGAAACTGATTGACAAGGCGCGTAAGCACATCCGTATTCTTGGCTATAGTCCGCACGTGTTTCTGTACTTGTTCGTCCTTAATCTTTAACTGCAGCAGTTCATACAGCGGAGCTACTATCAATGCCAACGGAGTGCGTATTTCGTGGTAATATTTGGTATGAAAACGCAATTTGGCTTCGTTCAGTTGTTTCTCCTTGTCGTGTTCAAATTGCTCTCTTTCCAGTTGCAGCTTTAACTCGCGCCGCCCCACATAGTACCTGTAAACCAGTACCACAACAATGCTGATGAAAGCAACGTAAATCAAATAAGCCCACCAGCTTAACCAAGGCGCGGGGGCTACATTTACTTCTAATTGTAGAGTTTTACCGCTCCAGATGCCGTCCGGGTTTGCGGCTTTTATTCTCAGAATATAATTACCCGATGGTAAGTTATTATAGCTTATTATTCTGTTACGTGTTTCCACCCAGTCTTTATCTATACCTGAAAGTTTATAGGCTATTGTGTTTTTTGAAGGATTAGAGTATTGAATAGGCGCCACTTCGAGCTGAAAATTATTTTCGTTATGTCGCAGCGTAATTGCATCTGTTTCCAATAATGATTTTTTTAAAGTACAGGTCCATGAAACTTAATATTTCGGATGAATGGATTCATTAAAAACCTTCAAATCACGCAATACGATATTGGGTTCATAACGGTTTGGCTGTAATTTCTCCGGATCAAAATAATTTAGTCCCGATATGGAACTTATCCATACAATTCCCTGCTTATCCATAAAAGCCACTTCGGACAAGGTATTGCTGAGAAGCCCGTCCGAAAAATTGTATTCCAATATGTGCGGGTTAACGGTATTGAACGCGTACAAGCCCTGACTGGTTGTTATCCACAGGTTATTAGACTTATCAAAGCACATTGCCATTACTTTCGCATTGCGTACACGCGCATCGTCCGAAGCCGGCAAAAAGCGAAAAACCCCATTTTTATATGTTGCTTTATTTATCCCCACATCCGTTCCAATCCACATCACAGAATCATTTTGTATGGCAATGCTCCATACGTGATTGCTGGTAAGACCATTTTTAACGGTAAATTGCCGTAAACGGTTTGCCGCAATATCATACCGGTAAAGTCCTTCCTCCTTTGTACAACAAAGCAATGAATTGTCAAACTGATTATAATAAATGTTCAGCGACAGATTTTCGGTAGATGTATATTGGTTTTTGGGGAATCGGATGTATGAAACGGTTTTAGACTCTACGTCAGCCTTACAGATGGCATGCGAAGCGCCTATCCACACGTTGCCGCCGTTATCTTCACTACAAGACATGTGATTGCCCATAGAAGCGGTATATCCTGCAAACGAACTGAAAGGGGTAATGCTTCCGGAGGCGGACATAACATCAAGCTTATCGCTGAAAAGCCACACATTCCTGCGGCTGTCTTCCATCAGGTTGGATATTGTTTTGCCTCTGAACAAGCGATTGTATTTTCCGGAAGCGGGAGCGGTTTCCTGTAGCAGTCCGAAGTCTTTTATCCCTATTGCCTTGCGCCCGTCGTGCTGTATAATCATTGATTTTACAAAAAGGTCTTTTTCGGGGAGGGTCAATTCGTTGAATTTTTCGGGGGTCAAATCCACTTGGGCTACACCTTTGTTGCGGGAAGTTATCCAGAGAATATTGCTACGGTCGATAAATATCGTCTGTAAAATATTATTCTTCACAAAATTTTGTTCCTGACCTATAAAAAGACGTGGTTCTCCCACTCCGCCCCAGTCGTAAACAGCATTTTTTGTCAGTACCAGCCAGCCGTTTTTCTTTTTTACTATTTTAATGACAACATCATCGGAAAATATATCTGCACCATCCTTCTTGTAATTTAAGCCTCCAGCCGAGCGGTAAAATTTAATGCCTCCTTCGCCATATACGGCATATCTGCTGTTTTCAAGCGGAATAACGCCGTATGCAAATTGCATCGAACGGCTATGAAATACAAGTGTCGGCTTATTGTGTTCCGAAATTAAGAGTTTAAGCATTCCTCCGTTTTGTGTTCCTACCCAAAGTTCATTTTCTTTTTCGAGCCACAAATTGCGTATGCGGTATCGGTTATCCCCCCCGAGTACCGTCTTTTTTACCTTCGGATGCGGTTTGTTTCCATCCCAAATCATCAACAAAGCTTGTGTGCTACCTACAAGCAGTACTTTGTTCGCCGTTTCCTGCAACGCGTATATGCTTCCGCACTGTCCCGCTTTCAAGTAGGGATGTTCTACCTTGCCAAATGTATCTGTAGAGGGATCAAAGTAGAGCAGACCGCTCCCTTCCGTTCCAATCCAAATAATGCCGTCGCTGCTTTCAAAAAGCGCGGTAATGCGGTTATCCGCTATAGAATTAGGGATTTGCGGATCATAGCGGAACGTTTCAATTCTGTATCCGTCATACCTGTTGAGCCCGTCATACGTACCAAACCACATAAAACCATACCGGTCTTGCATTGCGGTCTCCACGTCCTGCTGCGAGAGTCCCTTGTTTACCGAAAGTTGATTGACTTTTACGGCAGTGTCAGCCATAGAAAAGCCGGATATAAATAATAATATGCAAAAAAGAATGTTTCTCATCTATCCCGTGTATTTTGTCTCAAAAATATCTACAAAAATAATCTAATGTTTTTTATTTCGATAATTAAAAGAGAATAATAACGTGAGTTTTGGATAAGAAAAAATATAAAAATAACTATCTATATGATGTATTAAACAGTCAATTCCCCTAAATCCCCTTTCTCCAAAGGGGACTTTGGGATGTGAGATTTATGAAATATAGCTCTTTCGTTGCAGAAATGCGTTATTCCCCCTTAAAAAAGCTACTCTTTATACACATCTTCCAGTTCATCTAAAGCGAGTTCGAAAGCATCATATTTGATATAGAAAATATCCATCCCTTTCTTTATTGTAATATATCCGGGTGGTCCTTGACTACTGTATCCTGTCCATTTGCCTAACCTTGCCACAATCCATGCTGCCCATGCTTAAAGTATTTATTATGAAAGGGTTTTTCTGCATCTCTGTTTTTCCTTCTAACCTGGGTTGAAGGATCTTTAAGAACGCTATTTGTTTGTTTGAAAAAGCCATTTTAGCTTCACAGTCTTCACGCTTTTGATCATAAGCTATCTTTATAATCATTATCTGCAAGGCTGCTTGTAAGCAAAACAACATCAGTCTTTTTAATCCCAATCCAGATTCAAGCTGAGAAGATTCAATATCTAAGCCATCAGATTTCAGTATTCGGAATAATTCTTCAATATACCACCTTGCGCGATACCAATGAACGCATTGAGTGGCTTGTTCTACCGTGTCGATTTGGTGGGTTGTATACAACCTCCATTCAATTGGATCTTCGCCCGATGGAACTGTGTCTGGTCGTTCAACCACATAGATACAATTCATTTTTATAGAAGCTGGATAATCCCCGACCGTTTGACTTCCACGTTTTATATCAACTGTTGTATAACGTAAATCTATTTTCGCCTTACGGCTTTTCCGCGATTTATTTCCTTTGATCTCAATTTCATAAGTATACTCAATTTTGCAACTCTGCATCTTATCCAACAGTAACATGTCATTTTCGCAAGTCAACCGGTTTGAACTGGAGCGAATAAGCAAATGAGTGTTCTCTGTTGGAATTGTGCAAAGAGCCTCATAAATATCTGATTCTCTGTCAGCGATCACTGTAATTATCGAAACCTTGGGTAGGTTTTTCCTACTTTCAGTTACGCTGCTAATCCAACGGAACGATTCCTTATCTTCGATAGGCAGCTTTTGGTAAGCTCGAGGGTTTTTCACAGGCTTTTCCCATTCTCGATTCCATAGTTTTACAGCACAAAATCCAATAGGCATATGTTTATCAGCATCTACTACCAACATCGGATGACAAAGATATCCAAGTGTATTGGGATGAATTCTACCTAAATCTGCATCTGCATCCTTAACCCTATCTCTATGCGAGTGATAATTAACTTCCGTAGTATCCTGAATGCACAAGAGATGGTCTCCTACTATATTGCTATTACAGGAACTGAATAGAGCTTCGCTAAGCTGTGTTTCACTACATTTTGTATTATTCAACATTCTATATGATCCAATCTTTTCTGTGTGCGTTATGCAACTCTGATTCACTATGGCTGAACCGCTGGTTATCAAATTTGATAAAAATAAATTTGCTCTTTTATCTATTCTTTTATCATTGAAATTACCTTTAAGAAAACAACCTAATTCACTGTGCATCATATCATAAAGATACACAATAAACACCATAATAGCAAATTATCCGGATAGTAAATACACTCTGCATTAAGATATTACTGCTTTAAAATCCTGCAACTAACTCCTACTCTTTTATTCATCCGATGAACAAAAAAAGATGTGTATAAAGAGTAGTCCAAAGGAGAGGGAGCGTAGGGCAATTGTAGTTTGTAATATTTAGAACAGTCTTTGACATTTGAATACTTGTCTACTTGTTTACTCGTCTATCTGTTACGGATTTTCGGGTTGTTCCTTTATATTTTATTGTTGTTTTATTTTATCCACGAATTACACGGATTTCACGGAAAAAGACCATTGTCCGAATTGTGATTTTTTTTGATTTGTGTGATTGTTCTGATTGTTTCGTTTTAATCGTTGGAATCATAATAATCTTATAAATCATGGTTCAGACATTGTATTGCGGGCGACCGGCGGGTCGCCCCTACGGGTACAATATTGTTACATTTTGCGTTGCATCGGAACACTGTCCGGTGTTGAGGTTCAACTACGGGCAGTGTTGAGATCAAACATAGTGCAGTATTGAGGTTCAACTACGGGCTATGCTGAGGTTCAACTTAACATTGGGTCATTTACGACACGGTCAGTTTTTTATCGTATTCAATAATCCGCGCTTCGTTGAGCAAAGTACTACTGCTGGAATAGCGCGTTATGATTTGCAGCGTGTAGTCGCCCGCAGGTAAAGCGGGTACGCGGGCGATCACCTTTTTTGGGTCGTTCTGCGTGAGACGGCGGGTTACGCGGGTAGTTTTGCCGGCGCCATCTACAAAAAACCCGCCTCGTATGTTTGCATAATATTTCAAATAGAGAGAAATTTGTGATATTTGCACTCAAACAGGGAAGAATTAGCAAAGGGAATAGCAACACACGCCTGATAACAGAAATGTATATCGAACCATAGATTTTGCGCCCTTTGTTTTTCCTTTTTCGAGCCTGAATTAGTATCTAAGAAACAATCCTAAAGCGGTTGTATTCAGTATATAATTTACGAGGATAGGCGGTTATAAAGGATTAATTCTGACCACAAAACAAACTTTTTTTTGTGTATGAAAGAATTAAAATCGTGTGTGGGAATAGACATTTCCAAGGACAGTTTTGAAGTATGTATCAAGCAATTAAAGGACGAACGGTCAGTCGTTAAGGCTACACGCAGTTTCCGGAGCGATTATCCGGGATTTGAAAAATTGATTAGCTGGACTTTGAGTAAAGTGCCGGATCCAATCTTTGTCATGGAAACAACCGGGGTTTATCACGAGGATCTGGCTCATTTTCTGTACGACAACGATCAAAAAGTTTCGGTTGTGTTGGCCAACAAAATGAAGCATTTTGCCAAGAGCCTGAATATGAAGACCAAAACAGACAAAGCCGATGCTCAAATGATTGCCCAGTATGGTTTGGAACGCCCCCTGGAGTGGTGGAAACCAATGATGCCGAAGATGAAGGACCTGCGGGATTTATGCAGGGAACGGCTATCGTTGAAAAAAGATCTGGTACGCTGCAAGTGTCAGATTCATGGACTCAAACACGCTCACAGCACGCTTTCGGTAGTGTTACAACTCAAGGAACAACAAATTGAATTTCTGGAGAAGAACATTCAAATCATTGAAGACGATATTGTTCGGTTAACGAATGAGGATAAGGAATTTAGCCGGCGGGTTAAGAACATAGAAACGATTAAAGGGCTGCGTTTGCTCACCATTGTCACTGTGCTGTGCGAAACCAATGGGTTTACACAGTTCAACAATATCCGACAGGTGGTAAGTTATGCCGGATTGGATATTGCAGAGCGGCAATCGGAACTTTTAAAGGGAAAACACGGATTTCCAAGAAAGGGAATACACGGATCAGGGAATGTTTGTATATGCCGGCCCTCTCGGCAACCTCTTATAATGAACCGATTAAGGCCCTGTATGAACGTATTGTGGAACGGAATCCTACAATCAAACGAAAAGGCGTGGTAGCTGGTATGCGTAAATTATTAATTCTTATATTTGTATTGTGGAAGAAAAACGAAGCATACAATGCAGAATACCAGTGGAATGCCTGCGGATAGACTTCGGGTATTGAGGAGACTAAGCTCTTTCTTTCTGTGCCGGCTCCCGGGGAGCCGAAAAACAAAAGAAGCGGAGTCAAGCCCCGCTTCGCTAGATAGACTGTTTCGGTACAAAGTATCGACTGAAGTCTTCTTTCTGTGCGGTACAAAAGTAAGAATTTTCCCGAAAAAAAATGTAATTTTATTTGGATTTAATCATAGTATCTACGGTAGTATCCCCATCCGGTGAAATGCGTATTTTATCACCTTCAATCATAACATCGTCGCCGGCGGTAATGGTGCCATCGGTTCGGTTAGTGGCCGTATCCGTTACAAGGCCTATGTAGGCGCCACTGCCTTTTACATCAAGCACTTCAACTCCAACACTTGTCAGCGCTTCGCGCATCTCGGCAGTGGGGGTAATGTCTAATGTGATTTTTAGAACCGAAGGGTCGAACGTGGCGCTGCTGCCAATCCAGCTACCGGACACGCGGGGCGAGAGCCGGCATACGCCTGTTTGAACACTTTCGCCGCTTTGGAGCATTTCGCGGATTACACCGTCGCTCCTGTTCAGGATATTGAGCAGGGTGTCGTACTGTATTTCCGACCCCGAATCAATAATACTCCGGGCAATGTCCTCGTTGCGGCGGGTATTGTTTACGGTCGACACTACGGCAATGTAATCATTGTCCACGTCTTTGGTCAGCAGATTGGGCCTGAGCCATACTTTCCAGAAAAATTTAGTTGATGCCATAACTTTATTTAAATTAGAAGTTAGAAAAATACGCTTCAAACGCCGTTTGGGCGTTTCCGGATTAAATGACCGAAACCGGGGATATTAAGTGGTCGGGAATCATAACTAACCGGTCATAAACAAGATTTTACCATTAAAAACTGCCAATGTATTTTAAGCATTGACAGTGGCAAAAATAAAGCAATAAAAATACAATAACAAATATATAAAAACGCAAATGTTAACGGAATTGGGGGTTTGATGGATTATATTGCAATAATACGTGACTAAGTGGTAAAAATACGTGACTATGTTTTTTATTCACCCGGTGAGTTGAACGACGATGAGCTATTGTGCCTAATATGGTTTTATTTTTCTTCAACTTGACCGAAAGGGCAAGGCAGTATTTGTAAAATAAACCATATTAAATGCTGTTTGTTACAAAAAAAAGTTTAATTGTTACATCAGCTACTGTTTTCTTTATTGAATTATCACATCTTTGCATCACAAAACTATTGAACAAAAAATAATATTCTCAATATTCATGGAAAAACACATATCTCAAATCGTTTAAAACCTTTATACTTACCCTCTGTCTGGCAGCGAGTTCATTTATTTCTTTCGGGCAGATAACTATTTCCGGAAAAATCATCTCTTCAGACGATAAGGAACCTCTGATAGGAGTTTCTGTTATCGAAAAAGGAACTTCAAACGGTGCTGTTACCAACATTGAAGGACACTTCAACCTAAAAGTAGCATCTGCAAGCTCTGTGCTGACCATTTCTTACATAGGTATGCAGACTCAAAACATAACGATAGGCAGCCGGCGTGTTTTCAATATATCTTTAGAGGCTGCAAAAACAGAATTGGACGAAGTAGTAGTTATCGGATACGGTTCGGTACGTAAAAAAGACCTGACCGGTTCGTTATCGTCATTAAAAAGCGATGAACTGCAAAAGACTAAAACCACTTCCTTTCTGGAAGCTATGCAAGGAAAAATGTCGGGCGTGCAGGTTACTTCCAGCTCGGGCGAGCCGGGTTCGGGAGTAAATATTACCATCCGCGGTGGAAACTCCATTAACGCCGGAACTTCGCCGCTGTATGTGATTGACGGATTACAGATAGACGTTAATGAAAACGAAATAGCAAACAGCAGCTACACCAGCCGCAACACAAAGAGCAATCCGCTTGCCGGTATCAACCCTTCGGATATTGTGTCTATTGAGGTATTAAAAGACGCCTCGGTAACGGCTATTTATGGCTCACGCGGCGCTAACGGCGTAATATTCATTACAACAAAAAGTGGTAATGAAGAAAAAACCAAAGTAGAGTTAGACATATATTCAAGCCTATCAGGTCCCAATAAATATATCAACGTGCTTCAGGGGCAGCAATATGCCGATTACCGTTTTGCCGCTAATCCAAATAGCGAATATGGAGTTACGGTGGATGGTGTACGGCAAGCCATTGATTTTGCCTCCTTAGGCGAAGAAAACCACGACTGGCAACGGGAAGTGCTAAGAAACGCACTTACACAGAGCTATAATCTGTCCATAAACAGTGGAGGAAAATCAGCAACCAGATTATCCGGTTCTTTCGGATATTTCCGGCAAGAAGGTATCGTAAAGAAAAACGTATTTGAACGTTACAACGGCAGACTAAAAGCCGACTGGGACATCAACCGTAAACTCACGCTGGGAGCCAATATGAATCTCTCTCACCAGAAAGCATCCGGCGCCGCCACCTCTTCGGGTGGAAATTCATACAACGGACTGCTCCAAACAATGTCTCTATACCGCCCATACAGGGTGGTTGATTCGGGAGCAGATGCCGGCGACCCTAATAACGGCGGACTCTCTAATCCTCTTGATTTTCTTAACTATTCGTTAAAAGAAGTTCCCACCACACGCATAATGATAGATGGCTATGGACAATATAAATTTACCGATGAACTCATATTCAGAGCTTCGGCAGGTAGCATGCTGTTAAATTCAAAAAGCGATGAGTGGTATCCTTCAACCACATCATGGGGATACGCACCCAACGGAGTTGCCGTACTAACCCGCACTGATGCTAACTCCTGGCAAACATCAAATACGCTGACGTATGCCAAAAGTTTCAAAGGCGGTTATTATCTGAATGCGATGCTGGGTTTTGAATTTAGTGAATACTATTATACCAATATATATAACAGAGCCGAAGGTTTCGCCAATCAGAGTTATGAAGGGATTTATGATGTTTCGCAAGCAGGAACATACCCCGACAAAATAACATCTTATAAAGAAAAACAAAGCCGCGAATCTGAATTTGGACGATTAAATTTCGTAATAAAAGACAAATACCTTTTTACGGCTACAATGCGGCGTGACGGTTCGTCAAAATTCGGAGCAAACAATAAATACGCTTATTTCCCTTCCGCGGCATTTGCCTGGAAGGCGAATAACGAACGCTTTCTAAAAAAAATAAAACTATTAGATGAACTAAAACTCCGGTTAAGTTTCGGAGCCACAGGAAACGACCGCATACCCACCTACCGTTCATTATCAAAAATGGACAAAAGTTACTATACCGGTATCAGTGTAAACTCGGGAGGTGTACAAAGCGATGTAGAGGTACTTGGGCTTGCGCCTGCCGAAATATCCAATCCCAATCTGAAATGGGAAACAACCTATCAGTATAATGCCGGTACAGACATTAAGCTGTTTCAAGAACGATTATCTATCGGGGTAGATTTATATTACAAAAAAACGGTAGATATGCTTCTCCATGCCGAAGTGCCGGGACAGAGCGGCTCTTTTCAGCAATGGCAAAACTTGGGAAGAGTGGATAATAAAGGGATAGAAATTACCGTTGGAGGGACTATTATCCAAACAAAGGATTTTCAATGGAACGCCAATCTGAATTTTAATATGAACAGAAACAAAATTATCTCTTTAGGTTCTGTTGCTTATGTTCCCGTAAATGTAGTAGGCGGACATATCACAGAAGTAGGACGGGCTATTGTAGGGCAACCCATAGGCACAGGTTGGGGATATGTATTTGACGGCATTTATCAAAAAGAAGATTTTACCGATGATACTTACACCATTCTTAAACCGGGAGTAACCTCCATATCTTGGCAGCAAGTGAAACCCGGCGACATTAAATTTAAGAACCTGGATGGAGACGCCGAAAACACCATTACTCCCGAAGGCGATAAAACAGTAATATCAAACAGCCAACCATTGCATTACGGTGGATTCAGCAATTCATTCTCGTACAGGGGATTTGACGCCACTCTGTTTTTTCAATGGAGCTACGGCAACGAAATCCTGAATATAGGACGCTACCGCTACGAAGGTTATATCCCTTATTTTAATATAAGTGAAACATACTGGGACAATCGTTGGACAGAAAATAACCCGAGCAATATATATCCCCGTATTCCAAGGAGCCGGTACTACAGAATCTTCTTCTTACTACGTGGAAGACGGCTCTTACCTGCGTTTGAAAAACATCGTATTGGGATACAGCCTGCCTCAAAAGCTATTGAAAAAAATAGCGGTAAACAGCGTTCGCTTTTATGTTAGCGCCGACAATATATTTACATTGACCAAGTACAGCGGCTACGATCCGGAAGTATCTTACTGGAATCCGCTGCTTACCGGCTTGGATTATACCTCTTATCCCCGCTCCAGAACATTTACACTGGGAGTAAATCTTAAATTTTAATCATCACTTTATCATTTATACACAGAAATAAAAATGAAAACACATACAATAAAAATAGTGGCTTCACTGCTTCTGATTTCTACCGTTCTAATCTCTTGCGAAAGTTTTCTTCAAGAAGAAACTTACTCCTTTGTATCGGGAGAAGATTTTTATGTCAATGAAACAAATGCGGAATTAGGTCTGACCGGAATTTACAGCGTACTGAACGCCACCAACATCCAGGAACAAACCAATCAGGCACTATGGGGACGGGGTATTCATTACCTGTTGATGCACGGAGACGAAATAGTGGGCAACCTCTCCAGCATATCGGACGCGAGCCATAAGGAAATAGCCAGCCTGGCTTATAATTCCGAATCTACTTTTGTATCAAAAGCGTGGTTTGCCCTGTATGTAGGAGTGAACAGAGCCAATCAAATAATAGAATACGTCCCATCCATAAAAATGGACTCTACAAGAAAATCTCAGATAGTGGCGGAAGCCCGCTTTTTCAGAGGCTTTTATGAACTATACCTTACTTGGTTGTTTGGAGCCATTCCGCTGCCTTCCGCACCCGAATCGGACATATACTTGCCTCGCAGGTCAGTAAAAGATGTTTATGCCTCTATCATAAGCGATTTGGATTACGCCTATAAAAGCCTCCCGGGCAGGAACACCCAAATAGGCAGAATAGATAAATGGACTGCCGCCGGTTTCCTTACAAAAGTGTACACCTATCTCGGTGCTTGCAAAACAAATAATGTAGGTGCAGATTTAAACTTCGAATTAAACAGTTTTGACTGGGTAAATGCAGATGACTGTTATACGAAAGCGGAAACATTGGCACAGGATATTTATGATAACGGAGGTTACGTACTGCAAAATCCGGTTTATAAAGCTTTTTTGGCAGATACAAAAGAGTATCAGAAAAAAGAATGTTTGATGGTGGTTCAAGCAGGTCAAACAGGCTCTAACAATTATTATCTTTTCGCTTACCTCACAGGTCCTCAAGGCAATATAGGTGTAAACGGCGGTAACTACGGCTGGATGAGACCGGTAGGAGAATTATGCGCAAAATACAACGCGCAAGATTCACGTTTTTTCTGGAATATACAGGGTAATCTCGGTGGAACAACTTACACCTCCATAAATGGTGCAAAATACTTTACTCCATATACTGTAAACGGAAATGGAAGCAATCTTTGCCTGACAAAATTCCGCCAATCCGCCCCTTCGCTCAGAACAGAAATGGGGATGCCTACTTGGGCAAGCAACATCGATTTTCCCATACTCCGGTTTTCTGATATTATGCTTTTACTGGCAGAAGCCAAATATATGAACGGCGATGAATCCGGCGCCAGAGAACTGTTAGTGGAAGTGCGTAAAAGAGCCTGTACAAATGGTACAACCGTTGATCAGGCTACCTTAACCACTTTAAATTCCATATATCATAAAAGCGATTTTATGGAAGAATTGATGGACGAACGTTCGCGCGAACTCTGTGGCGAAAGTTGGCGAAGAATAGATTTAATACGTATGGGCAAGTTTGTATCTACACTCAAAGGTATGAAACGCGAAGCACAAGCCGGAAGCCCCTATTATTATTACAATTCTTCCGCTGCTACCGTAGCCGATAACCTGGGAGACGACTCACATAAAATTTGGTATCCGATACCCAAAAGAGAAATTGCGGTAAACTCAAATTTAGTTCCTAATCCGGGATATTAAAAACATCATTGTAACACGGCATAAAATGTTAAAAATAAAATTATTAATAACGTCATTAGTCTTTTTCGCTTTTCTCAGGGCAGAAGATTTAACACCTCTTAAACCACTCTTAGATGCACAAAGAGGCAATTCTATGATCGATATTCCCTATGGAAAATACCTGATGGACATAGCAAACGGCGGCGGATACACATTCAGCGGACTAACTGATGTTACTATCAATATGAATGGCGCCGAAATAATATGCAATAAAGCCGGCAATGTTTTCACATTCAGCAATTGCTCCAACGTAACGGTAAAAGGCTTCTCCATAGATTTTGCCCCGCTACTTTTCACACAAGGAGTGATTACGGCTGTGGACGGCAATAAAAAATGGTTTGAATTTGTGGTGAACGATGGTTACCCTACCACCAACATAGCCGCCACCCGCACACAGTTTTTTGATGCCGCCACCCGTGAACTCAAACGCAACTCAATAACAACGTACGAAGGCAGTCTTACTTTGTCCGCAGTTTCGGGTACCACCAATAAATTCAGAGCTACCAAATCTTATACGTGGGACGCTTACGAGACTGTCGGCGATTTGGTGGTAATGAGTTGTACCGGAAACGGACACGCCTTTTATATGAGTAAATGTGAGAATATGGTAATTGAAAATGTAATTTTATATGGAGCGGCATCATTCGCTTTCTTTGAAAACGAAACCAATAATTCTCACTACTTAAACTGTAAAGTGACATTGAAGAAAGACGAAACCGAACGTCCTTCCACACGATTAAGATCCTCAAATGCGGATGGGATACACAGCAAAAACGCCCGGCAAGGTCCTACTATAGAAAACTGCGAAATACTCTACGGCGGCGATGACTGCATAGCCATTAATGGCGCTATGTATCCCGTTTATGCCGTGGATGCTGCCAACAGAACAGTATCATTTTTAAGTACCTCGTCATCATCATATTTTGCCGCGAATGATAGTACGCAGTTTGTTTCTTATGCCGGAACAAGGCTGGGAGTAGCTAAAGTTGAAGTTAGCCGCTCGGTTACGCCTTCATCAAACGATATTTCCACATTTTTGTCGAAATACTCTTCTTTGCAAAATAACACCGGTTATACATACGGTATTCAAATCAGGGTCAATGAGGTTCCGTCAAATTTGGCAATAGGAGATGTGATTTATTCACTCAATAAAATAGGCTCCGGATTCGTAATAAAAAATAATACCGTGGGTCATATCCGCTCCAGAGCTATTCTGGTAAAAGCGTCTGACGGCATAATTACCGGCAATACCATTTCCGACTGTGAAATGGGCGGTATTGTGGTTTCGCCGGAGTATGATTGGATGGAAGCGGGTTTCTCAAACAATTTGGAAATTAGCCATAATACAATAACGAACTGTATGTTCGGTCGTTCGTCGGTGAATGGAAAGGCGGGAGCCTTAAGTGTGATGTGTGTTGGCGGTGATAAATCCATAGCAGCCGCAGGAGCTTATAACAACATTTCAATTCATAACAATACAGTAAGCGATTCGCCCCGCCCAAGCATTGTCGTAACATCGGTGAATAACCTCACCTATTATTCTAACATCATTAGCCCCGATCTGACCACCGTCAGACTTCACGGATATAATTTTGGTGTTCCCAATAATGTGGATGTATGGACTAAAAACATAATTTATAAAAATAACACCAACGCATCAACTCCTTCTACAGAAAAAGGAAATATTTTTTTTTCAAACGGACAGATACAAGGATTAGATAACTTTATCGGAGGACGGTTCAAACTTATCGGTATTGATGGCACATTAATAAAAACACTACCGATAAGAAATGACTCAATAGAAATAAACTTGTCAAAATGGAAAAATACAATTTGTATTCTCTCTATTGAATATGGAAAAACAATTTATAACCAAAAAATAATTATAAAATAAGAATATTAACTCTCTAAAATCAATATCAGTATGAAAAAGACATTTTTACTCTTATCTCTTTTTGCTGCGTTATCGGGGCAGGCAACCGTGTTTTACGTAAACCCGAATCATTCCGCCGCCAGCGATACAAACTGGGGCGATACTCCGAACAGCCCTTGGGCAACTCTTAACATAGCCAGCTGGAACGATGGCGATACGATTATGGTATCAAACGCCACCTATACACTGACCGAAAGAGGCTATGTCAATAAGAAAGCGACCGTTATCGGCGAATCAAAAGAAGGCGTTATCATTCAAGGAGAAGACGATATGCCGTTTAATTTCAATATGACAACATCCCGCTTCTTTTCTATCGGCATAGGCGTGGAAGCGACATTTAAAAATCTGACCCTCAAAAATCTGCTCTATAACTGGCACAATGGAGAAACAGAGGCTACCGCTGCTTACGGAGGAGTATTTGAACTTACCTCTACGTCCATCCTTAATCTGAAAAATGTAGACATCAAAAAAGCCCGAATCTACGGAAATGGTGGAAACGCCTGGGGAGCGGCTATTATGAACAGAGGAATTGTAAACGCGGATAGCTGCCGGTTTGAAGATTGCTATGCAACTCAGGGAGGAGCTATTTACGCATTGGACGGTTCCACTACCAATCTTACCGATTGTACACTTTCAGGAAACGGAAATCCTGAATCTACCGATTACGACACATATCGTTTTGGAGGAGCTGTATGTATGACAGGAGCATCGGTGGTAAATATTGATAAATGTCATTTTGAAAATAATTTTACAGAAAAAAACGGTAACGGCGGCGTTGTTATGATTCGCTATGATTCCGATAAAATTATTACCCTGAATGTTTCCAATACCACCTTCAACAACAATACATCCGCTTATGGCGGAAGCGTTTTGTATTGCGGCGCCAATACCGCAGCTACCGCGGCTGACCGAATTAAATATTGCCTTTAAAAACTGTGTGTTTTATAAAAACGTGGGCAATGTGGGCTATATGCAATACAATAATACCATCAGTCTGCCCACAAAATCGAATAATTATTTAGGAAAAGGACGTTTTGTGTTTGTAAATAATTCATTATTCGGCAATTATAACTCTGCCCGTACCAATACCCGCAGCATCAGCATAGGCGATGTAAAAATGGAATACTATTTTATCAATAATCTTATGAACGACAATGAAAAAGACGATGGCACGGCTCAGGCAGAGACATACGGATTGGTATTGGAAGGCGGTTACAGCACAGCTCCTGCCAATGTGATTAAAATGGTAACACTGGGCAATGTATTTAATGCTACCGGAGGAGCATTCAGTTCTGTTAATTATCCCGATTTGGATGTTTCGATGAATCCTGACAAAAAGAATGTTCTTGGACAAAAACTAATGCGCACCCAACAGCAAACCGATTTAGCTACATCGGCAATTGGAGTTTCCTATCTGTACTTTACATCATCAGCCGACAGTGTATCAGCAGCGTTAAACAACGGCGTGAATGAATATCTGCTTGACAATGTAAATATCGTTCCTCAAACCGACATTTTAGGCAATGCTATATCAGACCTTACACGCGATGCCGGAGTTTGGGAAATGCAGGTAAATCAAACAGGCATTCGTCAGATAACTAAAAACAGCCAAATTATTTATCCGAATCCTTTTGCGGATGTCGTTAATATCAAGGGAAGTCCCGAACGGATAGAAATTTACAACATCGCCGGACAATGTATTCTCAAATATGACAACCCTGCGAGCAGTATCAATGTATCTGAATTAAAATCAGGTTCATACATCATCAAGTCTGTAACAGATGGAAATGTAATGACACAAAAAGCGTTTAAAAAATAATTCATAAAAAACCATAGATATGAAAAACAAACATTTAATAGTTGCATTTTTTGTATTTTTTCTTTCAGCACATAGTTTTGCCGCGGATGTTTATGTCAATCAAAGCCATACAAACGCGTCGGATGATAATGCAGGCACAGACTCCGCTCATCCTTGGGCTACATTAAATCCATCCAAATGGACGGATAATATGACCGTTCATATTTCAGCAGGAACGTATACCATCACAACAAAGATAGCTATTCCGGCAACCAATGTTTCCCTTATAGGGGAATCACGCACGGGAGTCGTGCTGCAAGCAATGGATGATGCTAATTTTAACACCGGCACAACGAGCAATACCTTGTTTCAGGTAAGTGGAAAAACCGCCTCTTTTACAACAATGACCATTAAAAATGTAAGAGATAATACAGAAAAACTTGGCGGTGCATTTGATGTACTGCAAAGCGGCAGTCTGACTCTAACCGACATCACATTTACAAATCTGATCACGGCTCAAAGCACTTGGTCGGGCGGTGGAGCCATTATAGTACGTGGCGGAACGCTCACAGTGGACAATTGCTTATTTGATGCTTGTCAATCCAATATAGGAGGCGCCATTATGTCGTTTACCAATTCAAGTATTACAGATAATAATATAAATATAAGCAATACAAAATTCATCAATAACTCCAATACCCGGGATGTTTTCTTCCCAAACAGTCATTTCGGGGGCGCGATAACTTTCTCGGGAAAAGGAACATTTAATCTGGATAAATGCTATTTTGAAGGAAATAGTTCCAGACTCAATACTTCTAATTCAGGATCAGGTACAGGTGGCAGCATTATGGTGCGGTTAGATGGTGGCGCTACGAGCACTCTGAATATTACCAATTCGGTATTCTATAAAAATGAATCTGACGGCGCGGGCTCGGTTTTGTGCCTGGGCAGTAATGGTGTAAGTTCTTCTACCGTATTCAATCTTAATTTAACCGGCAATGTTGTTTTCCAAAACAAAGGAAACGTTTATTCCGGAGCAGAACCAAATACGATAGCTTTATATAGTTCCGGAGTTAGTTATACAGGTACTTTCATAATAGCGAACAATACTTTTCTTCAAAATAACAATACCGCACGTGCCAACTCAAAAAGTATAACCATCGGCGCGATGCCCGTTGCCGCTTATTTTATTAATAATCTGATGAATGACAATGAGGGAGCTTCAAATATTTACGGTTTAACAGCTGACGCTGTGGCAAATAGCGCTACTTTACGCAGATTCAAGGGAAATATATTTAATCATTTGGGGGGAGCATTATCAGTAAGTGATAATACCAATTATCCCGATTTATACGAATCTAATTCCAACTCCACAAATGGCAACCGCTCTTGGGTAAGCAATACGTATCAAAAAGTGAATACGGAATTGACTACTCCGAGTGTAGGTGTTCCATATCTTAAAACGCTATCGGGCGCTATAGGCATTAACTTCGGCGTGAGCACTTTTGATGTGAATGGAAATAATGTTGTCCCCGCAAACGATATCAGAGGCAAAAGTATTGTGGGAAGCAGTAAAGACGCGGGTGCTTTTGAATATGATCCGGCTGATGATATCGGTACGGCGGTCAATGATTTGATAAACGAAACGGGGAAGAACTTCTATTATAATTCTTCACAAAAAACCGTTGTTTTTGAAAAGAAATTTGAAAATGTCCAACTGTTTCAACCTAACGGTAACCGTTTGTATAATTTATCCAATATCGGAATACTCAACGTTTCCAATTTGCCTGACGGCGTGTATATCGTACGCACATTGGAGAAAGGTGTATTTAAAAGTCAAAAGTTTATCAAAAATTAATCATTTTCCGACGTTAAATTTAACTTATTTGAAAAACAATCCTTTTGTATCCGGAGGACAAGAAAAAGTCCTCCGGTAAGGGGATTATTTTTAATAAAATGTAAAATAAAAAGCAATGAAACGACGATTTTTCATATTACTGACAGCGATTTTGATGGGGGCGAACCTATCACTCTCCGCTACCACCATCCGTGTACTGACCATAGGAAACAGTTTTTCGGAAGATGCGGTGGAAAACTATTTATATGATTTAGGCAAAGAAAAAGGCATTACATTTATTATCGGTAATATGTACATTGGAAGTTCTTCTTTACAATTACATTGGAACAATGCCCAGAATAATAGCGCGGATTATTCTTATCGTAAAATTGACGCTTCCGGTATTAAGACAACCACTGCTAACGCTACATTGCAGCAAGCGATAGCTGATGAGGCTTGGGATTACATCAGTTTTCAGCAAAATAGTGGCAATTCTGGTATTCTTTCTACCTATTTCCCTTATCTGACCGATTTACTGGCTTATGTGCAGACACAGGCAACGAATCCGAACGTAAATTACATTCTTCATCAAACGTGGGCTTATGCCGAAAATTCAACACATTCCGAGTTCTCCAAATACGGGAATAGCCAATTAACTATGTATAACGCCATCGTTGTTGCCATTAGTCAAGCTGCAGCACAAGCAGGAATCAGCATCGTGGTGCCATCAGGCACAGCCATTCAAAATGGGCGCAGCAGTATGTTGGGCGATACTTTTTGCAGAGACGGTTATCACTTAAATCTGGGGATGGGGCGTTTTACAGCCGCTTGCACTTGGTACGAAAAACTTACAGGGCTATCTGTTTTAGATAACGCTTATATTCCTTCAAGCGTTACAAGCACCGAAGCTGAAATAGTTAAAAAAGCGGCACATTATGCCATATTAACTCCCGGCGCCGTAACTTCTTTAGCCGCAGAATATCCGCCGGCAGCACCGTTAGCTCACCCTGTAAATATAGATTTTGGCGCTGTAACGGGTTCATCTACAGCTTGGAATTATTTCACTTCATACACGCAAGGCAGTAAATTATTTAATCTTACTGACATAACCGGTACTTCCACCGGAATTATCATAGAGGTGGACGAGGCTTTCTCCGGAGTAAATTCCGCAGGAGCGAGCACAACCAATACCACACTTAATATGCCAAGCTATGTTTCAAATGATGCTTTTTGGAGTCAAGGAACAGTAAAACCACAAAGCGGATTCACATTATCTAATTTGGATAAAACAGCTCAATACCGATTTACATTTTTCTCTTCAAGATATTATAGCACAGGCACTCCCGATAACCGAGAAACTCTTTTTATAGTAACAGGAACCAATGGAGGGAAAGACTCGCTAAATGCTTACAATAACACTTCTAATATCGTTACCATTAACAATATTACACCTACGCTTGATGGGAAAATTTCCATTAAAATAAAACCCGGAAGTCACAATAATAATGACCTTAAATACTTTTACATCAATAGTTTACAAATCGACAACTATACTGATATTTCGACGGATGTAGATGATTTAGATTCACGTGCCACCACAGATGTTTTTCCAAATCCTTTCAGCTCAAATTTTCACATCAAAACGTCGGAAGAAATAAAAAAAGCATCAATATCTAATCTTTTGGGAGGTGAATTAATTCGTTTTTCTGAAAATGATATACAAAATAATCATTATAGCGCAAATCAATTACCTAAAGGAACGTATCTGTTAAAGGTTACTGATAAAAATGGTCGAAATTTATTAACGCCGATTATAAAAAAATAATACAGTATTGTAAACCTAATTCAAAACAACACACTTACTATGATCGGGAAAAAAATCCTCTACAGCTTATTGATTTTCTGTGTTTCTTTGCCGGTACTGGGAGCAGGGAAAGTGATTAAAATCTCAGAAACAGAGATAGAAAAATACAGAAACGATATGACCCCCTATATTTACAATTTAATTACCTCCCTCGAAAACAGTAAGGGTAATTTTAAGTTGATTTTCCCAAAGGGCACCTATCATTTCAGACCTACGGAAGCTTTTGGAAAATACCATGAAATAACCAATCACGACAATGGTTATCGGTATTTTGCATTTCCGCTTATCGGTATGAAAGACATTGAAATTGACGGCGGAGGTTCCGATTTTATGTTTCACGGTAAAATAATTCCCTTCCTCGCCGAAAAGTCAACCAACATAAAAATATCTAATCTGAACATTGATTGGGAAGTGCCTTTTTATCTTGAAGGAAGTATTATATCTTTCCAATGAGGCGGATTCATCTGTTGACATCAGAATAACTCCCGGATTTACAAACTACAAGCTACAAGGAGAACAGACTAATTATCTGTGGTGAGAACTGGGAAGAATATTTTTGAGGAGAAAACATCTGTTTTAATCCCGATACAAAAGCAGTACAATATCGCACAGACGACTGGCACACCATACCCCAACCGTGGAATATGGATTCCAAAGCCACCCGGATAAGTGAAGATGTAATACGTCTTCAAACTAAATTTGTGCAAAAAACGCCGCCGGCAGAAACAATCATTACCTTCAAAGGTGCTTTCGGGAATAACCGGCACAGCCCCGCCATTCATCTTACCGATGCTAAAAATATAGCACTCAGAATATTAATATTTACCACGCCGGCGGTATGGGCGTAATCGCTGAGAAAACCGGAAATATCTCTCTGAATAAAGTAAATATATGCCGCCGTCCCGGTTCCAACCGCATTTTATCCGTAACGGCAGATGCCACCCATTTTTGTAACTGCAAAGGAAAGGTTACCATTGAGAATTGCCTTTTTGAGAATATGCTCGATGATGCCTGTAATATGCATGGCACATATACTAAAGTAGAGCAAAAATAGATAAATATACCGTTATAGTGCGTCTGAACCATCCACAACAATTTGGCTATAAATTTGCGTCGGCACAAGACACCATACAAATAATAAATGGAAATACACTGCTGCCAAAATCAAAAATACAGTTGCGAAACGTAGAAACCATCAATCAGCATATTTTAAATTTACTTTCAAACAACCTGTTGACGATAAAATAAAAGTAGGAGACGGACTTGAAAATATTGAATGGTATCCTGTATTTGAATTCCGGAACAATGTGATACAAAACAACCGTGCAAGAAGTATTTTAATCAGTTCTCCCAAAAAAAGTATTGGTAGAAGGCAACACCTTTTCTTCGCAAATGACGGGGATACTATTTGAGGGAGATATGGAGCATTGGTTTGAAAGCGGCGCCGTGAATGATGTAACGATTAGGAACAATACCTTTTTAGACGGCGCTTATGGTGGCGGCGCCCCCCACGTAACCATCTGGATAAATCCACAACTAAGAGAAATTGACCCCAAAAATGCTTACGAAAGAAACATTTTAATTGAAAATAACACATTCAAAACATTTAACGATGGTCTTTTGCGTGCCTATTCAGTAGAAAATCTTACTTTTGTAAATAATATAATTGAAGAATCCGACACATACGAAAAATGGAAGACGAACCCGTAATTGATATTAAACAGTCAAATAATATTCTGATAAAAGGCAATAAAAACAATAGGAAAAAAGTTTTTGAGGTCGTTTTAGATGAATCTACCCGAAAAACTTCAAAAGTAGAATAATGTTTAAGTAATACGCTATAAGTACATGATAATTATTATTGATATGTTTTTCACCACATAGTACCACATAGTTTTTAATGATTATCCGCAAAGCGACATAGTATATTTCTTCAGTTGCCACGCCTTTTAAGGCAATGCAATCGTGCGGTAAAGCACCGAAGAGGATAGCGGTAAGGCGCCCAAGAGGATAGCAGCAAACCCCCAAAGAGGATAACGGCAACTCGTAACTAAATTCTTGTAACTACTTACTATGTGAACGAAGTGTGTTTTTTAAGATTGTTCTACTACGTGTTCTACTGTGTTTAAAATATATCATTCATTGTTTCTAATTACTTACTTATGAAACACAAAAAAATAATTTTATTCTTGTTCGCATTTGTTTTACTGGCACAAACAGACGGATTTGCCCGCAAAACAATCAAAGTATTGGCTATAGGTAACAGTTTTTCGGTAGACGCGGCGGAAGCCTATCTGGACGATTTGGCAAAAGCCGCCGACGTGGATTTAATCATCGTAAACTGTAATATCGGAGGTTGCTCGCTTCAAAGACATTGGGGAATGGCTAAAGGAGACTCCGCGATGTATGCCTACTGTAAAATAATTAATGGCGATACGGTAATAACTCCGAAACAGACACTCAAACACTGTTTACAAGACGAGGAGTGGGATTACATCACGTTTCAGCAAGTGAGCCATCTGGCAGGTTTATATGAAACCTACTTTCCTTATATTGACAGTTTGAAAACCTATGTTGCCAAATACGCGAAAAATAAACGTGTGAAATTTGCGCTGCATCAAACATGGGCTTACGCCGCAAATTCCACCCATTCCGGATTCAAAAACTACGACAAAAATCAGATAACAATGTACCAAGCCGTTGTAGAAACAGGACGAAAAGTATCAAAATCCGTAGGCATTAAAATGATCATACCTTCTGGTACAGCTATTCAAAACGGCAGAATATCGGCAATTGGAGACAACTTTTGCAGAGACGGATTTCATCTTAGTTTGGGACTTGGGCGATACACTGCAGCTTGTGTCTGGTTCGAAAAACTGACAGGAAAATCGGTATTGAAAAACACATTCAAGCCCAAAGACATTTCGGAAACAGAAGCTGAAATAGCTCGTGCAGCCGCTCATAATGCGGTAAAACATCCTTTTAGACAAACATCACCGAACCATTAATAACACATCATTATGATTTCAAATAAGTCAATCGTTTTCACAACACTGTTTTTTTGTTTAAGCATCGCACTATCCGCCCAACAAACCGAATACGAAACAATCAGAAATGTACCTTACTATCCCGAAACCATACAAAAATCCGACAGCTATTTGGCAAAGCAGTGTGTTTTGGATATTTATTATCCGAAAAACAAAAAGAATTTTGCCACGGTAGTGTGGATTCATGGCGGCGGATTAACTTATGGCGAACAACAATTGCCGGAAATGCTCAAAAATAACGAATTTTGCATCATCGGAATAAATTATCGGTTGCATCCCGGTTTAATGCGCCTAAATATATAGAGGATGCTGCCGCAGCAGTAACGTGGGCATTCAAAAACATATCAGCCTATGGTGGCAATCCTGACCTGATTTTCGTTGGCGGGCATTCTGCGGGCGCTTATCTTACACTGATGATTAGTTTAGATAAAAAATGGCTATCAGCATACGGTATTGATGCTAATAGAATAGCCGGTATAATACCTCTGAGCGGGCAAACGATTACACATTTCACCATACGCAAAGAACGGGGTATAAGTGATACACAACCTGTTGTTGACGAGTATGCACCTCTATATTATGTTCGAAAAGATGCGCCCCCTACATTGCTAATCACCGGCGATCGCGAACTTGAAATACTTGGAAGATACGAAGAAAATGCTTATCTGTACCGGATGTTGAAGTTGGTAGGTCACAAAAACACCACACTTTACGAGCTACAAGGCTACGCACACGAAATGGAACCACCGGCTTTCCCATTGATGGTGAAATTTATCAAACAAACCATTATGGAGAAAGAAAAAACAATCCGGATTGCCCGTTAACCAAGTTACATCTATGAGATTCTTTTTGAAAAACACTCACTGTGTCGTCCGCTTTTACAGGATGTAAATGTTAATTTTAAGCGATATCGGCGCAGTATCTTTTGACCTTTATTTTGTACAAATTAAAGACTCAAGATGACTTTATTGAGAACAAACAATCCCTGATACCGATTAATTGCAGAAGAATAGTTTTCTATCCGTCAATCAATTCATCTTCTTGCTTTCTATTACTCTCATTCATTCTGCTTGCATTGCCAAGTGGCATTTCAACCCATATTCCCATCCAATTACAAATAAATTCATTATTTTTATTGAAAAAATCATTTCTTCGTGTAATATTATTCAAAACTTACGTCTTTATTAATGTATGGATGCAAGAGAATTTAACACGCTGTTTTCAACCCTTTCGGATAAGCTTTTCCGTATGGCTAAATCAATGCTTCAAAACACAGACGAAGCGAAAGATGCTGTTCAGGATTTACAACTGAAAATGTGGGAAAAACGTGACTCATTGGATTACGCTGAGAACAAAATCACTTTTACACTAAAAACGATGCGAAACTTGTGCATCGACACACTGCGCAAAAGACGTAATTCGGAAGAATTAAGACCGGAATTTGATTATCAGCAACACGACGATATCCGGCTGTTGGAAATGCGAGATATGGCAAATTATGCCAGCAAACTTATAGACAGATTGCCCGAAATTCAGCGCACGGTGATTCGTATGCGGGATGTAGAAGAGATGGAGATTGCTGAAATTGCCTATATCACAGAACTTTCCGAAAATGCAGTGAATGTAAATCTCTCGCGTGCAAGAGCCAAAATCCGTACACAACTTTTAAATGAATTACAAACTAAAAACAAAATAACCGATGAAAAGAATAGATGAATTATTAGAAAAATACATTGCCGGCACTACATCGTTGCCGGAAGAAAAAGAATTGAAGACCTACTTTAACTCAAATGAGGTTAAAACTGAACACAAGCGGTATCTTCCTCTGTTTATGGCATTTCAATTCGAAAAAGAGACTATCGCACCTATTCTTCCTGACTCGAATTACAAAAAAAATATCGTTCCGACAAAAAATCGTTATTTTTTCAACAGGAATTGCGGCTGCCTGTTTACTGGTGCTGATGGTTTACCACTACCAATCTTCAAACGAAAGCTATATGATTGTGAAAGGGAAACGCATCAACAATTCTGAAACGGCACGCGAATATGCCAATGCAAAGGTAGAAAAATCGCTGAATGTGATACACAAAAGTTTAGAAGCATACAAAGACAATGCTGAAGTTCAAGAAAAGTTAAAAGAAATTGAAAATCAAGTAAAAATAAACAACTATTAAAACGACAAATAAAATGAAAAAAACAATTATTCTTACCACTATGCTGTTAGTTTTTGCAGCAGTGACACAAGCTCAAAGTTTGAACGGTTTTTTTGAAAAATATGCTGATGACGAACGGTTTGCTTACACCAAAATAGGAAAAAACATGCAAACCCTGACGTTAGAGATTAACTCGGCAAACAAATCATTGGCAGAATCCATTGAAAAAGAAGTGCTTGAAATAATGAAAAAAGAAAATTTCGAACTACAAGTCGCCTCACGCGAAAAGGGAGAACGTTCATACATTTATTCCCGACCCAAAGCCAACAATAATCAAGGTGAAACCGTTATTATAAACAGAGATAAAAACGAAGTTAACATCTTATGGACATTGGATAAAGGTAAAAAAGGGTTCATGAATATGGGCGAGTTGCAAAGTCTTCAGGATTTAAGTCAGCTGCAAAATTTAGGTAACTTGCAAGAACTGGGAAATCTACAGGAATTGAAAAAACTCGAAGCATTAAAAGAACTGAAAGACATAGCTCCATTCAAAGAAGATAGCTCCAAAAAATAGACTTTTTTAAATTGTTTGACAGATAGCGTCGGTATTTTTCTAAAAAATGCTGGCGCTATCATTTTTAGGCATAGATTTTGTTTGTAAAACGCAACAAAAAACCATACCTAAATTTTATTAAAATGAAAAAGAATTGTATCCTCTTTATCACATTAATTCTATTCGGCACTGTTCAAGCACAAGATTTGAATAAGATATTCAACAAGTATTCCTCGGACGATCGTTTTGAATACGTCTCTGTTAATTCTATCTTGATGAAGTTTGCTTCTATTTTTGCCAATGGCAATGCAGACGATTCAAATATTTTGTCAAAAATGAGATATATTAAAGTGCTTAAACTTACCCGTGATGGAAAAAATCAAGCATTATATGACTCTTTTCAAAAAGAAGTGAAAAATGTAACACTTGATCAAAACTTTGAAAAAATGATAAGCAGCAGAAATACGGACAATAGTGCCACTATTTTGACTCGAACTATCAAAGAAAACAATACGGACATAATAATTGTATCAGACGAGAATAATACACTGGGTTTAATTTGGCTACGGGGAAAAATAACAAAAGAAGAGCTAAGTAAAATTGAAAGCGAAGAGATTGATTTCTAAATAGGATAGGAATAGTTGTAACTGTTTTATTATCAGAATTATAAATCTAATATTTCTAAAGAACGAAGATTGTTTGTATAAAAACGTCTTTACACAATACACTTGATTACACCTATAATCCCGAGTAAGATGATAAATCCGCCGGTAATCAAATTAATAAGTTTAAGCCCGCGTACATTAAAGCGGTTCCTAAAGTGGCTTGCAAAATAAGTCAAAAGAAACCACCACGTACCTGCCCCAATCAAAATAGAGAGTAAACCTATGATAATCTCCGGAAATTTAGTATCGGAAGTAATAAAATTAAAATGGGCAAAAAGAGCAATCAACACAAATAGTATCAGCGGGTTGGTAAGTGTAAGAAAAAAAGAGGTGATGTAATCTTCAAACAACGAATGCTGTATTTTTTGGTCTTGTGCGCGAGGCTGCGACACGGGATTAGTCCTAAAAATCCAAATACCAAAAAATATTACCAAAATAGCGCCGAGAAGTTGAATTATAAACTTATGTGTATCAATAAAATCGACCACAAAACTTAAAAAAAACAGAGTGACGATTATATATACAAGGTCGGATGTGGTTGCGCCAAATCCTGTTGCAAGCCCATATTTCTGTCCTCTATTTAGCGTTCGCTGAATGCAAAGCATCCCAATAGGACCCAAAGGTACAGAAATACTCAACCCAATCAATATTCCATATAATATAATGTCAAACATTCATCCCGCGATTAAAAGTAATATCACAAAGATAAAATAATATCCATCAATTAGCCATTGGTTATAAATTAAATTTAACATTTTATTTTACTTCAAAATTTTATTTTTAATTTCCTTTTGTCAAAAACCCATTCTGCATATCAAAAAATTCAATAATTTTCATTAGTTTTGCGTTTCGTTTTTTACAATATAAATTTTAAACGTATAATTATGACAGAGAAACTTACCGCAACGCTCAGAGACTCCAAAGGTGCACGTTGGACTGCGTTATTGATCGTATCATTTACTATGTTCGGTGCATACTTATTTACTGAAGTAATATCACCGCTTAAACCTATTTTAGAACGTTCGTACGGATGGAATAGCGCTGATTTTGGAATTGTAACAAGTTCTTACAGCTTATTTAACGTGTTTTTACTGATGTTGCTTATAGTTGGAGTCCTTTTAGATAAATTCGGAATCCGTGTGAGTACAATCGCGTCCACGTTACTAATGATAATCGGTGGAACAATCAAATACATCGCTTTCAAAGGAGGTTTCTCTCTTACAAATGAAATAAATGTATTAGGTCTATGGAATATCAAAGAACAGGTATTCTACGCCTCGTTAGGCTATGCGCTATTTGGTGTCGGCTGTGAATATGCTGGAATTACGGTATCAAAAGCTTTGGTGAAATGGTTTGAAGGCAAAGAAATGGCGTTGGCGATGGGTATGCAAGTGGCAATTGCCCGTTTGGGTTCCTTTTGTACCGCTGGCATTTGGAGCTTATATTGCGGATAAACAAGGAGTTCCTACTTGGATTCTAATAGGAGTTGTTGTATTGGTTTTAGGTTTTATTTCTTTCTTCTATTATAATTATATGGATAAGAAGTTGGATAATCAGTTATCTATTTCTACCGCAAGTTCAAGTTCCGAAGACGAATTCAAATTAGCCGATTTAAAAGTAATATTTAAAAACCGTGGATTTTGGTTAATTGCGGTGTTGTGCGTGCTGTTTTATTCTGCGGTATTCCCATTCTACAAATACGGACCGGATTTGATGGTAAACAAATTTGGAGTTTCTGAAAACTGGGCAGGAGTTTTGCCCAGTTTAGTGCCATTCGGGACTATGATTTTGACCCCATTCTTCGGAAGTTTATATGATAAAAAAGGAAAAGGAGCGACAATTATGCTTTTAGGAGCTATTTTACTTGTATTTGTACATATAATATTCTTTGTTCCGCAAATCAACAGCGTTTGGATTGCATTTATAAACGTACTGATATTAGGTATAGGTTTTTCGCTTGTTCCTTCGGCAATGTGGCCTTCTGTACCAAAAATCATCCCTCAAAAACAGTTGGGAAGCGCTTATGCAACTATTTTTTGGATTCAAAATTTTGGACTTTGGGGAATTCCGTTGTTGGTAGGAATAGTGTTAGACAAAACCAATCCGGGTGTGGCAGCCGCAAAAGCCGCAAAACAGACAGTGAATTATGATTATACCAAAACCTGGATGATTTTTGTGGCTTTGACCATTGTTGCCGTATTGGTAGCATTGTGGTTGAAATTTGAGGACAAACGCAAAGGCTACGGATTGGAATTACCAAATATAAAGAAAAAAGAAGAAGATATTTAATTTTACGAACAACGGTTTCCCAACTGTTGAAAAAATATTTTACAAACTTAATGCGGTTAGGAAATCGCATATCCCGATAAAAAAATGGAAAATAACGATTTATTAAAATTAGTAAATGCTAAAGCACAGGCTTGGTTAGATGGAAACTACGATGCTGAAACCAAAACGGAAGTTAAGAAATTAATGGATGCTGATGACAAAACTGACCTTATAGAAGCATTTTATAAAGATTTGGAATTCGGAACAGGAGGATTACGAGGTATTATGGGCGTAGGCTCAAACCGTATGAACATATACACCGTAGGTGCAGCCACACAAGGTTTGAGTAATTACTTGAAAGCTCAATTTCCGGAAACTCCACAAATAAGTGTGGTTATCGGTCACGACTGCCGAAACAACAGCCGTAAATTTTCTGAAATATCAGCCAATATTTTTCTGCTAACGGCATTAAAGTCTACCTTTTTGAAGATCTCCGTCCTACTCCCGAAATATCGTTCGCCATCCGTCATTTTGGTTGCCAAAGCGGAATTATTCTCACAGCTTCACATAATCCGAAAGAGTACAACGGCTACAAAGCCTACTGGAACGATGGAGCGCAACTTGTAGCCCCTCACGATGTGAATGTAATTACCGAAGTCGAAAAAATTAAAGATGTAAACGATATTAAATTTGCAGGAAACCCCGATCTCATTGAAATAATCGGAGAAGAGGTTGATAAAGCTTATATTGAAAAAATTAAAACACTCATCCTTTCACCCGAAGCTATCGAGCGGAACAAAGATCTCAAGATTGTTTACACTCCTATTCACGGAACAGGAATTAAATTGATTCCGAGAACACTACGCGAATATGGTTTTACCAATATCATCGATGTTCCCGAGCAAAATGTGATTAGCGGAAACTTTCCAACAGTAGTTTCTCCAAACCCTGAAGAACCGGCGGCTTTAGAGATGGCTGTGAAAAAAGCCATTGAGACTGATGCGGATATTGTAATGGCTTCCGATCCTGACGCTGATAGAATTGGTATCGCGATTAAAAACGATAAAGGAGAGTGGATTTTAGTTAACGGAAATCAAACATTCTTGATATTTATTTATTATCTGATTACAAAATGGAGAGAACTCGGCAAACTTACGGGGAACGAATACGTGGTAAAAACCATCGTGACCACCGAAGTAATGGCTGATGTCGCAAAAAAAAATAACGTGGAATATTTTGACTGTTTCACCGGATTTAAATGGATTGCAGATGTTATGCGCCAAAACGAAGGCAAAAAAACATACATCGGAGGTGGCGAAGAGAGCTACGGATTCCTTGCCGAAGATTTTGTGCGCGATAAAGATTCCGTTTCCGCTTGTGCTTTGATTGCCGAAATTACCGCTTGGGCAAAAGACAACGGCAAAACCTTGTTTGAAATGCTGCAAGATATTTATATCGAATATGGTTACGGCAAAGAAAAAGGTATTTCTGTGGTTCGTAAAGGCAAATCCGGAGCCGAAGAGATTGTACAAATGATGACTAACTTCCGCTCCAATCCTCCAAAAGCGATTGCCGGCTCAACGGTGGTTACCATCAAAGATTACAAATCGTTGAAAATGATCGATGTTGAATCCGGCAAAGTTACCGATTTGGATATGCCTGCCACTTCCAACGTATTGCAGTTTTTCACCGAAGACGGAACAAAAATTTCGGTACGTCCATCAGGAACTGAACCAAAAATAAAATTCTATATTGAAGTACGTGGCAAAATGAAAACTCGGGCTGACTACGACAAAGCAGACAAAACAGCCGATGCAAAAATCAATGCTGTAAGAGCAGATTTGGGAGTGTAAAAACAACCCCAACCCCTAAAGGGGAGTTATAATGTGCGTATCAAGAAAATTAACTCTTGATACGCACGTATTTTAAGACTATAAATAAAAAGACATACCAAGTTCCCCCTTTTGGGGCTAGAGGGCTTTTATGGATAGATATTTAAATTACAACACCGTACTTAAAAACGAATTTTCAGAACGTATTCAGAAAATTTCGATAAATGCAGGTTTTACCTGCCCAAACCGTGATGGCAGTAAGGGTAAAGGAGGATGTACGTATTGTAATAACCAAACTTTTAGCCCCGAATATTGCAAACCTACAAAATCTGTTTCACAACAAATTGAAGAAGGCATTGCATTTTTTCATCACAAATATCAATCGCAATTGTATTTCGCTTATTTCCAGAGTTACACAAACACGTATGATAAAATTGAAAATCTTACAAAAATATACGAAGAAGCCCTTGCGCATCCAAAAGTAATCGGGATTGTGGTGGGAACTCGTCCAGATTGTGTAAGTGATGAGTTGCTTGATTATTTTGCAGAATTGAGCAAAAATATTATGTGATGATTGAATATGGAATTGAAAGCACAAATGACAAGACACTGGAATTTATCAACCGAGGACACGATTATGCTTCAGCTGTTGGGGCAATCGCCAAAACTGCTGAGAGAAGCATAAAAACAGGTGCTCATCTTATTCTGGGGCTACCGTTTGAGGATAAGGAAAAAATAATTTTGCACGCCAAACGGATTTCGGGCTTACCGCTTATCGCCATAAAATTGCATCAACTACAGTTAGTGAAAGGCACTAAAATGGCAAAACAATTTGAAGAACATCCCGAACGATTTCACCTGTATACCGCCGATGAATATATTGATTTGGTGATTGACTTTATGGAATATCTTCGTCCTGAAATTGCCATTGAGCGTTTCGTTTCGCAATCGCCAAAGAATTTACTTATTGCTCCTGATTGGGGATTGAAAAATTTTGAATTTGTACATAAACTTGAGAAACGTTTGGAAGAGCGCGATACGAGGCAGGGAAAGAAATATACCAATAAATAAAATTAACATGTCGGCGAATAAAATTATTAAAACTATTTGAGGAAAATAAAAAAATAATGTATCTTTGCAGTCCAAATTTGCGAAAATAGCTCAGTTGGTAGAGCATAACCTTGCCCCAAAAAATTAGATAATAAATAATCTTGGTAAGGTTAAACAAAAATACTGCGAAAATAGCTCAGTTGGTAGAGCATAACCTTGCCAAGGTTAGGGTCGCGGGTTCGAGTCCCGTTTTTCGCTCAAAAAAGGATCTGCGAAACAAGCGCGTTTCGCTTTTTTTCTCTAAAAATTGCCCAAATGGTGGAATTGGTAGACACGCTAGTTTCAGGGACTAGTGGCGGCAACGCTGTGCAGGTTCGAGTCCTGTTTTGGGCACAAGTTTAGTTTTTAGTCAGGCGATTGAGATTTTCTGACGTCTAATTTTTAATTTAAGACATAAGCGCAGGTGGTGAAATTGGTAGACACGCTACTTTGAGGGGGTAGTGCCGGTTCCGGTATGTGAGTTCGAGTCTCATCCTGCGCACAACAATAAAAATCCTTGGAAGAACATATTTCAAGGATTTTTTGTTAGTTTATTAGTTATATACTTTGATTTGCGATCTATCATACATCTCCAAAAAACTCGATATCTATTAATCTAACGCTATCGTTTAACAGTATTTACTGTACAAGTTAAAACAAGGTAGAAAACAGCTCTCTATTTTTCAGACAATAACCTCTTTATATCATTTTGTTAAGGGTTATGTTATCATTCACTAACATTAGAGAACAAGATGAATATACATTTCGTTATCCACGAGCGCTTTGAAGCTCCTGCTGCCATTGAACAATGGGCTATAAATAGACATCATCAAGTTACAAAAACGCTTGTTTATCAATATCAGAAACTTCCAAAGAATGTTGACGACATTGACTTGCTTGTGATAATGGGAGGTCCTCAATCGCCGGACACAACATTGGACGAATGTCCTTACTTTGATGCCCAAGGGAGAAATAGCACTGATTCAAAAAGCGATAATCAAAAATAAAGCAATTCTTGGCGTATGTCTGGGAGCACAATTGTTGGGCGAAGCCTTTGGGGCGAAAGTGGAACATAGTCCACATAAAGAAATTGGCGTATATCCCATTTACACTACCACGTCGGCAACAATTGATGAACTGTTCTCATCTTTTCCCGAAAGGTTACTCGTCGGACATTGGCATGGGGATATGCCGGGACTAACAAACTCAGCAAAAGTTTTAGCTTATTCGGATGGATGTCCGAGGCAAATTATAGAGTATAAATCACGCGTATATGGATTTCAATGCCATTTTGAATTTACTGCCGAATCAATTGAAAACATGCTGAAGGAGGGAAATGAAATTTTTGAAATACAAAAAAAAATACCGTTCGTATGTAAACCTGAATTTCTAAAAACCTATGATTATTCAGAAATGAATAGCTATTTATTTTCTTTTTTAGACAAATTAGAAGTTGAAATAAAAAGAACAAATCCATAAAAAAAAGCCATCTGTTTAGATGACTTTTTTCGGTAATGATTCCAAAAATAGTTGGTAAATAATCCAAAAAGTATACTTTAATTTGCAATTGAAGTTGAAGAGGAAACGAGCTCTGCTGAGGAGCAACTCTTCAGCAATAGACTTTAAGATTATGCGGTAAAATGCAGAACTGTTCGGGATTTTTCTCGGACAGTTTTTTTTACCGACAATCTTCCAATGGCTAAGAAAACCTATTTTTTAAGTAAGTGTTCATAATTAATCGCTAATACACGTATATGTAAGGTTGTAAAAATCAACAATATACCAATTAAACATATTAAACTAATTCTGTTCAGCTACTTATTACTCTTAAAAAAGATATACCATTTGATATAATTTCTGTAATGTTCTTTGGATAAACCTCTGTGAAGTGATATGTTTTGCTTGAGATGTCCGAAAAAGGATTCTAATCCATTGGTAGTCTTTGGTATTCGAGGATTGTCTAAATAGTGGAACATATGGGTTAAAGCTCTTTTGATATGGATAAAAGACTTCCTCACTGATTTATGGGTAAACCAATATCTTCCTGTGTCTTTATTAAATGTTTTTTCATTTACAAAAGTCTTATGCCTTTCGTACCAACGAATTAATTCAACCACCCAGTAACCCCATTCTTCTCTGTTAGTTATCGTATGAAGTCGTTTGATTATTTGCCGCAGTTCTTGTCCGGCAATAGATTGTGGATGTCGTGTAAACCAAATCAAGATTTCACGTTGTATGTGAGCTAAACACCGCTGTATTACTGTTTGAGGACTGATCTTTTTTACTGATTTTAGTATATTGTTCAAACCATCACAGGTAACACTTTCTATCTCAATGCCTAATTGTAAGAGATTTTCCAAATCCTCACAAATTTCATTTTCCCATTCACCATCTGTCAATCGATAAAAAAGAGTTGCTTTTACGTTGTTGTCTCTGTAAAGAACAAGACACACCTTATTGGTAAAATAAGTTCCATCAATAAGCAGATTTACTCGTTCCAGCCGACTTATCTGCCATAAGGGATAATCTTTCAGGTATTCATAAAAATAGCGTTTTAGCGTTCGTTCACTATAACCGCTTTTATCAACGAGTTGCTTAAAGGTCTGTTTCCAAATAATCCATTCGCCAAACCAATGTTCACGATTTTTTCGACTAACACCTGAATTTATAGAGGTTGAATACACACCGCATTCTTTGCATCTATATCTTTGTTTTCCGTTTTGTTTCCCCCATTTTATGGTGGACAAACTACCGCAAGCCCAACATCTGAAATTCCTTGATTTTAATATAAAAAAATAAGTTAATTGAAAACGTTTTCAATTAACTTATTCTAAAATACTTATATTGTGTGGATTAAACTATGTTTTACCAACTATTTTTGGCATATATATCCTTTTTTATGCGAATAAATTGTTTTTACGTTATAATTCCCAAGCCAACGCGCTTGCGCCGAGAATAGCAGCATCCGATTCTTTTAATTCGGAGAAAATAAGTTTAACCTTTCCTTTCCAGATAGGCAACACACTTTTTTCCATATTTTCGTAAATAGGATTGTAAATTAATTCTCCGGCTTTAGTTAATCCTCCAAAAAGAATTATAGATTCAGGTGCGCTGAATGCTATGAAATCGGCCAGTGCTTCGCCCAAAATCTTTCCTGTTCGTTGAAAAACTTCTTTTGCTACTTCATCTCCTTTAATTGCCACATCAAATACATCTTTCGAGGTAATCTTTTCTGTAT
>JASGJK010000040.1:0-23710 GCA_049840795.1 Paludibacteraceae bacterium
ATAAATGACTAATTGGGTCGCTTTGCGGATAATCATATATGTTTAAATTAAAATATCAACAACGACACCATGTCACGCCCGTAACATTGCAAATCGTTGAATTGCTGACAAAAAAACAATCAAAAAATTATGCAATTTGTCATAAATATACAGATGCTTACCAACACTTATCACTTATCATTGACCACTTATCATTTAAACCTCTCCTGCCACTCCGGATCAGCCTTAACAATCCTGGCACTTTCAGGGTAGTTTTCGATAAACCAAACGTAAAAAGCACTAACATCAATTTTATCTTTCAACATAATTTGGCGACGCCCCTGCCACACAGCCTTCAGGTTGGGCATAGCCAGCAACTCGTTTATTTTGCAGAACATCTCATCCGCATTTGTTGGCAAAAATCCATAAGTCAGCTTATAAGTATGCTCTTCCTCTTCCAGGTACGATATGCGCCCAACGAATGTATTGCAACGTATTGCCGGAGTTCCCAGCACGGCCGCTTCCGAAGTCATAGTCTGGCTGTCACCTATCAACATGGTGGCGTAATACATCAACGAATGCACTTTTTCCGGTGACAACAGCAACTGGTATTTACGGAATTCTTCATCGATATTGCGTTCGGTGGTGATAAACACCTTTCCTTTTTTCTCCAGCAGGGCAATGAGTTTTCGCTTATTTTCTATCGACAAGCCCTGTACCCCCACATCATGATGCGCCTTAAAAGCATTAAACCGCATGATAAAATAGGTATCACCTTCGTTCAATCCTATTTCTTCCAACACCCGCGAATCAGGGATAAACCGGTTGGGATGCAAATAGGCTAACTCGTGATATCCTGCATAAGGAATCATTTTGGTAGTTTTGCGAACTGCACATGCCGGACTCAGCACCACATCGGCAAACGGATGGCCCCATTTCACAAATAAAGGCTCAACTGCATCATCGTCATCGTCAATAATTATCGAGTGTAAACCTGAAATCTTCGAGATATGAGCAGGGGTCAATGACGAACTAAAACCAACATTAATTCCTTTGGAAACGACCAGCCACCATATTTTCAGGTTATACATTACCTGCAAAACGGCTTTACCTATCAGAGAATCCTTTTTCCCTCCAAGGTAAATGTACGGAATTTTATATTTATCAAGCAATGCAATGGCTGACGGTATGTCTTTAACCGTTACATACACTTTATGCCCGCGTTTTTCAAGCTCGAAATATGCATTCCTCACCACATGTACGTGGGCTGGATGGGCAATATCTATTAATATTTTCATTTTTTAGTGATTAGTAAGTTAACTGTCTTTTTTCAAAATTTCTTTTACTTTAGAAAGAATGATGAAATTAGTAGACGTTGATAAATAGTCCTTACTATAAACTATGAACTATCGACTCAGAACTACTTCCTCGATTTCAGTTTATCAACAATAAATCTTCCCAATTTATACAACAGTGGATTGCAAATGAATAAGAAACGCCCGTGTTCAACCAGCTCTCCGCCAAACTTCGATTTAAACTCACGTACACCGTATCCTTCATCCAGCTTACCGGCTCCCATCATATCAAAACGGTTACAACCATTTAACGCGGCGTATTCAATACCGGCCCAGGTGGCTAAGGTTGATGGAAATATATTTTTAAATTTTCCATCGAGACCGCAAACAAACCACTCGTAAACAGCCCGCCCCGGCAACACCATACACACACTACCTCCTATAATTTGCTCATCTTTCTTTATTACAAAGATTTTTCCGTTGGGATGTTGAGCCTGTTTCAAAAAGAACTCGAAAGGGAATAGTGGCGTTTTTATTCGGGTTTTATACAGATTTTCAAGTATCTCGTAAAAAGCTTTCAGTTCATTTATATCTTTGGTTTCAACCCAGTCGGCTCCTTCTTTTCGCGAAAGTTTCACGTCACGTCGTTTGGTTGAGCTCAGTTGTTTCGAAGCAGTTTCCACATTTGGAGTCGCCACGTGGAAGTTCAGGTGCGGACGGTATTCAAACCCTGCACTCTCAATGGCCGGACGAAAGGAACTGTAATCGTTATAGTTACGTAGTTCCATATAAATAGCCTTGCGAGCCAACTCTTTTTGGGCTTTTCCAAGCAACAGTTTTACCGCTTGCTCCGATACATCAGGAGCCAGTAGCACACCGCCCGGCACAATGGCCCTCCGGCTAAAAAAACGCTTCATAATATTCCCGTCTGCAATAACGTATCCGCACAAAATCCCCACCAACGTATCGTTTTCTGAGACACCAAATACAAAAGGTTTCAGGAAAGAAAGGGAGTTATAAAAGTCAAAACATTCGCGTGTTTGGAAAAAAGTAGCGGTGGCCGATCTGTGTATTAATTCCTGCCATTGCGACAAATTAATTTCATCAACCGAATTATATAATATCATGATGCTATCTCGGACGTATGGTGCAAATAAAAACGAATAAAGGAATAATCATGCTATAATCCCTTTTATTTCTTACCGCAAAAGTAATAAATTAAGCTTGAAAAGCAGTGAGCTAAGCCGAAGTTCCAGCTTATTTATCCCAGCCCCCTCTCAACGACGAACTATTCACTATAAACTATGTCCCTGTATTTTATCACCCTCGCCGGATTTCCTCCCACAATAGCATAATCCGGGATATCTTTTGTAACCACAGCGCCGGCACCAATAACCACCCCTTTACCAATATACCTGCAACCGGGAAGTATCATAGCCCGTGCTCCTATCCATACATCGTCATCTATTTTCAATGGAGTTTTAGCTTCTCCATCCTGATGACCCATGGGAATATCCATGCGATCAAACTTATGCCCGCCTCCAAGGAAAAGCACATCTTCAGCCATCATCAGATAATTGCCAATGGTTACAATCCGGTTCTGACATTTAAAATTCATACCAAAACCCACTTCGTCACCTACGTTAAAGTCTCTTCCGTTCCCAAAATAAGCATTTTTCTCAACCACTAATTTTCGTCCACAATGAGTGAATAAACGACTGGCAAGCCTGCTACGAAATTTCATAGAACACCGTCCCACAACCGGAGCCGTCGATTTTGGCAAATAGCGCGCAAAACCATAATACAACAATAAGTATATTTTTTTCATAATTTTCAACTTATTATCCACCATTTATCACTAATAATTACTTCCAAGTCATCTATCCCAACGTAAAAAAAACCAGGAACAGAGCTCCTCCACACCAACTATAAACTATAAACTATTACCTCTCCATACACTTCCCCTATCCTTTCTGCCACCTGCATCAATCCCAGCTTCCGTTCCTCTATTACAGCACGCCCTTGCGTTCTGTCTCCAAAAATCAGAGCCTTTTGCAATTGGGAAGCAACTTGTTTCGCATCGTAATCTACTAAGAAGCACCCTTCTACATCTCTCAGCACTTCCGGTACATCCCCCACCGGCACAGATACTACCGGACAATTACAAGCCATCGCTTCTTTAATAAACTGAGGAGAGCCTTCAGTATGACTAGTCATTAAACAAACATCAACCGCATTCATAAGCCTCACAACTTCCTCACGGCTATATCCTTTTAACTCAATTAGGTCAACATTAGCTAACAATCCCACCGACGCCAGAGCCAATGCCGGATTCTTCACCTCATTATCGAAAGCCCCGGCAAACAAAACGTACTTCCCTTCAGGGTTCAACGCCAGCCTTTTCCTCGCATCTAGTTTGTCCATAGGTACAAATAGCTCTGTATCCACGCCACAGGGTATTAATACATTTTTTCTTTTTCGCTCCTTATTAAGGGAAATTAGAGGGGTCGCTATATTTCTTGTTTTTTCCGAAACAAAGATATTTAGTTTGGACAGTTTAATCGCGATTTTCGATAAGCAAAAAACTCGCTTATTATTTATGTCACTGCCATGATAGGTCGACACCACAGGCACTTTCCGTTGCATATTGGCAAATAAGCATGACAACCCATAATGTGCATGAATAATATCCGGGCTAAAGTCCTTTACCTTTTTCCTAAATGAGCTGTAATTCTTCAGATAACCGGCAATACCCTTCCCTTCGATGGTAAAAAACACAACCGTATATCCCAGCCTTCGAATCGATTCCGCCTGCTCTGCAATAAACGGCACCACCCGCCCCGAGTTCTTACTGCAAACAAATAATACCCTGAGTTCTGAGTTTTGAGTTTCGGGTTTCGGGTTTCGGGTTTCGGTGCTAGGAATGGAAAACCGGGAATCTGAAGAACTCTGTTCCAAATTCAACGCAGTATGTCCGATGACCCTTTTCCGAATATTATTGCTATTTAATCTCTTTTTCTCCACAAACCCCATTACTACCAACTATAAACTACCAACTATAAACTACTAACTATAAACTATCAAACCAACCCTCTTCCCGCCAACTTAAACCAGCTCCACCCTACTATCGCCACAAAAATCAACATCAACCACCATGTAAAATACTTTTTTGTCTTTCGGGTTATCTCACTCACCCCGTAAGCCGACAATATCAAAATAAACGGCAAAGCGGGCTGGTGAAAACGTTCCGATTGCGCAAAGGCGCTTAATGCCAATACAATCAGGTAGCCAATGGTAAATGTGCCTATAAACAGATACTCCCGCCAACGCTTGGTTTTGATTATAAAAACCAAGGCAAACAGGCTAAAAAAAGCCAGTAATATTTTTCACATAATTACCTCCGTTTATCAATTGCTGGTTTTGCTGATTGGGCGTATTCACCACTGTAGGGAACGGTATTACAAATATCATTGGAGCAAACACTGCTCCACCGGCTAATTTGGAAAATTTATTCCCATTATCACGCGTAGCCCTCCATTCAAGAGAGGTTTGCTGGGTTTGGTTTCTGGCAGCCCACACTTCCTCTACTTCTGTGGCTATTTTACCGCCCACAAAATAGCCTATCGCTACCAATACCCAGATAATCAAAAGCATTCGTTTTCCCACACCCATTACCTTGTCTGAAGAAAGAATCAATGTTGTAAATAGGGCAAATACGGCAGTAGCTCCCAACACAGTACGGAAAAAGAATAGCGAACCGGCCAGTATCAATGGTAGTATCAAGGTACTGAAACTATATTTTTTCCCACGCAACAGTTTATCGGTGCGTTCCATAAAAGCTACAGTCAGAAAAACCATTTCTACTTCTTTGGTATGCAAGCCTGCATATAAAATCAAAGTGGGCATCAACATACAAAAGATAGCGGCCATCCGCCCTGTTTCCTCTCCAAAATTCCTTTTGGCCAACTGGTAAATCAATACGCAGGTATAGGCACCGTAGATAGCTTTAAGTAAACGTGCTATAAAAACCGAACTACCTGTAACATAATATTGCAAACCCAGATACAACGAATAACCCATATCGGAATACCGCTCTTCAAGAGAATCAATAAATACCGACAATTTCCCGTTTTTCAACAAATCAACGATCCATAGCGCTGACTCATGATAACCCATAGCATCAGCCGATCCCCATTCAAAAGGCTGGCCGGTCATGGCCATATAAAAGTAATAACTGAATATAACCCAGACTACCCTGATAGTCAGTGCAGTTTTGAAAAGTCGTTTTACAAATCGTTTATCCGAAGAAGCTGTCCATTTTCGGGTTAGTTTATTGGAGAAATAAAAAAAAGCAAAAACTTCCACAATACCAAACATCCAAAACATGGGAGATAACACTCGGTTAAAAAACAAAATATTACAAAGTACCAACGCACCTATGTAGAGCGAAATGGCTTTGGAAGAATAGTATTTGGGGAGATAATGAGGCACGGTTGGTGATATTTGATTGTTTCTGTATAGTATAATTAAATCATTATTTGATTTTGTAAACACCAAATATGCCCAATAACTGCCATTTTGTTTTGACTAACCAATCAGTCAGTTCTGGCCCAACAATTTTTCTAAAAAAATACTTTTTAAATCGGTCTTGGGGGGATTGCCACGAGCCGGCAAAATGAATGAATGCAATAGGTATTGGCTGTCAATGTTATGATGCCCGTACGGCTTTTCGGACAAAAATAATCTTTTGGAAAAATGTGCATGCAAGCTTTATAGACCTGATAACCATTTTTGAGTTTGAATCCATTGGCCGACATCAAACCTCCGATAATCTGTACATTAGTCGTCATATCCATCGTTCCATCGGCTAAAACAAAGTGACGGTCGTTATCATAATAGCCCAGCATTTCTTTTGCCCATACACCGTTCTTTTCACTGGCCATAATACCAGTTGGTATTTCCTTTTCACTCTCAAAGCCTGAAAATGCAGGTAAATGTAATAAATCATCCAACGATTTCAACACTTCTACATCGGTGTCCATATACACTCCTCCCTCTGTATATAAGGCATACAACCTGACATAATCGGTTACAAAGGCAAATTTGCGCGATTGGTAAGCTTCTCGTACGTAAGGGACTGCATTGATGTCAAAAGAGTCTTCATTCCATAAACGTAGCTCATATTCCGGTAGAAACTTTTTCCAGGAATCTATGCATTTAACAGCCAATTCCGGCATTTGGCCACGTCCAAACCAACAGTAATGGATTATTTTAGGAATCATTTTTTCTACAAGTAATTTATCTGTTTTTAAAGAAATCAACTATTCGCTGGGCGGCATACCCATCTCCATAGGGATTATCCGCTTTAGCCATCATTTGATATGCCTTATTATCTTCAAGCAAAGTGGATATTGCTGATTCTATTTTTCCCGAATCAGTACCCACCAACAATACTGTTCCTGCTTCAACCGCTTCCGGGCGTTCTGTGGTATCTCGCATAACCAACACCGGTTTCCCAAGGCCGGGAGCTTCTTCCTGAATACCACCACTGTCTGTCAGCAGAAAATATGATTTATTCATTAGGTAGACAAACGGCAAATAATCAAGCGGATTGATCAGAAATACATTCGACAGGGTGACAGTGTTTAAAATAGCAGTCGAACCGAATACTTCTCTCACTGCCTTGCGCACGTTCGGATTCAAATGAACCGGATAAACAAAATCCACATCCGGGTATTTTAAAGCAAGCGATTTAATCGAACGACAGATATTCAAAAATCCTTCTCCAAAATTTTCACGCCGATGCCCGGTTATCAGGATCAGCTTTTTGCCGTCAGTCAGCCTTTCGGCATCGTAACCATCTGCCTTCAATGTCACCCGGACAGATAATTTCATGGCATCACTTTCGTCGATTTTACGTATCACCCAATGCAACGCATCTATCACAGTATTGCCCGTAATGTGGAGAGCCGCTTCGGCAATATTTTCATTTTTCAGATTGGACTTTGAAAGCTCTGTCGGACAAAAATGATAGGTTGCAAGCCTTCCCGTCATAAGGCGGTTCATTTCTTCTGGCCAGGGACTGTAAATATTGTGCGTCCGCAACCCCGCCTCTATATGCGCTACCGGAATTTGCTGATAATATGCTGCCAACGCCGTAACAGAAGAAGTGGTTGTATCTCCATGCACAAATACCACTTCGGGGCTCACCTGTTTCAGAATATCCCGCATACCAAGCAATACACGCGAAGTAATGTCGTACAAGTCCTGATTCGGATGCATAATATTCAGATCGAAATCCGGAACAATATCAAATAAATTCAGTACCTGATCGAGCATCTGACGATGCTTGACCGGTTACGCAAACAATCGTTTGAAATAACGTGGGATATTTTTTAAACTCGTTGACCAAAGGCGCCATTTTTATGGCTTCCGGACGGGTTCCAAAAACAATAAGTATTTTTTTCATCAATTATTTCTTTATAAAAGCCAACAGATTCTTTTTTACAGTAAAACCCGATTTCAAAATACTGAGCCAACATTTAACTACCCAAACCGGTAGAATCCGATAATATATCCTGTATTTAAACGAATGATTTTTCCAATGTATTGTCTGAAGAATAGCATCAACTTCCTTTTTATTTTTCTTATTTAAATAATAATTCATCAGACTGTAAACCGCCAACACTTCGTACAAATGCACAAAATCGGGATCCAACCGATAAGCTGAATAATCGCTAAAAAGCATATGTTGTTCTGGTTCATACAGTTTTTCTCCTATGGCACGATTGGCAAGGTCCACATCCTGATTATAATACGTCAACGGTTTATTCAGCAGTGCCACCGGATATTTCATAGCTACCCGAAGCCACAAATCAAAGTCTTCCCCCAGTTTCAACATCGGCTTAAACCCATTTTCCGATTCAAATATCGTTTTCTTTATAATGGCAGCCCCAGTCCATACCGGTTGATACATGGTATTGGCATATACCCTGCAATAATTAATCAACCCTTTCTCAAACCCGGACTCAATCCCTATATTGGCTGGGATCAACTGCCCCTGCTTCACTTTGTAATAACTGCCGGCATAAAGTCCCGCTTCCGGGAATGCTTCCATCAAGCCTTTCATTTCTTCCAGATAGGTAGTATCCCACCAGTCATCCGCATCCAAAAAAGCAATGTAATCGTACTTTGCTGCTTTTACTCCATTATTCCGGGCAACGGACACCCCCTGATTCTCCTGATGAATGAGCGTTATCTTTTTAAACTGATCAGGCTCTTTTAATTCTAAATTACGCGCTCGGCTTTGCCGCTTGACATAGTCAAGAATTATGACTTGTACATTATCCAGGCTACCGTCTGTACTCCCATCGTTCACCACAATCAGCTCAAACTCCTGATAAGTCTGAGCCAGTACCGACTTTATGGCTTTTTCCACATAGGCAGCTTTGTTGTAAAGAGGAATGACAATAGAAAACATAGAGAATAATTGGTAAAACAGGAGTTATTAATGCAAATTTACAACTAAATTTCAGATAACAGCTCATCCAAGAGTTACTTAAATAACATGGTATTTGAACTCTGTACGACGGCAAATCTGGATTTGAGGCGCAAAAAAGGTGACTCGAACCATGTATAGGAAATCCATGCCAGAAATATGGTAATCAGTATAACCGAACTATAAACAAGTACATATTTTAATTCGGTATTGGTATCTATATTTTTATACACCTTTGATAATAAAAGAACTACAAGCGGATGGATAACATAAATACCATAGGAAATTTTTCCTATAAAATCAAAGAATCTATTTTCCAAACTGAATAAACGGTCTTTTAATACTATTTGCCCGATAATCATACTCGATGATGATATTGAAACAACCTCCTGTCCTATTACAGCCGGAATACGAATAACATCCAAACCTATACAAAAAAATAAAAGCCAGGCAAGAAACTGAATTAACTTATTGGAAAGCAGTGAAGTTATTCGCGATTTACGTTGAAAAAACAATATTGCACCAATAGCTCCTATCATCATGCAATGAAACCGGGTAACCATCAAAAAACGATAAGGAATGGAGTCAGGAACCCATACTGAGCCATAAAAATAATTTGGTTGCAAATAACAATAGAAATATAGCTACCGCAAAGTTTAACAACCTTTTTTTTGAGAGACGAACAATCCATGGCCAAAACAAATAAAATTGTTCTTCAACACCTATACTCCAATAATGTACCAGAATGAGAATTCCATTCTGGAATATAAAAGGAACATTGGCTGCAAAAAAAACATAATACCATAATTCATTCTTCAGAATCACATCCGGTTCATTCATGAATTTGAAAACCAACAAACAAAATAGAATAAACAGATAATAGAATGGGCCAGATACGAAGAATTCTGCGAACATAGAATTTCTTTATATCAATGGTCTGTTTTTTAGCCTGCTCCTTCAGCAACAAAAAGGTAATCAGAAAGCCACTGATCACAAAGAACAGAGTAACACCATAGCCGGCCATAGGCAAATCAATAAAAAAAGGCAATCCGAAATCGGCTATACCTTTTTGAGAGATATGCGCAAAAACAACTGATAAAGCTGCAATTGCCCTTAATCCATTCAGACCGGGAAGATAAACAGGAGTTGTTTTCATTATTTAAAATACCTGTTCTTTATTTCTAAACCACTTCTCCCACTTAAACAACACGCGTTCCGCCAACCATGCACTTCTACGTGTCAACCAATACCTGTTGAGCCTTTTAGACTGATCAATCGTTCCTGAAAATTCATCAAACGCCCGAAGCACCGACAAAGGTAACAGTTCTTCCAGCACTTTTCTACGCTCAGCTTTGTCCAGTGTTGAATTGGTATTGCTGATGCCGGTCATATCAAAAACAGTCACATCCATATCCGTATAAACCGGCATAACATTGTTCAGTGCAATAACTTGTAAATACCATTTCCAATCAGACACAATTTTCAGCGATTCATCATAAGGTCCAAATTTCTCAAATAGCGTCCGCTGAATATAAGCCGGAGAGTGATTCAGCGAGCCGGTATAGAAATCGAGCATGTTGGGTTGTCGACCTGCAAAACCTTTATCGCACAAAATTTTCCCTTTATAGGGTTTCAGCATATTGCCGTAAAGAATTTCAATTTGTCGCTTACTGCTTACCGCTTGCTGCTTTAATTCAAAAAGCATTCGTTTAGTAACATCTACTGTCGCCAACACATCTCCCGAATTCAAAAATTGTACATATTCCCCTTGCGCCATACCAATGCCCTTGTTCATGGCATGATAAATACCATCATCTTTCTCACTAATCCACCTTACCGGAATTCCGTTAACTTCTGCCTCACCCTCCTTCTTTATCAATTTATCATTAATCACTAATCGCTTATCAATAGTCACTCCTAATTGTTCGCTAATTACCTGACAAGAAGAATCCGTGCTTCCTCCATCTACCACAATGTATTCAAAATCCATTGAAGTTTGCGCAAACACATTTTCCATGGTTTTTCGTAACCCGGTAGCGTTGTTGTAATTTATGGTGATAATAGAGAGTTTCATTCTAATTAGGTGTACATAATTAGTGTATAAATAACAATTCTTTTTTCTTCCGCCCCAACCCCCTAAAGGGAGCTATCGAAGTTCGTGAATTGTAGAAATAATCAACATTTTGCTCGGCAAAAATCCTCTTTATGGGAACCAACGGTCATCGACCGAAGGGAGATAACTTGGGGCGAAAAAAACAGTATAAACAATTTCGAGCACTTACTTATCTACATAAATTGACGAGGTTTCTATAAAACTAAACTGCAAAAAATCAGCTTCAAGTAAGAAGAATTATATATCGTCTTTCTTCAGGCACATAGTAACTGATAGTGATATGCTTACTACTTATTTATTAAGTAAGCGATCATAATTAGTTTATACATTACTATTTATTGCAATGCTCCGCACCTTAAAAAATATGAATTTGTCATTTATTTCTAAAAATATAACGGGACTCTGTCCCTAATTTAGGTGCAGAGCACCCGGATATTTATAGAAAATTTTAGCTTGTTAAACAAAGATACAGAGCACCGTAATATCTGTTATTTGATTTTAGAATGAGATTTTTATTTCGAACTCACATTATACTATCAATTAATTTTGATCACTTACTTATTTCTTACCGCTTACTTTTCACTCCTGCTGCCTGCTTCTTCTTCACATGAATTTTAAATGCAAGATCATACACTTTAAAGAACCGGAAAACAAAAGGCAATATCAGAATTATAATAAAAAAAACAAACGCGAGCTTCAATGGTCCCCACCAATAGTACCAGGTCGACAAAGTTATAAATACAGCAATGCAAAACAATACGAAATACTGAATAGTATTATGATGACGATGCCCCCGAAGAACAAATAACTGTAACAGAAAATAAAGAACAAACAATACTAACAAATATAGAACCGAATTAAGTGTTTTGATAATAATTATTGCTTTTGATGAAATAAAAACACCTTTCATTCGGAGCATTTTACTCAACAAATTGTGCTTCATCTGATCTTCCGACTGGATATTGTTAACATAGATACCTGCATCTTCCAGTCCTCTAAAGGTATAGAAAGTTATATCTTTGTCTTTTTGCAGTTGGATAAGTATCTGTTCAAAATCTCTGAACGATTTCGTTGATTTAAAATTGGTAGGATGCAACATCACTACAATAATACCTCCCAATGATTGATTGTCCTCAATCAGACCGTTTAATCCCTCGAAATTATCGGTAGTCATGGGGTAATAAACAGTTTCAGCCCAAACATCGTATACTGTTGATGATACAATGTATATATTATTCGATTTAAGTGCCTTTACTGTATTTTGATCGTGCGAATTCCAGGGCGGTATATAGGTCGACAAATAATTATCAAAAACAGAGTCCAGCAAGTACTTCCCTTTTTTTATTCTTCGCGTCTGTTCTTCAATGCTCAATCCCTTGAACTCACCGTAGGGAGTCATTCTTTGATGAGTCAGACCATGCAGGGCTATCTCTACAGAGCCATTACGTACCAATGCTTTCAATTCAGGAAGAAACCGGTAATCCTTATCCAGTTTAAAGTTCTCACTTGCATCGCAGGGAATTACTCCCAATGCCACTGGAATATTGTATTTATTCAGCAACCGGATAACTTTTTCGTTGGTGGAATCATTCACAAGCATAAAATCATCGTACCGGAAAACAACCTGTAATTTATTTCCATAGCTGATTGTTGAAAAAAACAATAATAAAAACAATAATAAGAGTATTTTAATTCTCATAAAATATAATTTAAACACCAGAAATTTCCCTGTTCCATATATCAAACCCTATTAAATTTACATATTATTTATGAACTACTCCGGAGATATATTTGCCAAACGGCAGTTTATCAATCATATAAATCGAAACTGCAGACAAGCCTAAACACTGAACAGTAGTAATCAAGACTCCAAAAATCACGAACTTGCCTGACATACTCCAAAAATTCAAACCGACTCTAAACTTAACAAAACATTCAAGAACAAATACATGCACCAAATATATACCATAACTATGCTTATCAACAAAATCACATATAGTATTCAGCCAATTGGAATATGACAACTCAATAGTTTTCACAAATAAAAAGAAACCTGTACTTAGTACCACAGTATTTAAACTTAAATAGTCATGAAGCCGCGCGTCATAACTACCTTTAGATAGCGACAAAAGCCAGGTACCCAAAATCGTAAAAAGGGCTCCCAGTACTATAAATAGAAATGAAAACCTTTGTATTGTTTTTTTTCTCCATTTTATTTCTTTCAAGGATAAATAATAACCTAAAATCAGGTATCCCAAATAACCTGAGAAAATTCTCAAATTGAGATTGCCTATTAATTTCGGTCCAAAATCAGTTTCAGATAGAATAATAACAAATACCCAAACGAGCAGAAAATACTCAATTTCTTTTTCGGTTGCAATCCTAATCCATTTCCCAATAATTGGGACAAATAGATAAAGCCCTATCGACATGTAAATATACCAAAAATGATATGCGGACTCAGGAATAGTGTATAAATTAGACACTATATAATTCAACACATAGTAAACTGATACAGAACCTGTATTATGAATTTCCCGGAATAAATAAAACAGAATATAAAAAAATATCCAGAATAGAAATGGTAAAAAAATTCGCAACGCCTTCTTCTTAAAAAACAAGCCTAATTCATATTCTTTCGACAATAACAGAGCTCCCGAAAGCATTACAAAAACAGGTACTGCAAACCGTAGAGAACTATCAAAAAAATTTCCAACCCACCACGAATAAGTCCCAATGGTTCCATCCAATAACCTACAGGTGATGTGTATAATTATAACACTTACTGTAGCAATAATACGTAAATTCCGTAGCCACTGCAGCCTGTTTCTAAAATTATTTAAATTCTCAACCATTATTATCGATTACCTATAATAAATTCTCATAAAGTGATTTATACGAAGTAGCCACAATATCCTGAGCATAATTCTCCACCACCCTTTCCCGTGCATTCTTTGATAAAACACCCTCATCATTATTTTCCAGACACCACACGATCCCATTTGCCAAATCTTCTGAACGATAAGGCTCCGCCAAATAGCCGGTAATCTTATGATAAACCACCTCTTTGATACCCGTACAATTAAATGCAACTACAGGCACACCACAAGCCATTGCCTCCGAGGCCGTTTGTCCGAATACTTCCGATATGGATGGAACCACCATCACATTGGCCGTACGGTAAGCCTCTACTATTAATTCGTCGGTATGCAAATAACCAAGATAATGAATAGGGATAGAAGTTACTATATCAATGGGCTGATCGGTTCCAAACACAGCCAACGTCAAATTTCCCGCACTTCTTTTTTCTAAGTATTGAATAGCTTCTAATAACTCACTAAATCCTTTATTTTTATCCCCTGACGGGTTTATGGCTCCAAATAATATAATTTTATATGAGGGATCGAGCCCAAATTTTTCACAAGCCTTTTTCTTATCCCCGGGAGAATAAACTATTGTATCTAATCCATTAGGGATCACTGTTACTGGAAATCCCTGTAACAAACTACTTTTAGCAACACAATCGGCCAACCACTGACTGGGAGTAACAATGTGCAGATTTAGTTTCCGGTATATTTTTCTCTTTTGCTTCCACACCTGCCAGCTCAGATCCCTATCCTTATTCGAACGCAGAAAAGGACAATTACCACATTCACGGGAGTAGTTATCGCAGCTATATGTATAGTGGCAAATACCCGTAAATGCCCAGCTATCGTGCAAAGTCCAGACAATTGGTTTGTGTACGTTTTCCAGTTCCTTTAAATTCAAAAAACGCAGATTCACCCAATGCAGATGCAATACATCAAAATCCAGCTTCTGAAAAGCGTCGTATATAGAAACACTACGCAGATCCGACAACATCACCTTTTCCCTGTCGGGATATTTCCCCCAACGGTAGTGTTGAATCTTGTTCTTAATTTTCTTCTGAACATATACCAGAATCGAATGAAATACATTAGTAGGAACAAAAGTATCAAGTGAGATAACTGTATCCTCATTCGATTGCCTGTCTTTTACAAACATGCGGGAATCGACAGCCAATGACCGCACCCCGTGATGAATCCGGAATGCAGCACGCGCAGCTCCCCCATTTTTATCGGAAGTGTTTACGGACAGTACCTTTAGCCCTTTAGCCATGCTCGTTTTTGTTTCTTATAGTACTGTAAAAGCCGGTGCAGTCCTCCTTCATTCTCATTCATATAGCGGTACAAAGCACTGATTATTCTTTTATCCAATCGTTGTTGAAGCTCTTTGGCCATAAACAGATAATCATTCTTTCCATTCACCTTTATAGTTGCCGGATGCTGCAATGGGAAACACGGAAAAACCGTACGTTCTCCCCTGCTATCATTCACCAGTGTATGCGTACCCTCCGGGTCGAACCCGATATTGCATATCATATTCCTTTGAGGCCGTGTTGCCAGGCCATTATTCAAAAGCATATGAATTTGCATTTGATAATCCCAATATCCTTTCTTGGCTGTATCTGCTTTAATTTCCTTTACTTTGCGCACCCACCAGTTGGTCTCGGCGGTGGAATAAAACGCTTTCCTTATTGTCTTTTTTAAAACATTTACATCGACCGTCTCCAAATCAACGCTAAATCCGTTCCATGCTCGCCTCCAACCGGCCCAAGCTCCACCGGTGAAATAGCGTGAAAACAAATAAGAATCATCACAAGGGTAATCATTGTGGTATGTGGTGGTTCCAACCACCATCACACGGGGTTCGTTTTTATATTTGTTCAACAGTTCCTCACAATAACCAAAAAAGTCGGGATGCGGCAAACAATCATCTTCCATGATGATACCCTGCTCCACCTGCTCAAAAAACCACGAAATCCCGCTGACAGGACCTCTTCCACATCCCAGGTTGATATTCGAATAATTCGTTTTCAATTCGCAATCCCAATCCCTTTCCTCTGAAAAAATAGCACGTACCGCTTCGCATTTCTCCATGTCCGCATCGTTTCCATCACGGGCACCATCCTGAAATACATATACATATTTAGGGCGCTGTTTCTTTACCTCCTCCCATACCCGGCGGGTATGGGTTGGACGATTGAAAGTGATAATCAATATGGGAATTTCAAAAGTATTTTGCATCTTAAATTTTTCTCTGATTACCAGTAACGACCACCTTCTACTAATTTGTAATTAGCAGGGCGTTCTGTTTCTTTGGGCCTCACCCAGTTTTCATTCATCAAATAATGAAACTTCGGCTCATCCTCCCATGATTTTGATTTTATTCCAAAAAGCATTTGAGTGGCACCACCCAAATGCACTGCTTTTTTCCCAATTGATTTCACATAAGCAGCCAATGGGAATCCATAAGCGCCGCAACCAATAATCGCAATATCAAAATCATGTTTATCAATCTTACATTTCATATATTCCAGAGCATTAAACCACGTTTCAAATTCAGAAGCTTTTGCCCCAAGAGATTGAACAGCTTTTATCGTAATCAATTCGAAATCGGGCAAAACCCTCTCGTCTTTAAATAAAAAATCACGTTTCTGATATTGAGAAAGGATAGAATCTTCGAAAGGATGGATCACCAAAACCTTTTTATTCTTCAACACTTCACTCCAGGGGTTTTGATGAAAATAAGGTTCCAAATCTCCAAGGGGAACTTTTATTGCATTAGATAGCTCTTTATCAAATAACCGTTCTTCAAAACGCCATGAACCCAACACATCAACCAAAGGCATTAAATAAATCATCATTTCAGAAAACTGATCCATATATTGTGGCGTATTCGGAAAAAAACCTGAATTATTCAACATTGAATATATTGAAGATTTATTGTAACCCAAAGAGTTTATTTTATGAGTCATAAATTTGAAAGCATTCCGAACTGTAAAACGGTTCTTATAATCTACAATACAATCTAACTCTGTAGAGCCAAACCGACAAATCATTACCGGACGATCACTTAGCAATAATTCTTTGATATAATCAGATGCTATCTGACCTGATTTATGATAAAATAAAGGTGCATTTTCTTTTGATTTGCAAAAAGGAGAAAGCAATAGTCTAATAAAGATAAGTATTTTTTTCATATTACATTACTTTATATCCAATTTGTTCCTCGCTTTTTGTTTTGCTGAATACTAAACAAAATAGCAGTACTATTTCGTTTAAGATACCGTGCATAAGACCAGTTTATCTTAGTCGATTTAAAATTCAGGAAAAATAATTTTTTAATTGATTCTTTATAGTAAAAATTCATCTGCCATTTTAACGTTTGTGGATAAACTAAATCCGTAGCTCTTTGTAATAACCATTTTTCAAATGTACTTTGTTGTGCTTTCGTTTTTTCAAGTCGACGCTCAGTATCATGACAAATAGTAACTTTAGGAACTATTCCCACTTTTAAACCATGAAATAGTACACGACTTAAATAATTATCATCTTCACCGTAATGGAAGAAAATCGGATCAAACCCTCCAACTGTTTCCAACGTATAACGAGGAAGTAACCAGGCAGCTGCATTTACCTCTCTGACAGCATACACCTCATTTTTAGGCCCGATATAAAAATCACTTATAAGCTCTTTATTTATATGTTCATGGTAGGTAAGAAAACCCAATAACCCTTTTTCAATAGCTGTTTTATCGGCGTTTAAATGCATCGGGCTCAATACACCGTACTCTTTGTTTCTTTGGTGAACACTTACCAGTTCTTTTATCGTTTCCGGCTCTATCCACGCATCCTGATTCAGCAGGAAAACATAATCAGCCCCATGATCCAGCGCGTAGCGCATGCCTTTGTTATTCGCCTGCCCAAAACCCAGGTTGGTATCCGATGACATGAGTTGCACTTCCGGGAAATGCTGCTTTATATAAGTCACCGTGTCGTCCGACGAAGCATTATCTATTACGATAACCTCCACAGGCAACTCGGAAGCACGAAGACTCGAAAAGCAACGGTCGTACCATTGCTTCCCATTATAGGTAACTATGATTACATACACTTTACTCATTTCCAGCTTACACTTTCACGTATCACCTTTGCCGGATTTCCACCTACAAGGCAGGCTGCCGGAACATTCTTTTACCACTACAGCCCCAGCTGCCACTATTGCTCCATCACCTATAGTCACTCCTTTTAAAATCAGTGCGTTTTTCCCAATCCAAACCTTATCGCCAATTATTATGGGTTTTGTCGATTCTTTTGTTATTCCATTAACTATAATATTATGATTATCCGAATCCTGAATCCGTACATCATCCGAGATCATGGTACCTTCGCCTATTTCAACATAGTTGAAACAATTCAATACAGTATTCGTATTTAAAAAACTGTTTCCTTTAATATGCAAAGTAGCATCTTTACCCACATAAACAGAAGCGCCCTGATACAAGGCAAAATTACCATTGATTATCAATTTTGAGTTTTCGCACAGTATTAATTCTGAAGTATTGCGCCGCTGCCGACCTTTTGTCCACGACGCATTGATTAATATTTCACCTTTTGAGATACTAAGTTGAGCATGATCATCAATCTTCACAATACTATTTGGAAAAATCTGAAAAATAACATGCCTGGGCAAATGCAGTTTAAGTCGAAAATAAACTGTTTTCAGGATATTTAATCTGACAATTCTGTTTATAATTTTATTTATTTTCTGTAATAGCACCATCATTTCTCTTATTCGCATTTATAGCAATAGTATCTCCCTCTTATTTAAGAAACAGTTCTTCAATTTGTTTCATAAAATTTGATTCCAGCTTACTTATTTTTTCTTTAAAAGGAAGAAAGTCATTCTATATTTCTTTCGTAATCATTCAACATATCTCGTATTGTAGCTTTCACAACAGCAAGATCTTCATAGTTATTTATCTTATATTTAGTTGGGATAGCCACATCAAAGTCATTAGCAGCAGCATTTCTATTACCTACCAGTATACTGCAACCAAAGTAAACCGCTTCTTTGGGCATTCGCTCGGGACCTCCAAAATGGCCAAAATCAATATAAAGTTTCGCTTTTTTGTACGCATCTGTTAATTCATCCGGAGTCATTTTTGTCAACGCCTTAAATTGAAACGTTTTGTCGTCAAGAAGCAGATTCATGACTGCTGAACCTTTTGCCGGATTATACAACACAACATTATCTCTCTCAAAATCCGAAACTTCATTGGCAGCCAAAAACTGTTTACTTATTGGTTCCACCAAATACTGTGGATTTTTGATACCAATACTCTGTACATATTCATACGCGTATTTCGAGCCACAAACATGTACACAATCCTCCAGTTTAAAATCGCAACCATTTAGTGGTGGATTTTTCACTCCCAATAGCCTTTTTATTTTGTATTTAAAAAGAGCCTTACTCCTGGCTGGTTGATAATCCAACCAATTAACACTTAACCACCAGATATGTTTTTGAATTCTTCTGAATCCGTTGAACATGATTGTGCTCGATTCTGCTGCAACAAGAATATTATCCTGAGCTATCTTCAATTTCAGAAAATAATTTATTTTTCACTTTATAAATACTATACACGGGCGGCATAGGTTCTATCCCATCAGTAGTATTATAATACACCATATAAGCATCCAACCCAACTCTCCTCATATAATAGCATAATTGATGTAACGCTTCCGGACCTCCTGAACGAAGATTAGCAACACATAATATGTAAATGATTTGGCTTTCTTCACTCATAATCAACACAATAGAACAGTTTTCAAATAGTGAGCTATTACTGTTCTTACTTACAATATAACTGAAAGAAAAAATTGCGTTTGTTTTATTCAACGTTTAAAATTTCTCTTCAAACGGAATTTAACCCTCCTTTTAAAATTTAACTGAAACAAACAACAAACAAAACCACTTCAACAATTCAAAAAACAATACAAATAATTTGACAATATAAATAATTATTGGCGGTGTATTTAAAACTTGTTCGGCTCTTCGTTCCAGTCTCCGTTCTTTTTTTAATGTATCAAGATTTAATTTGAATGCGTTAGTGTATTTATAATTGAAATACTCATCATAGAACGGAATTCTCTCCCCAATCCCTTCATATACATTTACATGAGAATATCCAATACCCATTCTGTATATGGTCATACATTCATTCAGTAAAGCAATCAGCCCGTGATGACTTATTTCTAATCCGATCAACCAGTCATCAAATATTCTTAACCTTCACATCAAATAAGGCCGGATTCATTTTTTTTATAACCGATCCCCTATAAACACAAGAAGAAAAATTAGGAATCCGATTCCCAAGTAACAAATCATCCAGAGCTATAAATTCGACATCATTATTCGTTTTCAAGCCGGGATAAACATATTTATTCGTTGATTCATAATATCGAATAAATGGATTCCAAGACATAACACACTCTCTGTGTTCCTCCAAAAAATCTACATGTTTTTGTAGGCGATATGAATTACACCAATAATCATTTCCTTCCAACACGGCAATATATTCACCCTCACATGCACTAAAGGCTCTCTGATAGTTTTTTGATATGCCAAGATTAGATTCACGCTCAAGAAATCTGAATTTAAATTTCGTCTGTTCCTTATAAGAACTGATAATATCGTATGTATTATCTATTGAACAATCATCTGCAACAATAATCTCGACTTCCCCATCGAAATGCTGCATCAGAATGCTATCAACTGCTTGACGAATATATTTCTCCTGATTATATGTAATTAGTATAACATTTATTTTCATCTAAAATAGAGTTCTTTATACACTACTAAATCTATCTCAATTTATTAGAATCGCTATTATTGATATATCAAATCAATATGTAATCATTTCTGACTCCATATTATTCTAAATACGAATTCTTCTATCAAATATATTAATTACCCGAAATATATAGAATATAATACGTACAAGCACATAATTTATATATTTATGATTTTCTAATTCATTTTGGGCTGCCTTTCGTGAAAGCTCTTTTAATTCTAAACTTTTTAATCTAAAAAGTCCTAGTTTCAAAATTTTCAATGGTTTACTCTTGCTAAAAATTAAATCATTATACATTGCACTATAGCCACCATCAGAAAAATTAGCAATAATGCGATTCATATATATTTTTTTATAACACGAATTAGTAAACCACTTTAAATTAAAATCATAATCGGATAACGACTTATATTCCAGATTAAAATAGCCTAATTGTTTAAATAGTCTAACTGAATAAAAAATTGACTGGTGGCACAAGTTCTAATCTTTCAGCTTTTCAAACGTAAATTCACCATCATAAACTTCGTTAATTTTCTCCATCAGCACATCACCATAAACGACATCAACTTTTGCATTCATAATTAAACTAAATACATTAGTCAATACACTTGAATCATATAAACTATCATCACTTCCTGAAAAATATAACCATTCTCCTTTAGCAAGTTTGATTCCTTTATTCATTGCATCATAGATTCCTTCATCTGGTTCGCAGAGAACTCTTATTCTATCATCATTGAAATCATGGGCTAATTGTAAAGTTTTATCATTAGATACGCCATTTACAATTATCACCTCATAATTTTCAAAGATTTGTGAGATAACACTTTCTAAACATTTTTGTAATGTTGAGGCACTATTATAGGTTGGAATAATAATTGAAAAAAAGGACATAAAGTTGTTTGTAATTGTCTAAAATAAAGATTTATCTATAAAAGATTTAATTACTTTTTAAGATTTAACACTGAACTCATATCAATTTCTTCATACAAAGAAATCCATTTATAAATAAATCGCAATCTGTTATATAAAAATGATTCGATTAATTTTAAAATTTTAAGTTTATATCGAGAATATGGACTAAGTGAGTCAATGTATGTATTTATTATACTATTACATTCATTTATGTATTCAAAGGTATTAATTGATGACAATTGACCTTTTCTTTTTCTGAATGAACCAATATACTCATTAGTTACATATAATTTCTCATATTTAAAAAATCTAATCCATAATTCAAAATCACCAGCAAATCTATAGCTTGTACTAATCCGATTTCCAGCTCTTTCCCATAAATCTCTTCTCCAATATGTAGATTCTTGCTGAATAAAAACAAAATCAATTCTATACCTTCTAAGTAGAAATGCTCCTATTTTATAACGTGGCTCTCGTTTAGCTATAATTTCACTCGTTTCATTTATTACATTTGGATAACCCTGAATCCACTTAACAGCAGGTTGACTGATAAAAAGTAAAGCTATTTTCTTTAAAGAATCTGGGTGTAAAATATCATTTGAATTTATCCAGCCCATTATATCACCAGTACTTCTATCAAATCCTTTTTGTATAGCATCATACATTCCATTATCTGGTTCACTTATCCAATAAGACAACTGAGATTCATATTTCTTTATTATTTCAATACTTCCATCAGTACTGCCGCCATCAATAATGATATACTCAAGATTTGGATAATTCTGATTTAGAACAGAATTAATAGTTTGCTCAATAAATTTTACCTGATTATAATTAGGGGTTACAATTGAAATTTTGGGATATAACATTTGAATATCATTTGTATATTACTTAAATAGGACCATATATGTTTATATCCAATCGTTTTTGACTAAGTTGGAGTAAATTCAATGCTTTTGTATATATTATATGATAATATTCATTACGTTTTGATTTTACCTATTTAGAATTTTAGAATAAAGTTCAATATACTTCTTACTTATTATATCTAAGTCATATTTGCCTTTAGCATTTCTTACAATTTCTTCATTTCTAAAAGTATCTTTATTTTCCAAAAACTTATTAATCGTTTCTGCCAAACTGGTGACAGATATCTCAGAAGCCAAATAGCCATTTTCTCCATTCTTGAATAATATCAGTTAATCCACCAACAGGGAAACCCACAACAGGAGTTCCACAAAGCAAAGACTCAATAACTGTATTCGGCAAATTATCTATTATAGATGGAATAATAAAAACATTTGCGGCTGAATAAATGACACTCAAAAATCTTTCATTTTGTATAACTCCAAGCTCAAAATGACTATTCGATTTAACAAGACCATTTGACTTTTGCCCAACAGAACATAGAATAATATCATTTCTATTAATCAATTTCAACGCACATAGTAAGTATTCATACCCCTTTCTGTATTTATCAACAAAATCTGCTACAAATAGTAATACTATTTTACCTGCAGGAATACCAAGTAAATCTCTTGAAAACTGTTTGTTTTGAGGCTTAAAAATATTAGTATCAAATCCATTAGGGATAATTGTAACAGGAAATTGCCTGAACAATTTACTCTTTTTTACTTCATTGGCCATCCAATTACAAAGGACAACAAGATGTAGACTTTCAACATTTTCCAAAGCTTTCATTTTCATTGCCATAACATTCTTAAACACATCAATTTCTTCTTTAGTATATATCCTCTTTACAGGATTTCCATTCTCATCAATCCCACAATAAACTTCATTATAGTGCTCACCTCCAGTAAAAGGGTTCATATCATGCAAAGTCCAAACAATAGGTTTATTATTATTTTTAAAAAAATCAAAATAATTTAAAAAGTCAGCAACCCAATGCAAATGAATTATTTCAGAATTCAAGGTATTGGTAATCAGTGGTAATATCAGTATCAGAATCAGGGTAACTAAACATTTCAAGTTGTTGGTTTCTATTTTTCAAAAATTCTTGTTTCAAATCTGATTCTTTATTAATATACTTTCCTATCAAAATTCTTAAGCACTTCCCTCGAATCCTTTGAAGTATTGTACGCTTTTGTATCTGTTTTGAGTATTCATAGGCATTAGGTAAGGTGCTTGTTGCAATTCTATCGTGTTTCCCTATTAACCTTGAGCGAATGCGT
>JASGJK010000041.1:0-29102 GCA_049840795.1 Paludibacteraceae bacterium
GGGTTTCGCGATTTTCAATCGCGATTACAAATCGCGAAACCCTAATATCATCATTCTATCATTCCATTGGTCTTAAACCAGTCAATCGCTTCCGAAATAGCGGTCTTTAGTTCCGTTTGCGGCATAGAGAGTTCTGTTTTGGCTTTGGCATTTGTATAATACTCCCTGATTATCAACTGGCTCAGATTCATGCTGCAAACTTCGGTTTTTATTCCCAGCTTCCGGATTAAATCGCCCGCTTTTCCAACGGCAAGCAATATAAAATCAGGTATTTCAATCAAATGCTGCTTGTAATTTGCCGTTTGCTTTTGAAGCTCGTAAAACTGCCTGAACGAAAGATTTGTTCCCGAAGCCAGATACCGTTCGCCATTTTTACCCTGAGTCAATGCGTTGTAAACTGCTGTTGCCACATCGCGTACCGGCACAAAGTTTTTACCACCCTGAGGTGCAAACATCAACCGTTTTTTATAACCCATCAACATCAATTTTCCGGAACTTGGTTTGGTATCGAAGGCACCAATCAGGAATGTTGGATTGATAATAATCACATGGCGGTCGGGCAGGAGGGAAGCTTTACTGAAAAGCTGTTCAGCTTCCAGTTTGCTTTGCGCGTAAAACGATTCGGTAAAAGGAAACTGAATAGGAAAGGTTTCGTCAGCAGGTTGTTTTTCAGTACCAAAACCAATAGTATTAGCCGTGCTGACAAAAACCAACCGATTAATATTCAATTCATTGGCAACCCTGATTATCTGTGCCGGACCATCCACATTTATACGGCTATAATCGCGGTAATGCAGTAAATTGGTAGCCGTAACAGCCGCAATATGAATAATAGCATCACAACCATTGGCAGCATTTTTAAGCGTTTCATAATCGGTAAAATTGCCTTCAAAAACATGGACTACCGTTGCATCGAAATAAATATTGCTTGTACTCCGCACAACAATACTAACGTCATGTTTATTCCTAAGTAACTCAAAAACCACATGATGCCCCAATAATCCGTTTGCGCCTGTAACTAATACCTTCATTTTATTATTGATTAATATGGTGACATGCAAAAGTAACAATTCTTTCAGATTCATAAATCAGAATCAATTTAATAATCAGTATATTTGCACCCCGAAAAACAAAGCATTTTTTTAATGGAAACAAAAGTAGTATTGATTACCGGGGCAAGTGCCGGAATCGGGCTGGTGGCAGCAAATATGATGATGGATAAAGGAATGAAAGTGTATGCGGCCTCGCGCCGTGGTGGTATTCCGCAAAAATCATCCAATGGAGTAGGGGAGATTATTCATGTAAAAATGGATGTAAACAACGAAGCTGAAATCGCCTCGGTTGTTGCCCAGATTGTAAAAGAAAATAACCGCCTCAATGCCGTTATTAGCAACGCCGGTAACGGTATTGCCGGTTCTATTGAAGACACTTCGTCGGATGAAGTGAAATACCAGATGGAAACCAATTTCTTTGGGGCAGTAAAAACTATCCAGGCCTGTCTGCCCGTTTTCCGCAAACAAGGATATGGTAAAATTATCACTACTTCATCGGTTGCCGGTGTGGTTCCTATTCCGTTCCAGGCCTTTTATTCGGCCGGTAAAGCTGCATTAATTGTATTTATGCAAGCTCTGGCACTCGAAACAAAACCTTTTGGCATCCAGTGTTGTACTATTCTGCCGGGTGATACAAAAACCGATTTCACCTCGGCCCGCAAATATACCGAAGCTTCTCAGCTTAGCTCATCAGCCTACTACCAAACCATGAAAAAATCGGTCGGGAAAATGGAAAAAGACGAGCAAAACGGCATGTTGCCCGAAGTTATTGCAAAAGCTATGGTTTGCCAACTAACGCGCAAAAAAATGAAAACCCAGGTTGTACCCCGTATTGATTATAAAATAATTTGCTGGCTGTTTAAACACCTGCCTGCTCGCGTAAGCCTGTGGATAGTAGGTTTGCTTTATGCCTGATTAAATATTTGATCTTATAAAAACTTGAAAGGTTTGCCAATTAATTTCGGCAGACCTTTTTTGTTTAATGGTTATCCGTAAAGCGACCTATTCATTTGACTTATCACTTTCAACCCGGGTTTCGCGATTTTCAATCGCGGTTTACTAAAAAAATATACGCAATTGAAAATCGCGAAACCCAATTCGAATAATCTGATTTTACCGAATAGGTCGCTTTGCGGATAATCATATTTTGTTTTAAATCCTGTCTGAAAACCTATCAACAACCTGTTGAAAACTTGCTGAAAACCCTTGATAGAAATATTACAACTTTATTTGCTGAATTGAAAACTTTCGTTGCATATCCATTGTTTTGATACAACCAAAATAGTTAGCACTTTTTTTACCTACTTTTTTTAACCTGTTTTATGCAGTTATCAGCAGGCAGGTTGGTAAAAAGATACTAACTTTGCAGTTATTAACAGCGTGTTGATAAAGTTTATATCCTACTGTATTTCAACTAAAACAGATTGTTGATTCTTGTTGAAAAGGATACATGCAACTTTGATAACGGATATATACAAGTGTTTCATAATATTTTTATCAACTCTATCAACAGGCTATTATTATCTTCAAAAGGTTTTTTGAAAAAAATAAAAGAATAATTATAATGTCTATTTGAAAACTCAACCTTTTCAAAATTTCAAATTTTCGAATCGATGAACAAAACAGAACTTATATCGGAAATCAACCGGCTCAAAAAAGAAAAAAATGCTGTGATTATGGCCCACTACTACCAAATGGGCGACATCCAAGACATAGCCGATGTGGTAGGCGATAGTCTGGCGCTGGCTCAGAAAGCTGCACAAACAGATGCCGACATCATTGTGCTTTGCGGCGTACATTTTATGGGCGAAACAGCCAAAATTCTTTCTCCAACCAAAAAAGTGCTGGTTCCTGACCTGGAAGCCGGTTGCTCGTTGGCCGACAGCTGTCCTGCCGACGCGTTTGAAGCATTTACGAAGGCGCACCCCGACCATACGGTTATTTCGTACGTAAACACCACAGCGGCCGTGAAAGCGCTTACTGACGTGGTGGTGACTTCCACCAATGCCAAGAAAATTGTGGATCAGTTTCCCAAAGATGCGAAATTAATCTTCGGGCCTGACAGAAACTTAGGAGATTATATCAACAGCGTCACCGGACGTTCGATGTTACTATGGGACGGAGCGTGCCATGTACACGAGCAATTCTCTGTTGAAAAACTGGTGAAATTAAAATCCGAACATCCCGGTTCGCTTATTTTGGCTCACCCCGAATGTAAGAAACCGGTGTTGCTGATGGCCGATTTTATTGGAAGCACCCAGGCTTTGCTTAATTACGCCACCAGTTCCGAAGCAACCTCATTTTTGGTGGCTACCGAAAGCGGAATCCTGCACGAAATGCAGAAACATAACCCCGACAAAGAGTTTATTCCCGTGCCTCCAAACGATAGTACTTGTGCGTGCAACGAATGTAATTTTATGCGTCTGAATACGCTTGAAAAACTCTATAATTGCCTGAAAAATGAATCTCCCGAAATACTGGTGGATGAGGAAATACGGGTAAAAGCAGTGAAACCTATTTTGAGGATGTTGGAGATGAGTTGATACGGTTTTCGCGGTTTTAAACTGCAAATTTTCGATGATGCCGGTTAGAATGAATTATCCATTTTAACCGGCATTTTTTTATGATTATCCGCATGTTGACCAATTTTATTTACAATGCAGTAAGCTAAGTGGGTTTCGCGGTTTATAACCGCGTTATTAGCTTCAATAACGCGGTTATAAACCGCGAAACCCTATATTTTCATTTATTCGAATACATTATTGATAATCATTTTTTTATTTTAAAATTTATATCAATATCTTTGCCATTGAAGTTTACAAAAGATATTACATATTCACCTAAAAGAAAGGGTTTGCATATGAAAAAGAATGGTTCTGTTTTTCTCGTTCTATTTTTTTCCACTCTTTTATTTCTTTCCTGTGCTACTTACAACATTGATGAGGAAGGCATTCCTAAATTTGTAAAGAATGACTTCATTGAACTCTCCAAAATTAAACGGATTTCCAAATTCCGTTCAGGTGCAGGGCATGACTATTCCGATGATTTTGAATCATGCCGAAGCATGAAGCACTATTTTAGCATGGATAGTACTATAGCGCCTACCACCAATTATGTTTCAAGCGTATTTTCTCCGGTTAATGGAAAAATTACAAAAATAGATAATGAGTCGGGAGGAAATGGAGGGTCGCAGATATGGATAAGTTCGGCTGATTATCCGGCAATAGTATTTAAAATTTTTCATGTAAACAAGTTGCAATCCATTGCCAATGGCAAAAAGGTGGTTGCTGGCGAAAATTTAGGAACTACCAATGGTAATGATATTGCTGTTGAAGTAAATACAGGAAAAGGATACCGTCTTATTTCGTATTTCGATGTCATGACCGATTCGCTTTTTGCCCGATACCAAAACCTGGGAATTAATTCAAGAACAGCTATTATTATCTCAAAGGAAGAAAGGGATGCCAATCCTGTACAATGCTCTGGTGAAACATTTCCGAACCAGTACGAGACGTTTTATCAGGATTGGATATTTCTCAAATAATTGCGTCTCATAGATCATTCGCCCATAATTAATTTTATAAAATTGCTGCTGAGTAATCAACGGCAATTTCCGAAGTTTCGGATATTGCCAATGAACTCTTATCCGCACTTTCCGAAAGTTCGGAAAGTACCAATGAGCTATCAACGGCAATATTTTATCTTTCGGAAATTGCCAATGAACTATCAAGCGCAATTTCCCAAATTTTGGATATTGCCAACTATTTATGAGTGGCAATATTATATTTCATACATTGTTATTTTGTATAAAAATTATTGTTATTTTTGTCAGGAAATAACCGAAAATCATCATGTATGAAAGCAACCTTCAAACAATACACCCCCGCGGAGTTGTATCTGAACCTGGATCCACCCGAAACACTGGAAGCTGACAGCTCCATAGAAGTACCTACAACCGGTTTTCGTCCCTCAGGCAATGCTTTTCTCGATGCGTTTGTAAATAACCTGCACCAGCATGGCATGCGCTCCGGCGACTATCATGCAAAATTACTCGGCATTAAACGTACAGAGATGTGTATATCCGTTTTGACACTCACCGGCATGAGTTATACCGATTTTACAGAAGCTTATATCCTGCTTATGGCCAATGACCTGCTGAAAACGAAAAAGAATGAACTAAGAGATACGGCTAAACGCCTTGGATTTGGAAGTTATTCCGGATTTTACCGGTTTATGATGCGAAAAGGAATGGGTAAGCCGAGTTGGAGGTAAATATTACCGGGTTTCGCGGTTTATAACCGCGTCAATTAATAGCGCGGTTACCATCCGAGAAACCCGATCATAATGTCTCTTAAATTTCAAAACAAATTTTACTGATTTTTCGTTAGTTACACTACAGATTGCTATTAACTAATCATTAAAAAAACATTGAAATTATGAGTACATTGCACGTTTATCCGGGAGCAGCTACTTTAAGTGCATATATCACAATTAAAGGATGCAGCGAAGCTATTGAATTTTATAAAAAAGCGTTTGGCGCTAAAGAAATTGGCAGGTTATTGATGCCTGATGGGTCGATTGCCCATGCCGAAATTGATATTGAAGGTTCGTTGCTAATGATGGCCGACGAAAACCTGGAATGGGGCAACAAAGGGCCGCTAACAGTAGGTGGAAACCCTATGACATTTGGGTTGTATGTAAAGGATGTAGATGCTGCATTTCAGAAAGCGGTTGATGCCGGTGGTACCGTTGCTATGCCTGTTGCAGATATGTTTTATGGCGACCGGGTGGGACAGGTTATGGATCCTTTTGGCTATAAATGGATGATAGCTACTCACGTAAAAGATGTGAGCTACGAAGATATGCAAAGACTCTCGGATCAAATGTATGCACCTAAATGAAATATACGTGTTTCAAGGCTTGTAAAACGCGGTTATAAACCGCGAAACCCAATTATAAAGCAAAAGCGGATATTAGTCCGCTTTTTTTGTGGTATTACTTTACAGACATTTTAATTATCTCTGTCAAAATTCCATATTTTGAACTCGTTGTCATTGCGCACAGCAATGTTTGCATTAATCTCTTCACCATCCTTCGTTTTTATCTTACATGGTACAATTTCACCCACATAATTATCTTTTTTGTATGGTTCTCCAATTTCGATAATTTCCATACCATACCACTTTTTGAAATATTCTTTTCGTTCAGGAAGTAAATTAGTATGCATGATAACGGTACTGTCATTCTTAATCGTAGTCAGTATTTTCTCCACTGCTTGTTTGGAAGTTATATTAACCAGATAATTATGAGGTTTCAACAGCCTTTTTGGAAGCTCTTTCGGAATATAAACTAATTCATTTTTATCAATTGATACATTATATTCTATCTTTTTCGATTTGAGTATAGTGACGTATTTATTGTTGTAAAATACTGATATATAAAAGTTTTTCAAAAGTTTTGTTTCCTTATCGAACACATAAACCTGTCGGCAGTCTGTAGTAAACGAATATTTAAAATTATTATGATACCAGCCAAACAAATCACCTATCGTGAAGCGGTTTTTATCAATACTTCGCACTTTATAACTGATACTTATTAAAGTGGAATCTCCTTTATCTTTCATATCAGTTATAGCATTTTTGTCTTCAGCTATTTTTTTAATTGTTTCAAGAAACGTAGTAGGTTTAAAAAACAATGCGTTAAACCTACCTAAATCACCTGCATCAATATTTTCGTTAACCAAGCAATCATTATAGGCGTCTGAATGCCAGTATGTGCATTTTCCATCATATACATACCACTTATTTTTACTTGCAAAATGCCATTTTTCCGGTTTTTCGAAAATTATTTTCCCGGTCATATCATTCATTTTGCTGTTCATTTCTATCACATCCGGATTGTAGGTGAAAGGATTTCGCATAGAGTAGGTGAGAACCATTGTTTTTACTTCATTGGTTTGTTTGATAGAATCTTCAATTAAATCCATTGCATTTGCATGTGTCATATTTCCTAAGACAATAGGAACGAAGAATGAATGCTGCAATTACAGCCGCAATTGCAGAATAGTTTCTGATATCTTTCATAAGTTTTTTTCTTTTATTAATTTGACTTAATACATTACCTTTAAGCGATTGAGGTACGATAGGTCGAATTTTAGGAGTCAGCTCATTCATAATGGTCTACGTTTACAAGGTTTAAGTTTCGCAACTTTTCTATAGCGTATTTGTAACGCGATTTAATAGTATTTACATTGATATTCAATAGCTCAGCTATTTCTACGAAGTTGAGTGAATCAACGAATTTCAAGCGCAAAATTTCTGCCTGTTCGGCAGGTAAATCGCTCAAAATATCTTCAATCCGTAACAACTCCGAGTAACACTGTTTCTCGTCTTCGTCAGTCAGTTCGTTTTGCAAAAGTTCAATATCCACAAATTGAAATTTTCCGTATTTGCGGACATGATCGGTACATGCATTAGATATAGATTTTAGTAAATACGCTTTTACATTGTCTGCCGCGGACAAACGCCGTGAATTTTCGTAAAACTTAATAAATACTTCCTGCACAATGTCTTGTGCCACTGCATACGATCCAACCCTGAAAAACGCAAACGAAAACAACTGCTGCTGATGCTTATCGATAATGCGCTCAAGTTGTCGCATTTTATTAAATTCAATTATCATACTTTTTTCAATCGCTTTACAATTGCAAGACGTAAAAATACTGAAATCGGTTTATTCTAAATATAAAAAAAGGAATGAAACTTTAAATAAGTTTCATTCTTAAACAACTTATCGTTCCCTCTGATTAATTCACTGGTTTTTATTCAAGGTTTAGTCTTATATTGTCTTTATAACATAATAATGTTATTGTATTGACTATATTATTATAAATATCGTCATTGTATTGACTATTTTTTCATTTATATATGATTACTTGAAATATATTTTATTATTTTTGCAGTATAAAATACTTAATTATGAATACAATAACCCGAATTTTACAAACCGAAATAGAAAAACGAATGCAACCGGGCAAAGTTATGTTGCTTTTCGGAGCACGGCGTGTTGGTAAAACCATATTAATTAAAGCCATTGCAGAAAAATTTGAAGGGAAAAAACTTTTCCTGAATGGTGAAGATTCTAATACCCATCTGATGTTGCAGGAAAAATCAGCAGCTAATTATCGATTTTTGCTTCAGGGTATTGATTTATTGATTATTGACGAAGCTCAAAATATACCTGAAATAGGGCAAAAGTTGAAACTTATTGTGGATGAAATACCCTCCGTTTATGTAATTGCAAGTGGTTCATCATCGTTCGATTTATTGAATATGACCGGCGAACCTTTAGTGGGCAGGAGTCAGACCTTTTATTTATTTCCATTTAGTCAGGAGGAACTGATGCAAGTAGAAAATGCAGCAGAAATGCTTCAAAATTTGCCGGATAAACTTATTTTTGGAACATATCCCCAATTGCTTGGTATGAGTAACGACCAAAAGCAAGAATACTTGGCTGATATTGTAAATGCATATTTGTTAAGAGATATTCTGACAATAGATGGATTGCGCAATAGTGGTAAAATGCGTGATTTGTTGCGCCTGTTAGCTTTTCAGAGCGGCAATCTGGTTTCGTATGATGAACTTGGAAAGCAACTGGGCATGAGTAAAAATACAGTTGAAAAATACCTTGATTTATTATCAAAAGTGTTTGTTATATATAAATTACCCGCTTTTTCGGGCAACTTACGGAAAGAGATAAGCAAGGCTTCGAAATGGTATTTTTTTGATAACGGTATCCGAAATGCTTTGATTAATAATTTTTCCCCCGTATCGGTACGCAATGATGTGGGCCAGCTTTGGGAATCTTATTTAATCTCAGAAAGATTGAAACGGAAACATTTTCATTTATTGAATATAAATCATTATTTCTGGCGCACTTACGACCAGCAGGAAGTAGATTTGATTGAAACTCAGAATCAGGAAATCCGGGCTTTTGAATTCAAATGGTCGGATAAAAGTGCAAGGATTCCGGTAGGTTTTGCGAAAGCTTATCCCGATGCAAAATTTAAAGAAATCAATAAATCGAATTATTTTAGTTTTATAAAACCATAAAAAAAGCGGATATTACTCCGCTTTTTCTTTTGCATGTTCCGTTGGAACTATCTTGAATAACTTATCATTCCGTCGTATCAATTCGTTTGTTTTAATAGAAAAATACATCCCTTTTTCTACTTTATCCGTTGGTTCCAGTTTTACACGGATTTCTTTTACTGTATCTTCGTAAGCCCCTGTTGTTTCGCCGGTAATCAGGATTTCATCGCCGACTTCCAGGTATTGCGCTTCGAGTAAAAACTCCGCTACACCCAGTTTTTGGAAGAAATTGGTACATTTACCGATATACACTTTTTTATGTGTAGCCGCCGAACCGTAGTTACCGCTCCATTCGCCCAGGCGCTGTCCGAGGTAATAGCCGTTCCAGAATCCACGATTAAACACCTTGCTAAGGCGTACGTCCCATTCGGCCACTTTCGTGTCGGAAAACGTCCCGTTTAGCACCGATTCAATGGCTTCGTTGTAACAACCAACCACCGCTTTTACGTATTCGGCTCCTCGTGCGCGGCCTTCAATTTTGAAAACACGCACGCCGGCTTTCAGCATTTCGTCTACAAACCCGATTGTTTTCAGGTCTTTGGGCGACATGATATATTCGTTGTCAATCTCCAGTTCAATTTCCGAATCTTTGTCCTTTACCGTGTAACCACGTCGGCAAATTTGATTGCATGCCCCGCGATTAGCCGATACGTTTTTCTCGTGCAAACTTAGGTAACATTTACCCGAAACAGCCATGCACAATGCTCCGTGACAGAACATTTCGATACGAATAAGTTCGCCACTTTTGCCACGGATATTGTCTTTGATAATAGCTTGGTAAATTTCAGTCACCTGCTCCATATTCAGTTCACGAGCCAACACGACCACGTCGGCAAACTGGGCATAGAATTTCAGCGATTCTACATTGGAGATATTCAATTGCGTGGAAAAATGCACTTCCACACCAATGCTGTTGGCATACATAAGCGCAGCCACATCGGCACAAATAACCGCCGAAACCTTTGATTCTTTGGCTACATCAATAATTTCGCGCATCAAAGTCAGGTCGTTGTCATACAAAATAGTATTGACAGTGAGGTAGCTTTTTACGTTATTCTCGTTGCAAATCCGCACAATCTCGCGCAGGTCTTCAGTCGTAAAATTACTGCTGGATTTACTGCGCATATTCAGCTTTTCGATGCCAAAATATACCGAATCGGCACCGGCTTTGATGGCTGCCCAAAGGCTTTCCCACGATCCGGCAGGAGCCATGATCTCAATATCTGATCTTACAACCCCTAACCCCTGAAGGGGAACTGAGTTAGTTTTGTTTTCTATAATTTTGTTGTTTAAAGTCATATCTATTTATAAAGTAGTATGTAGTAATTTAGTTCCCCTTTAGGGGTTAGGGGTCTATTATTTTAAAAATTTCGGTGTCAACTTCTCCACCGGAAAACTGATTCCAACCCGGATTTGATGGTATGGAAAATCCTTGATACCATATTGATACTGGGCAAAATAATCTATTTTTTTATTCATAATAGAAAATTTGGCAGCATAAACCAAAGGCGCATCACCATAATCTCCCAGCGGATTTAATCTTGCATTGGTATGAATCCACCCCCAATAGCCCGAAACGGTGTTTTCGAGTTTCCATGTTGGATTTCCAATTATCAGTTTTCCGCCATACATAGTTGCATCATCCTGGGTGCTATTGGTAGTTTCCCAACACAAAAAACCGGTGTTTGCAACTGCGCGTATTTCGCTTAAAAATTTGCCTTTTGTATAAAATGATTTTCCCACTTCTACATCAAAATAATATCCGGGCGTGTCAAAGTAACGCCTTTGTGGAAAATTTGTTCCCGATGCTGTTTTTATCGTCGCATTAAGAATTATAGCAGGTGCTTTTTTTTTCTCTTGCAATAGCCTGATTCTTGTTTGTACATACAAATCGCCATTTGCAGTCCCAATTGTTTTGCCATCCCTGAATTCTACAGCTTTGTCGCCTTTTGTTATTCTGTCAGTTATGATATTCATTCCGCGTGCTGCACTTAGTGCATCGGTAACCTGATAATTTTCCATTACAGTGGACCACAATTTTAGCGAAACTCGTTCGGGTAGGAGTGGAAACTCAATTTTTACGTAACCATTTTCAGTTTGATCACCGTGTCCAAAATAATAATCGCCCATTAAACTGATCGTTGTTTGAGCCGGAATGCGGGCGTCAGTAAATTCCGGAACCGGATTGGCATTAGGGCCAAACCAGGCCGTGGAGTATTTAGCTGTTTGTGCATTTGTGCTTATTATAAAGATACTCAATGCTGTGATAAGAATGTATTTTTTTTGATTCATTCGGTTAAATTATAGTCAAATATATAAATCGTATTTAAATTATTCATTGTAATTTTAAATAGAAAAATTGTTATTTAAATATTAACTTCAAATTTTAAATAAGGATATTCTCTAATTAAATATTTCAATATATTTTTGAAATACGTACATTCTTCGTCTTTGATCGCCCGTAACCTCTTTAAGTATTTCAAGTTTCTCTAATTCTGTTATCAGTGTATAAGCAGATGGCATAGAAATTTCTGCGACTTTACTTACCATATCTGCATTGATCATAGGTTTTTGATACAGAAAATTCATGATTTTTTGTGCATTAGCAGCTCTGCTTCCTAATTTTTGAATTTTCAAATCCGTTTCCTTTTGTAACTGAAGAATTTTGTCGAAAGTAAAAATTCCTTTTTTTGCCGTTTCAATTATTCCAACTAAAAAGAATTTAAACCATTGGTTTATATTGTTTTCTGTTCTAACATTCATCAAATTATCGTAATACAGTTTACGATGATTTTCAAAAAAATCAGAGAGATATAATATCGGTTTTTTCAAAATGTTCTTTGATACCAGATACAAAGGAATCAGTAATCGCCCAACTCTACCGTTACCATCCAAAAAAGGGTGAATAGTTTCAAATTGATAATGAACAAGCGCGATTTTCAAGAGTTCAGGAAAATATAAATTTTCGTTGTGCAAAAAATTCTCAATATCACCCATAAGTTCAGGTATAGACGTATGAACCGGCGGAACAAATATCGCATCATTTATACTAGCCCCACCAATCCAGTTTTGACTTGATCGGAATTCGCCCGGCTGTTTTGTTGCACCTCGTACGCCCTGTAAAAGAACTTTATGTGTTTCTCTTATAAGTCTGGATGAAAATGGAAGTTGTTCCAAGCTTAGTATGGATGTTTCGAGTGCCTTAATATAATTCTGAACTTCTTCCCAATCATCGCGTTTGTCAAGTGGTACATTATCCTTTTCGAGCAACGCTTCTTCTATATTGGTTTGTGTTCCTTCAATTTTTGAACTTTTAGTAGCCTCCTTAATAACGTGCATACTGATAAACAAATCAATATTTGGTATGTAATTAGAGTACATATCTAGTCGTCCAAGTTCTCTATCGGCCTGACTGAGTAGTTGTAGTATTTCCATATCATCAACTATCCAATGATGATTGATGAGTTCCGGTTGAAAACTTTTATAATAGCCTTGATTTACGTAATTTCCCGATATAAAATTCTTCATACAAAAATATTTTATACAAAGATACACTTTATTTAAATATATACTACTAAATTTAAATACAATGATTTCTTATTTAAAATATGAACTGAAAATTTAAATAAGAAATTGGATTATATCAATGGGATAGAATAAATTTTCAATTGATACAATGAAAAATCCCCAAACAAATTTATGTCCGGGGATTTTAATCTACTCGCCTTTAGTCAGGTAGGCTTGAATCAGTTCTTTTTCCTGATCGGTAATTTTAGCTTTGGGTGCCATTCTGTTTACCCACTTGGTCCATTCAGCTTTAGTGTATTTCTCAGGCAAATACAAGGTGTGGCAACTGCTGCACTTGCTTACGTACAATGCTCTTCCTTTTCGTAATTCTTCAATGTTGGCGTTGTCGGCTACATTTTCCTTTGAAGGCATGTATAAAGCGGACGAACAGGCAATCAATACGCTGATACCTATCACAATCAGGGCTATTGTTTTTATTTTATAAAGCATAAGAGAAGAGTAACCGGCATTGTACTTTTTCGAATTCATTCAAGTTTAGTGTGCTGTTTGGATCGCCTCCTTTGAATGATTTCAATTGAGGTAAAACCGTGAAGTTTACAAAGAAATTGTTTTGCACATACGACAATCCCAAACCGGCGTAAAGTGCGCTATGCTCCAGTTCGCCTTCTGCAAAAACGTTTTTGAAAGCGCTTTCCATGGTCAGATTGAACTTTGGATTCAAAGCATAAGCGGCCGAGAAATTCAGGTCAGCTTTGTGCTCTTCGGCTTCCAGTTCCAATTCTGTTCCTGCATATTCCGGTTCCAGTTCCATTTCGTAAATGGCATTAGCTGCCAGCGTTACAGCACCTATTTTTTTGTCGACTATAACCTTACCTTCCAACTCGTATTCATTGGCTCCAATTCCATATTCGCCATATAAAGCCAGTCCGATAGGGTTTGCCACAGGATCCAGCAACTTGTATTTCCATTCGTTCGAAAAGCTGATTTCGTTCTGTGTATTAAATGATTTCAAGCCTAATATCGATGTTGTATTTGTAGCCGTTGTCAGGTTTAAATAAAACGCTGTTTGAAGGTTTTTACCCAGACCAATTTCAAATTCAGTCCGGTTGTCGAGCCTTGCAAAATAATCGGTTTTACCCATCCTAAAAGTATTCCATACTTCAATTTCCCGCTGACCTTTATTCAATACGTTGCTTTGGTAAGTATATGTAAACAACCTGTCCTGAGCGTACGAAGTCATAGCAATTACCGATAAACAAACGATCATCACAACCTTTTTCACAGTTTTTTTCTTTTTCATATTTTTAAGCTTTTATTAATTTGTTTTTACGTTGCAAAGTAACGGCTAATATATACTGCCTGCAATCACTATTAGTAGGTATAACCGCCTGGTTTTTGTCCTATTTTTTACCTGAATATTACCATTCTGCTCAATTTATAGATTTCTTTTTTTGAATACGCTTATTTCTACAGGCTTTATTCAAATATGCTTTTTTGTTCTGAATCAATATAATACTTACCTTTGCACTCCATTATTAAAATATGAAAATTTCGAACATAGAATTTCCAGATAAGCCTCTGTTTCTGGCTCCCATGGAGGATGTTACTGATCCGGCTTTCCGTCTGTTGTGCAAGCGTTTCGGTGTCGATATGGTTTATACCGAATTTATTTCGGCCGATGCCCTGATACGCAACGTAAACCGCACAACTCAAAAGCTCACTATTTATGATGAAGAACGCCCGGTAGCTATTCAGCTTTATGGTCGTGAACCGGATGCCATGGCCGAAGCTGCGCGTATTGCTGCCGAAGCTAATCCGGAATTTATCGATCTGAATTTCGGTTGTCCGGTAAAGAAAGTTGCTGGCAAAGGGGCCGGAGCAGGGCTCTTGCGCGATATTCCCAAGATGATTCAGATTACTTCCGAAGTGGTAAAAGCAGTTAATTTGCCTGTCACCGTGAAAACGCGTCTGGGCTGGGATGATGACAGCAAAGTGATTGTTGGTTTGGCCGAACAATTGCAGGATTGCGGAATTGCTGCATTGGCTATTCACGGTCGTACCCGCGCCCAAATGTACAAAGGCGATGCTGACTGGACGCTGATTGGAGAGGTGAAAAATAACCAACGTATGCATATTCCGATTATTGGAAACGGTGACGTTACGACTGCTGAGCGCGCTGCCGAATGTTTTGATAAATTCGGAGTTGATGCGGTCATGGTTGGACGTGCTGCCATTGGTCGTCCATGGATTTTTGCCGAAATGAAACAGTATTTTCAAACAGGCGAAAGCCATCCAGTGCTTTCGTTTCACGAGCAAAAAGCCATCCTAAAGGAACATATTATCGCTTCGGTTAATTGGCTTGATATCGACGAAAATACACCACTTGAGAGCGTTTTTAATCAACGTTTGAAGGGAATTATCCATAGTCGCCGGCATTTGGCAGCTACGCCGGTTTTTAAAGGTATTCCTAACTTTAAAGAAACGCGCATTGCCATGCTACGTGCCGAAACTTTGAATGAACTTTTCCGGATTATTGATTCTGTAGAAATATAATAGACCTTTTTTTCTGTAGATTTAAACAATGTAACCTTTTTTCTGTTTGTTTTTCGTATAAATATTATTTATCCGGCAACTTTATTTAATTTTGAAGTCTAAAAATATTTAATTGAAATAAACATGAAGAAACTAACCGTACCTATTATTGCCCTTGTTCTTATGACAAATGCTTGCAATACACCCAAAGATACCACGGGTATCAATCTTAAAAATCTGGATACCACCGCAGTAGCCGGAAACGATTTCTACCAATACGCTTGCGGAGGTTGGATGAAAAACAACCCGCTCACGGGTGAATATTCCCGTTTCGGAAGCTTTGATAAACTTCGCGAGAATAATCTGGACCAGTTGAAAGACCTTGTTACAGGTATTGCTTCTAAAGGAGGCAGTGAAGGTTCTATCGAGCAAAAAATTGCTGATTTGTACAACATTGCTATGGACAGCACGAAGTTGAACAAAGATGGATATGAGCCTATTAAAGCGGATTTACAGCGTATTGCAAGCATTAAAAATAAAGAAGAGCTGGTTAAATTAATGCCAGATCTTTATTTAACGGGTGTTGATACCTATTTTACTATTCATGTTGATGCTGACCAAATGAGCAGTAAAGAAAACCTGGTTCAAACCTATCAGAGCGGTATCAGCTTGGGTGAACGCGAATATTATTTGGATAATGATGCGCATACCAAAGAGATTCGCGACAAGTATAAACAACACGTAATCAAAATGTTCCAGTTGGTTGGCTTTACTGAAGCTCAGGCAAAAGCCAATATGGAAGCTGTGTTGAAGATTGAAACCCGTTTGGCTACTGCTGCTTATGATAATGTAAAACTGCGCGATCCTCATGCCAATTATAATAAAATGACTGTTGCTGAACTCCAGAAACTTGTACCTGCAATTTACTGGAACGCGTATTTGAATGCTTTAGGTTTGAAAAACACCAAACAGTTGAGTGTTTCCCAAAAAGAATCATTGGTTGAAGTGGGTAAAATCATTGAATCTGAGCCAATTCAAAACCAGATTGCTTACCTGCAATGGAAATTGGTAGATGAATCAGCCAGTTACCTGAGTGATGCTATATATGCACAGAATTTTGATTTTTATGGCAAGGTTTTATCAGGTAAAAAGGAGCAACGTCCTCGTTGGAAACGCTCTGTTGATATGGTAGATGGCGTCTTAGGCGAAGCAGTAGGGCAAATGTATGTTAAGAAATATTTCCCGCCTGCGGCCAAAGAACGTATGCTGAAACTGGTTGGTAATTTGCAGAAATCATTGAGTGAACGTATCAACGCTCTACCTTGGATGGGTGATTCAACCAAAGCCAAAGCACAGGAAAAACTGGGTACTTTCTACGTCAAAATTGGTTATCCGAATAAGTGGAGGGATTATTCGAAGCTTGTAATCAACAAGGACTCTTACTTTGCTAATATACAACGCTCTAACCGTTTTGATCATGCTTATAATTTTAATAAAGCAGGTAAGCCGGTTGACAAGGATGAATGGTTGATGACACCTCAAACCGTAAATGCTTATTATAACCCAACTACGAATGAAATTTGCTTTCCTGCAGGTATTCTACAACCTCCGTTCTTCGATATGAATGCTGACGATGCCTTCAATTACGGAGCAATTGGTGTGGTTATAGGACACGAAATGACACATGGATTTGACGATCAGGGCTGCCAGTTCGATAAAGATGGTAACCTGAAAAACTGGTGGACTGCCGCTGACAAAAAGAATTTTGATGCCCGTGCAAAGGTGCTCTCAGACTATTTCGATGCCATTGAAGTGGCTCCGGGAGTAAAAGCAAACGGTAAATTTACTCTGGGTGAAAACATTGCCGATCACGGTGGTTTGCAGGTATCTTTCAATGCTTTTAAGACAGCAATCTGCCGCTAAACCATTAGAAAAAGAAGATGGCTTTACACCGGAACAACGTTTCTTCCTTTCGTATGCCAATGTTTGGGCCGGAAATATCCGTCCTGAAGAGATTTTGAAGTTGACTAAGTCAGACCCTCACTCGCTTGGCAGATGGCGCGTAAACGGCGCTTTACCGCATATTCAGGCATGGTATGATGCCTTTGGTATCAAAGCCGATAATAAGCTTTTTGTACCTGCTGATAAGCGTGTAAGTATTTGGTAAAGGAGCACGGAATTAGAATTCCGTGTAAGAGAACGCGATCGGAATTGCGTTCACCCGAAAAAAATAAGGCAGAACCTCATCGTCTGCCTTATTTTTTTTGCGGTTATATTGCTTTTTGCTTTCCATAACCTTTCGATAATTAATCGATTTTCCATGTCTTTGAATTTCTTCTTCCCGGCTCTGTTTTCGGGCCGCTTTTACCTGCTCCAACACAGGATTCTTCTTTTTTTGTTTCATAATTTTCTTTTTTGCGGGTTTCGCGATTTCCAAATCGCGAGTTATAACAATGATACTTAAAACTCGCGATTTGGAAATCGCGAAACCCAATCATTACCGAATTATCTTATTACCACATTTCGTTTCCCGTTTTCCAATTCTTCAACATCTACATTCACCAACGTATCGGGTAGGATAGGGGCAATGTTTTCCGACCATTCAATAAAGCACAAATTCCCGCTATACAAATATTCTTCGGCTCCCATATCAAGTGCTTCCTGAACTTTATTAATCCTATAGCAATCGAAATGATAAATGATACGGCCATCAGCAGCTTCGTATTCATTTACGATTGCAAAGGTCGGAGAGTTAACAGTTTCTTTAACACCCATTGTTTCGCAAATCGATTTTATAAATGTCGTTTTACCCGCACCCATTTTTCCGTTAAATGCAAAAACGGTTCGGTTGCCAATCTGATCGATAAATTTTTGAGCAGTTTGGTTTATTGTGTTGAGCGATTCAATTTTTAGTGTTTTCATATTTTATCCATATCCTTAAAGAGGAACTTTTTTCTTATTACAATAGATGAATGAAAAAGACTGAATAATCTGATTCCCCTTTAGGGGTTAGGGGTGGTTTTTAGTTCGATATTTGCTTGCAAAGGTACGGCTATTTTGAAATATTCAATTCTCAGCGCTTCAAATCGCCTTTGAAATAGTCGTAAATTGTTGAAGCCCTGCTTTTTCCAACTACTTCAATCAATTCAGGCAAATCGGCACTTTTAATACGTTTTACGCTCTTGAAATGCCTGATCAGATCATTTTTGGTTTTTTCGCCAATTCCGGGTATTGTATCGAGTTCCGAAGCCACTTGAGTCTTGCTTCTCTTGTCTCGATGGAAGGTAATTGCAAAACGATGTACCTCATTCTGCATTGAAGCCAGCAACTTGAATAGAGGGTCGTTTATTTTTAGCCCGACCGCCTTCGGCGGAAATCCATAAAGCAACTCCCGGGTGTGGTGTTTATTATCTTTTGCAAGTCCGGCAATTGGAATGTTAATTTTAAGTTCATTCTTCTATTACTTGTCTTATTACTTCCATTTGACCAACTCCGCCATCAGCAATAATAAGATCGGGGAGGGGAGTCGCTTCATTTAACATCCGGGTGTATCGCCTGCGTACAACTTCTTTCATTGAGGCATAATCATCCGGTCCAACGACAGTTTTAATGTTGTATTTTCGGTAGTCCTTTTTAGATGGTTTTGCTTTCTTGAATACCACACAAGCGGCAACTGCGTCTGTTCCTGATATATTGGAGTTATCAAAACATTCAATGGTCATTGGAGGTTTACCCATGTGTAAAACTTCCTGTATTGTGCTAAGTAGCTGAATAGCACGTTGATCCGGATTTAGCTTTTCAGCTTGTTTCAGCTTGTCAAGCTTATATTGACGTACATTTTGGAGCGATAAATCAAGCAACTTCTTTCTATCACCGCGTTGAGGAATAACAAATGTCACGCCTTTAAACTCACAATCTATCTTAAACGGAATAATTATTTCTTTAGAATTACTTCGGAAACGTTCCCTTAACTCCACAATCGCCATTGCCAGCAGATCTTCCTTTTGCTCATCAATGCGTTTTTTATATTCAATTGTATATCCCTGTATGATCGATCCTTTTGATATGCGCAAAATGTTAACAAAAGCTGAATTTTCGTTTTCTTCGTATGCAAATACGTCTGTATTTTCCACAACCGTGTTTGCAATAATGGATTTTGATTTATAGTTTTCAATCAAATCATACTTCAATTTAACCTGATGGGCTTCCTCGAATTTATATTCAGCTGCCAACTGCTTCATTTGCTCCATTAAGACTTTGCTGATTTCATTTGCATCCCCCTGTATTATCTGACGAATCTGTTCGATGCTTTTTTTGTACTCCGCTTCGCTTTGTTTTCCTTCACAGGGGCCCAAGCATTTGTGAATATGATATTGCAGGCAAACTTTGAACTTGCCTGCATTTATATTATCCTTTGTAAGCGGAAGCCTGCATGTCCGGATAGGGAAGAGTTCATGAATTATTTCAAGCAAAGAGTTGATTGTGTAATTAGAACTGTACGGACCAAAATATTGGGCACCATTCCGAATTATATTTCTCGTTTTGAAAATGCGTGGAAATGTTTCGTTTGTAATGCAAATACTAGGATAGGTTTTGCCGTCTTTTAATAAGACATTGTATCGTGGTTGATATTCTTTTATCAGATTGTTTTCCAATAAAAGGGCATCTTCCTCAGTCTCGACAACGATATATTTTAATGAGCAAATATTCTTTACAAGTACATTTGTTTTCCCAGAATCGTGTATTTTGTTGAAGTAGGAGGTAACCCTTTTCTTCAGATTTTTTGCTTTACCTACATATATGATTTCATTCGTTTTCATTGAAATACTGGTATACCCCCGGTTTGTCCGGAAGTGCATTTACCTGTTCTTTCAATGTATCCTTTAGTTTCATATAAATTTATGTCTTGTTCCACGTGGAACAAAGTTGGTTTGTTTTGAATTGTTCCACGTGAAACAATTGTGGTTTTAGGCAATGATTCGGCGCACGGAGTGCGCCGCGGCGAAAATTTATCTGCCCAATAGTACTAATAAAATGTTTACATCGCTGGGGGATATGCCTGGAATCCGGCTTGCTTGCCCGATAGTTTCAGGGTCTATCTTCGTCAATTTCTGGCGTGCTTCCGTTGAAAGCGATTGAATAGAGTTGTATTCAACGCGTCCACGGAGATTGATGTGTTCCAATCTTTGCAGCTTCTCAGCAATTAATTTTTCCCTTTCGATGTACCCTTCGTACTTTAAAAGCACTTCGGTTGCTTCGATAATTTCTTCTTTTCTGCTTGAAATACTTTCGATTTTTTCCTTTAAAGCAGGAACTGCTTCCGACAAATCTGAGATTCCTAATTGAGGACGGAGGATTAGATCGCTTAGTTTGCAGCCGTGTTTCAATTCCGATGAATCTTTTGAGATCAAGAAATCATTGATAAATGAAGGTTTGATAGAGTAATTCTCCACGAAATTACGAAGATTTGCCTGTTCTTCTTTTTTCGATTGAAGTTGATCGAAACGTTTTTTTGTGGCCAATCCCACGTTATAGCCCGTTTCGGTGAGGCGCATATCGGCATCGTCCTGACGAAGAATCAAACGGTATTCAGCACGGGAAGTAAACATACGGTATGGTTCGTCAACGCCTTTAGTAACTAAATCGTCGATAAGAACACCGATGTACGCTTCATTCCGGCCCAGAGTAAATTCGTTTCCACCGTGGCAATTGATGTGTGCATTCATTCCTGCAATCAATCCCTGGCCACCAGCTTCCTCATATCCTGTGGTTCCGTTTACTTGTCCTGCAAAGAAAAGATTCTTGATCCGTTTTGTTTCGAGCGTATGTTTTAATTGCGTAGGATCGAAGAAATCATATTCGATAGCATATCCCGGACGGTAAAGTTGTGCATTTTCCAAACCGGATACAGTGTGTATTGCGTCAATCTGAACCTGGAGTGGGAGCGAAGACGAAAAACCATTTAAATAATACTCCTGTGAATCCACGCCTTCCGGTTCCAGAAAGAGTTGGTGCGAAAGCTTGTCGGCAAACGTGACTATTTTGGTTTCTATACTCGGACAGTAGCGTGGACCAATACTCTGTATTTGTCCGTTGTAAAGGGGAGAGTCTGACAATCCTTTACGCAATTCATTGTGTGTATTCTCGTTGGTGTAGGTTATCCAGCAACTGCGTTGAGGGAGTTCACGTTTGGCTTCTTCCAGAAAAGAGAATTTGTGAAAGTCTTCATCTCCGATTTGTTCGGCCATTTTCGAGAAATCAATGGTTTTTCCATCAATGCGGCAGGGTGTTCCTGTTTTCATTCTGTCGGTAGAAAAGCCGATGGATTTGAGTTGTTCTGTAATTCCATAGGATGCAGGCTCGGCAATGCGTCCTCCGGACAGTTGGTTTTTGCCGAAGTGCATCAGCCCTCCGAGGAAAGTTCCTGCGGTGAGGACGACAGATTTTGCTTTCATGTGAATGCCTAATGCCGTAATTACTCCGGTTACAGTCCCGTCTTCAACGACTAATTGTTTGACTGTATCTTGCCAGATAAAGAGATTTGGAGTATTGGAAACCGTTTTAATCCATTCCTGTATAAACTGGTGACGGTCGCTTTGGGAGCGTGGACTCCACATAGCGGGTCCTTTAGACCGGTTAAGCATTCGGAATTGTATAGCAGAGCGGTCGGTAATAATGCCCATTTGACCACCAAGTGCGTCGATTTCACGGACGATTTGTCCTTTAGCTATACCTCCTACAGCCGGGTTGCAACTCATCTGGCCAATTTTATTCATGTCCATAGTGATGAGAAGTGTTTTTGAACCCATGTTGGCAGCGGCACAGGCAGCTTCATTTCCGGCATGTCCGCCCCCGATAACGATTACATCGTATTTAAAATCCATTATTCTATTTTCTATTTTAATTCCAGGGGCTACACCCCAGGCTCTGTGATAACGCCACTTCGTGGCTAAAACTAATACTCTTTTTTTAGTGCATTTATAACGTAACATAAATGCGTAATGTTTTGGGCTGCAAAGTTATAAAAATGTGAGGACTTCTGCGACAGAATTCCGAAGTTATTAGCTGTTGAAGCTTTTGTATTGACGGTTTAAGCCTTTTTGGTTGACTCTACATTTGGCATATTATCTAAAACTGGTTAAAGTACAACTTGGTTGTCATGGTACCTTATTGTTTGGCTTTATGTTAGGGTAAGCGGTTTTGTTTCATTTATTTTACAATATAATGTGAGTTAGATACAAGTAAATCAAAAATATACTGACATTCAATAGCATTAAACAATCATGGCTTGCCTGATTCTGGCGGAATCTCATATTTATTGAAAATAATTGCAAATTATTATATTCGACTCCTTTGGAGTCGTATGATTCGATCCGAAACACCATCTATAAATATATGAATCCTAATGGATTCAATCAATTAGCATTTGTTTATATGTCGAATTCACGTTAATCTATTATCCGGTATTGTTTTTATTGCTTTGGGATTAATGAAATGCGTATAGAGTTGCCGGACAAGCGGGTAGAGGTTCGAGGTATGTTAATGGACCATGCAGGTATGTAAGTGGAGGTCCGATGTTTGTTAATGGAGGTGTCAGGTATGTTAATGGAGGTGTGTATTCTTAAAGCAGACACCTGAGGTATGTTAATACGGGTTGCGGGTGTGTTAATGGACTCGTGGGGTATGAAGTTGGAGGTATGATTTTCAGGAATGTAGGTTCGTATTCTGTTTTTTTGCGTAAGTGTCAGACAGGAATTTATTTAACCCGTAGTGCATTTAAAAAATATTATTGATATTACTTGGGGTTTTACCCCAAACCCCACTTCATTTTTTTTCTTGATAAAAAAAACGAAGCAAAAAAAATCAAGACTTCGCCCACTTCACTCAAAAAACTAGTGCTCGAAAAGCTAAAATCCTCCAAACTCCTCCCTATGGTCGTCAAACAGGAGGATTTTTACGCTTTTCTCACTTGTTTTTTGGTTCACTGGGCGAGGTCATTCGCCGATAAAACTGTGTGCAATGAAATATGTTTCTTTTTATTATTGAAAATATCTATTATATGCACTAAATATTAATTTATATTATTTGTAAGATATTATTTTTCAATAGAATAATACCTAACAGGTTTTTAAAACCTGTTAGGTATGCTATGTTGAATTCCGGAGGGATTATTTAACCGGGGAATAGTAATGACAGCGAATAAGCACCCCGTAGCGGGTCAAAAGCAATCATATACAATGGTTCAACCCACTACGGGGTTGTTTTTCTGAGGTTACTCGCATCCCCCAGTTGCGCTTCGCTTACTGGGGGATGTGCAAAGTAAACACCTCTGGTATTGCAACTTAATAACAAATATTTAGGTACGAAAGCGGATACTCATAAAAAAAACCACGATTGAGTGTATATCTATCGTGGTTTACAGGGAGTTTTTATTTTTTGGGCCGTCTGAATACTAATCCGGAGATTTGGCGGAATTGTGGACTTTTGGCACCGAAAACGGATTTCACGTAGTTTTTTACATCCGTAGCCGTGTCGACCACTCCGATGAGCGGTTGGTAAAGGACTTCATTGCGTGCAATACGGGCATTGCTCACTGCAACTTTTGTGTCGATTACAGCATGATTTTTTGAGGTGAGATCGGCTTTGTATTCCTTGAGTGATCGTATTTTCAGGTCCATTTCATTGGGCGTGTACTGAGGTGTGATTTCCAACAGTTTGATAAACTCATCGAAGTTTTGCAACAGATCATCGTAACCCAATTGGGCAGAGGATATCTGATTGTTTTCGACCTGTGCCCCGGTTTCTGAAGCGGAGGTTCCGGCAGTTTTTTTCAAAGCCGCTTTTTGTCCTTTTATTTTACGTACAATTGCCTTGGCCGATTCGTCGGTTTGCGCTGATGTTTTTGTGGATTGAAGTGCATTAAATGCCCGTGTAACCTTTGGTTCGAGCGATTCGAATGCCAGTTGGCGCGCATCGGTGGCCGCAGTGTAGGGTTGTTTTACGTCACTTAGATTCAATGCGAATGCCCGGGCGTCTATAAGCTTTTGTTCGAGGGAGGAGATGGTGATGTCTTCGTTTGAAGGATTATAAGCTTCTCCAAGCCCTTTTAGTGATACAATCATTTGATCCAGGTTTTCAATGTTGACCTTGTGGCCGGTTTCTCTTGTAGTGCTCATTCGATAAAATTTTTAAAATTATGTTTGGTAATAAATTATGTTTAGTTATCAGTTATACAATGTCTTACAAACATGACAGTATTCGATTTGTTAACATGCAACAAAACTAAATAAATTTTGAAAATAACAAAAGAAGGATGTGTTCTGTTTTTAGAAAATTTAATAAATGATATCGCTTGATTGCAGCCAAATTTGAACAGAAATTTAGTAATAAACTCAATGTTAAAGGGCTATTGATTGGGGTTTTTATACTAATTACAATAAAAACGGGGTTAACATTTTATAAGATTTAAAGGTGGGATTTGTTGGGTAAGGGGAGGTAGTGTTATTATTTTCTCAATAAATAATGGGTGTTACTTATAGTCTTTGATTTCTAGTCTTAAAAATCGGATATTTGCTCTGTTTATTTTATATGATTATCCGCATAATGTACAGTATCAATTAATCAGGGGCTTTGCCCCTATAATCCTACATACTTTTTTTGCCTCTTAAGAAACAACATAAGTTTGTAAAGCTATTGTTCTTAAAAACAGATTCTTTTTGTCCTCTAGCCGGACGGGCTTTTACTTTTGGGCTTCAGCCCCAAAAAGTAAACAAAAAAGGCCGCCGCTGTGGATAAAAAGCTAAAAATTGACTGCGTTACGCTCAAAGCGTCCAAACTTCTCCCTTCGGTCGTCAAACAAGGACGCTTTTTAACCGCTTCACTCCGGCAATTTTCTTTACGCTTTTTCTCCAAGGCGGAAGGAAGCCCAATGCGAAGATAACCCTACGAGATATCAATTTGTTTCTTTTATTTGTTAGAAATGTTCCATTTCTGGGAACTTGATGCAAAAAAGTATGCAAAAAAAATCAAGACTGCGCCCGCTTCGCTCAAAAAACTTGCGCTCGGAAGGCTAAAATCCTCCAAACTCCTCCCTGCGGTCGTCAAACAGGAGTATTTTTACGCCTTTCTCACTTGTTTTTTGGCTAACCGAACGAGGTCAATCCCCCAAACCAAGAAGTTCTTTGCAACTGCATACTTTGCGGATAATCATTTTATTTTAAATAGAAAACAATTTTGTTTGAATGAGAAATATAATTATTAGTTTTGTGAAGTTAATTATTGAACACTCGAATTAAATTCATATGCTAAACTATTATTTTGGAGATACGATTGATAATTTCTTTCAAAAAAACACAGAAGAAATAATTGGTTCAATTACGCTTTCAAATCAATTTGATTCAAATTTGAATCAGAATAAATCGTGGAAACAGCAAATTGAGATACTAAAAAATTCACTTGCTGGATTGACTGGTATGATTTATTTTGAGTTCTCAATACCACGAATGGGTAAACGTGTTGATTGTATTTTAATTATTCAAAATATTGTTTTTGTAGTTGAATTTAAAGTCGGTGAAAAGGAATATTTAAGTGCTAATTATGATCAGGTTTGGGATTATGCACTTGATTTGAAAAATTTCCATAGACCAAGTCATAATGCCGTTCTTGTACCGATTCTTTTAGCAACGGAAGCAAAGGATTCAGCTATTCAGATTATTGAAACATCGCATGAAGATCAATTAATTAAACCATTAAAGGCAAATAAAATAAATTTATCAGAGATAATTAAGCATTGTCTTTTAAATCTAAATGATGTTTTTGAGATTGATGGAGATGAATTTATAAAAGGCAGCTATTCTCCAACTCCAACAATAATTGAGGCAGCCGTTTCAATGTATAAAAATCACTCTGTAGATGAAATTACAAGAAGAGATGCAAATGCAAAGAATCTTACTGATACTACGAACTCGGTTTCGGAAATTATTGAATATGCACAAAGAGAAAGTAAGAAGGTTATTTGTTTTGTTACGGGTGTTCCCGGGGCAGGGAAAACACTTGTTGGATTGAATATTGCGACTAAACATTTAGATAAAGAAAAAGCCACTACGAGTGTATTTTTATCTGGAAATGCTCCTCTGGTAGCAATTCTTCAGGAAGCTCTAACAAGAGATAAGGTACTGCAAGAAAGGGAAAAAGGCAACAGAATTACAAAGAGTTCGGCTCGTGAAGGTGTAAAAGCATTTATTCAAATTATTCATCATTACAGAGATGCTTATTTGATTGATCCTAATCCACCTTATGACCATGTTGCTATTTTTGACGAAGCTCAACGTGCTTGGAATAAAGAGCAAACTGTTAGTTTTATGCGTAGGAAAAAGAATCAACCCGATTTTGATTATTCGGAACCTGAATATTTGATTTCCTGCCTTGACAGGCATAAAGACTGGGCAGTTATAGTGTGCTTAGTTGGTGGAGGACAAGAAATAAATACAGGCGAGGCTGGTATTTCGGAGTGGCTTAATGCGATTAAAAATTCATTTCCTCAATGGGAGGTTTGTATTTCTCCCAATTTGATTGATAGTGAATATAATGCTGTAGAAGCAATTGCAGAAATTGAGAAGGAATGTGTGGCTAATTATGATCCGAATTTACATTTATCGGTTTCAATGCGATCTTATCGTGCCGAAAATGTGTCTCTTTTTATAAAACAGATTTTGGATGTAAACATAACTGAGGCAAAGAAAACACTTTCCAACATATCAGATAATTATCCAATTGTACTAACCAGAAATGTCGATACGGCTAAAAAATGGCTACGTGAAAAGGCAAGAGGGTCTGAAAGATATGGAATTATTGTTTCATCTCAAGCATACCGATTAAAACCTTTGTCGATTGATGTCCGAGTAGAAACAGATCCTGTTCATTGGTTCTTGGGCGCAAAAGAAGATGTGCGTTCCTCTTATTATCTTGAAGATGTTGCTACTGAATTTCAGGTGCAAGGTTTAGAACTGGATTGGGCTTGTGTAACGTGGGATGGTGATTTTCGTTATTCAAATGAAGGCTGGAAAACGTATTCATTTGTTGGAAATAAGTGGCAAAATATAAATAAAGAAGAAAGAAAATTGTATTTAAAAAATGCTTATCGAGTTTTGTTGACTCGTGCTCGTCAAGGGATGGTGATTGTTGTTCCAGAAGGAAATTCAGAGGATCATACACGAAAACCTGAATTCTACGATAGCTCGTTTAATTATTTGAGAGAGATTGGTTTAAAAGTTATTTAATCGGATTATTTGAAAATGAAGAATTGTAAGATTTTTGAAACTATTGCGGATATAAGTTATATTGCTGGTTATATGAATTATTATTCGGGTAATTCTCGTTTTGATATAAGAGAATTTCTCTCTTGGGCAAAGGAGTTTGAGAAAATTCATGCGAAAACTAATTGGGACGAACAGGATTATATGCTGGTTGTGGAGAGATTTACCAATGAAAAGATAATACAATCAACGATAAATTGATTAAAAAACCTGTAAATACATGTCACACAACCCCAACCAACTTCATCGCCGTTCCAGCCGCCTGAAAGGATTAGATTATAGCGCGTAAGGATTGTATTTTTGTAACCTTATGTGTACAGGACATTACAAATTAAAAAAAACCATGAAACAACGAATTTTTGCACCGGGATGCGCAATGATGCTTTATAAACCTCAACTGGCGGTGAAACTGCATGCCTCACTGAATGAATTGTATGGTGAAATGAACATGCTACAGACTTGTTGCAAGCATGATCCGGGGTTTACGTTGCCGACAGAAATCATAAACGTATGCCCTGGTTGTGATAAACGTTTCTGGAGTTTATATCCGAATGCATCGACAGTTTCGCTGTGGGAACTGCTGGCGGAAAGCGATTCGTTTCCGTTTCCGGATTATGGCGGCGAAGAGATGACGATACTGGATGCTTGTCCTACCAGAGAGAAGACTGTGATTCACGAAGCGATACGTACGCTTTTTCAGAAGATGAATATTCGCATCACGGAGCCGGCGAATACCCGAACGAAAAGTACTTGTTGTGGTGATAGCTTTTACCCACAACTACCTGCAAATAAAGTGAATGAGCTGATGATCAAGCGTACAAGCGAAATGCCTTTGGAGAATGTGGTGGTGTATTGCGTATCGTGTATCCAATCGGTAAGTATAGGCGGTAAAACTCCCCGCTACCTGCCTGATTTGCTTTTGGGCCTGGCCACAAAACCGAAGATTTTACCCACGGAAGTTTGGCACAGGGAATTGGATGAGTATATTGAGAAACACTAACTCTAACCTGTAGTGTATTTAGGCAAAAGAAATTTCTATCAAAATGCTCCTATGGATTGCTATATTTTCAATGTATAATGAGTTTGTGAACCTGGTTTTTTCCATTGAAGGTAACAGACAGAAAGTATATACCTTGGGATAAAGAGCTGATATCGAATTCGTAATTTGATGCACGTGTATTGGAACTGAACCGGTTTACACCGATTGCATCGAATAGGGTAAAATGCGTTTCAGCGCCATCATTCAGGCCGTTTATAACTTTTACTTTTCCAGAACCATTTAGGTTAACTATTTTTAAATCAGGTGTATTTTCCTTTTTATCCACTCCCGTTACGTTATCGGTGATGCGGTAAATCGTCCCGCTTGTATGCCCTGCCACATAAAGGCGTCCTGTCATATCTTCGCCAAAAGTACTGAAATTATTACCGGTGAACTGGCCAAAAGTTTCAGCCACCCAGTTGCCTGAAACCTTGTGAAGCGTCCATATTTTGTCGGAGCAGTAATCGGCAAAGAAGTAATAACCGTA
>JASGJK010000042.1:0-23144 GCA_049840795.1 Paludibacteraceae bacterium
TCTGGAGGAGAGCATAATCGTGACGAATGACAATAGCAGCAGTATTTTATTCATTAACGTATTTTGTTTGAAGTTCATTGGTATTTAACCGTTAGTTCATCGTACTTCCGACTTAGCTCATCATACTTCTTAGTGAACTCATCGATATAATTATCCAAGTAGGAAATTCGTTTTTGATAAATTGTATCCATTCGATCAATTACCTGTACGCGTGCTTGCTTACGTGTGATAAGCGCTGTAATCCACGAAGACAAAGCGCTCGATGACAATATTTGCTACGATTATTTCTATCATACTAAATTAATCAAATAGAGCCGTTTTTGGGATTATTTCTTCGCGCACAAAAAAAACTGAATATTTCCTGAGTTTTTATCATCTGCATAAATATTTGCTATTACACTCGAATCAACCGTAAATTGTATTGCATTTTCATCAGTTGACTCTGTTGAAGTCCAATAGGTTTGTCCATCTAAGAATGATGCCAACGAGTTGAGTATATCATTACCATTAATACCAGCTAAGATGTACCAATTTTATGTTCATCTGCTGTGCGTTTCTCAAGCGACTTTAAGTCCTAACTCCGTACCGGCAGAAATCATTTTAGCAGTATTTGCTATACCGTCAGTCTCGCTGTTTGCACCAATAAATTCATAACTACCCCACTTTATGTTCTTGTAGAATATTCTCCAGACTCTGCGATAAATACTTTGCGCGTTTTCTCGTCAATATAAGATAGGAACCCCCATTATACACATCACCGATCGCAGGTAAACTTTTCTTTACATATTCAAGAAGCACGTAAACAAATCCTATATAAGTTGGATTTATTCGTTTCGCTCGAGGTAGTCATATCGTGATATAAGCAATGTTATTTATTTCGATAGTGTCATTAGCAGAATTCAATAAAATATTAAATCGTGTTGATTCAGCTTGAAAATGATTTGCTGATACTACATTCATTTTACTCTTAGCTTCATTCGCTGTTCTTGATAGATGTGATGCGCTATCAAATTGAAGCATTTCGATATGTGTTAGTTTACCTATTTTCAAGTCGGCAACATTGATAGTTTCAAACGTAGATGTGATGTATTTTTTCAACACTTTACGATAAATGGGTGTGCCGTCTATCCAAAATTTGTTGGTGCGCGTTTCATCAAGGGAAATTACATCTCTTGGTTTTTCTCGTTAAATATCTCATTTTGTGATATATTTTTTAATCATTAATACAGTCTTGTTTGTACCGGTTCTAACAAAGCGGATAGGAATATCGTGTGATATAATCATATCCGGATTATTTTCATAACTAAACATTGCGCCGGGAGTGATTTTTATGTTATCTAAAATAGTAGCTGTGACTTCACCTGTATTTTCAATATATACAGAGTTATATTATTTTCCGTTCGAAAAATTGTATTTTCGACTATCACTCTGCGACTTAATGGTTGACTTATACATATATTTATTTTTTAATACTCCTATAAATAAGATAGGACAGACTGCCCAGTAGAATAGCTCCCAGTGTGGTATTTCAACTTTTTTAATTATTTCAGGGATTTTTTTTTTACCAATTCGATGTTGGCGATAATTTTACTTGAATATAGTTCGGATCCGTTGCAATACCCGGCTTTCGATATTTCGCGGGCATATTGGTACGGATCTGACGTTTTAGCTGCAGTAGCATAACGTGATGCGGTAGTTATCAATTTGGCGTAATCTTTTAATTGAATCATACGCTGTTGGGTACTTCCTAAACCACTGTTGCACTCGCACTGCTACGCCGTTTTCATATTCAGTAGTCCATAACAATTGCTTTTGTCCTTTCCAAGTTGCACTGGCTTTAATGCCAAAAAAGTTATTACCCGGGAGCGTGTTCGCCCCATCCGCTTTCTAAAGCTGTTTGTGCTGTAACGGCTAATGCGGGCAACTTATACTCTTTTTCAATTGTAAGCGCTGCCGGATATACTAAATTGACAAATGCAGTTTGTGTCATAATAGATAAATTAAACCATTGTATTTAAAAAAACGGATTAGTAGAAACTTTAATTTTTTTGAGCTGTCTAATATCGTCGTTATAAGCTGTGTGTGTACATTAAGCACTTTTGACAGATATTTGGTATCTGTCGCATATCCGGCTCTTCGCATTTTCTGTAAGATAATTTTCGGGATAAAAATAGTAATCGAGGGCTTTTTTGTAGCGAGTATTATTTGTGATCAACTCTGCATAATCAATGAATCCCCAGTAAGCCGATTTGTATTGGCGAAAATATCGGCGTACAATATACTCATACGCACCCATAGCTGAGCTGTATGTGATAGAGATACGACCGTATAAGACACAGACTTTGAAGAGTGATATTCCCGTGTTCGAAGAAGTTGTCTTAAACCTTTCCAACTTTTTGTTGCCGTAACGCCAAAGAAATTGTAGCCGGGGGCGGAATCCCCAAAGCGTGACTCTAACGCTGCTTGTGCCATACTTTCCTTCGTGCACCGGTATATGGTAAACGTACAAACTGAACGCGGAGCGCTTGCACATAATATTTGGCAATAAATTCTTTTGCTGTCATAATGTTTTTATGAAAATAATGTTTAATACCGCTAACCTCCAAGTACCCATTTTAAAAAATTAGTCTTGGATGTCGTTTTGTCACTCCCGGAATAATTATATCCGGTTTTATGTCATTGGCACGAAACCAACCCCACTTTTCTTCAACAATTGTATTATAAGAATTTTTTTATTACGCAAAAGAATATTTGTGCTTTGACCCATAAACAAGAGACATATTCAAGTTCACCATTTTTGATTTACTCGTTCAAATATATTGACTGTATACTACGAGTGAGCGTACCTATTTGTCCTTGCACAATTCCATACTCAAGATCTGAAAATTGAACAGCATCATATGCTGATATATCGTACATTCGATTCTCATAATACGCGATGTTAGGATTATCTTGATTCAAATATGCACGTCCTGAAGCTTTTGTGTAGTTTCTTAAAGAAAAAAACAGATTTTTGATATTTGTTCATATAAGGCTCACTATATACGCGGGCATACGTGCATCGAATAAATACCGGTGTATTCTTAAGCGAATCTTAATATTTTTATCTCGGTTGCCATCTTACTAATTATTAACAGTTTCGTTCAGTTTTGTTATAACGATAAATCCGGCAAAAGCCGCTAACGCATAGCCGATTGTCTTGATTATTCCCATTCCGGAGCCTGACATCTTACCCTCTACGTATGCTTTGTCAATTTGCCCCTCAAGGTCGTTAAGCACTTCTTGACGTGCCTCAGGCGATAGCGTAGCAATTGCTTTTGTTAGATTATCGGAGACTTTTAAATCGGCTTTACTATCCGTATAATCAGGTTTAAACATATTGTATAATGATAATCCTACCAATGCCGTGAATATTACTGATACGATTATCACAATTAAAATAGGAGCAATCTTTTGCGGGACCGTAGCGCCTATTTTTGTGCCCATAAACGATTCGAGTTCTGACCGGTATAGTTCAAAGCCTGCCGGACTGGTTTGCTTGTCAATAGTAAGTAATGAACATTGATTAAGCCTATCGTTCCTAACTTCTAATCTCAATTGAAGCGCATACAATTGTTTTGCGTAATCAGCGGGTAATGCTATATTTTGTTCCGACAACTTAGAAATAAGTCCGGCGCACAGCAAATTGTTTTCGTAAATTTTCATATTGTTAGACATCATCTCATCTAACATAGACTTCGTATCTGATTTTTCGCCGTACTGATAGAGTTTATAGTTTTGCATCTCAACGTAGCCGAACTGGTAGTAGCCCGTACTTTCATCACCCATTAATCGCTCAAATTCTACGCAAGCGTAGTTTACATTATTCTTTTTAGTCCAATATCCGGACAGATAGCCTACACGGATATTGGCTTCCGGGAATTGTAATCCTTTACCTAAACCAGGATAACCTAATCCTACGATGGTAGGTGTAGTCAACGAGATTACAGCTGTACCAACGACACTCTTATCGTATTTGTCGTATTTATCTGTATATTTATTGTGATCTACTGTCATTTGAGTAATTGTTGTTTAGCAATTAAATACATGCTATCTTGACGTTCTGCCATGTAGGCAAGCGTTTCGAGAATTTTCAAAAAATCAGGTTCAGCAGCAGAGAAACGTTTTAACGCATTTTCTAAGCGTGCTACATTTGTTATATCAGATTCAGAATCACAGTAGTCAGGATTAAAATCGTCTATCTCTCTGTCGGTACCGGCAACGGCAACAGCAGTGTGAGGCATTATTTTATTTAAAAGCCCGCCGAGAATGGTTCCAACATACGGCTCTGCTCTTTTCATTACCGAGTTGAGCATGGTATTGTGACTATTAATTTCGCCTTTTGCTTCTTTAAGTTCAGCTTCTAAACGTTCTATTTTGACAGCTGACATAATTTTCTCGCGCTCATTCTGTAATCTACGCTCAAGTTCGTCAGGGCTTACAAAACCTAATGACGGTGTCGGTACTCCTGATATAGTATTGTGTTCCGGAGTGGTGCTCTCAATATTGCGGAATTGCTCGTAGAAATTTCCTTTAAGCGATTTAAAATCCTTACGACCTTTTAGGTAATATAGCCCTCCGCGCGAGAGTTGCATTACATCGATGAATCGCTTAGCAGCATCTTCAAAACTTTCGTTTTCACGCGTTTCAAAAACTTTTGCATTGTCCGCATCTTTGAGCGTAACGACAAAATGCTGTAAATCATTAAGTCGTAGATAACTAAGGGCATCTTGTGGGCTCGATAACATAATAGTCAGATTTTAGATTTTACAATCAAATTATCATCAATAACGAGGTTAAAGAATACAGATACAAGATCGTCCGCAGTTGTATTCACAGTAGTGATATACGACTGCTGCAAATCAAACATGATGTTTTGCAATAACAATGGATAATTTTGATCTGTTTGCAAGAACAAACGCAACGGAACATCTTTAAAAGACTCACGTTGATTGCGTGACAGTGTAAGATATTTATCGCCCGAATTTGAATAATCCAACCCTGCGTTACCGGTTGGTGTAGTATCCGGATAATTCAATATAATATTTTGCACCCGCCGATTTTGAAGTACGGATGAAAAATTAAAAAATGTTTTCTTACCGGTCAATTTCAGTTCAAGCGGTTGGATTTGCGTACGATTATTCTCGGCAGGAACGATACCCCACACCGCAGAATCATCAAAATAGAATACGAGGTAGATACATTTGTTAGTTTTATCGGCGCCGGCAATTTTCGACACATCTATATAACTGCGAGGAAAGTCGGCAATGCGATTGATAAATAAGCGATTGCGTGTCGTTGCTAACGATGAAACCGGCAAATTACGTATTTGCTCGCTCTGTGTGTTAAGTTCTACGATGGTAAGATAAGCGCTATCAAAAAAATTGCGAGATAACGAAGCTATACCAGCGGGCGATTTCAGTACTTCGACTACATCAATGTGTTTGATTCGCTTCCCGCGCAGGTAAGCGATGTCCGGAAGATATATTTTTGTTGACGTGGACACAAGTGGTATTTCTACGCCGTAAATGCCTGAAACAAATTTATTCATATATATATTGTTAATAAATAAAAGTCAAATTAATAGCGCCGGCATCAGCCGACATATCTCTGATACGTAGATACGAATTTTCAAAATCAATATCAAGCATATCAAAATAAAAATCTTTGGGCGATGCTGCTCGTAAAAAATCAAGAGGTAAGTGGTCTATGCGCTTACCGTCCCGGCAGAGAATATCAAGGTAAGCAGGATTATGCAATCCATCGTTGTCAGACACAATGATCTGACGAATAAACTTACCGCGTAATGTATTGGTGATGTAGTCTGACAACTTGAAGTCTTGGACAAGATCAGTTGTTTTATTCAACGTGATAGTCACAGACCCATTAATAGTGTCAGAAAAAGGTTTTAAAAGCTTAGTTTGATAAAAGACAATAAGTCCTACGACCGTAGAAGACAATATCCCATTTGCAGCGATGTAGCTTTTTTCAATGTCAATCTCTCTATTAATAAGATGCTCTACAAAGGAATTAACCGGAAAAGTCGCAACTAATAAATTTTTCATGTCAAAATCGCTGACAAATAGATTTTGCGTGCGATCGTATAAGTTCAGAAACAAAGATAGCTCGTCAAGTTCTGCGACTTGCGAAAGCATTGTATCGGGATCGTCAGGCAGACATACGGCTCTGTCTTCGGATGATGAATACAACATTATACGATTAATTCGTTTACCTTTAAGAATATCTTGATAGAAAGATACGTGCCTATCGGTAATGCTTAATCGCAAGGGGATAAATGCGGTATTTTGTATTATAAACATAATTGTGTAAGTTCAAAAAGCCTGTCCGGTGATGTCTCTCCGGACAGGTTTTAATTAGCACTTTTGATTACTTCGCAGCTCCTTGTAAGGTCCAGCCGTATGCTTCGAATACTAAGTAAGCCGTGCTACCGGTTTCACCTTTGATATCTGTTTCGGCAGTACCAAACTCGATGCGAATAGCATGATCTTTTTGACCTGAAAGCGTAATGATTTCAGGCAAGATATATGCTGCATCTTCTACGTTACTACCTACTACACCTACTTCTTGTGCCGGAGGCACAGACAAGAATACGCTTGTTGGTAATGCTTGTATGTCAACCACCTGATCGGTAGTTAAACTGAGATTGCCGTTGTACAAGGCATATCCGTGCCCATTAGCTACCAAACCCTTAAGCCCTACATCGGTAAGGTCATCTGATTTTTGAATAGGATATGCCAGGGTTGGCGCCATTCCTTTAAGAAGCGCATCTTCTACCATTACACCAAGTCCAAGTGAGTGAATGACGAAAAGGTCATTATCACCAAGTCGGCGGTTAGTAGAATGCCCTTTCAAGTCTTTCACATTGATGTCGTACGATGTTTTGCCCGCTTCAAAAGCAACACAGATGCGGATCTTTGAAGCTTGTGGAGCGCCTTTTGAAGTCATAGCCTTAGCAGCTAAGAATCGTTCGCGTTTGAATTGAATTTCTGACATTTTATTTTAAATGATTAAATGTTTAACTAATTGTGTTTACTGAACCGTTGAATTTTTTTTTTCCTGGTTTGCTTGCGCACGAAATACGGGCGTTGGCTTCCAACCTTGCGCTCCGATGGTACCGTTATTAAAATCGATACCCGATGTAGCAGCAGCAGCCGTATTGAAGCCAAGCTTACCTGCAATGTCGTAACGCTCTGCAAGGCGATAAGCGCCAACGGCGAGTAAGCCGTCCGACATCTTTTCAACCGTTGGAGATCCTTTTACAAACGCAGGTAATAAAGCACCTGCTGCGATGTATCCGTAGTCGATATATTCCGGACTTTTCAAATCGATAGCTTCTGCCACGACTTGCGCCACAACTCCCGTACCACCCACGATAAGTGTGTCCATTGCGATTTTTTTAAAATCGAATTTTCCTTTCATTTTCGCCATGTTAAATCCTCCTTTTTTTACGATTTAACACCGGCTATTTTTTTTGAGAGAAGTTCGCTTTTTTTATTCTCAGCTTGACGGCGAGTATTTTCTTTGCGCACTTCATTTGCCTTTTTCAACCAAGCTTCCTTAGAGGCTACGCTCGCAGAGGCTTTTGGTTTCTTAGGTAATTTTTTCATTTTCAATTTTGCCATTTTTGTGTTTTTGTTTTTTTTATACTAAAACATTATATATATTTTCCCTTAAATAATAGTCTGATAATAAGTTTATTATTCTTTATTTTTTTTCTTTTTACCCTTTGATGAGGAATATAGGGTAAACAAAATACCTCCTGCTACAATTGCAGGAATCCATCCGCTTGCAGATGAAGTACCGCTTGTATATGTAGGTGAATTGCTATGTGTCCAATCGCCCGTTACTGGATTATACGTTACATTATCATTGCGCCCGAATAGCTTAACAAACAATGCTACAATCCACTCTATTACGCTCTTTGCATCTTGCCAAAACGATTTTTTTGTTGTTTTACCCGAATCTGTCACATTAGCAGTTAACGCTTCTACACGCTGTGCAGCAGCTTCCTGACTATCTTTCTCGACAACGGTAGGATCAGTTACATTGCCTACTGATGCCGGTTGAATTACAGCAGCTTCATATATAGTTTGTAAAAGTTGCGCGGGAGTTTTATTGTAGCGAGCAACAATGCCGTACTGAACAAAATTAACAAGTTCCTGAAAAGTATAGCCTGGATTTTTTTGATAAACTTCTTTGAGTTTATTTATTTGCTCTGTACGTTTACGCATAATGTCGGCGGATAGCCCTTTAGCATTCGCATCTACAAAAATGTAGAGAAAATTAATTGCTCCTTTTTGCAAACTTTCAATATCCGATTGTAATAGTGACATAAATTTAATTTTTATTTTTTTTACGCAGCAGTAGCATAGCCGCAGCCGTAAATATTCCGATGTATAAAATAGAATTAGTGCCGGATAGCAAGTTACTCCCTGCGCTTGATGATGATGAACCGGATTTTGGAAAATCGGTAGCAGTATCAGCCAGTGCAGCGTTAATCTCGGCGTCGGATGGAGCTTGACGACTACCACCACCAAATAAGTCAACAATAAGTTTTATAAGTGATATTATAGCGCTGATTACTCCGATTACCGCCATAATAGCCCCAACCCCCGCTATCTTAGCATCATTTGTTTGAATGTATTCTAAAAATTGCTCCGGTTGCATACCGGTACTGGCGATGATGCCTGATCGTGCAAGGTCATTGCAAGCAGAAGTATTGTGCCAAATATCGACATCTTCAAAATAATAAAACATTTGACTTTGAGTTCTGATCTTACGGCGAATTTTTAATTGGAGTGTATCTTGATTTTTGAAATAAGTATAGATATAATACATACCCGACTTTTTCATATGATCTGCCATTTTTTTAGCGCTTAACGCATCTAAACCACCCGATATGCTGCTAAATGAACGAGCCTTAGCAATTTCAGTATCCTGCTGTGCAAGCGATTCATTCAATGTATCTAATTCGAGTTGTGATGTGGCTATTCGCTTTGATTCTAACAGTAAATCACGCCGAGCATACATTGACATTAACTCGGGGGTAATAGCGCTTGCATCACCAAAATCAACATCAAACTGCCGAGACGGTGTAGTAGAACCAATAAAACGTGTAGTATTCTTACGTTTATTGATACCTGCCAGTTTATATATTTGTGTACCGTTCATGTCAACTTTATATGTATATTTTTCTTGATAGTTGAACCGAATAGGGCGAACTACCGGATCTATATATATTTCATTGCCACGCATATCAATAGCGACAGCATACACGTGCGTAGCTTCTTTCTCTCTGTTAAAACTTACAAATCTAAAATAATGCCGAATACCGAGACAACGCAAACAAGAGCAAGCGAATAGCGCCATACTCTTACAATCTCCAAACCCATCTACATACAAGCGAGCAGGAGTTTTAATCCATTGCACGCCCGAGGGTCTTCAATATATTGTACGTGTTCAATGATGTATGTAAATATATTTTGACACGTAGCGTAAATTGTATCAGCTTGTAATTTTTTAGCAAGTTCGTTCACTTGCATATAATCATCTTCATATACCCGGATAACGGCGTTAGCTATATCCTTTGTTTTGCCATATCTATTTAGCAACACACTTGTATTTCGAGCGATGAAAGTCAAGGCTATTTGAGTATTACAAGAATAATATTATCACCACCCGCCTCATACACTTTATCAATAAAGTCTAATTGTTCGAGGCGATGTTTAGCATTATTGAAATTCGATAATATATTACGCTCTTTTAATTGAATATAGACCTTTTTACCCTTTGCCTGCCACAAACTACCGTACGGCTCTGCTAACACGTAAGTGCTTGTACCCATCCGCTCGAGCCATGTTTTTTGCGCTTTTGTCAAATTATCTAATCCGGAAATACCTCGTTCGAGTGTACCGGTATTTAATACCGTTTCGCTATCAGTAGGATTGTGCTTCAAAAAATCATCTTTTGACAATGCCGTATTAGTCGTATTAGACGTACTTTTCTTTTTTTTGAATAAAATAAAAGCGCCTATAATAAGAGCCACCGGAAGAATGATATTATTTGTTTTTTTAGACATACACTATAAATTAATTAAATCCTTGTTCAAATGTTTGTAAACTTATTTTGTATTGATAAGCCAATCTGAAGACAATACATCTACTGTTTTATCTTTAAAAGAAATCGTATCGAAGTTATATCCAAATCTTCGTGCAGCTTGCGAAATAACATTTTGTTTATAAAACTCATCATCAACAGCTCCAAACTCAACTTTTCCTAAGTCATTTTTTTTATCATTAATACAAGTTATCGTATAAATTTCACTTTTAATAGAACCTATACCACTCACACTTGATTTTTTACTTTTAAAAAAAATATAGCCCCTGCAAATAATGCAACCGGAAGAATGATATTATTTGTTTTTTTAGACATACACTATAAATTAATTAAATCCTTAACAGCGTACAGTACAGAAAATGGTATAGTGATATTATTTGCCGTTACGCTGCCGGTTAGTCCAAATTTAAGATCTACATTATTATTGATTATACTCTGCCACAATTCGTCCTTAACGCTATCTTTATTGATAGAAAAGATTATTTTAACGTTTTGTACCGATTTGGGTAGAATAGTGAAATTATACTTGTTATCTACTTTTCCAATAATTGAATCGTTGAATAAAATATTAGCGTTGACACTATTTACAGCAACTTTGCCCATTCCGGTATTGTTAATTTCAAGTATCAGAGAAAGTATTATATTCTCTTTTTCAATTTTCTCGACATCAATGCCGGCAAAAGCAAATTGCAACTTAGTAAGCGATAGTATTGTAGGTACATATTTATAAGCTACATAACCAACAACGCCGAGTAATCCAATTTGCCATGCTTTCATTTTTTCTCAAGTAGAATTAAATACAAAAATAGGAGGACAAAAAAAATCCTTGCAAGATTTGCAAGGATTGAAAGATTTGAGAAATTTAGTGTGTTTTGCGGATTTATTATTTATCCAAATAATGTCCTAAGTATTGATAAATAGTAACAGTATTGGATGATTCATCAACGGAATATACAATACGATCCTTTTTTGTAAGTTCTCTACTCCAATAATTACTGAGTGAGTATTTAAGTTGCTCCGGATTACCTATACCCTCGTAAGGATGCAATGATAATTCTTTAAGAATTAAAATTAATCTCTCTTTTAAGCCTTTTGATGCGCTTTTTAACTTAGAAGCATCTTTTACGGCAGTTTTTGTTTGTACAATATTGTAACTCATTTACCAAAAAAGTTATTTATATCTACATCAGATACTTCACCGTTATCGGCTTCTTTGATGCTTTTTTTCATTTTTGGAGTAAATTTAATTTCAGGCTCGGAGATAACTCCTTTTTCTTTTAAAAATGGAATTATATCAGCGTGTTTCTTTAAGTCTATACGCACATAACGAGGGACACCTCTATACGATTTTTCGATAGTAATACCGGATACTTTTGGCATAATTATTTCCTTTCTATTATTTAGAACAAATGTACAAAAATTATTCCGGAAATGATATTCCGAAGTATTGGCAATAATCTATTAAAGAAAGAATTTGATGTTCCTTTTTACCAAGTGCAGCTTTAGCTAAATCAATTCTGCGAGATATAGTAGAATCAGACGGCGCCGATCCGGGTTTATACATATTCTTTATTTCTTTTATCGTAGCTTCGACAAAATTGCCCATATATGTAAATTATTAGCGTAGAATTAAGATAGTGTATTTTACATAAAAAGATACTATACTATGCAAAAGTAGAATTATTTTTCTGAAAATCAAAAAATTATCGAAAAATTTACAGAAAATTAAATCACCGAAATATTAAAGAATAATTGAAGTAATTATATACATTGTATGATACATATATTCTAAGATAAATAAGAGGGGATGAATTGGGGAGTTTTTTATATAAACGATATAAATATTTTATATTTTGCAATAAAAAAAATGTAATTGTGTAATTGTGTAACAAAAATAAATTAACATACTGATTTATAACAGTATAAATAAATTACAAAATAAATTACACTTGAGTAAAAAAGCATTTACAAATTTGTAACGTATGTAATTAATCAATATATTGAAAGTTTATGCAATATTTTTCCATTTAATTACAGATGTATATTTTATTTGTAATTATTTGTAACAAAAATGTGTAACTAAATTAAACAACTTATTTTCAATACTTTAATGTTTTTTGCATTATTATATTACAAAATTACAAATTTTTTATTGAATATTGAAAGGGGAGAGGGGTCATAAACACAAAGAACCCGGATACACCCCTTTCCGCTGTGCGTATATAAACGTCACAAAAAAGCCCCGTATCTGTAATACAAGGCTTAAAGTGTAACGATGATATAATATACTATTCGTTATCTATTATAAATTTTACGCCACCTATAACGGTATAACTAAGTGAGCGTTTTTTTGCTCCATTGTAAGATATACCTTGATTCTTTGAATAGTCTGAAAGTGTTTGTAAATTAAGATACTGCGCTGCTTGTTCAATTATTTGAACTAACTGCGTATTACTTATATACCCGGCTTCAAAATTAGAAAATAATTTATATTCTAATTCGTTGAATGTCATAATTTTATATAGTTATATTTTTTGAACTACGCATATAATGTTGTTAGCGGTTATTATAAAAACGGCTTCCGGAAGTGGAAATACTATCATGCGCCGCCGACACTAATACTTCTTTCAGTATTGTATAGCACCAGTATTTTTTTAAAGAGCTTCCTCTGCACTCTTGCTCTGTTTATCTATCAAATTATCAAGGCAATCCTTATGTCCATAACGTGACCAAATTTCTATTTCTCCAGGCTTTTGCAATATTGGATGAAAAATAGATTTCATTTTTTTTGCATTCCAGATTTCGGATGCTGGTTTATTACAGATTTCACAATTTCCAAACCAACTTGAACTTTGCTTTGTGTTGCGAATTGAAAATGAATAACAACCGCTAACACTCGCTATTTGCAAAGCGGGGTTATCCGCAGTTATTATATTTTGTACTTCGTTCATACTTTTGTTGTATTTTGACAGTTTTTTACTCGTAAATCCCGCTCTGCATATAGCGTTCGCCGTTAGCCGTCAGTTTAAGAAAAATCCTTAACAACACGATTAACGTATTCTTTAGTTACTGATAAAAATTCTTCTCTTGAAATTTCTTTCCATCCTTTAAATGATGGAAATCCGTAACTAAGATTAATTTTAAATTGAGCGCATCTTCGACCTGGAGAGATATATAATTCAACTCCAAAAGCATCAGGATATAAAAGAGACGAACATCCTTCAGTATTCACATTTTGACATTTAAAATAAATATCATCATCCCCATTTACTCCTATTTTGTGATAATATTTTCCTTCTTCAAAGAAAACGATAGTGCTTATATTCATAAAAAAAATAATTTTAATAATTAATAAAAACCGAACGGCTAACACAGGCTATCTGCATCGGCGGGGTCGAAAAGTATTCACATTGTCAGATTTACGCTCGCACATTTTCTGTCTCCCGACAGAAAAGCTCCCGCAAATCCGCCAATGGCAGTTAGCCCCCTCCGTTAGGCACAATACTAAGAAAGTGCCTTTAGTTCGTTGAGAAGAGCTTTAAAATGGCTATCATAAGTCTCGTGAGAAAACTTCATTAATTCTTCAACGTGTAATGTTGAAATTTCAATAGCCGTTTTCAAAGTGAGAATCATTTTTTATTAATGATATAGAACCTTTTATCATTATATTCTGCTGGATATAATCAACTGGTATTCCAGTTACGATTGAGTAAAACTTTGTTGCAAGTTCAATAGCTTTTTTTTTTGTTGACATATAAATTTGATTTTAAAGTAAATTTAAAAAGTACTGTGCCTAACACACGTGTATGCTTTGTTTGTTTAGTGTTTCGGGAGTAGTGTCCGTATTGATAGAGTTAACTCTTTTGTTTTCAAAATCAATAGTGCGTATGTAGATCATTTCGGTTGTTTTGCCGGAAATGTTTCGCACAATGCGTTTTCCTGAGTTTTGCAACGATTTTGGATTTATCTCGTAAATATATTCGTTGTTCTTGCAGTATGCCAATAGTGCTTTGGTAAACTGCTTAGTACTCCAACCCTTTACATTAGTTTCGTTAATGAAATCTTTTATTACAAATTCCTTAACCAACTCGCGATCACAGTTATTCCCTTGTGGGCTGAAATAAACTTCTGCCCAGTCGCGGAACTGACTGCCCATTGTACTTATATTCATACGCTCATAAACTTTGTGCATAGGGGGCTGTAATTTGATATTTTCGGAAGCAACGGATAAATAGAAATGGAGACAGTCACAAAGGAAATTTATATCTTCGTTCCAATATTCCTCTTTATATCCTTGTTTGCAAATATCGTAGCCGAAATCATCGCGGATAGTGCGCGTTTCGTGGTAGTCGTTATCTTCGTTTGCTTCGTGATACCAATCTGAAAAAACCACATACAATAAACGGCGTGATGTTGAACTGTCGTTACTGCGAGGTGCAAAATTGGATGTTATAACCATTTTAGGACTTTCCTCGTAACTTAGCGATTGGCTTTTAACGTGCTTTTCGTTTATCTCCAAATCACCGGTAATACTTCCGTAAAAGAAATTAAAATCCAAATATTGGTCGGCATCATCCACAAACATTAAATCGGTATCGCGGGTAATGCGCTCGAAAATATGGACGTTTTCCGTTAACTTCTTATTACGCCCGCCAAACGTTACAATGTTCTTAAAATTGGAAAGGAATTTAATCATAAAAGATTTTCCGGTGCCGCCCAAACTCTGCCCATCGTCACTGACTTTGTCCTCCATAATCCACACCGCCCACGCTTTGGATAGTGCTTTGTATCGGTGCAACATATAACCTATTGCAAATATCTTAGCAATCAGGTTTTGTTCTTGTTCGTGTATTTGTTCAGGCGTGAGGCGGTTACCGTCAATTTTGAAATGGTTTTCTGTAAAATATGCCTCGTCCGTTTCCTTATTGAAAGTGGCGTTTGTTTCAAATTCGGTGCGCCAAAAGGTACGGCTGGCATTTATCAGGTAACGGAAAAAGTGCGATTTAGCTTGTGATATTTCAATATCAAACATATCCGCTTCGCGTGAAATTTTAAAAGAAGGTTCAATGCGTTTGAAATTGTGTTTGGATATTCGATGTTCCCACACGTAGCGAGACACATCACCATTGCGATATTCTTGTATAGATGTGGGATTTATTTCAACCGTGCGATTCTCAAAGAACAAAAATTGTTTGTTTTCTTCAAAGTCCTTAAAATCAATATCAAGTTTGTTCAAATCGTCCATTGTTACTGTTTTGGTACGCGTTGAGTTTAGCACCAAATTAACCACTTTAATATCTGCCACATTTTTACGTACAAAGTCAACCAAATAGGCGCGTATGTCTTTGCTTGTTACCTCTTTAACAATGTTTCCGGTAACTTGTACCAAGGTTTCCTTTTTGGTGTTCGGGTCCTGAATTTTACCAAAACCAACATCCGAAAGGAAGTTTAGCATATAAGCGGTATTTATTTCGAGATTTAAGCCTTTAGGCGTTTGTACCCACTCCCAAAATTTGAAAGGCATTGCACGTTTAAACAAATCCTCAAAGTCTTTTTTCTCCCGGCGCAAATCCAAATAGTCGCGTAAATCCTTGCGAGGTTTACCCCGCATATCTTTGTATGTTTGCAACCAATCGGGAAGTTTAACGGTGTGAATATCCAAAAAACGCAAACCGAGTTCAATGCCTTTTCGCTTTCCTGTGTTATCAATATCAGGTATATTGTACACACGTTCTGCGTATTTTAGTATCTCTTTATAATCGAATTCCTGAAGCGTGGCGCTTTCTGAATTTAACCATAACGGCATATATCCGTAAGAAAGGCAATTAACGGCATCGCGCTCACCGCTACACAATACGGCACATTCCAGTTTTTTATCCTTGTAAGGTTTATTTTCATTTGCCGGATTTTGTTCCCACGTGTGCCGTTCCTGCTCATTATACTGAGAAAAAGCACGGCGCAATTCGTTTAATCCGTTAATATAATCTTTAGGTTTTGCTCCGTTGTAGAAAAAGCGAAAGGCTTTGTCTGTGTTCAATGGTTGGTAAACCTTGATAAACTGTTTTGTTTCCTTGTTTGCATCCACATAATCGCATACGCGTGCAAAGATTGGATAATTATCGTTACTTGATGTTGTCGTCGTGAGTAGTTCCCCTTTATCGTTTTTCTTGGTTTTGCCAAACCACTTCACCGATCTATAAGAAAGTTTATCTACATTCTCTTGTGTAACACGGTTTCCGAACAATTCCAATTCTGTTTTGCTCCACTTTTCGGTATATTCTACATTAAAATATCCGTCCGTTTCGTTTTCTTCCGCTTCGCGTTGTCGGATGTCGGGTTTATTGATTGTTTTATCCAAGTTCTTTTGCACTCCGTAACGATCAGCCAGGAGACAAAGCGCCTCGTAAAACTTGATATTCTCCTCTATCTGTACCACGTCAAAGCAATTGCGGGCGTGCGAGTCATCGCCAAAATCGGTTATTTTCCATACCGTGCCAAATTGTTTGATATATGCCGATGGTGTTTTTTCGTTACGCATAGGGAACGGCTTGCGAGTATTTACACAATCGCGCGCCTGCGGATAATACGAAAGTATAATATCTAATCCGCCGTTGGTGGCGTTAAGTATATCTTCTTTGTTAATCATTATTGATAAATTGAATTTTCGTACAACTCAGTTAATTTTTTTAATTTTTCTAACTCCTCGCTATAAGCATCGGCTTTCAATTTTAGAGCAATCATTATATCAACATCATCGATATTAAACTTTTTAGTAGTTTGAAAATTAATCCATTTCAACTCTTTTTCAATTTTTGTTATACGAGCGTTAATTAAGTTATATATTGCCTGAATCAAATTTGTGTTTATTTTAATTCTCATTGTTCTTTTGAATTTTCGTAATGTGTTTTAATCAGTTCAAAGGCAAGCTGTGCCACATCGGGGCAAACGGCATCTCCGTAACAGGCTATTTCTGTTTTAACCACTTCTTTGGGAAACCCTGCAGAATCCTGCAGAACTCCGGTGATAAATTGTAGCCAGTCCATAATAGGATTTCTTCTGCTAAGTTTATGTAGAATAAACTCGTTTTGTTTTTGTGCTTTAACGCACTTTTCAAAAGATGTTCTTTGGAAAACTCTGTTACCCGCATTGCATCCGATTTGACGACGGTAGGCAATGAGAATAAGCCTTTCTCTCTCATCCGGGTAACCAAACGCTCGCTTTGATATAACCTGCCATTCCGCATTATACCCGAGGACGGCAAACTCCCTGAGAATTGATCTGCTTTAATGCCTCCGATAACGATGTTTCTTTCGGCATCGGTAAGGCTGTCGAGTTGCTCAACTGTAAAAACCTGCTTGATAAAATGCGACTGTCCTTTTTTATCTTTGAGTTCAAAAGCATACAGATTGATGTACACGGAGTTATTTTGGTGTACTAAACCGATGCTGTCGAGCGGAATTACAAGGCATTCTTTTATTCCGTTTTTTCCTTGTAGAGCTAACCTGCAAGCGCCTTTTATTTTGGTAAGATTGATCTTGATTTTCATTCCTTATTCATTTTTTCGAGAATAAAATTTTCGAGTTGTTTTTTTGCTTCCGCAATGATTTCCGGTTTATCTATATAAATAATCCTTTTATAATCCCCTTTTTTTTTGTTGGTAATATAAATACTCACCCAGTTGACGTGCCATTCAAACTCGAAAAACGCATTATAATTTGTTTATTTATGTTTAAGCACAAATTAAGCAGTTGGTTGATAGTTGCATTAGTTGTTTCCATTGTCTTAACTTTGATTTGTTTGATTAATTTGATTATCTGATTTTAGTTTGAAAATAACGTTTTTTTTATCTTTTCGCTTTGCCCCGGCACATGGGGCTTTTAAGCAGATTGGAGGTTTAGACTTTAAATCACAGTCTAAACACCTGCACTGTTGTTGTTCAACAGCCGTATATCGTTTGTTATCGGCTATTATTGTCATTTCATCGCAAGTAATAATTGTATTCATAGAAAAATAGTGTGTAATTCAAATGTTATTCTTTTTCCTGTAAAATCGGTTTTAAACCGAGTTTTCATGTCTTCCCAATCATCAAACCCGTCCAATTTGGCTATTTCGTTCAGATTCTGTGTGTTTTGGTAATACAATTTAGATCCAGGTGTAGATATTACAATCGTATTAATTCCCGGATAAATAGCTATGTCTTCTACGTTTATACATCTCCCGAGGGCAAAGAAGTACGGATTTTTAGATACATTACGCGGATTGTGCATCCAAAAATGTATGATTCGTCCGGGTTTCCATCTGCCCTTTGCATCGGTGCGTATGGTAGTGCGTTTTATGCCGGAGATGATGCGCTGCTCAAATCTGCGTTGTGAAAATGTGAGTATCATTCTTAATTATGAATTATCAATTATGAATTATCAATTTAGTTTTTTACAAAATCGTTTTATAAATAGGATTGAATCTTCTTGAAGCACATCGCCTATTCGTACACAATATTCCTGCTCATTAGGAAGTCCGGAACTGACTGTAACCGAATATGGAGTTACGCAAATGTATTTTTTAACCGGTACATTCATTGTCTAAGGAAACATTAATCTGTATGACTGACAGCATTGTACGTTTGATTCGTACTCCTTAATTGTAGGATATAGAATATACCCAGTTTTTTGCGTACATGTAATTTTTGTGTACCCGGCTTGGCAATTGGTGGTATATTCCTTTTTCCCGGCAATATCACACACGTAAGCGTTGTTAACATATATCATATACACGTTTGATGAGGTGTTTACAAATCGCAATGTGTATGTGTTTTTGGATTGACAATCAGGAGTTTTCACATCTTCTTTTTTAGAAGTGCAGCTAAGCACTATAAGCGCAGTTGCTATTAAAATTGTTTTTTTCATTGTTTAATTAATTTATACATTCGGGGGCTCGATTACCGAGTGCAATGTGGTTTTTAAAATAATGCGTAATAGGTGATCCAGTGAGATGTATGCGATTAATACCGCACTTGCTACACACGTTGTTTTTCCAAGCGTGTCGGTTTTTATTTGTCGGATTGTGTCGTTTTTCATCACGTAATGAAAAACCATTTTTATACTTCGCTACCATTTTGAATTTTATTAAAATGATTTTCAAATATCTCTGATATAGTTGATATGACCGTTTCACGGTCGTAATCATCGTTAAGTAGAAGTATCATTGAACCGGTACCATCTTCGTACATAGATACATTTGATACTTGTGTCACTTGATACGCAGAATCAAGCGCATCAACAAATTGAATCTTCCGAATCGGATTGAAATTGCAAAACAATAATAATTGCCGGCTTTGTCTGAAATCAAAGCGGATCTCGTCATCGGTAGGCGATGTAATCGTCAAATAGTTTTTTTTACTCATCTTTGTTTTCTGATTTAAATTTTCAAAATCACATTGATAATACTCTGCTGCAATACTGTTGAGAATTGGTTTCGCTAATTTGGCTATCCGGGAATATCCGTTTTTCCAGTTCGTGAAAATCTGTGCGGTAATTTCACATCGATTTATGATCTTGCGTTGAATCTCCCGATAGTCGTCTAAGCTATTTGCTTCTACGCTTAACAAAAACGCCCTAAGCGGTTTGTTTTCTTCTTCAAATGGTCTTTTTTCTTCACTCATTTTGTTTTTTAATAATGTTTTATTCATTCATTTTTGTATATTTGTTCAGGATTGAACGATACAAAAGTAGTATAAGAATCCAAAAAAGATACTGCACTACTCTGTTGTTTTATTAATTTATTCTCATTCTAATTAATTTTATAATTAAAACAATGAAATACAACGATATACAGGAAATTGCTAAATCAAAAAATATTAAAATAAAAGATTTACTTGAGAGAGTAGGATACTCGCGAAAAGGACTGAACGAAGCTATTGATAATGAAACTATCGATCTTCGACGTTTGAAGCTGCTCTGCGAAACACTTAGAATAAGCCCAGCACAATTTTTTGAAACCGGTACATTTGGAATAATGAAAAGTAATGAATTCAATAAAAAAAATGAGAATGCTAAAGATATGGAAATTGAATATCTAAAAAACAGATTAAAAGATAAGGACGATATAATCAGTCTTTTGCGAGAAAAAAGAAGTGGTTATGGAATTGCTTCTGAACCCACATACAAATAAACTTAACTAAAAATAATGCTTATGAAAAAAACGATTTTTATTTTATTGGTTTTAACAGCACTTAGTTGCAGCAAAAAAGAAGATGTAGAAAAGCCAAACTGCGAAAAGAACAACACGTATAGCTTACGGTTTACGAATGGATCTGCTAATACTTATAAGATCTACATTAACAATGTATATAGTTTGATATTGCAGGGAAAAAGGAATACACAGCTAATTGTCCGGCAGGTTATACAAAAATTACATGTACACAAAAAGATGGTTATATCTTGTATCCGACTGAAAAAACATACGAAGCAAACGTTGGCGTGCGGATCTTATTATCTTGTTTTCCCATAACCGCCAAAAACCGCCAAAACAGATATTTTAATAACTGTAAATGATTGTATATTATATGTATATAGAGATGTTTAAAAGACGAGGGAGAGCAAGCAGCCTGAAAGTTTTTCAATTTTCAGGCTGCTTTTTTTTGAGTTGTTTATCCACCTGTTGTGTTCAATCCACTCATTGTAAATTTTTCGAGAATTCTATATTGAGTTTCTTTTTGAGGGTTCGCTCATACCGCTGTCGTCGTATATTTTCCCAGTTTTTCATATTTCTTCGAAGCAATGTTCTGATAAGGCAGTAATCCGACAACATCCGGCTTCCGATGCAAGCCTTGAATGAAAGCAATAGTTTTTTTCAATGTTTTCATCGTGTGTATTCACTCCATCAATCAACGGAATACGAATATGATATGGCTTTTCAGACCGGGCTATAAATTGTAAGTTTTTCAGAATAATTTCATTATCAGCTTTGGTCCATTGTCGGTGCAATTGACTGTTTATCATTTTTAAATCATACAAAAATAAATCGGTATGAGGCATTACATCTTCCATAACCGATGACCTGACATATCCACAAGTATCTACCGCCCGATCAATACCCTCTTCTCCACAACGAATCAACAAACTTTTCAATGCTTCAGGATACATCAACGGCTCTCCACCCGAAAAAGTCACACCACCATCCGAAAAGTCCATCATATTGGTTTCTTTAAGGATGATAGACAAAACATCTTCCTCTGTATATTCTTTTCCACTCATCTCAATAGCTCGCGTTGGGCATACTTCGGCACATTTACCGCACATAGTACATCTATCGATATTTGCAACGATACCTTCGATTGCTCGTAACGATAAAGCATGTCCGGACAAGCTTTCACGCAAGTGGCACAGCCGATACATTTATTTTTATTGTACAGTTTCTCCGTTTTAAACGATTGACTTTCTGGATTGTGACACCACTTGCATGTGAGCGAACACCCTTTAAAAGAAACCGTTACCCTAACACCCGGACCATCGTTTATCGAATAGCGTTTAACATCAAATAAAAAAGCCAGATAAGTAAATTGATTTTTTCCAATTTTATCGCTAAAACAATCCCATTTTCTGTTCGTTCGATAACTTCTTGCTCAAGTTGGCGTTCATGCGTTAAATAATCGCTGTAACCGCCATTCGCACCAATAAATCCCGATATTCTTCAGGATGCTCACGAGCTGCAATCAAAGTAGCAGTATCCACAATATTGAACTGATTATGATGCCCGCCTTGTGCAAAATAACTACGGATTAAGTTTCCGAGTTTTGCCACATCGTCATCGTTTTTCAATAAGCTTGGTAGAAAACGGAGGTTAAGAAGCGTACCTCCCGATTTTATATGGTCTAATTTGGATAGCGAACGAATTACCGCAGTCGCCATGCGTATCACATCCGTGCGAAGGTGAAGTTCCGTCCGAAATAGATTTACACGCCAAGCGTCCATTGGGTGTAGCCCATACATTTCCGAAAATAATTATGACAGGTAGTAGAGAGCATATTTAAATGATACTTTCCGCCTACTTTCCCATTCGGACGATTGTCTATCAGATCAAATAAATCGTCATATACCTTAGCGCGATTTCATCAGCATAATCATCATCATTACCAAAAAAAGGCGTGTTATTCAATATGCGTTGCCGTAACACTTCGTATTTCTGAAAATTTGTAGATACAGCTTCAATCATTTGTTCCATTGGCACAGTTTTATCATCGGACACATGCTTTTTCAATGCCGACAATGAATCGGTAACCGTACCTAATCCCGTACATTGAATGTAGGTTGTCTGTAACGTGGACCACCATTGTAATAATCTTTTCCTTTTTTGATACAATCATCGATTAAAACGGATAAAAATGTTGCCGGATAATTCTTTGAGTACATTTTATCGATATAATTATTCACTTTTATTTTTAAGTCAATAATGTATTTTAATTGTTGATAAAAAGCATTATAAAAATCATTGTACGTGGCAAACTCGGATTCGGATTTCCAGTCTCAATTCCCGCTTCCCCTTTACGGGAACTATACCGTTGAAAAGGGTGATTTCGAGAATTTTTGGCACGTTAAGATAACCGGTAAGCAAATACGCTTCTTTGCCAAAAGCACCCACTTCGATACAACCGCTGCAACCACCTTCGCGCGCATCTCGCAACGACTTTCCGGAGCGCAGCATTTCCTGAATATAAACGTCCGGATTAAATACAGAAGGATATCCATGTCCTTGTCGAATGAGTTTGATGGCGGCATGTAAAAATTTATTCGGAGTAACCGAAGAGATGTGTACCGAGTTGCCCGGTTGTAAAATATGTAATTCCTCTATCACTTCGAGCATCAAATAAGAAACTTCGTTTACACCATCGCTTCCATCGGGTTTTACTCCTCCAGTGTTAATATTAGGTGCTGTTCGGATTCTCTGATCCTTCCCTATTAACCTTAGCAATA
>JASGJK010000043.1:0-12632 GCA_049840795.1 Paludibacteraceae bacterium
GAGCTGGATGACACATCAACATCAAGTAGTATTAACTTTTTTTCATAATGATAAAGTGTTTATAAAATAGATTGTTTTTATTGTTTCTGTGTAGAAGCATAATTTGTAATTCAAGTATTTGATAGCAAATCTTATGCAAAAATGTTAAAGATAAACCAGCTTTGTGTAATTTGTGAACTTTATTTAACTATATTAACCTTTTTTGTACTTGGTAGCTGATTATTTCGTTCTTCCACTTGTTCAACGATTCTATTTGTTAGCTCTCTGAAGGCTGTTGCCGTGATGGAGTTTTTGTCTGCCGTAAATAGGATAACCTGTATCACCCCCTTCGCGGATACTTTGTACTATTGTATCTGTCCGAGAAAGGTATATCTACTTTTCGCAGAGTTTTTTTCTACTGTCTTTCCAAAAATATAATTTGCTTTTCGGGAAGTTCTGCAGCTGTAAACCATGCGATATTTTCGATTAATCCAAGTACCGGTCATTTACTTTATCTCCTAAAAACATACTGATGCCTTTACGAGCATCGGCCAAAGCCACATCTTGTGGAGTTGTAACGGCAATGGCACCCGTAATACCCATTGTTTGTACCAATGTGAGATGTATGTCACCTGTTCCGGGAGGCAGGTCCATAACAAAATAGTCTAATTCGCCCCAATCGGCATCAGTAATCAATTGCTTGAGCGCATTGCTTGCCATACTGCCACGCCATACCAGCGCATTGGACTGATCTACAAAAAAGCCGATAGACATTAGTTTTACACCGTATTTTTCAATAGGAACAATGATATGCTTGCCTTCCGACTCTTCGATAAAAGGTCGAGCTTCTTCTACACCAAACATTTTAGGTACGGATGGACCATGTATGTTTGCATTCAAGCAATCCACACTTTATATCCCAATTGGGCTAGAGGAGACCGCCAAATTGGCTGACACGGTAGATTTGCCCACACCACCTTTTCCCGAAAATACGGCAATGATGTTTTTTACATTTGGCAAAATAGAAACGGGCTTGGGCGGTTCCTGTGGTTTTGTTTCTACAGATATGTTTCCTTTTATATCTATGTTTTCTCCGATGTACGTGAGTATGGCTTGCTCAGCGGCTTTTACTACAGATTTAGCAAACGGATCATTTGGCTTCTCAAATAAAATGGAGAAACTTACTTTGTTGCCTTCGATATGCAGATTGTCCTGTACCATCGCGTTTGACACAATGTCATCGCCTGTGCCGGGATAGCGTACGTGCTTTAAGGCTTCAAGAATTAATTTAGGATAGAGTGTTGTCATCAATTTGATTTGTTGTCATCCATTAGCGTTATTGTTGCGGCGGAATCGTTTGAAGCTGCGATATTCGTCGTGTTCAATGTTTAATTCAGGCTCGGTATATTTATCCAATACGAGAGGACAAAAAGAGATGTACTTAATGGTAAGTCCTCTTTCGAGCCATTGCTGTTCGTAATATGTTTTTATCTTTAGTATATCGCTAACGTTTTCAGTGTCATAAATGTTTTCAGATAATTCAAGAATGGGAAAATTATTTGCAAGTACCATTTTGTGTGTATATGTAAACATAAATGGACTGTCAGTTTTTAGATGAATTATTCCATTGTTGTTAAGGAGTTTAAGGTACGATTGTATGAAATTTGTCGCTGTCAATCGCTTTGTTGTTTTTTTCATTTGCGGATCAGGAAATGTCAACCAAATTTCGCTTACTTCGTTTTTGTCAAAAAAGTGTTCAATCATTTCGATGTTTGTACGTATAAAAGCAACATTTTTCATCTCTTTGAGGTAACTTTCTTTTGCTCCCGTCCATAACCTTGCTCCTTTTATATCTACACCTATGTAGTTTTTGTCCGGAAATTGCTTGGCAAGTTCAACGGTGTATTCTCCTTTACCGCAACCCAATTCTACTACAATAGGGTTGGAGTTGTTGAAAAACGTGCTATTCCATTTTCCTTTCAACAAAAATCCGTTGCCGGCAAGCAGCGTGGAGGAAGCTATCTGAAATACGTGTGGAAACGTCTCCAAATCGGCAAATTTTGCAAGTTTGTTTTTACCCATGTGCCATCTATTATTGTTTGATAAGCGGTCTATTGCTGATTTGCTTTTTCAATCCTTACTCCGACGTTATTTACTCCGCGAAGCAGGCTGTCACGCATACCTTGTTTTATGCCTAAATGATACACTCCCGTATCGGGAAAAAGAATTTGCTTTTGATAAAAAATCTGCATCTCCTTCAGGCTGCCTGCTCCCGAACCAAGCCATTTGCCATATTGGTCAGCCAAATATACTTCTACTGTATCTTTTTTGGTCTTTTTATTCGGATTCGATTGCTCTAAAAAGAGCCAGATGTTTTGATACGGATAATTACCTCTGTGGCGTAAATGAATGAAAAAATTATATGGAATATCCTTATCGGTTATATGTATGTCAAAGTTTGCTACACTATCTTTGCTCCAACCTTGTTGAGTTATATTCTTGTATTGAAAAAATATTTCGTTCCGACGACAAGAATTGGTCACGATGATGACAGTACAAAGAATAAATAATTTTTTATAACCCATAGCTAACGTGTTATTTTTGACTATTATTGCTGTTTTGAGTTTTATTTGGTTTATTGGGATGGTTGTGATTATGCTTCTTGTGATTACCCCTTTTGTCTTTTTTCTGAGAATCAAAACGGGTTAGGCTGTCCTGTCCAACCACATTTCCGTACTCCGCCGATGATTTCTTTTCACTTGTTTCTTTTGCTTCGTCATTCAGTAGGACGGGTTTTTGCCCTTTTTTGTTCATTTTAATAATATCTTTTGCCCTTTCGGCAGAAATGGTGACCAAATTAGCGGCAAATTCCGGTGACGTAGAGTAGGTTATAGTTCCTTTAAATACTTCTGTTTTGAAATGATAATAAACGGCATCTTTGGTTTCTAAATTCACTTCACGTGACGGAAGCCCTTTTGAAGCATCCATATAGGTGTCGAGCTCGTAATTCATACAACATTTCAGTTTGGCGCATTGTCCGGCTAATTTTTGCGGATTGAGCGACAAGTCTTGATAACGCGCCGCGCTAGTAGAAACGGTTGAGAAGCTTGTCATCCATTTTGAACAACAAAGTTCGCGCCCGCACGGTCCAATTCCTCCTATACGACCTGCTTCTTGGCGTGCTCCGATTTGCTTCATTTCAATACGTATGCGGAATGTTTCGGCAAAGACTTTGATTAACTGACGGAAATCGACACGTTCATCGGCAATATAGTAAAATATGGCTTTGTTGCCATCGCCCTGAAACTCTACATCGCCTATTTTCATGTCGAGTTTCAGACTTTCGGCAATATGTCTCGATTTTATCATTGTTTCCTGTTCTTTAGCTTTGGCTTCTTGAAATTTTTCCATATCCACTTCGCTCGCTTTTCGATATACTTTTCGTCCCTCAAACTTCGCCATATCAATGTTGTTCTTTTTCATTTGAAGTTGTACGAGTTTTCCGGTGAGTGTAATCTCGCCGATATCATGTCCCGGGTGAGGCTTCTACAGCGACCATATCGCCTTTGAAAAGTTCCAATTTATTGTTGTTGATAAAATAGCCTTTTCGGTGTCTTTAAACTGTACTTCTACAAGATCTGTATCTTGCACTGTTTCAGGTAAATCGCACAGCCAGTCGTGTACGCTGAGTTTTTTGTTATTTGTGCAGCAGCAGCCTTTTTTATTCATAGAGCAGCCGCTTGTATATAGTTTGTAATCCATAAAGTTATAAAATAAATATATATTGTAAAAGAACAGGATGCGTAGTCGCTGTTCTTGTTGTTTGAATAATTCTTGCTGAAAGAAATATATTGTTTTACCTCTTTAAAAGCATAATCGTTTTTAATGCTAAATCGAAAAAAACCATTTTGGCATAGGTGTTTTGTTCTATATGTCGTTCGGCAAGTGCAAGTTCGTTCATTAAATCTTCTACGTTTCGCTCGTTGATAAAAGGTGAAAATTTAAGTGAAAAATCGGTTTCGTAGTTGGTCATATAGTTCAAATCGTGTTGCTTCAGATTGAAAATAAAATTTTCACGTACCATACTTTGAGCATAATTCAAAAAAGCTTTTTGTCTTTCGCGTCCCATATCGCTGCCGGATAAGTTGTCAGCCCAAGTTCGCAATATCATAAGCGAATTGTAATCTCGTTTGTTTCCAATCATCCAGGCTAAACGCATCAATTGTACAAAACGGTCGAAGTTTACACGGCTTTCTTTATTTTGTTCCAATATTTTTTTTGCTTGAAGAAAACTTCCTTCCGCTATTCTTGCCGCATTTTGAGCCTCTAAAACCAGTACATTCGGATTCTCTGACAATAGCGCATTTACAATTTCGTTTTCGCTCAAACGAGGTATGTATATGTGTTGTGTCCGCGATAGTATGGTCGCGATATTCCCTTCGATTGTGTTTGACACCAACAAAAAAAGTGTTTTTGGCGGTGGTTCTTCCAGAATTTTGAGCAGTTTGTTCGCGCAAGAATCGTTCATCAGTTCCGGTAACCAAATGACCATCACCTTGTATTCCGATTCATAGGTTTTTAGACTCAATTTACGAATTATTTCAGAACTTTCATTGGCGTAAATTGCTCCCTGTTTTGCACCATCGCCGATAATTTCATACCAATCCTGTACACTGAAATAAGGACTTTGAATAAGCATATTCCTAAATTCCTGCACAAAATCGTCGCAAATTACCGTGTTTTTGCCGGGTGGCTTTATTACAGGAAATACAAAATGTAAATCTGGATGCTGCATGTTTTGGAATTTAATGCAGGATGGGCAAACACCGCAGGCGTCAGTTGCACTTGGATGAGTACACATAATGTATTGCGCATAAGATAGTGCCAATGCTAATTTTCCTACGCCTTCTTGTCCATACAAAAGTTGAGCGTGAGGAATGCGCTTTTCGAGAGCCGGTTGAATAAGCCGCTCTTTTATTGCTTGTTGCCCTATAATATCCTTAAACATTTTAACTATGGCGATAATATCTAATCTGCAAATTTACAAGATTTAATCCTATTTTCCTATAATTCGCTCGTTTTATCTTGATATTTTATGTTTCTTTGTAATGAGTTTCTTTTGTTGATTTTCATAGATTGTATAAGCTTCAATCGCTCGTTATTTGTTTTGTTATTTTAATTATATAAAATTTGTATCTTTTGTTCTATTCAAAAATATATTATAGCTTCCGACTTCTGCAGCTTATTTCACCTCCTAAACGTTTGTGGAATGGGTTGAAAATGATGGCTTCATATTTATTTTCTAAGCAAGGAAAAATGCTGTCTTGGGAGCACCGGCCTCTTTTTATTTCGCTCGAACCAAGTAATGTTTGCAACTTACATTGTCCGGAATGTCCCGTAGGAGTACGAACTGAAAAGGTAAAACCGATAAATATGAATGCCGATAAATCGAAAATTTTAATAGATAAGCTTGCTCCGACTTTAACACATATTATTTTTTATTTTCAGGGTGAACCGTTTATGAATCCTACGTTTTTGGAGATTGTAAGCTATGCTCGCGGCAGAAATATTCTTACTTCCACGTCAACGAACGCGCAACTTATAACCAAAGAAAGAGCACGCCACATAGTAGAAAGCGGATTGGACAGGCTGATAATATCTATTGACGGAACTACTCAGGAAATTTATGAAAAATATCGCGTAGGAGGAAAGCTTGAAAAAGCCATACAGGCTGTGAATGATATTGTCGAGTGGAAAACGGCGCTTAAAAAACCACATCCGTTTGTTGAGATTCAATTTATTGTGATGAAACATAATGAACATCAAATAAATGAAATAAAACAGATAACGAAAAAAATAAAAGCGGATAAACTGGTGTTGAAAACAGCGCAGATTTACGATTTCGAAGAAGGGAGCGAGTTTATTCCTACTGCAGACAAATTCTCAAGATATGCGTTAACAACAAATGGAGCTTACCAGATAAAATCTCCATTGAAAAACAGTTGCAAACGGTTGTGGAGTGGTAGCGTAGTTAACTCAAAAGGAGAATTGCTTCCTTGTTGCTTTGATAAAAATGCGGATTTTTCTTTTGGAAACGTATATGACAATGGTTTTGATACGGTTTGGCAAGGAAACGTAGCGCGTAATTTCAGAGCAAGTATTTTAAATAACAGAAAGCAGTTTGAAATGTGTCGTAATTGTACTGAGAAATAATTTTCGTTTGCCCGGTTTGTAAAGTCGTTTTTTTATTTTTTTCGGATGATAGTTAATCCGTCTCTCACGGGCAATATGACTCTTTCTATACGGTTATCATTTACAATCAATTCGTTGAAACGCCTAATTTCAATGGTTTGTTTGTCGTTTGGATGAACTCTTTCCACCACTTTCCCATCCCACAGCGTATTGTCTGCAATGATAAAACCTCCTTGACGCACTTTGGGTAAAGCAGCTTCAAAGTATGCCCAATACTCTCGTTTATCGGCATCAATAAAGACCAAATCAAAAATCTCATCCAAAGAAGGGATAATTTCCAACGCTTTCCCTATGTGTAGTTTTATTTTGCTTTCAAAAGGAGATGTTTGAAAGCTGTTCAGAATAAACTCTTCCAGTTCATCATCAATTTCAATAGTGTGTAAGTATCCGTCTTCGGGTAGCGACTCGGCTATGCATAATGCCGAATAGCCTGTAAAAGTGCCGATTTCAAGTGCTTTTCGCGGGCAAATCATTTTACAAAGCATGCTTAAAACGCGACCCTGATAGTGACCGGAACACATTCTCGGATTTATCATTTTTACATGTGTGTCTCTATTGACTTTGGCTAAGTATTCGGGTTCGCTGTCGGAATGTAATAATATGTAATCTTCCAGTATCATTTTGATTTGTGATTTATTGGGATGTAACAACCATTGTGTCTCCAAAGTTGTGTTTTTATGTTGCAATGTTCCGAAATAAAAATGAATCGGAAGCGGATTTGTAGAAGTGAAAAGTAATGATGCCTGGCTGATGCTGTGATAAATATATTGAAGATAAATGATTTGCTGTAAATTCTGCGGATGCGTATTTGTAAACAAAGCAGCCGGACTAAATTATTTTTCAATAGTTCGTCCGGCTGTTTGTCACAAACGTAAGTTAAATTTATATTGTTGGGCTGTTGTCAATACGTTAGCTTTTCAGTCTTATGGTTTATCTTCTTCCGCCACCACCTGATGACCGTCCGCCGCCGCTATTTCCACTACTTTCGCTACGTGAAGGTGAAGATGAAGAAGAAGAACTGCTTCTGCTCGGAGCACTATAACTACCGCTGTTGCTTGACGATGAACTTCTGCTTGGTGTGCTATATGTGCTTGAACCGCTTCTTGAACTTTCGTTTCTGCTATTGTTAACAGAACTGTTACTTCTGCTTGGTTGAGAGTAGCTGTCGCTTGAGCTGCTCCGTGACGGTCTGCTGTAAATATCGTCAGAACTTGTTCTTGAACTCGATTGTTGGGTAGAACTACTACTTCTTGTTGAAGAGTTATTGTCGCGTGATACTCTTGAACCTTCGTTACGCGTACCGGATTGATTTTCGGTAGAGGAGCTTCTTTCCCTAACGTTAGACGTTCTGCTTTGTTTTACTGAGTTCCAGTCTTGATTATCGCGCGTTGCTCTTCCATTGTTTTGAACTCCGTTTGAATTTCCCCGTTCTATTGCTGGCACTTCGTCCGCCGTAATTTGTAACACCAGTTTATCTTCTTGAAGATGAAACTCTATTGTTTGTCGAATTGTAAGTGCTTCTTCCATTTGAATTCAAGTCTCCTAAATCACGTCTGTTGCCAACTCGATTTTCGGTATTTCTGCTTGCAAATGATCTGCTTGGATTGCTCCTCTCGTAATCGCTCCGGCTAACTTCCCTGCGCATAGAATTGTAACTATTACTTCTTATCCTGTCAGAATAGTTATACGTGTTTCTTGATCTGTTTACATAAATATTAATGTTATTTACATATATATTTATCGGACGTGGATGAAAATGGTGGAAATATGTGGGGTAATATCCCCAATAGTACGGTGATCACAAGCCACGTAAGTATGACCCCAGAAGAAAGAAAATATGGTGGGTGTGTAAACGTATGTAGGCTCAATAATGTAGTAAGGTCCGTAAAGATAGGGATCGCCTATAACCTGAACATAGGTTCTGGAATTCCAGCGGCGTTCAAGTACGATGGACGCAACATCTTGAAAAACATCTCTATCTAAAATGGCTTGTATTACAACTAAGCGATTGTTTCCTTCTGCTGTTTCTACCACTCGAAGGTAATCTACCTGACCGTCTTGATTTAAATCCAAATTGTTTAACCCCTCATTGTAGTCGTTCAAACGGCGTTCAAAGTCTTCCAGATTACGGGAATCTGCAAATGCCGAAGCAACTGCACGTAAATCCAAATTGTAGCTTATGTCAGGACTTGTTGCTTCCACGCTTACTTTGCGATTGTATCCACTGCTGTAACTGTAAGATTGAGCGTAGCAAGAAGTGAAAATGAAAGTTGAAACTAAAAGAGTCAACATGCCTGTAATCTTTGCTTTCATAGTTGTATATTTTTGTGGTGAATAAAATTGATAACTTACCTGGCACATTATAAAGTTATTTTCTTTATAAATCCATCGGTCAATAAATCAATACAATATTTCGTGCCACTTTTTTAAGTGGTTGTGTTTCAGCTAAATTAATATGTTTGTCTGTTTTGCTTAATGGATGATAAATAGGTATTCGTATTGTTTTATTTCAAATGGGTTTTTAACTATGTTGACGCTTGAAACAAATATGGGGAAATATAGCGAGCCTTTGGTGTCGTATTATAATTAAGGTCGTCTTTACGTGTTGATTTGCAGAAATAATTAAATAGATGTCACACCTACGGCGCTTAAAACTAATGATGTATATTCTTTTATTGGTATAGGCGTTTAGTTCGCTGTAATTTTGGAATAAACTTGCTACTTTTGTAGCGTGGATATTAGGAAACAATATATAGGAGTGAATTCAATAGAGTTCAATAAATATTTTCAAGTACAGGAGGATTGCTATCGCTATGTTTCAGAAATAAAATGGTCAGCCGAGCATCCTTACCAATGTAAGAAGTGTGGTCATTTGAAATTTGGCAAAGGCAAAAAGCCCTATTCACATCGTTGCGCCAAATGCAATTACGATGAAAGCCCCACTTCTGGAACTATGTTTGACAAGTTGAAATTTTCATTGCTTATCGCATTTCATATCGGTTTGAAATTAGCACCAAGAAGAAAGGAATGTCTTCATTGGAATTGTCAGAGGAATTTGGATTGCGTTAGAAAACAGTATGGGAATTTAAGTGGAAAATCCAACAAGCAATGACAAGTAGCCGTAAAAGCCGATTGGAGGGCAAAGTTCAGGTTGATGAGTTTCTCATAGGAGAATACGAAGAAGGTAAAGTTGGTCGTAGTGGCGACAGTAAAAAGAAGTTAGTAATTGTTGGGCTTGAAATTTTGGAAGATAAAAAAGGTGTTGGTCGAGCTTATGCACAAGTAATTGAGCATGCTCGAGCAAAGAATTTAGACCATTTTTTGAAACATATATCAGCAACGATGCAAATGTTATTACTGATGTTTGGAAAGGTTATTTACCATTGAAAAAAGACTATCCAAACTTAGAACAAATACCTTCGGAGAAAGGGAAAGGCATGTACAGTTGCATATTCACATAATGAACATTCAGGGATGGCTACTAGGTAATACACCACCATTGTTCAAAAGAACGGATGCAAGGTTATCTCGATGAATATCATTTTCGTTATAATAGACGGACAATGATGGGGTCAATCTTCGATTTACTCATAAAAAGGATGGTTCTAAGCGAACCTAAGAGATTGATTAAAAATAAATAACAACAGCGAACTAAGTGCCTATACCAATTCTTTTATTCAGATTTTGCCCCGATGGGGCTAAAAAGTGCCATTAGGAAGATATCAATAACAGAATGATTATCAACCCATAAAAAAGTTCAGTATGAACGACATGCAATAAATCATAAAAAGTCAAGATGACTTCATTGTAAAATTGATATTAAGTGGCATAATCCAGATGCTATATTCATAGAAATTAGGTGATTAAACCTAATGGCGTTTTTGTAATTGATGAAGAAATTAAACTAAATGAAAAGTTGAATGTTTAAAGTAGCGTATAAAAATGTTATAAAACAGAATATTTGAAATAATTAAAGAAATTTTTCTTTAATCGCTTTTTTCGTAATATAAAATATAGTACCTTTGTCATTTAAAAATAGAGATATAATAATAACATAATTCATTAAAATTTAGTCAAATAGCAAATTTAGATTTAACCAAGTATGGTATTTCGGGTAACATCGAAATCTTACACAACCCAACTTACGAAGAACTTTTTCAAGCAGAAATTGATCCTGCTAACGAAGGTTTTGAAAGAGGTGTGTTAACTACTACTGGTGCAGTATCAGTTGATACAGGTAAATTTACAGGTCGTTCTCCTAAAGATAAATTCTTCGTAAAAGTATGCCGTTACCGACGAACATCTTTGGTGGGACGGAACAATCAATCGTCCAACTACTCCTGAAGTGTTTGAGCATTGTAAAAAATCTTGTTACAAAACAGTTGTCAACTGCAAAAAAATTATATGTTGTGGATACTTTCTGCGGTACCAATGAAGATACCCGTATGAAAGTACGTTTTGTTATGGAAGTAGCATGGCAGGCTCATTTTGTGACAAACATGTTTATTCGTCCTTCTCATTATGAATTGGCTAACTATGGCGAACCTGATTTCGTATGTTTGAATGGTTCAAAAACAACCAATCCAAACTGGAAAGAACAAGGCTTTAATTCTGAAAACTTTCACCTTATTTAACTTAACTACGCAAGAATGCAGGTTATCGGTGGTACATGGTATGGTGGTGAAATGAAGAAGGTATTTTCGCTTTGATGAACTATTATCTGCCATTACAAGGTATTGCTTCTATGCACTGCTCTGCTAACGTAGGTACAGAAGGTGATGTTGCTATCTTCTTCGGTCTATCAGGAACAGGTAAGACTACACTTTCGGCTGACCCAAAACGTTACCTGATTGGTGATGACGAACACGGATGGGACGATCACGGAGTATTCAACTATGAAGGTGGTTGCTATGCCAAAGTTAATTGACTTAGAAAAGAAAACGAACCAGATATCTGGAGAGCTATCCGTCGTGATGCTCTGTTGGAAAACGTCACTGTTAAAGAAGATGGAACTCCTGATTATTCAGATGAAGTTTCTAAAACTGAAAATACCCGTGTTTCTGTATCCAATCTACCACATCAATAAAATTGTCTCTCCTTCACGTGCAGGACATGCCAAGCAAAATCATTTACCTGTCGGCTGATGCATTTGGTGTATTGCCTCCAGTTTCTATTCTTGGATGAAAAATCAGCTCAGTATCACTTCCTTTGCGGTTATACTTCTAAATCAGCCGGAACAGAACGTGGTATCACCGAACCTCAATGTCATTCTCTCCAGCTTTCGGAGAAGCTTTCCTTACCTTGCACCCAACTATGTATGCTAAAACACTGATAGGCAAAATGCAGGAACATGGCGCTAAAGTTTATCTTGGTAAATACTGGCTGGAATGGTACAGGAAAACGTATTTCTTTGAAAAATACCCGTGCTATCATTGACGCTATCATCGATGGTTCAATCGAAAAAGCGCCAACAATTCATATTCCAATTTTGAATTTGGTTGCTCCTACTGCATTGAACAACGTTGATACAGAGATTCTTGACCCAAGAAATACTTATGCTGACAAATCGGAATGGGAAACTAAAGCCAAATCGCTTGCAGCTAAATATATCAAGAACTTTGAACAATATCTTGACAATGATGACGCTAAAGCATTGGTTGAAGCAGGTCCACAATTGTAATAACTAATAGATTATTATATGCAAAAAGAGTCGTCTGCCGATGTAGATGGCTCTTTTTAGGAATAGTCAGATTGATATAGCTTTAACCGAAGCGTTATTGCAAATATAAGATAGATTTCATTTATCTTTGTGATGAAGAAACTTTTGCAATAAAATGTGGGTACAACTATCCGGGTATGTAAAGTTGAGTAGAAAGAAAAAGGAAACTCTTTTGTTGAATTTCCTTTTATAATAAGGGTGGAAATGGTCTGAACCCGCGACCTTCGGAACCACAATCCGACGCTCTAACCAACTGAGCTATAACCACCATATTTGGTTTGCGGGTGCAAAGATAATGTAGTTTTTGCGATTGTGCAAATTTATTTTTAAAAAGTATCCATCAAATTTGGAATTTTTGAGCTTGCAGATTTAGCGGTCTTGAATCGGACGGATGAACTTCAAACAATTCATAGAAATGGGTATTTAGAATAGAGACACAGCCATTGATGAAACGGTAAAAGAAATCAGGAGAAAGATACGTTTTTCGATGAATGGAGTAGTGGCGGATACGATGAAGGAACGCGGGTTGACGAATTATAAACAGAACTTTGGAGTACAAATTCCGGCGAAAGAAATAGCTTCTATTTATACGCCAAGCTACGATTGGCACAACGGCTGTGGGCGTTAAAAATACGTGAGACAATGATTCTTGCCACTATTTTACAACCAATAGAGTTTTTTT
>JASGJK010000044.1:0-183124 GCA_049840795.1 Paludibacteraceae bacterium
GTATTGCTAAGGTTAATAGGGAAACACGATAGAATCCGAACAGCACCTCGATAACAAGTTGCGTTCACCGTTTCTATCATAACGTCTGACAGTGTAAGTATCAAAAACCGAAATCCGTAACATCGTTGCTCTAAGGTTTCACCTCCTTCTTTTCTTTGACTTTGTAACCTAATTTTTCGATATTGGCTTTCAATTTCTCCGTATTGGTTTTCAGCGAATCAAAAGTTACCTACTCGTTTTTTTATCGAGATTTACATCCAAGTCTTTCACCCCTTTTTCAAAACTGATGTTTCGTTGGATACTCTCCACACACGATTGACAATGCAGCGAAACCTCAAAAGTCACACACTTTTTTGTGTTTTTTTTATCCTTAGCATTTGCCGTATTTACAATAGCAAACATAGTAATAAAAGCGAATATAAAAAATTTGTTCTTCATTATTTTTGAGTTTTTTGATGTTTATTAATAAGATTATGAGTAAATTATGGCACTTGTTATTTTTTTCTTCAAATCCCAACGGTACCCTATGTAAAAGGTACGTCCGTGCACCGGTCCCCAAACCATCGACGCATCAAAATTGTCTCCGAAAGGATTTTGCACATCTACGATCGGATGCTTCTGAATAAAGCCTCCGATATTTTCAACGCCTGCGTACAATGAATTGTTGGTACTTCGTGTTATTTGCGCATTTATCACGGCAAAAGACTTAAATTTATATTGCCACAACGGATTCTCTTTTGCCGGATCGGGTACTTTCCGCCACCGTTGAATTGTGTGGTAAAATCAAACTGCCATTTTCTTAATTTGGTAAGATACGAGAGTGTTATTAAACTTTTACTGCTGTTGGTCAACGGTTTATCGCGTAATGTACCCTGAATAGTCATTTTCACATCATTTATTCTGTGCGCGACCGTTGCCGTAAAGTTTCTCATTAGCTCTATATTGGCTTCTATCTGAAACTGCTTGAATAAGAACGTCCGTTCAGTTTATAAAAAGCGTACCTCGTGCGGATCGGTATCTACATCGGCCACTATCTGATTGTTGAACCGGGTGTAAAACCATTCAGTCATCACATTAAGCGTTTTACCGAACATCGGAATAAAATTATGAGCATATACCATAAATTCCAAGCATCTTCCACCGGTTTGAGTCCGGCAGGAATCACCATTCTTCTATTACTTGCTAAGTAAAAATTGTTTTCGGCAAGAAACATCGGGCGCTCTAAATCCTTTTCCTGCTGACAGACGCAGGTGCGCATACTCTTTTAAGGCGTACCTGAAATGAAAACGAGGAGATACAAACGTTCCGATCAGCGAGTTATGATCAATCCGGATCCCCGACATTGCTGTGATATTTTTATACACGATGGAATATTGCGTAAAAGCCCCCGATGTGTATTCATTTCTCCCATAACTGGCCGGTAAAAGCCCCGACGACAAGATTTCATCATACACATCGGCATTAAAACTTGTTCCTACCGAAAGTTTGTGTACTTTCCCAAAGCTCATATCGTAAATCAAATTCGCATATAGATTGTTCGCTTTGCCGTCATAGTTTTTCAATCCGAACGAGCACATCCTGACGATGAACCGAACGACTCCAAAATAAGTCCTAAGCTGGAGTTAAACCCGTTTTCTTCGCTTTCTCCTTCGTGCGAATACGTGTTAAATATCAATCCGTTTTTTAGAAAAAACTCATACCGTTCCGTATTTACACCTACCTTGTAACTCCGGTCAATAAGCCCTCCCATACGTTTTTCGGACAAAGCTCTTATCATAGCCTGCATAATATATCCATCGTTCTCGTAATGCCAGCGGTTGGCAAAATTGTACTGTTTCACCATCGGCATATCAATGTATCCGTCTTTATTTATATCTAATTTTACGAGTTCGTCCGATACGTGCATAAAAATGCCTGTAAAAAGATTTTCTTTTAACTTCAAACCGCTTGTAGCGTTAAACTCTGTTCTTCCCGCGCTGTTCAGATACGCGTTTAACGACAAAGGATCGCTGTTTTTAGGCTTTTTATATTCTACATTTATTTGCCCGGCAATGGCTTCGTACCCATTTTTGACCGATGCTACCCCTTTTGATATTTGAATACTTTCCATCCAAGGTCCGGGAATAAAACCCAATCCGTAGGAAGAAGATAATCCGCGTAAATTAGGTACATTTTCAGTCAGTATCTGAACGTACTTTCCCGATAGTCCAAGCAATTTTATCTGTTTGGCGCCCGTTACTACATCATCGTAAGATACATCAACCGAAGCATTTGTTTCAAAACTCTCCGAAAGATTGCAGCAAGCAGCTCTTTTCAGTTCGTGTGATGTGACCGTTTGCACATTGAGCGGTGTAACGTGATTTCTTAACACACCTTTGCTACGGGCAGTTATATCCACCTCATTCAGTTGGCGTACATCGTTCATCGTTACGTGCAACAACGTACTGACACTGTCATTTACCGATACGGTAAGTGTATCTGCCACGTAAACAACATTACTCAAAATCAGTTTATTAGTGGTATTTGAAACGGCAATCTCAAACATTCCGTGCACATTGGTGGCAACACCCGTATTTTCATTCTCCCACCGCACACTCACGCCGGGAACGGCATTGCCTGCTTTATCTTTGACAATTCCTTTGACTTGTGCCGTAGCAACCACAATGTGAAAAGCCAAAAACAACAGCAATATATTTTTTTTCATTGTTTTGTCTGTATTAAAAATTTGAATATTTGTATAAATAGCATAGAGCGACGACCAACCGACGGTAGCCACGCTCAAAATATATCTATCAGAGACAATATCTAAATGATTAAAACAGATTTTTGCACCAAAACGGTTCTACCCGTCAGGAAAAGACAGTAGAAATCAGGTGGAGGATAATACCGTTGTGGCGAATGGATTAAATCTTGGTAAGAATAGGATGCAGGAATAAAAAGAGTGAAAAACACCGTTTTAATACGTTCCAGATGCAAGTGATTTATCGGGCATACGGGTGTTTCTACCGTCAAACGTTTGAAATTGCAAGATTTACTATGATGAATCGCCTCGCAAGCGCTTTGGTTATCCTGCTGTTCACCGGCAAAAGACATTTCTTGTTCGCAATGTCTTTTGTCACTACACGTATGCGAAAGCGAAGATACCATCTCAATCCCTGTTTTTTTACAGTCGGAACAGCAGTACGTCACCAAGTTATATCCTGTGCCGAACATAAAAAAAAGGACGGAAAAACACAGACTCAATATTATATGTAACGGAGTTTGTTTCATTTTTTCATAATGCGAAAATACAATCAAAACTCGAAATGTGCTATATTCTTTGTTATTTTGAATTATTTTAAATAATATTTAACTCTAATTTCCCAATAGCTATTTGTATATCAGCATACAAACACCATTGAACCGCTTAAATATTTTATGAATCAGAAATCATTTAATCGTCAGGGATGTGACTTTATCAATAATTTAGGTACTTTGCAAACAATTGCATAGATTCTATTATCCTGAAATAAAACACGGATTACTAAAAAATAGTTACCCGTCCAACAGCAACTTGGCGCATCACACAAACAACCGAGACAGTTCAAACAACCACCTTGCACAAATCACACAGAATTAAATTAAATATTAGGTACAATCTATTAAAAAAAAATGTAATTTTGCACCCTATAATAAAAATTATTTTTAATTATGAAAAAAGTTTTATTCTTCTTATTGTCAGTACTCTTAATATCCGCCGGATTTAATATCATGCACCAAAAATGAGAAAATGCAAATGAAACAGCTAAATTTCTCAAACAGATTCTATCTTAATCCGGCAGATACTATTATCGGCTCATTAGCGGTAAGAATCAATGCAGAACTTCCTGAAAAATTTCACAACAAAGAAATTCTTGAGAATGTTCAGAAACAAATTATCGCTAAGATATTTGGAGAAAAATACACGCATGTAGATAACGATTCGATTATCGCCATGTACACGCGCGTACTTTATCAAAACTTTAAAGATGATTACGCGGCTGATTTTCAGGAAATAGTAAAAAACAAGGGTGATCGTCCGACCATCAACAATGAAATTGACGTAGAAGGTATTTCTATGTTTTTGGACAATAATATACTATCTTACAGTTTTGAGAGTTATATATATTTTGGAGGTGCGCACGGAAATACCAATCGGCTTCTTTACAATTTTGATTTGAGCAACGCGCATATCATTAAAGAAAGTGATTTATTTATTCCGGAATACAAAGAATCGCTCACTGCACTTATAAAAGAGCAAATTGTAGAAGAAAGTGCGGAAATAGAATCGGTGGCAGACCTAAATGATTTTGACTTTTGGGCTGATCAGATAAAACCAAACGGAAACTTTTACATTGACGAAGAAGGATTGGTATATGTGTTTAACCAATATGAAATTGCGCCTTACAGTATGGGACAAACAGAAGTGACACTTCCCTTTGAAAAGCTGAAACCGCTTATGAAAGCGGGAAACATCCTGGAATATCTTTATAAAACAACTAAATAAACTGATGTATGCCACTTAAAATGGAAAAAGACAATCGATTATCTTGGGGAATTAGTCTGCTTGTTTTCGGTATTTTGTTTTTAATCAACCAGTTGCACATATTGCCGGAAAATATTGCTAATTTGGTATTTGACTTCAAAAATTATCCCGTCATCTTAGGAGTGATTTTTCTATTGTTTCATAAAAATAAAAGTATCGGTATCGTTTTACTCGTAGTAGGACTATTGTTCCGTTTACAAAACATTATTCACTGGACAAGGAATATCTCCGAATATGCCTGGCCCTTATTGCTTATCATTGCCGGAATTATCCTTATTTTCGGCGTAAAAAAAGGAAAAAGATAAATTTTCACACACAAAGCGTTATGTATTAATATTACGGAGAATTTTTTGTTATAAAAAAAGATGATTATCCGTAAAACGACCTAAAAATTAATTGCCACGCCTTTTAAGGCGTGGAACCAATATCCGGAATGAAAATGACTTTAGTCAAAATATAAGTAGTAGAAAATAATTATTGTAATGTTTTTTCGAGGCTGTTTTTGAGCAGATTTTTTGGGATTTTATCCGAAGATTTAGTGGGCTAAATCAAGGATAAAAGCGTAAAAAGATGCTAAAAAGAGACCGAAAGAACAAACAAAGCATTTAGATTTAGTTTTTAATAATTATAGCGTTAATTGTTTTTTACTACTTATGATTATTTCTATAGATTATAGGATAAATTTGGGCTAAAGCCCACAAATTACCATTTTGTAATCCACGCCTTAAAAGGCGTGGCAACTGAAGAAATATACTATGTCGCTTTGCGGATAACCATTATAAAAAATCAGTCAAGATGAAAATCGTACTTATCGGAGCCGGTAACGTTGCCGTAAACATCGGCTGGGAGCTTAAAAAAAGAAGCGGAAATTGTACAGATTTACAACAGAACCGAAAAATCGGCTCAGGCATTAAGCAAACTCTTAAACGTGCCTTATTGCTGTCATTTTGAAGAACTGAATTTAAGTGCGGATGCCTATATTTATGCGCTAAAAGACAGCGCATTAGATAACGTAATAGATAAAATATCTACATCTGAGGCAGTACATATACATACCGCAGGGAGCGTTTCGATAGATATTTTTAAAGGTAAAACAGACAACTACGGCGTTATTTATCCTTTGCAAACATTTTCAAAAGAAAAACGGGTAAATTTTGATGATATTCGACAATTTTGGAATCGAACAATGCAACTGTCTGCTGATAAAATTACAAAAATTGCTAAACTATTATCTTCCGATATTCATTATATAAGCAGCGAGAAAAGAAAATTGCTGCACTTAAGCGCTGTATTTGCCTGCAACTTTACAAATTATATGTATGTGCTGGCAGAAAAAATCACAAAAGAAGCAAATTTAGATTACAACGTATTACTTCCGCTGATTGCCGAAACAGCAGATAAGCTTAAATACCTGACACCGGAACAAGCTCAAACCGGTCCGGCGTTAAGGAAAGATTATAATACGCTCAACAAACATTTGGATTTATTAAAAAACATACCGGAATTACAAAACATTTATTTACTCATAAGTACATCTATTGATAAAAACTTTACATAAAAATGATAAAAACAGCAATAATATACTCCACTACGAATGGTGCAACAAGCAACATCGTCAAGTATATATCCGATAAATTGACCGGTGAAGAGGTTACCATAATTAAATTGAAGCGAAACTCTAAAGTAGAACTTGCCGCTTACGACAAAATTATCTTGGGTGGTTCTATTTATTTGGGCGATATACAACCCGTTATGTCAAGATTCTGCAACGCCCATCTTGATGTACTTCTCACCAAAACTATCGGACTGTTTTTGTGCGGAATAGAACCCGAACTTGTGAGACAAGATTCGCAACTTGAAATGGCGTTTCCTAAAAAACTTTATAATCACGCTATTGCTACTGCTTTTGTCGGTGGAGAAATCATTTTCGAAAAATTAAATCCTACGCAAAAATTTATATCGAAAAATTTCTTCAAAATCAATGAAACCACTCAGTTTATTCGTTATGATTTGATTGATATTTTTGTATATCAAATGCTTTCTGCCTAATGTATTTATGGTAAATTACCTCAATATTATTCGCTGGAAAAACCTTCTCTTCATTATATTGATTCAATGGTTGATACAGCATGCCGTAGTTTTCCCCATACTTCAAACTTACGGTTTTGACCTCTTGCAAAGCACTCATTTAGGGTATATGCTAATTATTGCCACTGTGCTGGTAGCTGCCGGAGGATACGTAATCAATAATTATTTCGATGTAAAAATAGATATGATCAATAAGCCGGAAAAAATGATTATCGTAGCCGGAAAAATATCAAAAAAAGCGGCAATGCGGTATTATCAGTTCATAAGCGGATTGGGAATTGTGTTAGGACTAATCGTGGCATTTACCCTGAAAAGTTTTTCGCTTGCCTTTATTTTCATCCTCACACCGGGATTGCTTTGGTTTTATTCGGCCAGTTACAAACGACAATTTATATGGGGCAACTTGGTAGTTAGCCTGCTTGCCTCACTAACCGTTTTCTCCGTAGGGATACTGGAAGTAGCCATATTGAAAATACAATACGGCAGCTTGATTTACCAAACCTATATACCACAAACCATATACGGATGGACTGGTGGATTTGCTTTCTTTGCGTTTCTGTGTACGTGGATCAGAGAAATTATCAAAGATATGGAAGACGAAAACGGCGACAGGGAAATGGAATGCCGAACTATGCCCATCAAATGGGGAGTAAAAAAAACAAAGATTTTTTTGTACGGCTTAATAACGGTAACGATTGCCTCGCTTTTCTTTTTCTACTTCCGTTACATCCATTTTGAAGGCACATTAACATTTCGTTATATTCTTTTCGGATTAGTGATACCACTGTTTGTTTTAGCGTATCTGATTTTCAAGGCAACGCTCCCTGTCGATTTTAGACAAGCATCTACACTCTCTAAATTTATTATGCTCATAGGCATTTTATATAGCATATTTTTCTACTATTTAGAAGCGAAAATGTATAATTTAACTTTTTTCGGACTATTTATAATCAAATAACGTGCTGGCAAATATCCAAAAATACCGTATAATTCTCGGCTCGCAATCGCCGCGCCGCAAGGAACTTCTGAAAGGATTAAACATTGATTTCGAAGTAAAAACCATTGATACGAACGAAGATTTCCCGCCGACAATGGTGGGTGTGGAAATTCCGATGTATCTGGCGAGAAAAAAAGCAGATACTTTTGAACTGGCAGAAGACGAACTTCTCATAACTGCCGATACCATTGTATGGCTCAAAGGCGAAGTATTCGGCAAACCGGAAAATAAAAAAGAGGCAAAAGAGATGCTCAAAAAACTCTCCGGACAAACGCATCAGGTGATTACCGGCGTAAGTATTACCACACAAGCGCGCCAAAAGACATTTCACGTGATTTCCGAAGTGCATTTCGCACATTTAAACGATAGCGAAATCGATTATTATGTTGAAAATTTTAACCCGCTGGATAAAGCAGGCGCTTACGGAGTGCAAGAATGGATAGGGTACGTTGGTGTAGAGCGTATTGAAGGTTCTTATTTTAATGTAATGGGACTGCCCGTACAACGATTGTACAATGAGTTGAAACACTGGAAATAACGACTAAAGTCCGTACAATGAATCTCGAACATGCTTCTCCCCTGCCCTTTTTCAGTTTTATGATACTAAAAATAGCATCGTAATCATTGTAGATATTTTTAGGGCTACAACTACAATCTGTACGGCTTTCTTTAACGGATTGAAATCGGTACGCACCGTAGCATCTATCGAAGAAGCGAGAGAGATGAAAAGCAAAGGATACTTAGTGGCAGCAGAACGAAATGTTCAAAAAATAGATTTTGCAGATTTTGGCAACTCCCCATTCGATTATACACCCGAAAAAATCAAAGGGAAAGAGCTTATTTTTACGACAACAAATGGTACTCAAGCTGTAGAAATGGCAAAAAATGCTGACCAAATAGTGATTGGCTCTTTTTCTAATATTGATATACTGACAAAATTCTGCATTAAAAAAAATAAAAACGTTACCATCTTATGTTCCGGTTGGAACAACAAAGCATGTATTGAAGATACCCTTTTTGCCGGTGCCTTAGCAGAGAAATTGATTCAATCCGGACAATTCGAATACCATTCCGATTCGGTAAAGATTTCGATGGATATATGGAAACTTGCAAAAACAAATTTAATTTCGTACATTCGCCAAACGGAACATTATGATAGATTGGTCAAAAACGGCTTGGAACACTCGGTGGAATACTGCTTGACGTTTAATACCGCACCGGTAATTCCATACAACAAAAAGTCTAAGCAAACTTTTGAGATTTAGATTTTGCCATTGGAATTATCAATATTATTTAATTAGACGACAGCATTTTATAAAAAATTTATAAAAAATCTCTCATCCAATCCCTTTTCCTGACGAAATGGTTATAAATACCATTAAATACTAAAATGGATACCATTCATTTTAATGTTGACATTCACAAACACCGTTAGATAAAAAACTTAAGATTATGAAAGCACACACATTTTTTTTCAAAAGACAGGCAGTATTTGCGTTTGTATTATTCACTTTTTTAGTAAGTTGCAAATCAGAAAAAATTGAAACAAGTAACCTTCCTACTGTAAAAACTACGGCTATAACAAATATTACGGCAACAACAGCCACTTCCGGCGGCTCCGTCACCACTCTTGGTAATAACGAGATTACACAAAAGGGTATTTGTTGGAGCACCAAATCAAATCCCACAGTAAACGATGAAAAGACCCAAAGCGGAAGTGGTAAAGGTATCTTTATTAGCTATTTAACAAATTTATTACCCAATACAACGTATTATGTTAGAGCTTACGGAATCAATCAACACGGAACATCGTATGGCAATGAATATAGCTTTAAAACCTTAAATTCGAATGGAGATCTTCCTGCCAATTTTGCCAAAGGCGCAGATATTAGCTGGCTACCTCAAATGGAAGCATCCGGATTTAAATTTTATAACACTTCGGGGCAAGAACAAGACTGCATACAAATATTAAAAGATTACGGCATTAACTCAATTCGCCTGCGCACTTGGGTCAATCCGTCAAACGATAAATGGAGTGGACACTGCAGCAAAGATGAAACGGTAGCTATGGCTTCACGTGTAAAAAATGCGGGAATGCGTGTGATGATTGATTTTCATTACAGCGATAGTTGGGCTGATCCATCCAAACAGGTAAAACCGGCTGCTTGGGCAAACCACGATTTTAATCAGTTACAAAAAGATGTGTATGATTATACGTTTGAAGTAATGACAGCATTAAAAAACGCTGGCATTACACCCGAATGGGTTCAAGTAGGTAATGAGATTACGCCCGGTATGTTACTTCCTGACGGAGGCTCGGACGATGTCCATTTTCCGCAATTGGTTAAACTTATAAATCAAGGCTACGATGCCATAAAGGCTGTCAGTTCAACATCAAAAGTAATTCTACATATTGATCAAGGCAGCAACAATGGGCATTTTCGCTGGTGGTTTGACAATGCTGTGAAGTATGGAGCAAAATTTGACATAATCGGACTGAGCTACTACCCCTATTGGTTAGATGGAAATCCTGATTATACACTATCAATCAACGACTTATCAACTAACTTAACCGATATGGTTTCCCGTTACGGTAAAGAAGTTATGATAGTGGAAGTAGGCGGTGAAGATACAAAAGCACAAAACACCTACGATATGCTAAAAGCCGTTATAAAACACACAGCCCAAGTAACAGACAACAAAGGATTGGGTGTTTTTTACTGGGAACCCGAAGGCGCACGATCTTGGAGTAACTATGCTTTAAGTGCCTGGGGAAACGACGGAAAACCGACCAAAGCTATGGAAGCATTTAAATAATGCGATACAAAGTTGTATAAATCGCAACTTTGTATTATATTTGAAAACGCAAATAAGTACATAATAATTATTATTGATATGTTTTTCACCACATAGTACACATAGTTTTTATCCCGCAAATCGGGACGGGATTCAGCAACCTAAAAAGTATCCTAAGATACTTTTACTATGTGAACGAAGTGCTTTTTAAGATTGTTTTACTATGTGTTCTACTGTGTTTAAAATATATCATTAATTATTTCTAATTACTTACAATAAAAATCAATAAGGAGAAACTGTTATGCTCAACCCCAACATCGCAAGATTGCTCAACGAGCAAATCAATAGAGAATTTTACTCTTCATATCTTTATTTAGATATGTCAAATTTTTATTATGACCACAATCTTAACGGCTTTGGTAATTGGTTTGCCATTCAAACCCAGGAAGAATATGCGCACGCAATGCTATTTGTCAAATATGTATTAAATAATGGTGAAAAAGTAACATTAGAAACTATTGCCGCTCCTAATATTCCATTTAAAGACTTTAAACACCCGCTCGCTGCTGCTTTGGAGCATGAATATTTTATCACAAAATCAATTAACGATATTTATGCCGAAGCATTTGCAATAAAAGATTTTCGTACAATGCAGTTTTTAGATTGGTTTGTAAAAGAACAAGGAGAAGAAGAACAAAATACCGACGATTTGAATAAACGTTTTGATTTGTTTGGTAGCGACCCCAAAAGCTTATATCTACTTGACAGTGAACTTGCTTCAAGAACATATAATCCGCCTTCATTAACACTTTAATTGTTTTTGATAACATTAAAATCCCTACATAAAAATAGTTTGTAGGGATTTTTTACTTTGCCATAATTTAGATACAAAATGTTCATCTAATCAAAAATAAAAAAATCATTTTTAGACATTTACAACAGAAAACTCCATTGATATGAAACAAGCAACAATGCCTGCGCTATTTGTCGGACACGGAAATCCGATGAATGCCCTTGAAACCAATCAGTTTACCGAGACTTGGAGAAAACTAGGGGAAAGTATCCCTACGCCTAAATCCATCGTTAGCGTATCGGCTCACTGGGAAACAAAAGACACGTATGTCACAGGAATGGAGTATCCCAAAACTATTCACGATTTTGGTGGTTTTCCAAAGCAACTTTTTGAAGTTGAATATCCGGCAAAAGGAAATCCTGAATTAGCTTCCAAAATAACGGAAATCGTTTCTTCAAAACGCATCAATATTGACATCAACAACTGGGGATTGGATCACGGAACTTGGTCGGTACTTGTACATATGTTTCCCAAAGCGGATATTCCCGTCATTCAACTTAGCCTTGATCGCTTTGCCCTTCCCGAAGAGCATTTTAATTTGGGAAAAGAACTCGCCACCTTGAGAAACAAAGGCGTTTTATTCGTCTGCAGTGGCAATATTATCCATAATTTACGTATGGTGGATTGGAGAAATTACGACAACCAATACGATTGGGCGATAAAAGCTTCGAATCAAATAAAGACATATATTCAAAACAAGGAATATGATGCACTTTTTAACGCACACACCTTGAATAACGATATAGCGCTTTCTGTCAACTCTGCCGAGCATTATATGCCGTTATTTTATCTATTAGGCTTGGAAAAAGTGTCTGATACGTTCTCTTTTTTCAATGATGAAATCATTATGGGATCACTCTCAATGACAGGTATTTTGCTCAAATGAAAGTAAAACCTAAACCTCTTTTACGCCACTCCTCAATTGCAACATTTCCGGATGTTCAACTAAATATTTGGTCACGGCACTGTATCCTGACTGAAAGATTTCTTTATAAGCGTCGAAGCTAAACTCGTGGTATTTTTCGACCATGTTGGGTTCTATCAAAAATTTGCAAAGTGAACGACCCTCTTGCGAATTTTGCACTTGTACTGTACGGATAGAGGCTACAACGGCATTTTGCATTTTAAGGTTTTTCTTTACGGAAGTTTGAGGAAAAACATCAGAACCTATAATAACATCGCATTGTTCCCTTAGTGGTTGCGCAGGCATATTATTGAGCAAACCGCCGTCAACATACAATTCTTCACCCATCTTGATAGGGATATAAACGCCGGGAATGCTACTTGATGCAGCTACCCATTCGTCAACATTGTTGCCACTACTTATCACTTCCCACTTCCCACTATTGAGATTCGATACACATACATTCATTTTCAGTTTCAAGCTATCAAAATTATTTTGGGGGCAAATTTCTTTTATCAGTTTTTTCAATGGCTGATGATTCGAAATTCCGGACGATCTCCAAAAAGCGGTTGGTAATTTCACCAAGTTGGTCAGTCTGTATAATTTATCGTCTTTGATTAGTTGTAACATCTCTTGTGGCGTTTTTCCGGCAGCATATACCAATCCTACAACTGCTCCCATACTCGCTCCGGAAATCACCTGAGGATAAATTCCACAATCCTCCAATGCTTGTATCACACCGATATGTGCATATCCTAAAGCGCCGCCTCCACTCAAACACAATCCAATGGTGGGAACTGTCATATTTTTGTCCTCTTTCTGTGTTGAGTTTGAAGACAACCTCAATATTTCTTTCAATGGTTTCATAGTAAAAACGATTATATGTACAAATTTACAAGATAAAATCAAAATTGACACATCTGAGATGCAAAAATATCAAGAATTTACATCTATTCACCTACATAAATCAATACGAGTGATTTCTTACCGAAATACTCAAATAAAAAAACAAAAAAAACGGTTTTAGTACATTATTTTGATTATTTTTGCGGATATTTATTTTATCGTATCTTGGTAAATAAATGGATGATACTGAGTATCATTTTTTAATGTCAAATCAAAATATTTTTCATAATTATTTCCTGATAATTATTTAATATTCAAGCATATTGCATTATTCTGAAAAAACTGAACTATGAAACGATTTTTTTATTTTTCGCTACTTATTTTCACTATTTCAAACACCAACGCTAACCTATTGACAGACATTACAGATGGAAAATTCAGGGCGAAAACACCGGCTTCTTTTTATTCGATGAACGACGGAGAACATTTTTCTCAACTAATCGATAATAAATATATTGTAAAATTTAATTTCAAAAGCGGAACTGCAGTTGACACACTGTTTAATTTAGATAAATTCACCGAATTTCCTTACAAAAGAATTATAGGCTATTCATTTAGCAACGATGAACAAAAACTATTAGTATATTCCAACCAAAATTTTCGGTACAGGCGTTCATTCACTGCTGATTATTACTTATATCGTTTGGACAATAAATCTATCGAAAAGCTTTCGGAAAATGGAGAACAGGAAGTGCCGCTCTTTTCACCTGACGGGAACTCCATTGCTTTCGCACGCAAAAATAACATCTATCTTAAAAATCTCCTAAATGGCGCTGAAGCTGCCGTAACGACCGATGGCATTTACAATAAAATTATCAATGGAATTGCCGACTGGGTATATGAAGAAGAGTTTGAAACCACACGTTACTTCTTTTTTAGTCCGGACAGCAAATGTTTGTCGTATGTACGTTTTGACGAAAGCGCTGTCCCACTCTTTTCGATGATGCGTTACACCGATAACAGTACGTCCACAAACGATGTTCTGCTTTACCCGATTGTAGAAACATTTAAATACCCCAAAGCCGGTCAAAACAACTCGTTAGTGAGCGTTCATTTATTTGATTTACAAAGCAATAAAACATCAATCACTCAACTACCTAATACGGGAGGCGACTTTTATATTCCTCGCATCAAATGGTCTAAAAATGCAGACATATTGGCTGTTTATATCTTAAACAGACTTCAAAGTCAATTAAAAATGTACTTTGTCAATAAAAAAGATAATAGCGCTACATTGGTTTGGGAAGATAAAGACAAATGTTATGTTGACTATGAGAATATCGACAAAATGTACTTTCTTTCCGACAACAAACAATTCATATATATTAGTGAACAAGACGGTTACCGACACGCATACATTTACAATGTTCCGAAACAGACATCCAAACAGCTTACAAAAGGAGCTTGGGATATAACAAATATATACGGTTTTGACGAAAAAACACAGTCGCTCTACTATCAATCTGCAGAAACTTCTCCATTGCAACGGGATATATACTCCGTAACGCTCAAAGGCAACAAACAACGCCTGACTGATGGAAAAGGGACGCACAATGCTGATTTTTCGAGCACCTTTACTTATTTCGCCGATAATTTCTCATCACTTTCAGTGCCAAATATGGTAACTTTACGCGACCATAAAGGAAAAAAAGTACGAGAACTGATAAATAATCAGGAACTATCTGATAAATTCAACTCTTATCAATTTCCCCAAAAAGAATTTTTCCAGTTTACAACATCGGAAGGAATCGCATTAAACGGATGGATTATAAAACCACAAAACACACAAGAAAATGTTAAATATCCGTTGCTGATGGTTCAATATAGCGGTCCTAATTCGCAACAAGTGCTTGATAGCTGGAAAATAGACTGGGAGTATTATTTAGTGACACAGGGCTACGCTGTTGCCTGTATCGACGGTAGAGGAACGGGAGCAAGAGGGGCTGACTTCAGAAAATGTACTTATAAAAAGTTAGGTACACTTGAAACTATTGACCAGATAGAAGCTGCAAAACACCTTGGCGCATTGCCTTTTATCGACAAAAGTAGAATTGGAATGTGGGGATGGAGTTATGGCGCGTTTATGACACTCAACGTAATGAGCACAGGAGAAAATATTTTCAAAGCCGGCATTGCTGTCGCGCCGGTTACCGACTACCGTTTATATGATTCGGCATACACCGAACGCTATATGAGCACACCGCAAGAAAACGAAGAAGGTTACAAAAGCACTTCTACACTGACAAAAGTTGATAAACTACAAGGAAACCTACTGCTAATACACGGTACAGCTGATGATAACGTACATTTGCAAAACACAATGCTGTATGTAAACAAATTGACAGACACGGGCAAACAAGTACAACTTTATACCTACACCGATAAAAATCACAGTATTTTGGGAAAAGAAACCAGACGGCATTTGTATCAAAAGAAATTTGAGTTTCTTGAGAAATACTTAAAATGATTGATTCAATCATTAAACATTAGGTGTCAATTTTTGGAATGAATTTTGTTTCTATTTAGTCTCAATCAAAAAAAAATATCAATTAACATAAAAAAGAATACAATTATGGATTTATCAAGTTTATTAAATGGAGCAATCGGGCAAACCGTTATTGCCAATGTTGCCGGACAATTAGGTATGAATGAGTCGCAAGCCGCAAATGCGATAAACGCTGCAATTCCAGCCATTTTAGGAGGCATTAATAAAAATGTACAGTCAACAGACGGCGCTACAAGTTTAGACAAAGCGCTACAAAAACACGATGGTAGCCTTTTAGATAATCTCACCGGCATATTTAGCAACAACAGCCAAGAACTTCAACAAGACGGAAGTGGTATTTTGGGGCATGTCTTTGGCAACAAACAAAAGGATATGGCACAAGCCGTTTCTGAAAAAGCCGGAATAAGCATGCAACAAGTAGGTCCGCTGTTATCAATGTTAGCCCCCATAGTGATGGGTTACTTAGGAAAGCAAAAGAAAGACAACAACACAAATGCAGATGGTTTAGGCGGTCTCATCGGAGGTTTACTTGGTGGCGAAGGCTCAAGCTCGGCGGGCGGCGGAATAATGGATATGGTAACCGGTTTATTAGATAAAGATAAGGACGGAAGCGCTTTAGATGACATTATGGGTATGTTTACAAAGTAACTTTATTGCCACTTTAAAGAGCCTTAGATAACAAACAGTTTATTTACACGAATAAAATCCATTTTGTCGGCTGAATAATTACTATCCGATTAAAATAAAAAAAAACAGAAAGGGTCATCGAAAAAAACGGTGACCCTTTCTGTTTTTGGTGATCCAGGCGGGATTCGAACCCACGACCCACAGCTTAGAAGGCTGTTGCTCTATCCAACTGAGCTACTAGACCAAACCCTTTTTTCAAAAAAGTGATGCAAAAGTAAGCTATTTTTTGGAATATCACAAGACATTCCGTTAAAATTACATCCGAAAACCACGTTTAATTGGTAAAAAATGAGTAATATTGCACACTATTTTGGCAAATAATTATAGGCAAATAAAATCGAGTCCATTAAAGTAATATTATTTGCATTATAATAATGTTTTTTTAAGTGGTTGAAGGTTTCGCCTGCCTCAGACAGGTACAACTAATAAATAAAAAATAAACAGATGAAAGTTATAAAATTTGGAGGGACTTCAGTAGGATCTGTCGAAGGAGTATTTAATGTAAGAAAAATTGCAGAGTCGCAACAAGAACCAGTCATCGTGGTGGTCTCAGCACTGTCTGGCATTACCGATCAACTCTACAAAACGGCAAAATTAGCTTCTGAAGGAAAAACCGAATATATAGTTGAATTGGAAGCCATTAATGAACGCCACTACAAAATGATTAACGAGGCTGTTCCAGAGGACAAAAAGGAACAAACATTACAAAAAGTAAATGAGTGTTTCACCGATTTGGCTAATATTTTAAGAGGAATTTACCTGATTAAAGATATTTCGGTCAGAATTAACGATACCATCGTAAGCTACGGCGAAGTCATTTCGTCCATCATCATTAGTAATTTGATAAAAGGGGCTGTACATTTTGATTCGAGAGAATACATTAAAACCTACAATCAATTCGACAAACATATTGTTGACTTTAATATAACCAACACCCTTATCGAAGCTAAGTTTGCGGAACTACCCGAAATTTCGGTTTGCGGCGGTTTCATTTCTTCGGATGTCAATACCGGTTTTACAACCAATCTCGGACGGGGTGGTTCCGACTATACCGCAGCAATTTTGGCGGCTGCCTTAAATGCCGTGAAATTGGAAATATGGACAGATGTAGATGGATTTATGACTGCCGATCCTAAAATCATCAGCAACACCTATGTTATTGAAAAATTGAGTTTTAGCGAGGCTACAGAGTTGTGCAACTTTGGCGCAAAGGTAATTTATCCGCCCACCATTTTCCCGGTTTATCACAAAAATATTCCCGTCGAAATAAGGAATACATTTAATATTGAAGCGAAAGGAACATATATTTCAAGCGAAAAGGAAGAGATAAAAAAAGAAGATAGAGCTATCAAAGGTATTTCTTCAATTAATGATACCTCTTTAATTACCGTCCACGGGCTTGGTATGGTTGGCGTGATTGGTGTTAATTATCGCATTTTCCGTGCATTGGCAAGAAACGGCATCAGCGTATTCTTAGTATCACAGGCATCGTCCGAAAACTCAACCTCCATCGGTGTACGTGAGCAAGACAGCAAGTTAGCCGTAGAGGTTCTCCGCAAAGAATTTGCCACCGAAATTCAACAAGGAGAAATTCACGAAATTTTTTCCGAAGATAATTTAGCTACAGTAGCTATCGTGGGTGATAAAATGAAACGTACGCCGGGTATTGCCGGAAAACTTTTTGGCACGTTGGGAAGAAACGGCATCAATGTAATTGCCTGCGCACAAGGAGCTTCCGAAACAAATATCTCTTTTGTTACAGACAGAAGCGCTTTGCGCAAAGCGCTCAACGTTATTCACGACTCGTTTTTCCTTTCCGAATACAAGGTATTGAATCTCTTTATCGTGGGTGTGGGAACCGTAGGAAGTAATCTGATTGAACAAATCAAAAAACAACAGCAAAAATTGATGTTAAAAAGCGGATTGAAAATTAATGTTGTAGGTATAGCATCAAGCGCAAAAATGATTCTTCAAAGGCAAGGTATTGAACTTGAACACTGTATTGAGAACCTGAAACAAAACGGTGAAAAATCGACTACCAAGCTACTGAAAGACGCAATTATCGAAATGAATATCTTCAACTCCGTATTTGTAGATTGTACAGCCAGTGAAGATATAGCTTCATTATACCAAACGTTGTTAGAAAAAAACATATCGGTAGTTACAGCCAATAAAATCGCCGCTTCGTCAGAATATGCAAAATACGCGCAACTGAAAGAGAGTGCCCGTCAACGTGGAGTAAAATTTCTTTTTGAAACCAACGTAGGCGCCGGATTACCAATTATAAATACGATGAACAATCTGACAAACAGTGGTGACCGTATATTAAAAATGGAAGCTGTTGTGTCCGGTACGTTAAATTTTATTTTCAACACCATCAGCAAAGAAATTCCGCTTAGCCAAACCATTCGACTGGCAAAAGAAGCCGGTTATTCCGAACCCGATCCGCGTATCGATTTATCAGGCAAAGATGTTATTCGCAAATTGGTCATTTTAGCACGTGAAGCAGGCTACAAAGTTGATCAAGAGGATGTAAAAGCCAATTTATTTATTCCCGAAAAACATTTCAAAGGTAGCTTGGAAGACTTTTGGAAAGAGATACCCGCATTAGATTCCCAATTTGAAGAAAAACGTAAAGAGCTTGCTGCTGAAGGAAAACGTTGGCGCTTCGTTGCCAAAATGGAGAATGGAGACTGTAACGTAGGATTAGAAATCGTTGATACGTTACACCCTTTCTATGAACTTCAAGGGAGCAATAATATCATCCTTATCACTACGGAAAGATATAACGAGTATCCGATGATTATCAAAGGTTACGGAGCGGGAGCAAGCGTTACGGCTGCCGGAGTTTTTGCCGACATTATCAGCATAGCAAATATAAGATAGAGTTCAACATTTGAAGGTTTAGAAACGCAAAAATAACGCTAATCGAGAAATTTACAGATGAACAATCTCTATTTTGAAGATGAAACTTTTGAGAAAGTCAACGCTGCCGAAAATCCATTGAAAAAAGGAGAATATGAGAATTGTCAATTTGTGAATTGCAATTTATCTGAGAGCGACTTAAGCGAATTTATTTTTATTAACTGCGAATTTAAGGTTTGTAATCTCAGTTTAGCTAAAGTTACCACCACCGCTTTCAGGGATATTGTGTTCAGAGAGTGCGATTTACTCGGTATCCGTTTTGACGAATGTAATGTTTTCGGGTTATCATTTAGTTTTGAGAGTTCGAGATTAAATCAAACTTCATTTTATCAGTTAAAAATAAAACGCACAAAGTTCAAAAATTGCCAATTGTTCGAAACCGACTTTGTTGCAGCAGATTTATCCAATGCCCTGTTTGATAATTGCGATTTGAATGGCGCTGTTTTTGACAACACCAATATTGAAAAAGCCGATTTTAGAACAGCTTATAATTACTCTATTGATCCTGAAACTAACTACGTCTGCAAAGCAAAGTTTTCAATTTCAGAAATCGCCGGTTTATTACACAAGTACAATATTGAAATTACCGAATAAAATACGATTAAATACGTTACAAAACAATTATAAACAGATGAAAAAGTCACTGATATTTTTATTTATATTCGGAAGTATTTTATTTTTGTCATCGTGCGTAAAGCAGCAAGCTCAATTTCCATCCAACAAAGAAAAGCAAATTGATTCCACCGATATAAATTTAAGAACAATCAACGAGACTCTTACTTTGAAGGAAGATAGCATTATCCACGAATTAGTTCGACAGCAAAAAAACAGCTACATCAAAACACCGAGCGGAGCTTGGTATTATAAAGAGTCGGTCACAAGTTTAGATTCGTTAAAAGAATCGCCTCAAGCCGTTTTCAGTTATACACTTTATACGCTAACCGGCGAAAAAATCAGCATTGAAAAAAAACAAGTGACATTCGGAAAGAAAGAAATTCCGTCTGGTTTGGAAGAAGGACTGAAACTAATGCGTAAAGGTGAGAAGATACGTTTGATAGTACCTTGGTATTTAGCATACGGAATGAGGGGACAAGATAATATACCTCCTTATACATCGTTAGTATATGAAATAACAGCAAAATAACAGATAAACCGTTGATAATCTCGGCTTTTCAATACAACAAGGTTTAAAATCTCACAGAAAATCTTCACTAAAATTAACTTGTGTATTTAACAATAATGTCGGATATTTGTATTCGAAATTAGAAATCATTTTTAAATGAAAAAAATATCAATTTTATTATCTTTTTCCCTTTTATTGTTGGGATTTTTCGCTTGCAGCAAAACAAAAACGTATAGCGAACTACAAGACGAAGAACAAGCATTGATTGCTGACTACATCAAGCGCCATAATATTACCGTTGTCACTACCATGCCCGAAATTGGCAAATGGAAAGAAAACCAATACTACAAATCGAGTTCCGGTTTATACTACCATTTAGTAAGTCCGGGAGACTATACCGGTACTGATACCGTAAAATTAAAATCAACTATCGCTTTCCGTAACAGAGAGTACACATTGGATAATCCGAGCGACACAATAATGAACAATTGGACAACGATAGACTATCCGGATCCATTTTCACTAATATATGGCTATACGACCAGCTACGTAGGCATTCAGGAAGCTATGACGTATATGAAATATTACGAATCACAAGCTAAGATAATCGTTCCGCACAACTTGAGCACTTCCTCCTATTTACAGAGTGTAACCCCAATAGCTTACGATTTGAGAATAACAGCAATTTATTAAAAACTTCCCCTTTGTTTTCAAAGGGGTTTTTATTTTAAGATTGTACATCCAAAAAAAATATTTTCAAACTTTATAAAACATGACATTAATAAAATCTATTTCAGGCATTCGTGGCACCATTGGTGGTATTGCTGGCGATGGTTTAAGTCCGCTGGATATTGTTAAATTCACATCCGCTTATGCTTCGTTTATAAAATCTTCAAAAAAAACAAGTTCCAATAAAATTGTTGTAGGGCGTGATGCGCGTATTTCGGGTGAAATGGTGAATAATATTGTTGTTGGAACGCTCCTTGGAATGGGAATGGATGTGGTTGACATTGGTTTAGCTACAACTCCAACCACCGAACTTGCAGTTACAATGGAAAAAGCCGCCGGAGGTATTATTCTCACAGCCAGTCACAATCCCAAACAATGGAATGCACTAAAATTATTAAATGAAAATGGTGAATTTTTGAATGCAAAAGAAGGAGAAACTATCCTGCAATTAGCAGAAAAAGATGAATACACATTTGCCGAAGTTGATACTTTAGGAAAATTTTCTACCGCAGATTATACACAAAAGCATATTGAAAGCGTTTTAGCCCTTGATTTAGTTGATGTTGAAGCCATTAAAAAAGCTGATTTCAAAATAGCGATTGATTGTGTCAATTCTGTGGGTGGAATTGCCATTCCTGCCCTGCTCGAAGCTCTTGGTGTAAAAACCATCGAAAAACTGTATTGTGAACCAAACGGACATTTTCCACACAATCCCGAACCGCTTCCTGAACATTTGACCGAAATATCTGATGCAATGAAATCGGGTAAATTTGATGTAGGTTTTGTTGTTGACCCCGATGTGGACAGATTAGCCGTGATTTGTGAAGATGGAAGTATGTTTGGCGAAGAATACACACTGGTTTCTGTTGCCGATTACGTTTTACAACACACACCCGGAAATACAGTTTCAAATTTAAGTTCTACACGTGCCTTGCGCGATGTGACAAGAAAATATAACTGCGATTACAATGCTGCAGCCGTTGGCGAAGTGAACGTGGTGGCTAAAATGAAAGAAACAAACGCCGTGATTGGGGGTGAAGGTAACGGAGGCGTTATCTATCCTGCAAGCCATTACGGACGCGATGCATTGGTTGGAATTGCTTTATTTTTGACTAATTTGGCTAAAACGGGCAAAAAAGTTTCAGAACTTCGTGCTTCGTACCCAAATTATTTTATGTCGAAAAATAAAATACAGCTTACTCCAGAAATTAATGTGGACGGCGTTTTGGCTGTAATTAAAGGTTCGTACAAACAATACGAAGTAAACGATATTGACGGTGTAAAAATTGATTTTCCGCAAGGTTGGGTACATTTGCGAAAATCAAATACAGAACCTATTATCAGAATTTATTCTGAAGCAGGAACACCTGAACAAGCGGACAATTTTGCGAAAGCGATTATCGAAGAAATAAAAAGGATTGCAAACATCTAATTTTTTCTCTAAAAAAAATATGAGATGCCACATTGTGTGGCATTTTTATTTTAATTACTTTTGATTGTTTATTCTAAAATAGAGATAAAAAACTTTCGTAGTATCCCATTTTTAAACTTTTATCTTAACTTTGCAAAAATCAAATTTGCAGATAATTCAAATGGAATCACAAATAATACAAGATTAGATTTATGAGCTTCGCGGTGTGAAGATGATGTTAGAACGTGATTTAGCAGTATTATACAATGTAGAAACACGTGTTCTCATTCAAGCTACAAAAAGAAATCCAGAACGTTTTCCGCCCGAATTTATGTTTCAAATAACAAGCGCTGAATTTGAAATTTGGAAATCACAAATTGTGATGTCCAATTCCGACAAAATGGGATTACGTCGACCACCTTACGTATTTACAGAACAAGGAGTTGCAATGCTTTCAGCTGTTCTTAAAAGTGAAACAGCAATAAAAGTCAGTATTAACATAATGAAAGCATTTGTGGCTGCTCGACAATATTTTTTAACCTACCAAAATAATCAAATGATAATTGATGATGTGTTGCATCGCTTACAATTATTAGAAAAATTCAACATAAAAATAATTCAAGATAACGAAGAAACTTTGAAAGCCGTAAACGAATTAAGTGAAGATTTTGGAAAAGAATTTGACAATATCTATTACGCTTTATCACAACTTGCAGAAAAACCTAAAACAGAACAAAAACGGAAGAGAATTGGGTTTGATGCTACAAATGAAGTATAATCATTATTAAAAATACACCTATAAACAAATACAATTCAATGTAAAATCTGAGTTGTATATATATATATTATGAACACTATCGGCAAACTTTTTACCTTTACATCATTCGGCGAATCGCACGGAAAAGCCATCGGAGGGATTGTTGACGGATGTCCGGCGGGCATAGCGTTAGACGAAGAATTTATACAAAGCGAATTAAACCGTCGCCGTCCGGGACAATCTTCCATTTCTACGCCTCGCAAGGAGGAAGATAAAGTAGACTTTTTTTCGGGAGTTTTTGAAGGAAAAACCACAGGAACACCCATTGCTTTTGTGATTTGGAACACCAACCAGCACAGCAAGGATTACGATCATTTGAAAGATGTGTATCGTCCTTCGCACGCCGATTATACCTATCAGCAAAAATACGGGATTCGCGATCATCGCGGGGGCGGACGCAGTTCGGCACGTGCCACGGCAGGCTGGGTATGTGCAGGAGCAATTGCAAAATTAGTTTTGAAGCAACTCGGCATTAAAATAACCGCTTACACATCACAGGTAGGAAATATTGCCGTGCAAAAATCATACGAAGATTTAAATTTATCTTTGATTGAAAATAATATCGTTCGCTGTCCCGACGCAGAAACTGCCGAAAAGATGATTGCTTACATTGATGAATTACGGAAAGACGGAAATTCAATCGGTGGAATTATCAGCTGTGTAGCAAAAGGAGTTCCTGTTGGTTGGGGCGAGCCGGTATTTGATAAGTTGCAAGCCCGATTGGCGAACGCAATGATGAATATAAACGCCGTTCACGGTTTTGATTACGGCCGTGGATTTGAAGGCGTTCATCTCACCGGAGCTGAATTAAACGATGCTTTTGTAAATGAAGAAGGAAAAATCAGCACAAAAACAAACCACTCGGGTGGAATTCAAGGCGGAATAAGCAACGGAGAAAACATTTATTTCCGAGTACTGTTCAAACCGGTGGCGACTATCAGTAAAAAGCAAGAAACTATTGATACAGAATTAAATAAGATAGAATTAGAAGCACACGGACGCCACGATCCTTGCGTGCTTCCGCGCGCTGTGCCTATTGTTGAAGCAATGACTGCACTTACATTGGTTGATTTGTATTTGATGAATAAATAATTTATTGAATATGACTGACATTCAAATCATTCAAAATAAAATTTATGAAATTCGAGGCGTCAAAGTTATGCTCGATTTCGATCTGGCAACGTTGTATCAGGTAGAAACAAAAGTTATAAAGCGTACAGTTAGAAGAAACATCAAACGATTTCCTAACGGATTTTATGTTCGAGCTAAATACAATAGAATGGGAAAACTTGAGGAGCCAAAATTACACCTCAAGTTGGGGAGGTATCCGATATTTACCTTTCGCTTTCACAGAACAAGGTATTGCAATGCTATCCGGGATATTAAATAGCGACATTGCCATTGAAGTTAATATTTCGATTATGAGAACTTTTATTGCAATACGTAAACTTATTGTAAACTTATTCTATCTTACAAAGAAAATGATGACATAAATGAATTGAAATCACGCATAAAATCATTAGAAGAAGTTACTGAAGAAACGCTTTCAGCTATAAATGATTTGAGTGAGGATACGCGCAAAGAATTTGACGACATTTACATTGCACTCTCAGAAATGTCTGATAAACAAAAGAGATCTACAAAATCTCGCAATCCAATAGGGTTTATTCAACACGATAAAAAGGACAATTAAATCATCTCAAATGCTGGAAAACACACAAAACCATTGGATAGTTATCACCAATCCAAAAGCGGGAAAGCGTAAACTGCCAGCCCAACGCAAACTCATTTTGGAGGAATTGGATAAAGCCAACATTCCGTACACATTTGTCGAAACTAAGTATTCGGGGCATGCCATTGAAATTGCCCGTGATTATGCAAATAAAGGTTTTGAAAATTTTCTGGTTTTAGGTGGAGATGGTTCCATCAGCGAAGTTGTTAACGGTGTTTTTTCATCAGATATAACAGATACTTCCAAAATAAAAATTGCATTAATTCCACGTGGTACCGGAAACGATTGGGGGCGCTTTTGGGGTATCAAAAAAGACGATAAAAAATCGGTAAAGATTTTTCTTGAAAGGCACTATAAACTCATTGATGTTGGAAAAGTTTCTATTTTTAATGATGACAACACTGTTTCTTACAGATATTTTATCAATTCTGTAGGTTATGGCTTGGATGCTCAAGTAAATCACATTACCCATCAATTGAAAAAATATGTCGGCAGTTTCTCACTGCTTTATACTTTTGCGTTGCTGATAGCTGTTTTCAGGCACAAATCAACAAAAACCCAACTCGAAATAAACGGAGAAATCTCAGAAATAAAACTTTTCACAATGAACATCGCCAACGGACCTTACAACGGAGGCGGAATCAAGCAAAACCCTGACGCTGTTCCTTACGATGGTATTTTTCATATGATGGTGGTTGAGAAACCTACTTTTAAGGACATAATCACCGTGCTACCCTCCATTTTTAACGGAAAACTGACACAGCATAAAATCATCAATTCTTGTAAAACCACCAAAGTATCAATAAAAAGCAACAGCAAAATGATGGTGGAAGCTGATGGAATAAACATAAAAAATGTTCACATCAGCAAAGTGGACATTATCCCGAAAGGCATTCAAATGGTGGTTCCAAAATAAACGAATCACTTTTTATTATTATGCTCCAAAAAATAGTCGATGGAATAAGAAATTCCGATTTTCACTCCCCGATCCAAAATTCGGTTGGCGTCCATGTTGAAATTCAGGGGTAAAAACGAATGAAATTTAACGTACGGACTCAAAACAAAACCCAATCCATATTCGGTTTGATATTGCACACCACATCCGAAATAAGAACCTATACCGGGTTCGTAGAGCAAATCAAGCATCGCGCCAGTCTGTATAAATCCATATTTAAGAAAATTTATCCGAAAACCCACCGGAATAGTTATAAGATTAACGTTCACATTGGAAGTTGCATACCCACTTTCACTTTGCGAATCTGCAACTTTCTTTTTGAAGAGTTCGTAAGAGTAATTTAACCCGGCTTCCGCGCTCAGCCAATTATTCATCGGATACACATATTCTAACCCGAAAGACATTGCTCCCAAGCCTGTCATTCCATCGGTAGCAGGAAAAGTTGCGGCATTCCGAAACAACGTATTATTCGTTCCTGCCGAATAAGATATGATGGCAATACCCCGACTTTGGGCAGCTACAGAAGCCGTTAATACTAAAAACAATAAAATAGTAAAATTTTTTTTCATTATCGTGTTTGTTTGATACACAATTTTAATTTAAGATGCAAATTTAACCATTTTCAGCCAATTAACAAAACAAATAATTCCAACTGATTTTACGTATATTTAAATATTATTTGTATTTTTGCCAAAAATAATCGTCTTAATAAAAACAGTTAAATACACTAACTTTGTTAATTATTAGCCATTAAATGACACCCGAAGTTTATCTTTCGTGTTCGCCTCTATTGATGTAAAACAATTATTATTAATGCAACCCGCTCATATTCATCACTGTTTTCCATCAAACCTCTAACAACTAATTTACATAAAAATGAAACAAATGAAGTTTTTATCTGTCAAGTTTTACTTTTTATTTTTTATTCTCACCCTTAACCTGTTTAGCGCCCGCCTCTATGCACAGCAATATTCGGTAAGCGGCTATATTACAGACGAATCGAATGGAGAGACACTTATCAATGCTTCGGTTTTAGATAGAAACTCCTCCAATGGAAAAGTAAGTAATGTTTATGGTTTTTATTCCATTCGCTTGCAAAAAGGCGAGGTTAACCTTCAATATTCTTACGTAAGTTATTTGTCAAAAAACATCCGTTTTAATCTTACAAAGGATACTATTATTAATATTCAATTAGGATCAAATACTACGCTTCAGGAAGTAACCGTCATCGGCAACCGCAATGAAATAGGCGTAAAAGGATCGCAAATGAGCGCCATTGAAGTGCCTATTACGCAAATCAAAACCATACCGTCGCTTTTTGGCGAAACCGATGTTTTGAAAGCGCTTCAACTTTTGCCCGGCGTTCAAGCGGGCTCTGAAGGTTCGGCAGGACTTTATGTGCGCGGAGGCGGACCCGATGAAAATCTACTTATTTTTGATGGAATTCCCGTATATAACGTAAATCATGCTATGGGGCTTTTCTCCGTTTTTAATCCTGATGCCGTAAAAAACGTAACGCTTTACAAAGGAAGTTTTCCCGCTCGTTTTGGAGAGCGTCTTTCATCGGTAGTAGATATTAGGATGAAAGATGGCGACGATAAAAACTACCACGGAACGGTGAGCGTGGGATTAATTTCGTCGAAAGCAAATATCGAAGGTCCCATTATTAAAGAAAAAACCACATTTAATATCTCTTTCAGGCGTACTTATGCCGACTTGCTGATGCAACCGGTTATCAAAATAATGGCGAAACAGAATGATCTTGAAAGTGCAAGCGCAGGTTATTATTTTTACGATTTCAACACAAAAGTCACACACAAAATCAACGATAAAAACAAGCTTTTTTTGAGTGTCTATTCCGGCGATGACGGCATTTATTTCGGAAATAAATATAAATACGATTACGGCTCGGATAATGAAACCGTTAATGATAAATTAAACTGGAAATGGGGAAATTTCATATCGGCATTGAAATGGAACAGGGTTTTAAGTGGAAAACTGTTTATGAATGTTACCGCCGCTTACACACAGTACCGTTTTAATATGAAATTGAATGAAGAACTTACATCAAAAAGTAATAAAAACGAATCGAGCAGTGAAATGGAATTGGGGTACAAAACCGGAATCAACGATTATTCTACCCGGTTGGATTTTGATTACGCGCCATCAACAAAACACGATGTTAAGTTTGGCGTTTCACACACGTACCACACTTTCCGCCCGGTGTTATCGCATCTCATTTAATTGAAAAAGAAGACGGTACAATTCAAAAGATGGATACAACCTTCGGCGACAGCAATATCTATGCTCACGAAACGGTTGCCTACGGCGAAGATAATTTTAGCATAATCAATGCTGTTAAAATAAACTACGGAGTGCATATTTCAAGTTTTTTTGTACAAGGAAAATCCTATTTTTCAATTGAGCCTCGCTTGAGCGGGCGTGTTTTAATTTCAGACAGATTATCGGCTAAAGCGGGATACGCTAAAATGAGCCAGTATATTCATCTGCTTTCTAACAATAACATTAGTTTACCTACCGATTTGTGGGTTCCGGTTACGAAACAAATTGAGCCGATGAAATCTCATCAGTTTTCAGCCGGGTTATTTTATGAAATTCCCAAATTAGCAGAATTCTCGGTTGAAGGATACTATAAGAAAATGAATAACTTAATTGAATATAAAGACGGAGCATCGTTTTTGGGTCAATCAACAGGCTGGGAAGAGAAAGTGTGTATGGGAGACGGAACTGCTTATGGTGTGGAATTTTTGGCACAACGTTCGTTTGGTAGCACTACCGGCTGGATTGGCTACACTTGGTCAAAAACCAACCGTTTATTTAACCGTCCCGGACAAGAATTAAACAACGGCAACGTTTTTCCGGCAAAATATGACCGGAGACACAGCATCAGCCTGACATTAAACCACCAATTCAATGAAAAAATGGATATTTCGGGCTCTTGGGTTTTTAATACAGGAAATACAGGAACGCTTGCGTTACAGTATTATCAAAGCGCCAAAAATCCTTCACAAACTTCACAAAATAACTATAACATTCTTTACGAAACGCCGTACGTAAGTTCGCGAAACAACTATCGTTTTAATCCTTACCACCGGATGGACATTGGTATAAATTTTCATAAAAAGAAAAAACACGGCATGCGAACCTGGAATATAAGTGTGTATAATGTTTACAACAACAATAATCCATTTATAGTAATGCCCGGATCAACTGAAAATGGATACGATAATCAAGGAAACACTAAATACAAAAATGTGCTCAAACAATACAGTGTTTTCCCCATACTGCCTTCAATCAGTTACATTTACAAATTCTAAAAAATTAAACTATGAGAACAAAACACATATATTTAGCCGTAAAATTATTGATTTTTGCCGGTCTATTTTCATCTTGCGAAAAAGTAATAGAATTTAACGGCGAAAGAACAAAACCACTCTTGGTGATGAACAGCATACTGAAAGCTGACAGCATAGTAAGAGTACACATTTCAAAAAGTAGATTTTTTCTTGATAACGATAATGAAATGAGTGATATAAATAACGCCGCCGTGAAACTTTGGATTAATGACGCAGAACAAGAAACTCTACGGTTTGTGAGCGAGGGAGATTATTATTCGTCATACAAAACCAAACTTGGCGACAACATAAAAATAACGGCATCGGCAAACTCATTTAATGATATTTCGTCCACCGCCATTATTCCTGAAGTCCCTCAGGTTATAAGCATCGATACCGTATATACTTACGAAAATGACGGAGGTTACATTTCACAAATTTTGAACTTTGACATTAAATTTACCGACAAATCGAATACTGACGATTATTATTTGGTTTATTGTATACAGAGAGTGTACCAAGACTATATTTACGAAGGGAAAAACTATCAAGAATACGATATGTATTTATTCAGCGACGATATCGTTTTTGAAAATGAAAACAACGGAAATTTTGCAGGCGAAGACATATTCGGTTCTATGACCTTTAATGCTTTTACCGATGACTTAATAAACGGCAAAGAATACTCACTAAGGATGAAATCTTATGTTCAGGGCTATGGCGCTGATTATCAACAAAAAAAATTGTATGCATTATATTTCCAAAAAATAAGCAAAGCGTGGTATTTATATCTGCGCACAACTTCACTTGTAAACAGCGATTTCTCTATGTTTTCAGAACCCGTGCAGGTTTACACAAACATTCAAAACGGATTAGGAATACTCGGAGCAACAAATTCTTTCAAAAAAGAATTTCATTTGGGTGAATAGATTAATGATTATCCGCAAAACGACCTTTAATAATTTTTACAAGTGAAATTCTCACTAAACGACAGGTTTGTAGGATAATAGCGGCGTAGCCCCGATTTCCCCGCCCACAGGTCACTTTGCTGATAATCATTATGAATTGTCACTATTGGCAATGATTTCTTAACCGAAACTCGCGTTAATATTGCCGGGTAAAAAGCACTCCGTGCAAAAATAAAAAGCACAGAGTGCTTTTAGCGAAAAGGTCTCCGTGCTTTTACCTAAAAGCATTCCGAGTAAATTTTAAAAGCATTCCGTGCTATTTTAAAACGCATTCCGTGCTTTTACCTCAACGTGTTTTTAGCTCATAAAAGCTGTGGTAGTTGCGTCTTGGCGTGGTCTCCATGACTAATCTTCGTGTAAGAAAAGATAATATGATTATTTTAAGACGCTCTCAAAGGCAGAAATGAGTTTCATTTCTGCCTTTGACATTTTTAGTTCAGCTCATTTTAAATTGAATTTTCATTATTATTAAATCTTAAAAATCATTATCTTTGTAGCAGAATTATCACACAACACTTACACTAAATATCATTGTAATATGATCCTTTTTTTTCAAAACCCCGACAAAAAAATCTTCGCTGTACAAACAGCAACAGCACTTCACACGGAAGACATCCAAAAGTTAATCTGGCTCTTTGATGATGCAGAATTACTTGACACAGAAATCGTCCGGCAACAGTTCATCGGTCCTCGCCGCGAAATGATTACGCCCTGGAGCACCAATGCGGTAGAAATCACCCAAAATATGGGGATAAAAGGAATAATTAGAATTGAGGAGTTTACATCCCTGCCCCCTAACCCCCTCCCGATAGATATCGGAAAGGGGGAACAAGGTTCGTTATCCAACGATGCAAAAAACAACAAAAATATAGGTGTGGAAACCGCTTATCCCTCAACGTATTCTCGATTAAAAGAGTTAGCAGTTAAACACCGATTAAGTCCTACCGAAGCCGAAGTATTTCTTTGGGAGCAATTAAAAGATAAAAATTTAGACGAGAATAAATTCCAAAGACAACACATTATTGGCGATTGTATTGCAGATTTTGTTTGTCTAAAGAAAAAAATAGTTATTGAAGTTGATGGGAAATACCATAATGATCCTGAAATAGAAGAATATGATAAATATCGCACACAGTTATTTAACAATTATGGTTTTAAAGTTATAAGATTTACAAATGAAGAAGTACTTTTTGACATTGAAAACACTCTTGATAAAATAAAGTCTGAATTAACACTCAATAATTCCCCCTTTAGGGGGTTAGAGGGCAACTTCGACCCTATGTTGCAACGTATCTACTCTGAGTTGAACCAAGACATTTTCACCATAAACAAACAGCCGGATGCAATCCAATATATTGATGATATTGCTTCGTACAACCAAAAAGAAGGATTGGCATTAAGTAGTGATGAAATTGAGTATTTGAACGATGTTAGCGAAAAAATAGGACGAAAACTCACCGATAGCGAAGTGTTTGGATTTTCACAAGTAAACTCCGAACATTGCCGTCATAAAATATTCAACGGGCAGTTTGTGATTGACGGAAAAGAAAAGGAACTTTCACTTTTCAAATTAATAAAACGCACTTCCGAAGAAAATCCAAACAATTTAGTTTCGGCTTACAAAGACAATGTGGCTTTTAACCAAGGTCCTGAAATCGAACAATTTGCGCCTCAAGCAGAAGAAAAACCATCGTTTTTTGAAACAAAGAAGATAGAATCCGTTATCTCGTTAAAAGCCGAAACACATAATTTCCCTACTACAGTAGAACCTTTTAACGGCGCCGCAACCGGTAGCGGGGGCGAAATCCGCGACCGCCTTGGCGGTGGAAAAGCAAGTTTACCCATTGCGGGAACTGCTGTTTATATGACTTCTAACCCACGCCTTCTCCCCTCTCCTCAAGGAGAGGGGTCGGGGGTGAGGTCTATCGCTGAAAGAAAGTGGCTTTATCAAACTCCATCACAAATACTGATAAAAGCATCAAACGGCGCTTCCGATTTTGGAAACAAATTCGGTCAACCGCTGATTTGTGGTTCTGTGTTGACTTTTGAGCATCAGGAAAACAATAAAATGTATGGTTACGACAAAGTGATTATGCTTGCCGGAGGTGTTGGTTTTGGTAAGAAAAAAGATGCATTAAAAGGTGAACCTGAAGCAGGCAATAAAGTCATTGTTATGGGTGGCGATAATTACCGGATTGGAATGGGCGGAGGCGCAGTTTCATCTGTCGAAACTGGTCAATATAACAACGCCATTGAACTGAATGCGGTTCAGCGTGCCAACCCCGAGATGCAAAAACGCGTTGCTAACGTAATCCGTGCATTAGCCGAAAGCGATAACAATCCTATTGTTTCAATCCACGACCACGGTGCCGGCGGACATTTGAACTGTCTCTCTGAATTAGTGGAAACCACCGGTGGAGTGATTGAAATGGATAAACTTCCTATCGGAGATCCTACATTAAGTGCAAAAGAAATCATTGGCAACGAAAGCCAGGAACGAATGGGCTTGTTGATAAAAGAAAAAGACATTGAACGTGTTCAAAAAATTGCAGGACGCGAACGCGCACCTATGTACGTGGTGGGCGAAGCAAGTGGAGATAAACAATTTACATTCAGACCTGCCCCCCAACCCCCTAAAGGGGGAGTACAAAACTCACTCAACACGGACGTACAAACCATCAAAGACACCACTCTTAATCCCCCCTTTAGGGGGTTAGGGGGCAGTACTCCACTTGATTTGCCTCTCGAATATTTAATCGGAAAACCACCACGTACGGTAATTACCGATAATTCGGTCGATGAAAAATTTGCCCCGGTTGATGTTGAGGAAGAAAAACTGTTGGAATACATTAAAAATGTACTTCAGATGGAATCGGTGGCTTGCAAAGATTGGCTCACAAACAAAGTGGATCGTTCGGTAACCGGAAAAATTGCACAACAACAATGTGTGGGAGAACTGCAATTGCCATTAGCTAATCTCGGCGTTGTTTCGCTTGATTTCCGTGGAAAATCAGGTATCGCCACGTCTATAGGTCACGCTCCCCTACCCGCTTTGATTAATCCGGAAGCCGGTTCTGTGCTCGCCATTGCCGAAGCGCTTACGAATATTGTATGGACTCCGCTAAAAGACGGGTTGGATGGCGTTTCACTTTCTGCCAACTGGATGTGGCCCAGCAAAAATGCAGGCGAAGATACGCGTCTTTATCGTGCGGTGGAAGCTTGTAGCAACTTTGCCTGTTCATTGGGTATAAACATCCCTACGGGAAAAGACAGTCTTTCGATGACACAGAAATACCCGAATGGCGACAAAGTATTTGCTCCCGGAACGGTTATTATTTCAGCGGGAGCTGAAGCAACCAATATTCGTAATGTGGTGAATCCTGTCATTGTAAATAATACGAAAACAACGCTTTACTATATTGATTTTTCTTTTGACACCTTCAAATTAGGGGGCTCGGTTTTAGCACAAACATTGGGCAAAATTGGTAACGAAACACCTACCGTTACCGATGCCGAATACTTCAAAGATGCGTTCGATACCATTCAGCAGTTGATTGAAAAAAATCTCATCCTTGCCGGTCACGATATTTCGGAAGGTGGAATGATAACCGCTTTGCTCGAGATGTGTTTTGCAAACACCAAAGGCGGATTAAAAGTTGATTTGGATTATTTAGCAGAAAACTCATTGGTAAAAATTCTTTTTGCTGAAAATCCGGGAGTGTTAGTGCAGATAAAAGACACAAAATCAGCAGAAAAAATTCTAAGAGATAACGGTATCGGCTTTGCCAGAATTGGTTATCCAATAGAAGAACGCCGTTTGGAAATTCACAAAAAGAAAAATAGTTATTCTTTTTCTATCAACGAGTTAAGAGATATTTGGTATCATACATCGTATCTTTTAGATACCAAACAAAGCGGCGAAAAACAAGCCAACGCTCGTTTTGAAAATTATAAAAATATTCCATTGGAGTTTGATTTCCCCAAATCTTTCATCGGGAAACTGTCGCAATTTAATTTAACTGCCGATAGAAAGCCAAGCGGTATAAAAGCGGCTATTATCCGCGAAAAAGGAACAAATGGTGAACGTGAAATGGCTTATTCTCTCTATTTAGCCGGTTTTGATGTGAAAGATGTGATGATGACCGACCTTGTCTCAGGGCGTGAAACATTGGAAGAAGTCAATATGATTGTATTCTGTGGTGGTTTCTCAAACTCCGATGTGCTTGGTTCTGCCAAAGGCTGGGCAGGAGGATTTATGTTCAACGAAAAAGCCAAAACAGCACTTGAGAACTTCTATAAACGTCCCGACACGCTGAGCTTGGGAATTTGCAACGGGTGCCAGCTGATGGTGGAACTTAATTTGATAAATCCGGAACACGAAAAACGGACGAAAATGCTTCACAACGATTCTCATAAGTTTGAAAGTAATTTTATTTCACTGGCGATTCCTGAAAATAATTCGGTGATGTTCGGTTCGCTTTCCGCAAGTAAAATTGGGGCTTGGGTGGCACACGGAGAAGGCAAATTCTCGCTTCCAATGGGTGAAAACAATTACAGTGTAGTTGCAAAATACAATTACGATGCGTATCCTGCCAATCCGAATGGTTCGGATTTTGGCGTTGCGGGAATTTGCTCTGCCGATGGACGTCATTTAGCAATGATGCCTCACTTGGAACGTGCCATTTTCCCTTGGGAGTGTGCTAATTATCCTTCAGAAAGAATGAATAACGATGAAGTTACACCTTGGATTGAAGCGTTTGTAAATGCACGTAAGTGGGTAGAAAAAAACAAATAAAAGATCGCTTAACCAAATGCACCAGATACGAGTTTTCATAAGCAGTGTACAAAATGAATTTGCCGAAAAGCGAACGGCTTTGTACGATTATTTACATGAAGACCCTGTACTTGGCAGATTCCTTCTTCCTTTCATTTTTGAAAAATCACCTGCCACAGATGATTCGGCAAAAAAGGTGTATTTGGAGCAAGTAGAAAAATGTGATATTTATTTGGGTATTTTCGGAGCAAAGTATGGCTGGGAAGATAAAACAAGCATCTCACCTACCGAACGTGAGTTTGATTATGCGACACTTCATCACAAGACTAAACTGATTTTTTTTACAAATCATACCGATGATGAACGTCATATTAAAGAAGTAAAATTAATCCGAAAAGCCGAGCAGGTTGTCCTACGAAAACAGTTTAGTTGTGTTGAAGAGTTGAAATCCTCCGTTTATGCATCTTTGGTTAAGTATCTGGAAAACAAAGAATTTATCCGCACCGTGCCTTTTGATGCTTCTTGGCATAAAAATGCCGGAATGGATGAATTGGACGAGGAGAAAATTCGATATTTTGTTCGAACGTCATCAAAAAGCAGGCATTTCCCGCTGTCGCCCGATTCTCGTATTGAAGATATTCTGACCCATCTGAACCTATATGATAACGGCAAGATAAACCATGCTTCCATTTTGCTTTTTGGGAAAAATCCTCAGAAATATTTCATATCTTCCGAAATCAAATGTGCCCATTTTTACGGAACTGAAATTACCAAACCCATTCCATCGTATCATATTTACAAAGGAGATGTTTTTCAGTTGGTGAACCAAGCCGTTGACTTTGTAATGTCGCGCATTGATTTAGCGGTTGGCACGCGTGCAGAAAGCACACAAGCCTCCACACAATACGAGCTTCCGCGTGAAGCCATTGCCGAAGCCATCATAAACGCTGTTGCTCACCGCGATTATACCAGCAATGGCAGTGTACAGGTAATGCTTTTCAAAGACCGTCTCGAAGTTTGGAATCCGGGACGGCTTCCCTTTGAATTAACCATTTCACAGCTATATAAACCACATCATTCCATCCCCAACAATCCTATTCTTGCTAACCCAATGTATTTAGCAGGATATATTGAACAAATGGGAACCGGAACGGGAGATATTATTAAACACTGTGAAACCTATGGATTGAAAAAACCGGAATTTGTTCAAGAAGAAATTTTCAAGACAATACTGTGGCGAAAAGCTTCTACCGGACAAGTTACCGGACAAGTTCAACGAGAGGTTTTAATGCTTATTTCCATACTTACTACACCTAAAAAACGCAGTGAAATTCAGGAAATTTTAGGGTTAAAACATCGAGAATACTTTGTGGATAGCTATTTAAATCCATCATTATATGACGGTTACATAGAGATGTTATATCCTGATGTTCCTAACCATCCGCAACAAGAATATCAATTATCAGAAAAAGGAAAAACATTAAAACAAGAGCTTGACACTATTTACACCGACCAAGTTACCGACCAAGTTCGGGATGAGATATTACATTTAGTTTCTTTATTTGATGTAAACGAAGAGAAAAAAGAAAACAAATACAAGATGGGTTGGAGCTAAAACACAATGCGAATTTCAGAGAAAAATATCTTGAACCGGCATTAAGCGAAGGTTATATTGAGATGAAATATCCTCAATCGCGAAATCATCCGCAGCAAAGTTATTTTCCTACTGAAAAAGGGAAATTTTTAACGGAAAAAATAAAATGAAAATGAAAAAACTTCTTTTCTGAAAAACATGTTGTTCGAAAAACAGAGTCAAAAGACCGGATATAATTTTACGGGAAATATTGTACAGCTATCTCATTTAATGAATTCTATTCACAAATATAATTAAATATGCTTTTTAATTCAATAGATTTTGCTATTTTTATGCCAATAGTTTTTATTCTCTATTGGCTGGTTTTCAACCGAAATGTTACCTTAAGAAATGCTTTTTTACTTCTTGCAAGTTATACTTTTTATAGCTTTTGGGATTGGCGGTTTGTGTTTCTTTTGATTTTCAGTTCGTTCGCCGACTATATTTTAGGGTTATCCATATCCAATACCGGCAATAACTCCCGAAAACGAAAACTATTTTTATACGCCAGTTTCGCCATTAATTTCGGTATCCTCGGCTTCTTTAAATATTACAATTTCTTTGTGGATAGTTTTGTAGAAGCATTCACATTATTCGGAAAAAATCTTCATTACGAGCCTTTAAAAATAATCTTGCCGGTAGGTGTTAGTTTTTATACTTTTCAGTCGTTAACTTACATCATCGGAGTTTATCAGAGCAAAATAGAGCCTACAAATAAGCTTATCAATTTTTTGTCTTATGTGAGTTTTTTCCCTCAATTAGTGGCAGGTCCCATCGAAAGAGCGCAGCATTTTCTTCCTCAGTTTCACGAGAAAAAGGCATTTAACTACGAAACAGCGCGAAGCGGACTGCTACTTATTATTTTCGGACTTTTCAAAAAACTACTTATTGCCGACCGATTAGCTATTTTTATTAATGCAAGTTATGCCGACATTCAAGGAGCCAATGGCTGGACATTGGTTTTCGGCGCTCTGTTTTTTGCCTTTCAGCTTTATTTTGATTTTTCTGCCTATTCGGATATAGCCATAGGCACCGCCCGTATGCTTGGTTTCGATTTAATGCTCAACTTTCGGCGTCCTTATTTATCTAAATCATTTTCCGAATTTTGGACTCGCTGGCATATTTCGCTGTCCACTTGGTTTAGAGACTACCTGTATATCCCTCTCGGCGGAAACCGAAAGGGTGCGAAAAGAACAGCCATTAACGTAATGATTGTATTCCTCCTGAGTGGATTATGGCACGGCGCTTCGTGGAATTTCGTTATTTGGGGAGGACTAAACGGGCTGTTTCTGATTGCTTTTGATAGAATATTTCAACTTCACAAGGCAAGCGGATTCAAGCGGATATTTTCTACCGCTTTCGTTGTATTCGCTTGGGCTGTTTCATTAATTTTCTTCCGCGCGCAAACCTTTGCCGACGCTGTATCTGTGTTTAAAAATATAGGTTTTGCAAACTTTGAAAATCTATATCACTTTGGACTAAATAGTATGGAATTTAAATTTGCCATTCTTTTAATTATTGGGATGATGATATACGAACTGATTGTTGAGAAATGGGGAGAAATCCTGCAAGAGCGATTTTATTCAACTAAACCATATATTCGCTGGAGCTTATATCTGATATTGGTTTTAAGCATAATCTATTTCGGAGCTTATGGTTCGGCAAACGACAATACATTTATTTACTTTCAATTTTAAGCTATGGCAAACAAACAACAGATAAAGTCAAAAAGTAGTCCGAAAAAGACTGATAGCATAAAAAGTATCAAAAGTATACGATCAAAAACATTTTCCGATTTTTTCGTCAGAATACTGATATTTTCTATTATCGTAAGCGCCATAGTTTACTTTACCGATAAAAAAGGTTATTTTAATCCTGATTATACAAACGACCATACACGTCGCAAATGGAACGCATATTACGATTTTGTCAAAAGGCAACCCGTTGACGTTATATTGGTGGGCAATTCACATTTATATACCGGACTTAATCCCGACAATCTATCCAATACGCTGGGTGCCAATTGTTTCATTCTTGCATCGCCGGGAACCACACTGACCGACACCTATTTTTGCTTGAAAGAAGCCATTACCGTAAACAAACCCAAAATAGCCGTTGTAGAAACATTTACAATCAATGGCTATCATAATCGCGAATTGAAAGCAGGACAATTGTCCGATCAGTTTAAAAGCTTTTCGGCTCGAAAAAACATTATTCAAAAACTATACTCCACTCCCCTGCTATTTTCTTCGGATAATTATGTTTCTGCTTGGTCAAACACCATCCGAAACCATAGTTTTATCTTTAACGATACGGCACAAATCCGTAAAAACAGAAGCTACGTGGAGCCGGAACAGAACGGACTTTATTTAGGCAGATATAATCGTTTTATGACCGGGATTGAAGATACTACGTTATTAAAGTATAATCGTCCGGGATTTATCGCCTATGATTACGGCAAAAATATAGCGAGTGATGAAGCCCGAAAATACCTGAAAAAAATAATTCGATTGTGCTATGAGAATAACGTTCAACTTGTTTTTCTCACGCTACCTATGTACTACCGGCATGTGCATGATTACGATGCGTATAAAAAAGACTTGCTCACGGTGATGGAAAAATCGCCGTGGATAGATATGCAACAGCCCTACGACACCGTTGCCTTTACTTCTGCTTGCTTTGAAAACACCGTATCGGGCAATCAACACATGACGTATTATGGAGCAAGGGTCGCGGCATACAAATTGGCAAGTTATCTGAAAGCAAACTTTGCACATCTTTTGCCCGGAAGATATTCCGATATCGAATGGAAAAGACTTTTCTATGCCAGCGATGGATATTTTGAGAATTATCCTCCTGAAAATGATGGAGTAAGTCAACTATTACTTCAAAATGTTACTGTGCCCGGCGGAGTTACAATTAAAGAGATGAGCTTTGTTCCGAATAGTGGTGCTAAAAGCTTAATTGTTAAGGTTGACAAAAACAATGTGCCTCCAATGTACGGCAAAACAATGCACACAATGACACAAGTCGCTTTGAACGGACAAAAAACGATAATAGAGATAAAATCGATGTGTACCTTAGCGTATGCACCCGATAAGTTTTACGTGTTTGTTTCGGAACCACTGAATCCGGGCATCACCATAGAAAAAATCGAAAGCACAAGGATATCAGAAAATTAAGATTCTGTGAATACTATACTTAAAGAATAAAAAAACAAATCCCTAACTCTAAAAAAATGAAAAAAGCATCTCTGAAAAAGTTTATGTATTTGTCGATAGTTACAGCTTTAGTCACCATCGGATTAAAGTTTTATGCCTATTATCTGACTAAATCAATGGGACTTTTTTCCGATGCGCTGGAATCGTTCGTAAATCTTTTCGCGGCAGTTATAGCGCTGACAATGATACATATTTCAGAACGTCCGGCAGATGAAGAGCACGCTTTTGGGCATACAAAAGCAGAATATTTTTCGAGCGCCATCGAAGGTGGATTAATTGTGGTAGCGGCATTCAGTATTATTTATTCCGCCATTCCGAGACTTTTTAATCCGCAACCGTTGGAGAATGTGGGTGCAGGTTTATTGGTATCTTTGGGTGCGTCTGTAATTAATCTGGTTGTAGCACAGATTTTAATAAAAAATGGGAATAAAAACCACTCATTGGTATTGGAAGCGGACGGAAAACATTTAATGACTGATGTTTGGACTTCTGTTGGCGTTATCATAGCCATTCTGCTCGTAAAACTATTGGGAGAAAAGTTCATTATTCTCGATCCTGTTATAGCTATATTGGTAGCCTTAAACATCATTTGGACCGGTTATTTACTGCTCAAGCGCTCTGCAAGCGGTTTACTTGACGCATCCATATCAGAAGAAGAACAAAAAAAAATCATCGATTATTTAGATACTTTATCGCCAAAAAACATCATCTATCACTCGTTAATGACACGACAAGCGGGACAGCGTAAGTTTATTTCTATGCATTTGCTTGTACCCGGAGCTTGGACAGTGCAAGAAGGACACGATTACTGTGAAGAGATTGAAAACCACATAGAAGATATGTTTAATGTTCCGGTAACAGTTTCTACACACCTTGAACCGGTAGAAGATCCTTGTTCGATGAATGATATTGGGATTGATAGAAAGAAACGCAAAACAGAGTAACGGGCTACCGGATTAGCATTAAACATTAAACACCCAACGCTTTCGAGCTGCGCATATAGGATACTCATATAATGTGTAAGAAAAAATAAAGATATTTTTCACATAAATTGTTTTTTAAAAAATAATTTATATATTTGCACTTTATCGACCACCTCTTTCTCTTATGTAAATTATAATCGGTCAAATACATTTATTTTTATTTATTCGAACCAATTCCTAAAGAAACATTACAGAAAAGGAACTGAAGAAAGAGTAATAAAAAATGTTGGAAGTTGCGCCGTACGAAGCACCGGCAAAACCTATGAGGCGTATTTTTCTAAAAAAACTGATTTCACTTGTAAATTATCATACCTAATTCTTCTTAAAAAAAACATTATGAAAACAAAAAGATTCCGTATCGAAACACTTCGCAACGAAGAATGTTTCCAGTTGTACACAGAGTTTGAAAACCTTAGTGGAACAACACACCCCCAAAGTGCTAAACATCGAAGCCTTATTCGCCATCTTTAGAAAACTTTATGCCGATATGGACGAAGCGATGGAAATTATCCGCAAAAGCGCCTCTACCGAACAGATAACCGACGCAGACATAGCACGAGACGAAACCTTCAGAGGATTTGCCGACGCCGTAAAATCAGCTGCCAAACACTTTAATACCGAAAAGAAAGCGGCAGCCAAACGCCTGCAAATAATATTTGACCACTACGGAAACATAGCCCGCAAACCTTACGACGAGGAAACCGCATCCATCTACAATTTCTTGCAGGAAATTAACGCCCAAAAAGCCGATGTAACCCTGCTCGGACTCACCGACTGGGCAACACAACTCGAAACCGAAAACAACACATTCGACACCCTGATGAAAGCCCGCTACGATGAAACCACCTCAAAAACTACTCTGAAAATGAAACAGGTACGCGCCGAAACAGACCGATGCTACCGCGATATACTCGACCGCCTTGACGCGTTGATAATCGTAAACGGAGAAACGACTTACGCTCCCTTTGTGAAAGACCTCGCCGCCCGTGTAGAGCGTTTTGACAATCTGCTGGCGCAGCGCAAAGGCGTAGCAAACAAAAACAACACACAGCCTGCAAACACGTAAAACACAGAGAAATACCGTTCTATATCAGCACACGAGCCTGCGGGAAGTAAGCGAACATTATTCGGAAGCCTCCCGCAGCTTGTAGCAAATAAACGAACAATATTCGGAAGCCTACCGCAGCTTGCAGCAAACAAGCTAACAACATTTGAAAACCTACCGCCTGCCGCAGCAGCACAATGGACAAGAGCAGAGCCACTCCTGCAGTCCTGTAGCTCGGAAATGAACCATTTTATATTATCGAAACCGGATTCTAAAATAACTATAAAAAAAAATGACAACATGAAAAAATCACTTCTTTTTCAAACAGCACGCCGTTCAACTACAATGGCGGGGTTATTGGCAATTTTCTTATCTTGTTTTGAAAGTATTAATGCACAGACAGGCGCTGCTGCATTTACCGCTCGCACACACACCAATATCGAGACCATTTTACATAACGGAGTAAATTCCGGCGATATTAAAGGCATACCGTTAGAGCACGCTGGGGTTATACCCCCCGCCAATACGGCAGTCTCATTAAATCCACTGCAAACAGTATATTGGCCAAATTATGAAGAAGACAAAATTGAAAGTATTTCCATCTCCGGCTCCAATCGTTCCACCATTGTAAGTATTCCATCAACTATGGACCCCATATCAATAGAAGTGGATGCGGAGAATGGAAAAGTCTATTGGTTTGGTCAAACCGATTATAAAATTCACAGAGCAAACACAGACGGCTCAAATATCGAGATATTTATCTCGGATCCGGGCTATGCTACCAATCTCTTTCTTGACAGAAAAAACGGCTATCTTTACTGGCCAAACTATGAGGCAAAAAAAATTGAACGAATTAAAACCGATGGTTCATCCCGTGCAGATGTTGTAACTACTCCAGAACCCATTTCAATAACGGTAGATATTACCGGTCAGAAAATATATTGGCTTGATCAATCCGATTATAAAATTCACCGGGCAAATACAGACGGCTCCGGTGCCGAGGTTTTTTATCTCCGACCCCGGTTATGCCACCACATTATATTTCGATCAAACAAATAAAACCCTTTACTGGCCAAACTACGAAGCACACAAAATCGAACGGATAAAACCGGACGGCACATCGCGTGCAGATGTTGTAACTACTCCAGAACCCATTTCAATAACCGTAGATATTACCAGTCAGAAAATATATTGGCTTGATCAATCCGATTATAAAATTCACCGGGCAAATACAGACGGCTCCGGTGCCGAGGTTTTTATCTCCGACCCCGGTTATGCTACCACCATAATACTACCGTACGAATTACCAAGCAATGCCCCTACCGTAAGCACCGCTGCCGTTTCTAATATCACCTCTACAGCAGCAACACTCGGCGGCAATGTTACCGCCGATGGCGGAGCTACCGTTACCGAGCGCGGTGTGGTATATTCCACCACCGATGCCACCCCCACCATTATCGAAGGAGCGGCTAAAGCGGCTATCGGTTCCGGCACAGGCGCGTTCAGCCAAAGCGTTACCGGATTAAGCGCTAACACGACCTATTATGTGGCGGCTTATGCTATGAATGCCGAAGGTACAAGCTATGGCAGCGTGAAGAGTTTTACCACAAACATCGGAACCGGTTGGACAGAAGCAAATGCATCAGCGCTTGTATGCTATCCCAATCCCACAAAGGGAATGATTTATCTGAAAGGAGCGGATGCAAATGCGGACATAAAGGTATATAATGCACATTCACAACTTGTTATTCAAACCAAAGGAAACAAAACGGATTTATCTCCGTTTGCAAGCGGTATGTATATACTCGACGCTTCAGGAGTTAAATATAAAATAGTGAAAGAATAAAATATCCTTTCACAGAAAAAATATAAAATGAAACAAGGAACCGCGGTACTTATCTTAAGACATCGCGGTTTTCTATTTTTCATCCGGAGAAAATACAAACTTACCCGGAAAAATAAAACCTCCGATTTGGGGACAGACGATTTCCAATCGTCTAAAAAAAACACGATGCGAGATTTGTAACCCCTCCGCTCGTTCCTCGCTCGTCCCCTTAAAATAACTACTCTTTATACACATCTTTTTTTGTTCATCGGATGAATAAAAGAGTAGGAGTTAGTTGCAGGATTTAAAGCAGTAATATCTTAATGCAGAGTGTATTTACTATCCGGATAATTTGCTATTATGGCGTTTATTGTGTATCTTTATGATATGATGCACAGTGAATTAGGTTGTTTTTTTAAAGGTAATTTCAATGATAAAAGAATAGATAAAAGAGCAAATTTATTTTTATCAAATTTGATAACCAGCGGTTCAGCCATAGTGAATCAGAGTTGCATAACGCACACAGAAAAGATTGGATCATATAGAATGTTGAATAATACAAAATGTAGTGAAACGCAGCTTAGCGAAGCTTTATTCAATTCCTGTAATAGTAATATAGTAGGAGACCATCTTTTGTGTATTCAGGATACTACGGAAGTTAATTATTACTCGCATAGAGATAGGGTTAAGGATTCAGATGCAGATTTAGGTAGAATTCATCCCAATACACTTGGATATCTTTGTCATCCGATGTTGGTAGTAGATGCTGATAAACATATGCCTATTGGATTTTGTGCTGTAAAACTATGGAATCGAGAATGGGAAAAGCCTGTGAAAAACCCTCGAGCTTACCAAAAGCTGCCTATCGAAGATAAGGAATCGTTCCGTTGGATTAGCAGCGTAACTGAAAGTAGGAAAAACCTACCCAAGGTTTCGATAATTACAGTGATCGCTGACAGAGAATCAGATATTTATGAGGCTCTTTGCACAATTCCAACAGAGAACACTCATTTGCTTATTCGCTCCAGTTCAAACCGGTTGACTTGCGAAAATGACATGTTACTGTTGGATAAGATGCAGAGTTGCAAAATTGAGTATACTTATGAAATTGAGATCAAAGGAAATAAATCGCGGAAAAGCCGTAAGGCGAAAATAGATTTACGTTATACAACAGTTGATATAAAACGTGGAAGTCAAACGGTCGGGGATTATCCAGCTTCTATAAAAATGAATTGTATCTATGTGGTTGAACGACCAGACACAGTTCCATCGGGCGAAGATCCAATTGAATGGAGGTTGTATACAACCCACCAAATCGACACGGTAGAACAAGCCACTCAATGCGTTCATTGGTATCGTGCAAGGTGGTATATTGAAGAATTATTCCGAATACTGAAATCTGATGGCTTAGATATTGAATCTTCTCAGCTTGAATCTGGATTGGGATTAAAAAGACTGATGTTGTTTTGCTTACAAGCAGCCTTGCAGATAATGATTATAAAGATAGCTTATGATCAAAAGCGTGAAGACTGTGAAGCTAAAATGGCTTTTTCAAACAAACAAATAGCGTTCTTAAAGATCCTTCAACCCAGGTTAGAAGGAAAAACAGAGATGCAGAAAAACCCTTTCATAATAAATACTTTAGCATGGGCAGCATGGATTGTGGCAAGGTTAGGCAAATGGACAGGATACAGTAGTCAAGGACCACCCGGATATATTACAATAAAGAAAGGGATGGATATTTTCTATATCAAATATGATGCTTTCGAACTCGCTTTAGATGAACTGGAAGATGTGTATAAAGAGTAGCTTAATATAAGGGGAGTACCCGCAGGGGGAGGGGTTAATGCAGAATGTTATAAAAAGATACTTTTACTATGTGAACGAAGTGTTTTTTAAGATTGTTTTACTATGTGTTCTACTGTGTTTAAAATATATCATTAATTGTTTCTAATTACTTATCTTTTACTACTTATGTATTGAATTAGGAGTGAAATGTTTTGATTTTTCACAATTTTAACCTTACCCAAGGAATTATAATCTGTTGATATTGTATTTCAGAGTGTCTTCTATTTTTATTTCATTATTATCCAACATAAAACGAAGCACGTAAACCACTTTCGGTTCTTTTGCTTGCACGCTTTTTGTTATTTCTGCCAAATAATGCGATTTTTCGGTCAACAGATCTTTTACGCTCTTGTGAATGATTTCAAACTCTTCGGCAGATACGTTCGTCTCTTTTTGCTTGAGACAGACATCGCACACACCGCAAGGTTTCATATTTTTCTCTCCAAAGTAGTTTAACAGCAACTGACTTCTACAAATATCCGTTTCTTTGGCGTAACGAAGCACACTCTCTATTTTGCTTTCGTAACGTTTTTTCCTGTCGTCGTACGCCTCTTTTGAAATAGCTATCCTCGACACATTTTCGCGCTCACAAGTAAACGTCAGAAAAGGTGTTTTCTTTCTGGGGATGTAACTTATAACTTTATAGTTGGTAAGGTTTAACATCGTTTTGTAAAGATGTTCCTGCGACCAGCCTAACCGTGTACAAAGTGTTTCTTCGTGTATGGCGTGTAAATCGGTGAAAAGCCCCGTATATGAGCGTAATAAGATGTGTATTAATTGGTCTTCGTCATCGGTATGCTTTAATTGGTACAAATCGTCTTTTTTAATAATAAATTTCACCATTGATGCGCTGTCTTCCTCGTCTATAAGTTCCAAATAACCTGCTTGTTGCAGTATTTTGATACTATTGTAAGCAACTAACAGCGGGAAATGAAACGTTTTACAAAAATCGACCAAATCAAAAGAAAAAGTGGCGTAAAAACCGGTGCCAACAGCTAACGAGAAATAATTGCCAACTGCTTCATATACCTCTTTGATGGTCTCTTTCGGAGGGAAACTATCTGCAATTCGTTTTCTCAGCTTTACTTCATCCGCACGGTTATAAAGCAAAACGGTATAAGCCTTTTTTTCATCACGTCCTGCCCTTCCGGCTTCCTGAAAATAAGCTTCGAGCGTATCCGGCAAATCAATATGTACTACTGAGCGTACATCCGGCTTGTCAATACCCATCCCGAAAGCGTTGGTACACACAATCACACGTGTTTCGCCCGTTTTCCATCTATTTTGCCGCTCGTCTTTGGTTTTGTTATTGAGACCGGCATGGAAATGCTCGGCTACCACGCCATTTTCATTTAAAAAGTCTGCTATTTCCTTTGTTTTTTTTCGGTTGCGTACATATACCACCGAGGTTCCCTTAACGCCTTGCAGTATTTTGAGCAAAGATTCTTCTTTTTTCTCTGTATATCTTACCACATAAGCCAAATTTTGACGGAGAAAACTCTTCTGATAAAGATTTTTTTCTTTGAATAAAAGTCGGTATTGTATATCCTCAACTACTTCAGGCGTAGCGGTAGCTGTTAAAGCAAGAATGGGTACGTGAGGTAAGTGCGTTCTCAGTTCGGCAATTTTCAGGTACGAAGGTCTGAAATCGTAGCCCCATTGCGAAATACAATGCGCCTCGTCCACTGCAAGTAACGCCACTTCCATTTGCTTTACTTTGTTAATAAAAATCTCCGTACCCAACCTTTCGGGTGATACATAAAGAAATTTGTATGCACCGAGCGCCGCATTGTCCAAAGTGAGTAATATCTCACTGTGGGTCATTCCTGTATAAATAGCGGCGGCAAGTATGTTTCTTTGTCTCAGGTTTTCCACCTGATCTTTCATTAAAGCGATAAGTGGCGTTACTACAATACAAACGCCCTCCATAGCCATAGTCGGCACTTGAAATGTGAGTGATTTTCCTCCTCCGGTAGGCATTAATCCAAGCGTATCCTTACCCGAAAGAATACTTTCGATAATTTCTGCCTGTAGCGGACGAAACCGGTCGTACCCCCAATATTGCTTTAATATGTTGACGTAGTTTTGCATATTATTTGCAAATATACATTTAAAAATAAAGAATCACCTGAGAAATTTCAGATGATTCTTTGGTATATGGTGAATCTGTAAAATTACTTGCTGTTTTTGATTCTTTGCTGACGTTCACGGTATCGTTTTATGTAATCCGAATTTGCCGATGAACTTTTGGAAGTACTCGGAGTGGTAACACCTTGTGTTGCCGTTTTGTTAGCCGGTGTTTGTTTTGCCTGCGTTTGAACTGGAGTCTCACTCTTTACTTCGGTCTGTTCTTCTTCAGCCGGTTCAGCAGATCGCGCACGCAACGTTCTGTCCGATTGTGATTTTGAGGCAGCTTCTTCTCTCAATTTTTGCAATTCACTCTCTAAGATAATAGGCATTTGGGCATAGGAAGCAGCTGCAAATAGTATAAAAAACAATGCTAAAAAAGTCTTTTTCATATCTTTATCATTTGTTTTATGATTTATTTTTTCAATTATTATAATAACGACAAAGTTATAAAAAATTGTCTGTTTTGAAAAATATTACCTTAAAAATTTAGCACAAATACTTTTTAGAATCGTAGGAGGCAAATAAGTTATTGAAGTTTAAAGTTTATTGGAACAAAAAATTTACATATAACATTCTGTCCACTGAATTTTCCGGGTATCCAGTTTGGCATCGATTTGATCACTCTCAACGATTCAATCATTAAAGCTAATTTTGCATTTTCTATACTTCGTGCATACTCTTCCTGTTTTTGTCTTTTTCTTTTATTATTCGATGTTAATTGGCACTTAGGAGCTAAGAACTTTGTTAAACTGTTCTCAATATGAACATCTTTTATTACACCATTTCTATCGACAACAAACACAACAATAATTTTCCCCATCACTTTAAATTCTTGTGCGATTACCGGATATCGAATAGTGCGTGCTATATAAGTCATCAATGCATTTTCTCCACCGGAAAAGGAAGGTGGTATTTCTGCTATGTCGTAAATTTTAGTTGTATCAACAGTAGCTTCCGTGCTGCTTTGTGAAAGCAACACATTATTTATACAACCAATTATGACTAATAGTAAAAATATTTTTATACTTGTCTATTAAGATTACTGATGCAAAATTATAAAAAATATCTTAGCAGGCATTAACACTTCTACAAAAAATAACAGTAAGTTTAGAATTACTGCTATTTTCAATAGACAAGCCTATATATAAAAGTGGCTGATGTAATCTCTTTGTGTCACAACAAATAGTTTAATTTAAATATAATGTCAATATGTTTTTGATTTCGAATAGTCGTTAACTTTACTATTTTTCCTTTTGTTTTCAGTTCTTTATAAAATTCCTTGTCAGTCAAGCTGTCGAGTTTCCTATTATTGATTGCAATAATTGTATCGCCTAATTGTAGCCCATTTTTGTAAGCTTCGGATTGATAATATATTGACATTACAATTGCATTTTCTTGTGTCTTTAAGGCATAAAATCCGGTAAGGGTTGAATTAAAGCTCTTTTTTGATTTTGAGTTTTTTTTCAAATACAATTTTTGATTTTTATAATCAATGGCATAATTATATCTGTCTAAAATTTCATTTCCAAGAAGTCCATCATAGTTTGTTTTCGAAAATGCGCCCAATGTATCTTTAGAAAAGCTTATTATCGGATCGTTTATGTTGTAGTCTCCAAGTTTTATTGAAATAGAACGAAAATCACCTCCATTAGAATTTCCTCCCAACGCACCTCCATATAAAATAGTATAGTCAATTACTTTTTCAGGTAAAATTACTTTGTCTTCAAACGATTGGAAATAAGGTGAATTTAGAATTATTGCATCCGAACAACCCAAATCCATTAATAATTTTGCTTTGACAAACTCATTTTTTCGTATTTCGATATCTACATTAAAATAAATTCTGCCATCAATGTAGTCAAAAGGAATAATTGACTCGTATTTAGCACGATGTACCACAGAATGTATTTTTAATGTTAACTTGTCGTTGTCTATTTCAATTGCTTGGTTTTTGATAAATTCGTTGCCAATAATTCCAGCAATATTTTCTCCGTTAATATCCGTTAATCTTAAAATAGGCGAATCTGTAAATTTATGAATGTAATTACCTGCTTTAACCTTTACAGTGTCATTTACTAATAAAACTTGTTTATATCCTGTTGCTCCTGCGCCACGCATTCTTGCAGTATCTAATTTCGATTTTATTATTGAAGAGTGTTGGCTTATGAATGTGCTATCCATATATAATCCGTCTGCTCCTGTATCAAATACAAAACGCCCTTGTATCGAATCATTAATGGTTGCATTGATATAAAAACTACCGTCTTTTTCAAATCTCACTTCATTTTTACTTGTAATACAAGACACTAAAGCAAAAGTGATAACTACTGTCTCAATGATTTTACTTTTCATTTTGATTTTTTTAATGCCTCCCAATAAATAAAATACAAAAAATTATTGCAGTTTGAATTGTATTGGTAAATAATAAATCACATTCACCTTCTCAGATTTATTTTGACCGGGAATCCATCGTGGCATCATATTTATAACACGTAAAGCTTCATTTTCCAAAGCGATTTTTGCTTTCTCTTTATTTGCATTTATCTGATTTTGATCTTCCACGCTTTTTGTGTCATTTTTATCATAAGCTGTCACAGTTATCTGAGTTTTGTTACTTTGCAATTCGGTTTTTGAGATTTGTGCTTGTTCAATATATCCTTGTTTATTGATGATGTATTGAACTACGACCCTCCCCATAGTTCCACTTTCGATGGCAACCACCGGATATTTGATGTTCGAGGATAAAAATCTCATAAGCGCTTCGTCTCCACCCGGAAACATCGGTGGCTGATCAACAGAATGATATACCGAATCTTTGGCTATTATAGGCGCAACAAATTTGATTATTGCTTTGCTTTTGTCAACCTTTGATTCCTTGGTTGAAATTGCTTTCTTTTGAGGAATCGGTGACTTTTTTTGAGTAGAATTTTGCAATTCAGCCATTACATTTTGTGCATTGCTGATAATTAACATCGTAAGCACAGCCGGAACTATTAAAGTGTATTTAATAAGTCCTTTACCTGAGGTTTTGGGTTTGTTCATCATTGTAATTCTTTTTTTAAGAGGTGAAACATTAAATTGATTTATTACTTGATTATTTATATAGTTACAAGAGATATTAAGCAATAGATATTGATATTTTTTTGCTTCAAATCCGACATTTAAAACATAGTTGTCCGCTAAGAACTCCAAGTTTTGTTTTATCTCTTTTTTTAGCAGCCAAGCTACGGGATTAAACCAGCAAAAAACTGTAAGCAATTCGCTAACAATCACATCGTACGAATGACGCTGGCTTGCGTGTAAAAGTTCGTGTGCGAGAATTTCGGGCAATTCAGTTTCGGGGTGATTATTCTTATTGATGAAAATAAAATTGAAAAACGAAAAGGGAGTGATGTTTTCGTTCAACTGGATTACTTTTATCCCATTAATTTCAATAGGGGCTCCGTTATATTTTTTTACAAAAATAGAAATAACCTGAAATAAGATTTTGAATATCAAAACAAATACTATCAATATATAAATTGCCAATACAATATTTTCGTTTGTGACCCAAGATAAACCTCCGGTAGTTTGAGCCGGCGTTATCACTATTTCATTCAGATAAATTGTTGAAGCAAACTTCTGAATGACTTGTTGTTGCTGAAACCACTCGCCAAAATGTAGCAACGGATATAAGAATGAAAACAGCACGGTGGTAAGTAAATAAGCACGGCGAATTTTTAAAAAAGTATCACGGCGATACATCAATATATAAAACAAGTAGAACAACAATAACGAAACGTTTACTTTTATTGCATAGATCAATAGTTCGTTCATTTGACTGATTAATTTATTAGTTGACGTATTTATTTCATTTCTTTTCTATCAGTTTGACAATATCCTGAAGTTCTTCTGCCGATATTTTATTTTTCTCCGCAAAGAAGCTTACCATTTCTTTGTATGAATCATCGAAGTAATTCTTCACTATTTTTGAAAGAAACGTAGCTTTATATTCCCTTTCTTCAATGAGTGGGACGTATTCGTATGTGTTTCCGTACATTTTTGAAGTCAAATACCCTTTCTTCTCCAAATTTTTAACGATAGAAGCCACCGTAGTATAAGGTGGATGCGGTTCGTCCATCTGCTTGATAAAATCCTTGATTACTCCCCGTTGCCGTTGCCAAATTATCAGCATTAAATCTTCTTCCTGATGGGTCAATTTTTCCATAGTCTATTTCTTTTTTTGATATATTTTTTGCAAGAATTTCTTTTTCAGATATTTTATCCGTTGGTCTGCTTTGTTGCTGTAAGCATCACTCACCGTATCAGGAAGCAAGGATACCACTTGTTCATAATATTTCAGCGCTTGATTATAATCCTGAATATATTCGTACGCTAATCCGGCGCCAAGTAATGCAGTAGTATCGTGTGGTTTGTGCTTTAATGTTTGAAGATAGTTTTCGATGGCATCATAAGGTTTACGATTCAGCATCTGTATTTTACCCAAATTGTTCAACACCTGCGCAAGCTGATTGGTATCCGGTTCAATGAGTTGAATTGCTTCTTTGAAATACCTCTCCGCCACTTCCGTTTTACCCGTTTTTTCTGCCATTTTAGCTAAATAATATTTGAGAGGATAACGTTCGGTTTCTGAAAGACTATCCGCTTTAATCATATAATTATAAGCCTTGTAGATTAAAGAATCATTGGCGCGATAGAATGACATCGCGGCAAAAAAAGATTGATCGTAATCAAAATTATCTGTCATCGCCTCCAATTTGTCATAGACTTTAATAGCTCTTGTATAGTCGTCATTCAAATAATTTGCTTTACCGTTCAAACTCAATATTTCCGTATTCAACGAGTCTGTTTTCAAATAATTATCCGTAATACCAATTAACTTTGCAAAAGAATCCGTAGCAAGATACAAAAAAGATAACTGTCTGAATGTCAGATAGTCGTTTTTATCCTTTTTATATTGATTTTCGAGTACCCGGATAGCTTCCGGAGTATTATTTAGAGCTGCTAAATTTTTGGATTTCAATCTTATAGCCGATGAAATAACCGAATTTATCAATACGCTGTCAATGACTGTCAAGGATAAAGCATACATTTTTTTTGAGTAAAGAATTTCAGCTTTCTTATTCATCAAAAATAGCTGCCTTGATATAGCGGTTGCTTTATTCAAATAAATCAAAGCCAAATCGCTGTTTCCAACAGATAACGACATATCAGCGAAGTCACCCAACATCTTCATATCTTGTGGAAATAGTGTTGTAGCCAAGCCCATCGTAGTAAAAGCATCATGTACCAAACCTAACGAAAGCTGCGCGCGTGCCTGAGCTTGCAACGTAATCACATTTTTATCGGGTAATGAGCCTACAAAACGAATTAATGCCTGGTACTCCATCGACTGTTCCAATCGATGGATAGAATCTAAATAATTTATCTCCGACCATTTCTGCGAAGATAACCCGGTGACAAAACTCAATAGTGTAACAATAATCAATATCTTTTTCATCTGTTTATGATATCAACCCCTCTCAATCTCTCCGAAAGGAGGAAAGTAAAACTAACATTATAAAATCGTCTCTTTGCGTGTCTCGTTACATTGGGCGGGCTATTTATCTTTCCGTTTCATAAAATAACTTTGCACAGAAATACGACAACTTTGCAAATCTACGAAAAAATCGTAGGCGCAATAAGATTTATTTAATATTTATATTTAATTAACGATTAAGCAAAAAATATAAGGCGATGAAAGGAAATTGTATGGTCATACTCTTGCTTCTTGCTCCTACTTATTTCACCCCTTAAATGAAAGCTTTGCCCCATATTTTGTTTTTTCGCCCCCGTGAAAGCTCTGATTTCCCTTTTTTTTGCAAAAGAGTAAAATGCGCGGTTTCTTTGCAACAAAATGAATCTTATGAACTATTCGAGGCGATTTACAGAACTTAATTTAATGTTTAGCTTAGGCAAAACCACTTACCTGAAAGAATCGGATATCATCCTCCGTTTTTTCCCGTTTCAAAGTTTGTCGAAGCATATCGTTGGGGTTACCGACCATGAAGCAGACCATCACATTGATGAAAACTTGTCATTTGTTTATCCGGTATTTGTGCCTGCCAAAAAGGCAAGGAGTAGTCAGGCTATTTTGCTACTACACGGATTGAACGAACGAAACTGGAACAAATATCTGACGTGGGCGGAATATCTTTGTAAAATGACCGGAAAGCCTGTAATCCTTTTTCCGATAGCGTTTCATATCAACCGTTCACCACAAGCGTGGTCTGATCCGCGAAGCCTGCGTGAAATGCTTTCGTTGCGTAGACAACGTAATGGCAACGACCGTTCTATTTCGTTTGCTAATCTGATGCTGAGCGAGCGAATAAGCAATAATCCGTTTCGCTTTTACACTTCGGGCAGAGAAACACTGTTTGACTTGGTTAAACTTTTTCAGGATATAAAAGAAGGTAATCACGCGCTGTTTACAGAAAACTGCCAAATAGATATTTTCACTTATTCTATTGGTTCTTTTTTGGCACAAATTACACTTATGACAGATTTGAAAGGACTATTCTCCGACTCGAAACTGTTTATGTTTTGCGGTGGAAGTATTTTTAGCCGAATGAACGGCGTTTCGAGAGGTATTATGGATAAGGAAGCTTTTGAGAAAATGCACAATTATTATATGAATGTATTTGACTCGCAAAAAAGCACTTTGCTGGTTCAGGATAAAGTCTTTGAATCGTTTAACAGTATGATTTCGCCGGAACGCAACGCGGAGCATCGAACTGCATTTTTTAGAAACAACGCTACCAGAATTAAAAGCATTTTACTAAAACACGATGTAGTAATTCCATACCAAGGCGTGCGAGAAGCGCTGGGAGGCGCCAATACACAAAATAATACGCTTTTATATGACTTCCCTTTTACTTATACACACGAGAACCCTTTTCCGGTAGATGTCAATACAGATTCGTGCGCTGTTGACCGTTCATTTAACAGTGTCTTTTCAAAAGCTGCTGATTTTTTAGCGTGCTAAGGGTGTGGAGGCGGGAGTTTGGGTTAATTTATTGGTTTTCAATTCATAATTTGTACTTCGTCCGCCTTGTTCAGATTTCGCTAGAATTCCTTTTTCAATTAAATTCTGAATGTCGCGCAACGCTGTATCTTGCGAACATTTTCCGATTTTTGCCCATTTAGTCGTGTTCAAAACTCCTTCAAAGTCGTCCATTAGCATATTTAGTAGTTGTAGCTGTCTGTCATTTATTGACACTTTAGAGTTCTGAAGCCAAAATTCGTGCTTGTAAATAACTCTTTCAAGTAATTTTTCGGAGCTTTCAATTGAGCGCATTAAACAATTCAGAAACCATTCAAGCCAGTTAGTGCGCTAAAAATACAACCTATTCTCCTCATTTTTTTCTGCTCTTGCCGCTAACTCTGTCTATTAGCAATACCACTACATTGGGTGTTTGATATGGTAATATTTTAGAGTATTAACAAACCGCTCAGTTGTTCTTAGGTAGGCAGTCAAAGATAGGGGCAAAAAAAGCACTCCGTGCTTTTTTAATTTACACGGAATGCTTTTTATTTTTTGTCGGAATGCTTTTGAGTAAAAGGACGGAGACTTTTTACTCAAAAGCACTCCGTGCTTTTTAAATTCGCACGGAGTGCTTTTTATATCGTGCACTTTGTTCGGTTGTTTATACGGCTTAAAGCGCTTACAAACAATCTTATGAAACACACTCAATTTATCGTTCGTATCGGGAGATTAGATGGGCTTAATCGCTATTTATACATTGTCTGTATAAAAGGATTGTCGTATCTTTGTCTTTCAATATTTATAATCACGTATCACTATGCCAGTATCAGCAAAAAAAATTCTATTTATCGACCGCGACGGCACTTTGATTGCAGAACCACCGTTAACATATCAGGTGGATACATTGGAGCAATTGGAATTTCTTCCCGGCGTTATCCGAAACTTATATTTTATAAGTCAAAAAACCGATTTTGACTTGGTGATGGTAACAAATCAAGATGGATTAGGCACGGATGTGTATCCACAGGCAAACTTTGATACCGTACAAAACAAACTGATTAAGGTGTTGAAAAACGAAGATGTGGAATTTAGCAAGATATTTATAGATACTTCAACAGAAGAACATCCGCTACCGACCCGTAAGCCGGGTACGGCAATGCTTACTGAATATTTTTCTGAAGCATACAATTTAAAAGACTCATACGTAATAGGCGACCGAATAACGGATGTATTGCTTGCTAAAAACTTAGGCTGTAAAGCTATTTTTATCAGTGACGATGAGCACGTGCTGGAAGAAAAAGGTTTGACAGCTTATTGCGCTTTACAAACTACCGATTGGAACGGAATTTCGGAATTTTTATTTGCCGGCGAAAGAAAAGCTGCCGTTCATCGCAAAACCAATGAAACGGATGTGTTTGTGGAAATAGACTTGGACGGTTCGGGAAAATCGACCGTAAATACCGGCTTAAAATTTTTCGATCACATGCTGGATCAAATTGGTCGTCACTCCGGTTGCAATTTAACAATCCACGTGAAAGGTGATCTTGAAGTGGACGAGCATCACACTATTGAAGATACCGCCATCGCATTGGGCGAAGCCATATTCAAAGGACTGGGAGACAAACGCGGGATAGAACGCTACGGATTTTCGCTCCCAATGGACGATTGCTTATGCTCGGTGGCGTTGGACTTCGGAGGCAGAAGCTGGTTGGTATTTGATGCCGATTTCAAAAGAGAATATGTGGGCGACTTTCCAACCGAGATGTTGTTGCATTTTTTCAAATCACTCTCCGATGCAGCTAAAATGAATCTGAATATTAAAGCAGAAGGTGAAAACGAACATCATAAAATAGAAGGTATATTCAAAGCATTTGCCAAAGCAGTGAAAATGGCTGTTAAGCGAGATATTTTCAACTATCAACTACCTACCACTAAGGGAAGTTTGTGATTTGCCACAAATATAGGGCATCCTCAATAATAAATAAATCAGTTGACAGCGCTCTTGCCTAAAGTCAACTGATTTAATAGAGATTATATAGAATAGAAGATTATAGCTTTGATAATTAGTTAAAAGCAAGTCAATCCCCCTGCCCCCTTTTCAAAAGGAAGAATATTTTCAATCCCCCTAACCTCCTTTTTTAAGGGGGAATAACGCATTTCTGCAACGAAAGAACTATATTTCATAAATCTCACATCCCAAAGTCCCCGTTGGAGAAAGGAGATTTAGGGGAGTTAATTGTTTAATACATCATATAGATAGTTATTTTTATGAAGTCATCTTGACTTTTTTTGAAAAACATAGAAAACATAGTTTTCATTATTATTTTCTCTTATTTTCGTGAACATAGAGAAAAATATCTTCGATATTTTTAGACTATATGGTCGAAATGCGGTAAAAATGAAATTAAAATTGACTTAAAAAGACTATTGTTCACTATGTTTTTAAAAGTCGAGACGAGTTCTAAATTTTTTCTTATCCAAAACTTACGTTTAATATTTTACAGATGTCTTAACCGGTTCAGGCTGTGACACCAACGAGACAAATGATTTTACTCCTGAATTCGTTTCAATATATTATATGCTTTATACACACCAAGCTCGCCCGCTTTACTTATATCTAAATTACCGGAGTTCTTATCATTCAAATAGAAATATGTTAATCCACGATTGAAGTATGCTTCCGCGAAATCAGGATCTATTTCAATGGCTTTGCTATAAAATTTAAGCGTGGTTTTGTAGTCTTTTAATGTACAAAGCACATTGGCTTTATTGAAATAAGCAAACGAGAAATCGGGATTTAGTTCTATGGTTTTGTCGTAATCTCGCATAATCATTTCAAAATCTACCTTATATTTATCGGATACCGACAAACTGTTTTTAGTCGTTTTTTGGTCGGCGTCTGTTGATTGCGTATTATTTTGGTACTCGATGAGTTTATATCTTAAATTTCCCCGGGTAAAGTATGCCATCGTAAAATTATTTTTAAGCAAAATAACTTTGTTCAAGTCATCAATGGCGCTATTAAAGTCTTGTACCAAAGCAAATTCCAACGCTCTTGCAAAATACAAATCAGGGTCGTTTGTCGCGTCCGCTATTTTTGCGGTCAACCGGTTTATCTCTTCAAAATGAACGTTGATTAGTTCGGGTGTTAACGCTATCTCGCTATTGGTTATTTTCAGCGGCGATGGTAATCTTTTTTCGCTGTTATACTGAGAAATAGCGGGATAGTAAGTATTGGTACGTCTCACGTCATCCGTTTTAGAATAGTATGATAGTACAAAGTTTTTCTCGAGAACCACTTCAACAAACGTATTCTGCACATTGCCTCTTAATCCGTTTCCGTACTTATTCGTTACTTCCTTGGAGTCATTTAAGTCTGCTGAGAATTTATCGAAGATATTGATTTCATTCCCCTTCGATTTAAGTAATTGCGCCTCCTTAGCCATTTGATTTTTGGCTACGATACTCTGTTTTCGTTTATAATAATCTTTATTACTTTCAATTTGGAATCCTAAATAGTTATATTGCTCGGCTTCACGTTTATGCCCCCCTTTTTTCTTGGCTTCGGCTATTCCGTAGTACGCCGGCACGAAGAATGGATATTTTTTCAGAATAACGTTAAAGTCTTTTATGGCACCGTTTAAGTCACCCACTTTAAGTTCAAGATAAGCTTTTTGAAGCCGTGCTTCATAGTTAGTCGTATCCATTTCCACCACTTTGGTCAAGTCGCCAATGGCATTATTGTTGTCGCCCAGATTTGCCCGCAAGAGCCCTCTGTTATAGTATGCTAATATACTTTTAGGATCGTATTTAATGGCATCGTTATAATCTGATAATGCCAGTTTAAAGTTATTTTGCTGTACATTCAAAATCCCTCGGTTTATATAATCGCCGGCAAAATTTGATTTTCGCTTGATAGCGTTTGTATAATCTTCGTATGCCCCTTTATCATCTTTCTTTTGCATCCGTAGCAAAGCGCGTATGCTATATCCGAGCGCGCTGAGCGTATCGGAAGCAATGTACTTGTCAAATGCCGATAATGCCGCGATGGTGTCTTTTCGTTCCAAATGAATTCTTCCTATTTCGTAATCAACGCCTGTGGTCTTCGGGTCTAACCTCCGGTACATATTCAAGTCGTTGATGGCGGCTTCATAATCTCCTTTTCTTTCGTAAGATTCCATTCTATTAGCCACAATAGCTGCATTATTGGGGCTAAATTCCAGTGCTTTATTAAAGTCCGCTATGGCTTCGGCAAATTTACCTAATTTATTACGGGCATAACCGCGGGCATAATACGCTTGAGGTACAAAAGGATTAATCTCTATGGCTTCGGTACAATCTTGTTCTGCCCCCAGATAATCTTCCAGGTTAATTTTAGCCATACCACGAAACATATACGGTTCGGGAAGATATGGTTTTATTTTAATAACCTGGTTAAAGTACTGAATAGAAAGCACGTAATCTTCAAAATAAAGCGCGTTCTTTCCAATGGTCAATATTCGATCGGTATTCCATTGCCCGAACGAAAATTGCATACACGCTAAAAACACGATGGAGAAAATAATCTTTTTCAATGCTATTGCTAATGATTGATGATTTTTATACTGCTAAATGTCTAATTATCATTAACTCGGAACTACTCGCAACCTCCACTCAAACTATATTCTTCCGGTACGTCAAACTGATCGTTGACGGAATATCCTAATCTCGGATCGGCAAGTACTTTCTTCATATATAATGCCCAAATCGGCAGAGCCATAGCGGCTCCTTGCCCTTCTGCCATATTATCAAAATGAATGGAACGGTCTTCACCTCCAACCCACGCTCCCGAAACTAATTTCGGTGTAAATCCCATAAACCAACCGTCCGAATTGTTCTGTGTCGTACCGGTTTTTCCACCAACGGGCATATTCAATCCATACATATATCTGATACGTCCTCCGGTACCTTCATCCACAACACTTCGGAGCATATAAATCATCTTATAAGCAGTCTGTTCGCTGAATATCTCTTGCATTATAGGAGTAAACGTTCCGATGACGTTCCCATTGGAATCTTCGATGCGGGTAACATAAAGTGGCTCTACACGAATACCTTTTGAAGGGAAAGCGGTATAAGCGTCTACCATCTCTTCCAATGATATCTCGCACGGACCCAATGCCAATGACACTACCGGATCAATGTATCCTCTGACTCCGAACGAACGCATCAGTTTGACCAATGCTTCGGGCGTAAATCGATTCATTATTCGTGCCGAAATCCAGTTGTTGGAGTTTGCCAACCCCCAACGTAACGTTACTTCTTCTCCCATACGCGCTTTCGAACCGTTTCGCGGTGTCCAAGGTCCGGAGGAAGTTTGTATCGTAATCGGCTCGCACAGTTCTTTATCGCAGGGTGTCATTCCTTCATTCATACACCAAGGTATATAAAAACGGTTTCACCGTAGAACCGACTTGTCTTCTTCCCAACGTCACCATATCGTATTGAAATGCCGAGAAATTAGGACCGCCAACGTATGCTTTCACGTATCCGTTACTCGGATCCATCGACATAAACCCACAGCGTAAAAAGAATTTGTGGTATCGGATAGAATCCAAGGGAGTCATAACAGTATCTACCATTCCCCGATACGAGAATATTTTCATATCGGTTTTTGTCTTGAACGAACGTATTATTTCGTCTTTACTGATTCCCTCGCGTTGCATTTTGATGTACCGCTCCGACTGGCGCATCGAACGATTCATACTATTTTCAATGTCTTTGGCAGACAAGCTACGTGAGAACGGAGCATACGAGCGACTTCTTTTTTCACGGAAAAAATCTTTTTGTATAGACTGCATATGTTGACTCACAGCTTCTTCGGCATAAGCCTGCATTCGCGAGTCGATGGTGGTGTATATTTTAAGTCCGTCAGTATAAATATTATAGGGTGTACCATCCGGTTTCTTGTTTTTATTGCAGAATCCGTAAAGCGGGTCGTTTTCCCAGGCCCATTTGTCATCTTCGTATTTTTGCTTTTGCCAGTCGGCATAATCACTTTTGCGTGGCTCTTCTGCCATCAAAATTTGTCGTAGATACTCTCTGAAATAAGGTGCTAAACCGTCTTTATGGTTCAAACGCTGAAAATGAAGCCCCAACGGACGTTTGGAATACGTCTCCTTTTGTGCTTCGGAAATATAGCCGGCTTTGTACATTTGTCCCAGCACCACATTTCTTCTCTCCAATGTTTTATCCGGGCGACGTACCGGATTAAACAATGTCGGATTTTTACACATCCCGATTAATGTTGCGGCTTCTTCCGTTTTTAGCTTATCAACAGTAGTATTGAAATAGATACGTGCTGCCGATTTTATTCCTACGGCATCGTAATTAAAATCGAATTGATTTAGGTACATTGCCAATATTTCTTCTTTGGAATATAATTTCTCCAATTTTACGGCAATAACCCATTCGATGGGCTTTTGCATTGCCCTACGAAATATATTTCCTGCTTTGGGAGAGTAAAGTTGTTTTGCGAGTTGCTGTGTAATAGTGCTGCCTCCACCCGAACTGGACGAACCGGTAAGCACACCAAAAATAGCGCGAACAACAGCTTTAGCATCTATGCCTGAATGATCGTAGAAGCGCTCGTCTTCAGTTGCTACGAGCGCGTTTATCACGTCTTTATTGATATCATTAAAATTAATGGCTACACGATTACCGGATTGCTGGTAAAACCTTCCGATAGTTTGAAAATCAGATGAATATATTTCCGTAGCAAAATTATTTTTGGGGTTTTGAAGCTCTTCTATATTAGGCAAATACCCTATCCAACCGATACTTATGAAGATAAACATCAAAATAATCAATACCAATCCTATCCCGAATATTCGCCAAAAGTACTTTTTAAATGTATTGAATCGTTCTACCGATGATGCCATACGCGTGTTTTTATAAAACAAAAAATGATTACTTATATAAACAATGAACTGTTAAATTTATTTTTCCGAAGAATAAAAAACTGCCCAAAATTAATAAATATCGGGCAGTTTTAATAACAAATTACAAACTTTAATACATTTGATTGTAGCCGGTTAATTGTTTGTCGAATTAAATATACAAAGCAAACCAATGTAGGGATATTACGCTATCATCCTATTATTTGGCACAAAAAAAAGATCAGTTTTAGAAAAACGTTAATTGTGCAAAAATACATTTTTTTGAAGATAAAGTTCTTTCTTATCGATGCTTAAGGTTAATATAACAGGGTCTAACGCCCCTTAGATTTCCTTACTTTTACTTATTACTACGAAGACATCGGAACTACGCTCCTGAGTTTTGTTGTTTATCTGTAAATGGTATTATTACATTGAAAGATGCTAAGAATTTAATGCTTTTATTTTACCCCGACCAAAATAATTGATTTAACAGCAACATAGTTACAATATCTTCGTAGTAATATAAATCACAGATTAAATTCAGAGGGGCGTTAGCCCTGATTTCTGAATGGGCAGATGATTTTTATATTTCACACGATGAACGATTAAACCAACGTGTTAAAGAATCATTACTTTTTTTGTTATCACCCCCGCATCAAAATTTAACCGAAGCATATAAACCCCTTTTGGAAGATTGCGAATATCCATTGAGAAGTCGGGATTGTTGAATAATTTAATATTTACAAGTTTTCCGGAAGCAGAATAAAGACTTGCTTGTCCGGCTTTTACATCCTCTGTATTGATACAAACCGTTATTCGTCCTTTATTTGCATTTACATTTACATAAACAGCAATAGCATCGTCAGACTGATTTTTTACCGTAGCCAAACCTATGAGTTTGCTAAGCGCCGTTTGAAAATCGGGAATACCGTACCCCATTTGCGTAGTAGGATTATTATACAAACTACCGCTTTGGAACAATAAATCTTTGATGGAGCTTAAGCTTAATGTCGGTTTCTTCTCTTTCGCCGCTTGCAGAAAACAAGCCGTCATTCCGGCTAAAATAGGGCAGGCGTAAGAAGTTCCACTGCCGTACGTAGCCGAACCATAAGGCGAAATAAGTGCCGAATTGGTCCCTGTTGCACATAGTTCGGGTTTAATTCGCCCATCAAACGAGGGGCCGAATGACGAAAAAGTACTCGCTATTCCGGTGTTTGTAACCGAGCCTACCGTAATTATTTTGTCAGCATCAGCAGGCACGCCTATATAATGCCAAGTATAGTACCCATCATTTCCGGCACTGTTTAGTACCATAATGCCTTTGTCAACAGCCAAAGTAGCGGCAATACTTGCTCGCGCTACTTTTCCGTTCATATCAGCATAAGTATAATTCATTGACGGGATGTTAAACTCGGTGTAACCAAGTGAAGTTGTGCTCAAATCTACCCCTACACTATCTGCAAATTCAATAGCTGACACCCAAAAATCCGGTTCACAGAGGTTTTCGGTGTTGTCAGCTTCCGAACGCAAAAGCCAATACGATGCCTTGGGAGCTGTTCCAACAAAAATATTAGGGATATTACCTGCCATAGTGGAAAGTACATGGGCTCCATGTGATCCTTCCGTAAAAATATTGGATTGCGGATTTACAAAATCCTTTGTACCCAAAAGACGTCCTTCGTTTCTTAAACTATCAAAGCCCGGATTAATATTGACATTCTGGAACCCAACGTCTATTACTGCTATTTGTATTCCTTGTCCGCGATACCCACTGTTATGCAATATGGCGCCATTCAGTTGATTGATTTGCGAAGCCGCCGAACCGTAATCGGTATTATTTGTTTCTGTGGGGGTTTTCTTTGGAGGTAGAAGCGAACCCAATTCGTTTGTTTTTCCGGTAAACTGTGTAAATTTCACAAAACTTAAAAGCCTCACAGCCGACATTAAACTTGAATCGCTTAATGCAACAGTTACACCATTTAACCATTTTGTACGGCAATGAATGGGTATATTTAACGAACTTATTTGTGAAATATAATTCGGATTTACCGGTAAGTCGGTACTATCGATAGCAACATTAAAAAAAGTACGACGTTCTAACGCCCGTTGCGACAAATATACCGATGGGTTACTTAACGAATAAGGTGTATTGTTTTTATCCTTAAATTGTACGTAAAAATAATAATCAGTAGCTTGAATATCAATAAAGACTGAAAACAACAAAGCAATGGGTAGCAAATATTTAAGTTTCATATTTAAACAGTTTGTGCAAATATACAATAATAATTGAAAATGTGATAACGTTTTTGGGGTAAGTACAAAGAAAAAGGGCATCGGAAATACCGACACCCTTTTAAGCATTCGTTGAATGGCTGTTTTATTTATCAAATACTGAATCGCGATTGGTGTGAAAAACAACTTTAAACATTACCGTCCGGGAGTGTGGATAACTCTTCGACTGTATTATCTCGTTTCTGATAGATTTTTACTTCTTCCGTGAATTTGCCTTTGATTTTTCGGATTTGTTTAAAATCCGTTTTTAAAATCATTGAGCCACTCGTCTGGTGCCTTTGGCTTTTTATGCTACAATAACTCGTATCATTTGCCGGTTGGCTTGAGTATGTATCTTGCCTCTAAATTATATAGCTATAACTTACAGTCAAAATACTTCGTTCAGAAATCGCAAGTGTTTTGTTTTCTTCTTAAAGAATTGCTTTACGTTCAATGTTTAATCGGTTTATACGCCTTTTAACAAACGTGACGATACTTATTTGCACATTATCATAATTTTATCGATTTTTCAGGGTTTCGCTCCATTTTCACATAAAGGATAATGTTTTTTGGGATTTAACTATGAACAGATTCATAAATTTCCCTATTCCCTGTAAAGTCGTATTGTCTGTGTCATCCGATTGACGGAAAACATTCTATCGCACTTATAGTTTTTACACTCGTATCGATATTTGCAGACATCTGTTAAGTTGTTCCGGCATTTGTCAGCTTCACTTATTAGGTGAAACTTTTAATTGCCCGGTTGTCCAAAACATGTTTTTGAGTATGTACAGATATTCACTTCTACCCGAAGGTATTTGTTAGTATCGTTTTGGTATAACTAAAGCATTGCTACTTGTTTGTACACCTCTTTACTTCTCTTTGCGGATGAAAATTAATCACTTTCGCTTTTCCCGTAAAATTATTCAAAGATTCCATTTTACCCTTATGTAGTGAAGCAACGATTTTTGCCCTAACGAAGAGTTTGAGGGTACAATTGCCTGCGCATTTGCACTTTTGACCGAACATCATTTACGACAATTCTGTTTTGCTCCATTTAAGTGCATAAAAACTTTGTTAGAGCCTGATTTTCGCAGGCAACTAATTATACGGATTTTTTTGTATCAGTATTTTGAAAGAACGTTTCCAACATTTTTCGAATGCTGTTGAGTATTGAACTCTTTGCAAATATAATATCGCGGTTATCCGTTTTGCAAATTTTTTAAGCTGTATTTATTCACAAGTTTTGAACAAAGTTTTCAACAATTTTATCAAAATCAGGAAACAACGTAGCATCAGACAAAGTAGAAAGCTACAAAAATAAATGTCAGTCAGTTATCAACAAGACTTTTTTAATAAAGACGAATGTCATCTTAAAACAAATGCACTTTTATGACAATACGAATCATAATTCCGCTATTAATTGTTTCAGTTTTGTCTCGGAGATTTTCAGATTATATTTGAAATTAATCAACCTTGTGGAAGATTGCACGAAATACTCTTGCGCCTGATGAACTTCGAGCGAGGTTGCTTGTCCGTAACGAAGTCGTTGAAGGCTCATTTCGAGGTTTTCCTTAGTAAGCGCATTGTTTTCGGTTTCTATTTGAAGTAATTTTTGCTGATTCTCTAAATCTTGTAATGCGTTTTGCAAAGATACGTTCAGTTTCAATCTGAGCTGATCTAAGTTATATTGTGTATTCAAAATATCCAACTTGGCAACAGTGGTTTTTCGCTTACTTTCGCCGGCGGTATAAAGCGGAATAGACAATGTCCCTCCCACCTGCGGACCAAGTACGCGATTATTGAGCGTTGTTCCGGCTGAATTGAACGTTTGGTTGTAATAATACCCACCTTTTAAGTCAAAAGTAGGTATATACGCTCTTTCATTTTCTTTCAAAATCAGTTTTGCAATATCCGATTGTTTTTTCAGCATCAGATAATCCGTATTATTTTCATATAGTTTTTTTTCGATATAATCTTTGTCGAAAGTAAAATTCATCGTGATGTTTTCCACTACTTCCAATTCGGCTTCGGGGTTACGCGCGAGTAATAAGTTCAGCTGTTTTTTAGCCGCTTTTATCACATATTCCTGATTTATAAGATTTCCTGATGTTATATTTTTATCTATCTTTGCTTGCAGCATATCCGATTTCAACATCGAACCTGCATTATAACCTGTTTCTGCTATTTTCACCCGCTCATTGTTATAATTCAACATTTCCTGAATAGACAGAAATTGTTGCTTTTGACGAACTACATCGTAGTAAGCCAAAATAACATCGTACGTTGTACTTAATACTTTATTTTTGTACTCCAGCGAGCCGAGCCGTTCGATTTCAGTCAATTTTTCTTTTGTTACAAACATTTTTCCTCCGTCAAACAGTGTCCAACTAAGCTGCACCGCAGCATTTAGATTAGTAGTCGAGAGGTTGAAAATGGTCTTGTTCGAGCCTTCGGAGTAACGTTGATAAGTATCATTCAAAGCATAGTTTGCTCCTCCTATAACACCTACTGTCGGTAACATTCCTGCATTTCCTGAAGTATTGTTTGCCTTTGCCACTTCGGCGGCATTTTCCGCCACCTGAATACCGTAGTTGTTCTTGAGCGCGATATGAATAGCTTCGTCCAACGTAAGAGCTTGCTGTGCACACAGCATAGAAGCCGATATAAAACTCAAAGTAAGGAGAAGGCTTCTCATCTTCATTGATAAATTATATATATTGTTTTTTGAAAACATCATTGTTGTTTTTTTAGTTACAAATTCTAACTTTATAGCATTAATCAACAGGCGAACTCAGTTTTTTGTGTTTATTGCCCGACATAATAATGTACATAACCGGTATCACAAACAACGTCAGAATAAGAGAGAACAACAAACCTCCTACCACAACAATACCGAGCGAAACACGGCTTTGCGCACCTGCGCCTAAAGCAAGCGCAATAGGAAGCGCCCCAAAAATGGTTGCTAACGAAGTCATTATTATCGGTCGAAAACGAGCTGATGCCGCTTCAAAAGCTGCCGTACGTTTCGGAATACCTTGTAATCGTTTCTGATTGGCAAATTCCACGATTAAAATACCATTCTTAGTTACTATACCGATTAACAAAATCATACCTATTTCAGAGAATATATTTAATGTTTGACCTGTAACAAATAACGAAAGCATTGCTCCCGCCACTGCCATAGGTACAGTCAACATAATAATAAACGGATCGCGAAAACTCTCAAACTGAGCTGCCAAAATCAGATATATTAAAAACAAGGCAAATATCAGGGCAAAAGAGATATTGGAACTACTTTCGGCAAAGTCTCTCGATGGACCGGAAAGCGCCGTTGTAAAGGACTCATCCAATAAGTTCCGGGCTATACGCTGCATCTCATCAATACCCTCTCCCAATGTTTTTCCTTCGGCTAAATTTGCCGAAACTGTCGCCGATTTATACCGATTAAAGTGATACAAAACCGGTGGATTACTCCCTTCTTCCATTTTTACCACATTATCGAGTTGAATCATATTACCCGATTTGCTGCGTACATAAAGCGAAGCTATATTTTTGGGGATGCTTCTGTTCTCGCGACTTACCTGACCTACAATGTAATACTGTTTATCGTTCACAAGGAAATAACCGTAGCGACCGGCGCTGTATGCCAAATCCAATGCTGACGAAATTTCTCTCGTATCAATACCTAAGCTGTTAGCTTTTAATCTATCCACCGTGATATTTAACTCCGGTTTATTGAATTTTAGGTCAATATCCACATTTCCAAAGACCGGACTATTTTTGCGCTTCATCCAAAAATATAGGCAATACCGCTTTTATTTTTTCAAAATCTAAGTTTTGAATCACAAATTGCACCGGTAAACCTCTCCCACCCGAAGTAGAAATGGTCGGTTCCTGGCTCGGGATAATACGAGCGTCAGGTATCGAGCTGTAAATTTTTGATAGTTTATTGTAAATTTCTTGTTGAGATATTTTTCGTTCGGAAGGATCAGTAAGAAACATATTTACAAATCCTGAATTTACGGAAGAAGAACCACCACCACCACCACCGGCATAGCGCGCTAACACATACCTTGCCTCCGGAACAGAATCCATATTTATGTTGGCTATTTTATTAATTATATGTTGCGTTGTGGTATATTCAGTACCTTCGGGAGCCGTAATGGTCGTGCGTATTGAACTATGATCTTCCAATGGTGCCAATTCCGACTTTAATGTTTTACCGATAGTGATAATCATTAAAATACAGAGTGCCAAAATAGTATAAGAAATCCATCGATTTTGTATGAAGAATGCTAAGAAGCGGCGATATTTCTTTTCCGTTCCGACAAAAAACGGTTCGGTTACCTCATAAAATCTTGAATTATGGTTTGAACTGCCCAAAAACACATTTAACACGGGGGTTAAAGTGAGCGAAACCAATGCCGAGATTAAAATAGCACTCATCACCACAATTCCGAATTCACGAAAGAGCCTTCCGGTAAATCCTTGTAAGAAAATCACAGGTACAAAAACAATAGCCAATGTAACCGATGTTGAAATCACCGCAAAAATATTTCACGTGTACCTTCAAAAGCCGCCTTCCATTTACCGATTCCCAGTTCTATTTTCTTGAAAATGTTTCGGTAACGACTATCCCATCGTCCACCACCAAGCCTGTGGCAAGCACAATTCCAAGCATTGTAAGCACATTTACCGAATATCCGAAAATATACATTATGAAAAATGTACCCACCAGCGAAACCGGGATATCAATTAACGGACGCAAAGCGATAATCCAATTTCGGAAAAAGATAAAGATGATGAGTACCACTAAAATAATGGCGATCATCAGTGTCTCAAGCACATCTGTAACCGCTTGTCTTTCAAAAATGGATTTATCACGTGCTATGATAAGTTCCATCCCTTCCGGAGCTGTTTTTTGAAGTTGTTCTAACCGTTTGTAAAATTCATCGGCAATTTGAATATCATTAGCGCCGGGTAATGGGATAATGACCATCATCAATCCGGTAGTGCCATTAATGGTTGCCCCCGATTCTTCTGTTTGAGCACCTATTTTTTTCAGCTCTCTCCTATATCCCTCAATCGCACCACCTGATTGCCGGCTTGCTTGACTATCAAATTATTAAAATCCTCCTCAGAGGTCAATCGTCCTCGTGTTTTCACTATCAGTTCGGTAGATTTCCCTGTTGCAATTTTTCCTCCGGGCATTTCTACGTTTTCTTTTGTCAACGCGGCATCAATATCTGCTGCAGTTAATCCATAAGCCGCCATTTTTGACGGGTCAAACCATAAACGCATCGCCGGACGTTGCTGCCCGTAAATACCGATAGAACTCACACCCGGTATTGTCTGGAGACGTTCTTGTAATACATTTTCGGCATACTCACTGAGTTGAATATCATTCATAGATGTATCCGAATGACCAAAAACACAATAGGTTCGCTATTGACATGGGACTTTTGCCACTGTGGGCGGCGAGTCAATATCCTGCGGTAAACTTCGCATAGCCTGTGACACTTTGCGCGAACATGGTTCGCCGCTTTTTCCAAATCGGAGCCCACTTCAAATTCTACAGTAATATTATTTGTTCCCACCGATGATTGTGAACTGATGGATTTTACCCCTTCAATTGCCATTAATCGATTTTTCGAGTGGCTCCGTGATTTGGGATTCTACAATTTCGGCATTTGCACCGGCATACGATGTGCGCACACTGATGATAGGCGGAATCAGATTACCGGATACGACGAATGATATGAAAAAAATTGTACCCCACAATGCCCAATAGAATAATGACCAAAATTAAAACAATGGAGCCTACCGGGCGTTTTAATGCTATGTCAGAGATAGTCATAAGGAAGTTGTTACTTTTGAGATTGTTACTTTTGATCCATCTTTAACAAAGAGTAACCCGTTTATAACGATGGTATCTCCTTTTTGCAGCCCTTCCGTTACCTCTACGGTGGCTTCTTTTTCGTATGCCGGTTTTTATCTCGGTAAATGTTGCTTTACCGTTTTTGGACACAATGACCATCTTTTTTTCTTCTTGCGGGATAATTGCCTGTGTCGGAATCATCAGTGCGTCCGCATTTTCATTCAAGCGTAGATAAACATTTGTGTAAGCTCCGGGAATCAAATCTTGCGAAACTGTATTTTAACCGCTCTCACTTTTAGGTTCCTGGGTATCGTTATCAATCCCCCTTTCCGTAGCCATCACAGTCGCTTGATATTGCTGCTTATCGTTGGAGATTGTAAAACTGACCTGCATTCCATTTTTTATAACGGAACTGTATTTTTCCGGCACAAAAATCGAGTTTCAACCGATTGGCAGAGCGAATGGTTGCCAGTAACGTTGAAGGAGTCACTACGGCTCCCGTACTAATATTCTTAGCCCTATCATACCGTCAAATGGAGCCAGTACCTCTGTTTTGCGTATCTGTGCTTTGGTTATTTCTATATCAGCCCTGAGCGAGTTGATTTGTAATCCACTCTGTTCGTATTCATTTTTGGTAATTCCATCTATTTTTGCCAATTCGGACTGACGTTTGTAAATCTGCTCCTGAACGGCCAATTGTGATTGAAGTTTTTTTAGTTGTGCCTGCAAGTCGCCAATCAAATATCTTCACAAGTAATGTCCCTTTCTTGACAAACTCCCCTTCCGGTAAATTCAGACTCACGACACGCCCCCCTACTTCATTTTTCAATTCCACTTCATCAAACGGGAGCAAAGTACCCGATACGTTTATATCGTCGAGTAGCAATGTTGGAGAAACCACATAAGCATCTACCCTTTTCTGACCATCGTTTCTGCCTTTTTGTTTTCCGTCCATCTTATCTTGTTTGAAAAATCCAATCCAAACAAAAAATAATGCCACCGAAGCGAATAAAATTACAATCCAAATTTTGCCTGTTTTTTTCATAAATTATTTATGTATTTTGTTATTATACATTTATTTAGAAATTAAATTTCGTTCCATGTTTTCAAGCATTTCATATAACAAGTCAACTTGCTCGGGCGAAAACCCCTGAAAACTGATATTTAGCAAATCATTTACCACATTTTTTATTTCGGGAATTACTTTGCGAGCCTTGCCGGTAACTATCAATTGATGTTTTCTTCTATCATTAGGATCAATCACCCGCTCAACGTACCCTTTTGACGACAAATAATCGACAATTCTAACCACCTGCACCTTATCGCACGACAGTTCGTAAGCCAACTCTTGCTGTGTCATTTGTGTTCTCGAATCGATGAGTAACAAAGGGTAGTATGAACGACTAATATCTAAATCGGCAAGTCTGTGTTGCAATTCTCCCAATAGAAATTTACTGAGTTTCGACATTATCCATCCTATAGGTTCTTTAATATGCTGATTATCTGAATACATATACTATCTTTTACAACAAAAACAAAATTAGTTATAAAAATCAATAGTAAACAATGTTATCATTCTTTTTCAGATATTTTATTCTATTTTTTACAATAAAAAAGACACCAAAGTATATTATAACTATCTTTACATCTTAAATAGAAATAATCTCAAAGCCAATACGCTGTTTATGAAATCAATTTATTTTATACTTATTTGTTTCGTTACACTAAACGCAGCTAACGGACAAAATATTAATTATGGCAACAATCCCAACGCTGCCAAATACTATAACATTCGTGGCATAAACATTTACACCGAACAATACGGCAACGGGAAACCATTGTTAATGCTTCACGGCAACGGAGGCAGCATCGCTTCAATGGCAAGCATAATTCCTTATTTTTCAAATAAATACCGTGTTATTGCCATAGATAGCCGCGCACACGGGAAAAGTATTGATACGAACGATTCATTGAGTTTTGAAATGATGGCAGACGACATTTCTGTATTATTGGATTCAATGAGAATATCATCAGCATACCTGATTGGCTGGAGTGATGGAGGTATTATTACCATAGAAATGGCATTACGCCATCCTGAAAAAATAATTAAACTTGTATCTACAGGCGCAAATCTATGGCCTGATTCTCGCTTTAGTTCCCGAAATGTGGAATTATATGGAGAAAACATATCAAGAGAAAAAAGATTTACCAACAACTTCGGAACAGGAAAAACGAGATTGGAAGTATTTTATGTTGGATTGGTCGCAACCAAATATTTTGTTAGTTGAATTGCATAAAATCACAACCCCATCATTAATCATTAGTGGCGATAAAGATTTGATTCGTCTTGAACATACCTTGCTCATCTTTCAAAACATACCCAAAGCGCAACTGTGGATTGTTCCTCACTCAGGGCACGGCACGTTTATAGAACACACCACCGACTTTTGCAATGTGGTGAATACGTTTTTCAATGAAAAATAAAATTGACTTTCATCGCATTTTACATTATTTGTCTCTTCAAAAAAATCTTATCTTTGCACAAAAAACTCGTGACTTGTAGCTTATAGTTTGTAAATTGCCGTGAGCAGCTAAGCTTATAATCCAACAATGATGAAAAGAAAAAACAACTTCCAATTCTTGAAGAATATTGTAATAACAGATGTTGCTGCCGAAGGAAAAGCCATCGCCAAAGTAAACGATGTCGTGGTATTCATTCCGTTCGCTGTTCCCGGCGATGTGGTTGACTTACAAGTTACGCGTAAGAAAAGCAGTTTTATGGAAGCGAAGGTGATAAATTTCGTCAATATTTCTCAAAAAAGAATGGAACCAGTTTGCGAGCATTTTGGTATTTGTGGAGGATGTAAATGGCAGATTTTACCCTATTCTGAACAGCTTCATTACAAACAAAAAGAGGTGGAAAGCAAATCTTCGCCGCATAGGGAAAGTGGAACTACCTGAAATTACTCCATCCTTGGAAGTGCAAAAACCAAATTTTATCGAAATAAGTTGGAGTTCACATTTTCTAACAAGCGGTGGCGTACATTGGAAGAAATCAATTCAAACAAAGAATTTGATACAATGAATGCCGTTGGCTTTCATATTCCGGGAATGTTTGACAAAGTGCTTGATGTAAATAAATGTTGGCTACAAGATGATATTCAAAACCAAATACGCAACGAAATACGCGCTTATGCTCTTAGCAATAATCTCACATTCTTTGACTTACGCGCACAGGAGGGTTTTTTGCGTACAATGATGATACGAACAACTTCCACCGGTGAGTTAATGGTCATTGTGATTTTTTATTATGAAGACAAAACCGAACGTGAGAAGCTATTACAACACATCGCCGACAAATTTCCACAGATAACCTCGTTGCTGTATGTAATTAACACCAAAGCAAACGATACCATTACCGATCAACAGATACACACGTACAGAGGAAACGACTGTATTGTTGAAGAAATGGAAGGTTTGAAGTTTAAGATAGGTCCGAAATCATTTTATCAGACTAACTCTGAACAAGCTTATGAATTATATAAAGTAGCCCGAAACTTTGCACAGCTTACGGAAAATGAAGTTGTTTACGATCTTTACACCGGAACCGGAACCATCGCTAATTTTGTAGCTAAGAAAGCAAAAAAAGTGATTGGCATTGAGTATGTACCCGAAGCCATTGAAGATGCTAAAATTAATTCGGTCATAAACGGAATAGAAAACACCCTTTTCTTTGCTGGAGATATGAAAGATGTGCTGAGTATCGATTTTATCAACACACACGGCAAGCCGGATGTCATCATCACCGACCCTCCGCGCGCTGGAATGCACGAAGATGTGGTAAAAGCCATCCTTTTTGCGGCACCCGAACGCATCGTGTATGTGAGTTGCAATTCTGCGACACAAGCGCGTGATTTGAATCTATTAGATGAAAAATACAAGGTTACATCGGTACAGCCCGTAGATATGTTTCCACACACATCACGTAGAAAATGTGGTCTTATTGATCAGAAGATAAACTGCTTGAGAGCTGTTGGAGCAATCCGGATGTTAGCATCCATTCATCATTAGCTCTCTGTTTTTTTATTCGTTGAAACAGTTTTATTTTTTGTTCACTCTCCAAACTAATAGTACGGTGATAAGTGATAATAAGGCTGCTCCTAACCAAAAACACCTTGCCATGGGAAAAATGTAATCCTCCCAAATCAGCCGTATTGCCAACAGCAAACAAAAGCGAGACCTTTGTCGAAAAAAAGTTATGTTTAGTTTGAACGAAGGAAATCGGTTTGTAGTTTGTTTAAGTGGCGTTGATTTGCGCAAGGGTTTGGACGGCTTGTGCGGATTGATCCGCTATCTCTCCCTAAGTCCCACCAATGGCGATGTTTATGTTTTTCTAAACAAGCAGCGCACTACCTTGAAGTTGCTTCACTGGGAGCGTGGCGGTTTTGTAATTTATTACAAGCGGTTGGAAAGCGGGCGTGTCAGTCATAAGATATTCATCGAGGAGGGTGTTGGATTCCGCACGCTTCGGTGGGATGAATTGGTGCTGCTTATGGAAGGAATAAGTGTGAAAATAAGACGAAGAAAAAGGTATGATTTGTAGTTGAGATATTTGTATATATCATTGTAATTTAGTATCTTTATGGTACAAAAACGATGAAAAAGGCTCAAGGAATATACAGGAAAATGCTCGATTAAAAGAGCTACTCAAGGTCAAGGACGAGCAGCTTCTTGTCAAAGACGAGCAGCTTGCCCGCAAGAACGAACGGATACTTTATCTGGAGCGCCAGCTATTCGGGCGGCGTTCGGAGAAAAGCCTACCTACTTACCCTGACGCGCAATTATCGCTATTTGACACGGAACAAGGCTCTGCCGTGCTGGAACAGGAGGCTTCGGTGTTTTCAACGCTGGCAGAGGAGATCAAACAAAAAGCAGAACAGCGTGTGAATGCTAAAAAATCAAATGCGGTATCACAAAAACGCCCCTATAAAATCCCTGCCGATATTGAAAACCTGGTGAAAGGATCATTCATCCTGACGGAATTGATTTGGAAGATGTGATTAAAATAGGCGAGGATGTGAGCGAACGACTGATGGTTGAGCCTTCCAGGTTTTGGGTAGAACGCATTGTCCGCCCGGTGTACAAAAAGATGCAGGAACAACAGGCCGTTTCTACTATGATTATTCAAGCCCCCCCTCACCCGACCATCCTCCCGGGCTCTATGGCAGGCGAGTCGCTTCTAAGCCAAATTATCATAGACAAGTTTCTTTACCATTTGCCTGAATATAGGCAAGCCAAACGCTTTAAGGATTTTGGTATAGCGCTTAGCACCTCGAGCATCAACCGTTGGGTACACGATGTGGCGGACAAGCTTTATCCGCTTTACCTAGCACAGATGAACCGGGTGCTTGCAACCGATTATATTCAGGTGGACGAAACAAGCCATTCGATAACCGACCGTTCGGGTTCGGCACGCAAAGGGTATGTCTGGGTAGTTCGTTCGGTGTTGACTCCGGGTGTGTTTTTCCACTACGACAAAGGCTCCCGTTCGCAAGATGTGGTTTTAAAAATCCTCAAAGACTACAAAGGGGCACTTCAAACCGATGGTTATGCCGCTTACAGTATTTACGAAGAAAAACAGGGTGTGTTGCCTTTAGGGTGCCTGGCTCACGTGAGACGCAAGTTCGAGACCGCACTCGCAACTCGCCCCAAGCACAGAAAGCACTCGACTACATCGCCCTGCTTTATATGCTCGAGGGCAACCTCAAGGCAGAAGGAGCCGATTACGAACAAATCCGAAAGGAACGGGAACAAAAAGCCTATCCCATATTACAAGAGATGGAAAGCTGGATGAAGCAAACCTATGATAACTGCACCCCCAAAAGTCCGCTTGGCAAAGCCATCAGCTATGCGTTCGGCATGTGGCCGCGTGTGAGCCGCTATTGCAAGGAAGGATATTTCCATATCGACAACAATGGCGTTGAGAATGCCATGGGCCCATTGCGCTGGGACGTAAAAACTACTTATTCTCCGCAAATGACAGCGGTGCTGAAGACAACTGTATATTCTACACCCTGATTGGAAGTTGTCTCCAGGCAGGCATTGAACCTTATCAATGGCTCAATGCCACACTCGAAAAAATCCCAACTCTACAAAATCCGATAGGTTGGGACGAACTTCTCCCAAATAATAACAAATAAAAAAATAGCCTGCAAGATTTGATAAAATCAAACAGGCTGTTTTTTTGAATACTACACGGCTAATTTGGGAGGCTTACGTTTTAATGGTTATTGACATAAAAAACGGGCAGAACCATTAAGTTCTGCCCGTTTGCATTCTATCAATTCAGATATCTAAAACTATCCTATCTGAGGTTCTTCTACTTTTTCGTACACTTGCGATGCCATACGTTTGTATCCGGTATAGCGCCATTTCGCATTTTCTTCGGCTGCTTTGAAGAGCTCGGCTGCTTCAGCCGGGAATTGTTTTAATAACGATGTGTAACGAACTTCACCCTTCAGGAAGTCTTGGAATTTATCCCATTGAGGTTCTTTTGAATCGAGTATCATCGGATTTTGACCTTGCGCTTCCAAATCGGGATTGAAACGATATAAATGCCAGTAACCACACTCCACGGCTAATTTTTGTTCATATTGCGCCTTACCCATTCCCGAACGAAGTCCGTGACTGATACAAGGTGAGTATGCAATAACTACCGATGGTCCATCATAAGCTTCCGCTTCGCGAATTGCTTTCAGAGCTTGTCCTTGATTAGCTCCCATAGCCACCTGTGCCACATAAACATAACCATACGTAGCAGCAATCATACCTAAGTCTTTTTTACGTACTCGTTTTCCGGAAGCGGCAAATTTAGCTACGGCGCCTACCGGAGTAGATTTTGAGGCTTGACCACCCGTGTTGGAATATACCTCGGGTATCCAATACAAGAATATTGATGTTTTTGCCTGATGCTATAACATGATCCAAGCCACCGAAACCGATGTCGTAAGCCCAACCGTCACCACCAATCACCCATTGTGATTTTTTCACCAAGTATGGTCTTAATTTCAAAATTTCCTGACAGTATTCGCTACTGTTGGCTTGTACCAAAGGAACGATTTTAGCTTCCAGTTCAGTCGTTTTATCTCCATCAAAACGGTTAGCAATCCACTCTGTGAAAAGCTCTTTCAAATCATCGGTTACGCTACTGCTTTCAATAGCTTGATTCATCAGTTTAACGAGTCGATTTTGCATATTTTCTTCGGCAAACACCATTCCGAGTCCGAACTCGGCATTGTCTTCAAACAACGAGTTCCACGCCGGTCCACGACCGCTATCGGCAATAGCGTAAGGAGTTGAAGGCGCCGAAGCCGAATAAATAGAGCTACATCCCGTAGCATTCGCCACCATTGACGTTCGCCAAACAATTGTGTAACTAATTTTACATAAGGTGTTTCGCCACAACCGGAACAAGCTCCCGAGAACTCAAACAATGGAGTAGCAAGCTGCGAGTTTTTCACATTCGCTTTTACATCTACTAATTGTTGTTTTGTCTTCACATTGTCTATACAGAAATCCCAGTTATCCTGATTTGGATATTGAGATTCGATGGTTTTCATTTCAAGCGCTTTGCCGTTTTTGTTTCCGGGACAAACATCCACGCAGTTACCACAGTCCATACAGTCAAGTACATCTACCTGAATACGAAACTGCATACCTTCAAACTGCTTGCCGTTAGCTTTAATGGTATCTTTGAAGGGCGCCTTTGCCAATTCTTCCGCATCTAATACAAACGGACGTATGGAAGCATCAGGGCAAACATAAGCACATTGGTTACATTGAATACAGTTTGCCGAAGTCCATTCGGGAACGAATACCGGCCACACCACGTTTTTCGTATTTTGTAGTTCCCTGCATCCAAGTTCCGTCTTCACGACCTTTGAATACAGATACGGGCGAATCGTCACCGGCTTGTGCGTTTATCGGACGAACAATATCTTTAATAAAAGCAGGTACAATATCCGTTACTACCGCTTCATCATTCAGCTCTGCCCATTCGGCAGGAATTTCTACTTTTTGTATTCCCACCGCGGTCAACAGCGGCATAGTTTTTATTAACAATATCTTCTCCTTTTTTTCCGTACGATTTATTGATGGCATATTTTAGTTTTTCCACCGCCAATTCGTAAGGGATAACATTGGTAATTTTGAAGAAAGCTGATTGAAGGATTGTATTGGTGCGGTTTCCTAAACCTATTTCGTGCGCAATATCTGTAGCATTAATAATATACAAACTGATATTATTTTTAGCTGAAATGTTTTTTTCACATTTACAGGAAGATGTTGTTTAACTTCATCTTCGTTCCAAACAGTATTCAACAAAAATGTTCCGTTTTTTTTCAATCCTTTGGTCACATCATACAATTTCAGATATGCCTGCACGTGACAAGCTACAAAATCAGGAGTAGTTACCAAATATGTGGAACGAATGGGATGGTCGCCAAAGCGAAGGTGAGAACATGTGAAACCACCCAATTTTTTAGAATCGTAAGCGAAATAAGCTTGACTGTATTTGTTGGTGTTGTCACCGATAATTTTGATAGAATTTTTATTTGCTCCCACAGTACCATCAGCACCTAAACCATAAAATTTGGCTTCATAAACACCGGCGCTTCCTAATGAAATTTCTTCTTCAAGTGGAAGGGAGGTGAATGTAATATCATCAACAATACCGACTGTGAAACGGTTTCTTGGTGTAGGTAACGCTAAGTTTTTGTAAACTGCCAAAACTTGTGCCGGTGTAAAATCTTTAGAAGACAAACCATAGCGACCACCAACAACGAGCGGTTGATTTTCAGCTCCGTAAAGCACATCTTTTACATCCAAATAAAGCGGTTCTCCGTTAGCACCCGGTTCTTTAGTGCGATCAAGCACACAAATGCGTTTTGCCGTTTTAGGCAATACGGCAAGGAAGTGCTTTGCTGAGAACGGACGATACAAATGCACGGAAATCAATCCTACTTTTTTCACCTTTCTCAACTAAATAATCAATCCCTTCGCGGATAGCTTCGGTAGCGGAACCCATTGCAATAACAACACGGTCGGCATCCGGCGCTCCGTAATAATCAAATAAACCGTATTTACGGCCGGTAATTTCGGCTAATTTATTGATATAATCTTCCACTACTTCAGGAATAACATCATAAAACGGATTGGAGGCTTCGCGTGATTGGAAATAAATATCCGGATTTTGTGCCGTTCCTCTACTACCGGATTAAACGGGCTTAATGCTCTATCACGAAACGCTTGTAAAGCGTCATGATGAATAAGACCAATTACGGCATCCTGATCTATTTCTTCTATTTTCTGAATTTCGTGAGAAGTACGAAATCCATCAAAGAAATGTACGAAAGGTACACGTGTTTTAATTGCAGCCAAGTGTGCTACGGCAGCCAAATCCATCACTTCTTGTACCGATCCTGTGGCAAATAACGCACAGCCGGTTTGACGCACAGCCATAACATCTTGATGGTCACCGAAAATTGAGAGTGCCTGCGCCGCAATAGCTCGTGCGGAAGACATGAAAAACTCCCGGCAGTAATTCACCTGCCATTTTATACATATTCGGTATCATCAGCAATAAACCCTGAGAAGCTGTAAATGTGGTGGTTAAGGCACCAGCTTGTAACGAACCGTGCATTGCCGCAGCAGCGCCGGCTTCGGATTGCATTTCCTGCACTTGTACGATTTCGCCATACATATTCTTACGCCCGGTGGCAGCCCATTCATCTACGTATTCTGCCATCGTAGAAGAGGGCGTGATTGGATAAATGGCAGCTACTTCGCTAAACATATAAGCTATATGCGATGCAGCCTGATTTCCATCACAGGTTAAAAATTTTTTTGTTTGAGCCATTTTATTATTTTGTTAAATAGTTAATTGTTTTATTCTCAAAATCATTCTTTTTCCACTATGCGGGATTAATAAAGAAATCCGAACAGCCAAAGTGGTATTTTGTTTCTGTATCCCACAAGCATATTGTCCACAGCAAAAACCAATTTCATCGCGGGTTTGTTTTTACCTGCCTCACTTTTCAGGTATTTAATATTAAACAAATTATCAACAAAAAAGTCTCCTTGTTGTTTTCCGAGATTAATTCGATGCCGATATTGGAGCGTGTTGTAAAGAAATGTTTTTGCTTCATTGTCTTTATCCACCTCCTTTATCGATAAAGCATGCATTAAGTTTGTATTTTGCAAATAAAGCATCTTCGGTTTTTTTGGAAAACTTTCACCGGCAGTATATAGCAAATTTATCAAACGTGCATCTTGCAGATATTTTATATAGTTCATTACCGTTAGCCTTGAGGTCTCTATTTCGTCACTCAATTGGCTAACATTTAAAGAACTGGGAGAATTTTCCAAAATAATATAAAGTAACTTTCTGATTTTTGACAAATACTTGATATCGATTTGCTTGATTAATAAAATATCTACCTCAAGCATCATATTCATCGTTTTTAGTAAATTCTCCGAATAGTTTCTATTTTCTAAATAAAACGGATAATACCCGTGATGCAGGTATGAAGCAAAATGTACTAACGGATTTACCGTTTTACAGATTCTTTCGGCAATTCTTTCGTGATCGCTCAATATTTCCGTCAATGTATAAGACTTAAGGCTTAAGCCCGTCTGTAGATTCAGGTATTCTCTGAACGAAAATCCTCTTAAATGATACGGCGTTATTATATCTTGTAAGTCTTCATTATCTTCAACCAAACGCATCACAGAAGATCCGGTAAAAACAATTTGCAGGTTGGGGAAAGTATCGTAACAATAGCGCAACTCTTTAGACCAGTTTTCATATTTGAATAGTTGGTCTAACAGCAGCACTTGCCCTCCCTTATTATAAAATTCTTCGGCAAATTCGGTAAGTGAATGACCGGCAAAATAAAAATTATTGAAATTCACATACAGACAATCGCGGTCAATTGCACCAAAACGTTCTTTGGCGAATTGTAACAAAAATGTGGTTTTCCCCACGCCACGACTCCCTTTTATTCCGATAAGTCGTTTTGTCCAATCAATTTCATCCATCAATAAACGTCGTACAGATGAATTGACATTTTCTACCAAATGCAGGTGTGTTTTATAGAAAGGTTCCATTTTAATCTAAATTTCATCTACAAAAATAGTATAAATATTTCAATTTTGCAAACTCGACTTTGCAAAATTGAACAAAAATAACAATTATTCATTTATTATTCTATCCGTACCCATCCGAACGTCAACTAAAATCAGCCGGCATTGCTAATTAAGTAGAGTGAGTGTGTTATTTCTGTAGTGCATCAATAAAAGTATGGACAGCTTCAACATTTCCGCTTTTGACTGAATATGCTTTTCCGCCGGAACAATGCGTTCGTAGGGTTTCCAGTAATCCGTTGCAATTGTGCCATTTCGTGATGCTTTATTTCGTTCCGGAATTCTTCTGCCGTCCTGTTTCCCCTATCGCCAATAACGAAGTTGGTGAATCTTTTGCCAAATCGATCAACAGTAATCCAATTCAAAACAGATACGTTGCTTACACCTAAAAAACGACCGATAGACCGAAAACCCAAGCCTTCCAGATATAAATGAAGGGCTTGTTTTTTTCATTGATGTTGGTTTGGCTGTAGATTTTAGTTCTACGGTATATTTGTAATGGCAATCCTTACATTTATAACGTTTCACCCCCTTGACTAAGCCGTCTTTATTGCGTTTCTCGCTTGAACATCTTGGACAATTCATAGTTTTTTCATCAAAAACAGCAAAACTCTATTTAATTGGCAATCCTGTTAAAATTACCACAGTTGCTTTTTATTTCAAAAACACACAAACAACCCCGTGTATTATTTAAAAAATATACCTTATTCCCAACTTTGAGATAAAAATCACAAACCAATTCCAATAGAAAATTACGCTATTTTTTGCGTTTATTTCGATCACTAATGAACGATTATACGTTTTTCAATAAATTATCCAATACCGGATATTTTTCTAACAGTTTGTTTTTTCTTTTTTCTCTGTTTTCTACAAACAAACGATATTCTGCCGTGTGTGGATGCATCGGACGGTGATTATAATCGGAGCGCAATTGCTCCAATTCTCTTTTTAGTTGAAGAGTATCTTTATCAAAAAATGTTTCGGAAAAACATTGCCAAATATATTTTATTGCCGTTTCGGAAGGATGGAGCATATCTTGTGCATAAAAACGGTAGTCTCGCAATTCGTCCATCTGAATTTCGTATGCCGGAAAATAATGAACGAAAGAAAAACGCCGACACAGATTTTCAATAGACAGATGGAGCGCGGCTTTACTTACATTATTCTCGTGTGCACCGTCTTTCCAGTGGCAGATAGGACTCACCGTAAATATCACTTCCAAAGCAGGAATTTTGTTTTTCAGTCGGGTGAGCAGGGTATTAAATTCATCACTGATTTCTTCCACACTCAATCGCCGCCGTTTAAATCTCTTTGATCGCAATATTATGGCAATTGGCAACTATCTCTCCACTTTTTTCATCTTCATACACCCAAGCAGTACCGAGTGTTATGAGTAAAAAACGTGTTTTTTTCAAAAAATCGATCGCCGTTGTCGTGCTGCTATTTATTTTTTCAAGGCACTCATTTTGAGTAGCTCCCGAAAATAAACTACTATGCGAAAAACTACTCCAAAGAAATTGATATTCAAACACATCATCGATGGAAAAAGTGTGTTCATCCATTAATGTTTCAAGCGATTTGCTTACAGACAACGGATTGTACAATACCCCGAACGGATTGATATTTACCTGAAAAAAAGCATTGTCGAGTTTCGATCCTATATTTTCGGAAAAACACGAGCCCAATGCCATCAACTTATCATTGTAAGTTATTTTCACCGGTGATTGCAGTATATTTATTTTTGTTGTAAACACGTTTAACATCTATCTGAACAAAGTACTTTACCGACCATTACGACTCACTCCTATTCCGGGCAAATTTGTAGGAATAATTCTGCCGTCGTTTAATTTTGAACCGCTAAAGGCATCATTCTTAATCAGTAAGGCGCCATCTAAATCGGCAAAGTCCATTCCGGGAGATAATTGTGATGCTGCCGAAATGGCACATGAAGTTTCTGTCATGCAACCTATCATTACCTTCATTCCCAGCGCCTGTGCAACATTACGCATCTGCCACGCTTCACGCATTCCGGTACATTTCATCAGTTAAATATTTATACCTGAAAAAACTCCTTTCAAACGTTCCACATCGCGTAATCGCTGACATGATTCATCGGCAAAAATTGGCAACGGACTTTCTTCCGTCAACCAAGCTATCGGTTCGAGATTGTATTTTTTCATCGGCTGTTCTACCATCACCACTCCTTTTTCTTTTAGCCAAAAGATCATATCTAATGCCTGATGTTTGTCTTTCCAGCCCTGATTAGCGTCAACAGCCAGTGGAAGATTGGTAATAGAGCGTACCGCTTCGATAATTCGCTTGTCATCGGCAGTACCTAATTTCACTTTCAGCATCTTGAATTGCCCTTCCACTTCTTTTATTTTTTCACGAATTACCTCGTCCGTATCAATGCCTATGGTGAACGTAGTGTTGGGGATATTGTCGGTATTCAGCCCCCACATTTTATACCAAGGAGATCCAATAATTTTCCCTGCCAAATCATGCAACGCAATATCCACCGATGCTTTTGCCGCTGTATTATTTTGGCCATGGAATCTATATATTGCAGTATCTCTTCTATTTTCAGCGGGTCGTTAAAACCAGACAGATCTACTTTTTTTAAAAATTCAGCAACAGATGCCTGTGTTTCACCTAAATACGGAGGCAGTGATGCCTCACCATAGCCTACAACGCCATCGTATTCAATGGTTGTTAAAACCACAGGGGTTGTTTTGCGAGAATAGTTGGAAATGTTGAAAGCGTGTTTCAGTTCCAAATTATAGGATTGCCAACTCAGTTTCATTTTTCCTGTAAAATTAGGTTTTGATTTTTGAGTAATAACATTTGCCATAGCCGACAAATCGAGCATACTCAAGCTACCTATTACCGTTAAGTTTTTTAAAAGTTCCCGTCTGTTTTGTGCCATAAAATTATATGTTTTTAATACAATATATAACTTTCATCAATTTATTTATACCACTCAAAATCAAACACGCTCCAAAAGCCATTCTTATTTCCCACAATACGTTTGGCACCTACGAAACGCTTATGATTATATTGGTCGTAATCTGTACTTCTCGGATCAAAACTACTAATATGCACGGTATTTGACGAATGTATGAATTTATTGTTACCAAGATACATACCGACATGAGATACAGCTATTTGCCCTGAATCTTCAATTTTAGGTTTTCCAAAAAACAACAAATCTCCTTTTTGTAGTTTTTCTAATCCCTGCGAAGTATCAACTTCCACTCCACAAAGATACTGTTGCGAAGCATCGCGTGGCAGAATAATTCCGTGCATAAAATAAGTCATTTTACACAAGCCACTGCAATCGACACCATTCGGAGAAACACCACCCCAAAAATAAGGTAAGCCCACAAACTCTTTTGCTAAGTTTACTAAATCATCTCCTGTGAGGCGCACAAGAGACTTCCACTGATTCAGAGGAACAATTTCGCGAGACAAAACATATCCTTTTCTTCCATCGGGTAGCGTTACAGCACAATAATACTGTTCTTTTTCATATTTACCGTCCAACAACAGAATATTTCCCATCAATACATCTGCAACAACGGACGAATTCTTGTATCGGTTTTCATATACTAATGTGTTTCGCGCAGTAACTATGGCTTTAGACTTAGCGTTGTACCGTTTACGTTCCTCTACTGTTATCTTCTGTAGATATGTGTCTGTCCATCCGATATATCCGTCCGGTGTTTGAATTTGCGACCATCCTCCTCTTACCTTATCCAACAATTTAACGGGTGTCCCCATTAATGCTTGAGTCACCATTTCTGAAGAGTATGAAGGTTTTTTGTAAATATAAATTACTGACAGCGATACAAATGACCAACAACGTTCTCCAATTGCCACCGAAGGAAGAAACTGAACACTGTCTATAAAAGAAGGGAATACTTTTTTTAATGTATCAACTAAATTTTTATAAACGCGGTGATCTGATATTTTACCTTTTAAAACGAACGTGGCTCCTTCAGATAAAGCTTCTACGTCATATATGCTTACGCGCCTGTCAGGCACATACTTCACCCCTACTTCCTGTATGATTTTTTCGGCATCAGAAGTTTGACTGACAACGTATGGACACGCACATAAAACCATTGAAATTAAATAAAAATATTTCCTTATTATCATAACATATAACACGTAATTACTTCCACTACATAGCATATAGCGAATACCACACAAAGATACATCATTTTTATACAATAAAAAATGATGTATTAACAAAAGAATTATCATATTTGTGATGCAATAATGTTTTCAACAAATCAAAACCATCACAGGACATATACGCCAAAATGTCATACTTTTTTTTTCGCACAATTATTGACAGTTATTTTACATTAAATTATTAACATATAAAACAAAGACTTGAATAAACTCGTAAAAAAAATGTATCTTTGTGCGTTTTTGACTCTCCCAAAGAGTTTTATTAATTATTCGATAAAGCATTCAGGCAATTATAGTTATGTATTCAAACATCCAAACAAAATAAATTATATGGGATTCAATGATTTTTAAAGAAAGTTTTGGGCAATAAAGCCACGCGCGATATGAAAGAGATTTCGCCCGAAGTTGAGAGAATTAAAGCGGTGTATGATGAAATCAAGGGATTGAGCAACGATGAACTTCGCGTACGCACAGAGGCTTTAAAGGTTAAAATACAGCAAGCCATATCAGACGATAATGCACAAATTGAGACACTCAAAAGCAGCATAGAAGACACAGAAATTCATCTCAGAGACAAAATATACACCGAGATAGATAAGTTGGAAAAGGACATCAAATCAAAAATAGAAGATATTCTTGTTGAGATTTTGCCCGAAGCTTTTGCTGTGATGAAAGATACCGCACGCAGATTACACGAGAATTCGGAACTGATAGTTACTGCCAACGACTTTGACCGTAAATTAGCCACCAAACACGATTTCGTAACCATTCAAGGCGACAAAGCCCATTATAAAAACGAATGGATGGCGGGTGGAAACATCATAAAATGGGATATGGTGCATTATGATGTACAGCTGTTTGGTGGTGTGGTTCTTCACAAAGGTAAAATTGCCGAAATGGCAACCGGAGAAGGAAAAACATTAGTAGCTACCCTGCCTGTTTTCCTCAACGCACTCACTCATCGTGGCGTTCATGTAGTAACAGTAAATGATTACCTCTCAAAACGTGACTCCGAATGGATGGGACCACTCTATATGTTTCACGGGCTGAGTGTAGATTGTATAGATAAACACCGCCCTAATTCCGAAGAAAGACGTCAAGCCTATTTGGCTGATATTACATTTGGAACTAATAATGAATTCGGGTTTGACTACTTACGTGACAATATGGCAACCAGTCCGCTAGATTTGGTACAACGTATGCACAATTACGCCATCGTAGATGAGGTTGACTCCGTATTAATTGACGATGCACGTACACCATTGATTATTTCGGGACCGGTGCCTAAAGGCGAAGACCAACTTTTTGAAGAACTTCGACCGAAAGTAGAAAAGCTGGTAAATACTCAACGAACGCTTGTTACCAATTATTTGGCCGATGCCCGTCGCTTGATGAAATCAGCTAATGAAAAAGAGCGGAAGAAGGTGTATTGGCTTTGTTTCGTTCATACAAAGGGATGCCTAAAAACAAACCGTTGATCAAATACTTCAGCGAACAGGGAGTAAAAGCGGCAATGCTCAAAACCGAAGAAATTTATATGGAGCAAAATAACCGCCGTATGCCGGAAGCTACCGATCCGCTTTTCTTTGTCATCGACGAAAAGAACAATCAAATCGAAATGACCGACAAAGGGATAGATTTGATTACCGGTAATTCTGATGACCCATTGTTCTTCGTATTGCCCAACGTAGGTGAAGAAATTGCCGAACTGGAACGCGACACAACTCTTTACTACCGAAGAAAAGTCAAGAGAAAAAAGACGAAATTCTTCAGAATTACTCTGTAAAATCTGAACGTGTACATACCATCAATCAATTATTCAAAGCATACTCACTTTGTTTGAACGCGATGTGGAATATGTGGTGATTGAAAACAAAGTAAAAATTGTAGATGAGCAAACCGGACGTATAATGGAAGGTCGTCGTTATTCTGATGGATTTCACCAGGCAATTGAAGCGAAAGAAAGTGTAGAAGTTGAAGCAGCCACACAAACATTTGCCACCATCACGTTACAGAATTATTTCCGTATGTATCACAAACTTGCCGGGATGACCGGTACTGCCGAAACGGAAGCTGGTGAACTTGTGGGATATTTACAAGTTGGATGTGGTGGTAATCCCAACCAACCGTCCGATTACCCGTAACGATATGGAAGACCGCGTGTACAAAACCAAACGCGAAAAATATACTGCTGTTATCGAAGAAATTGTTAAATTAGTAGATGCCGGACGACCGGTACTAGTAGGTACCACATCGGTTGAAATATCTGAATTATTGAGCCGTATGCTCGACGGACGAAAAATAAAACACAATGTATTGAATGCCAAGTTACACCAACGTGAAGCTGAAATTGTTGCCGAAGCCGGACGAAAAGGAATTGTTACCATTGCTACTAATATGGCTGGTCGTGGTACTGATATTAAACTGACTCCTGAAGTGAAAGAAGCAGGTGGTTTGGCTATCATTGGTACCGAACGTCACGAGAGCCGCCGTGTTGACCGTCAGTTGCGCGGGCGTGCCGGACGTCAAGGTGATCCGGGTATCTTCCGTGTTTTTTGTTTCGTTAGAAGATGATTTGATGCGTTTATTTGGCTCTGAACGTATTTCAAGTGTGATGGATAGACTCGGATTTGAAGAAGGCGAAGTAATAGAGCACTCTATGATTTCAAAATCCATCGAACGCGCTCAAAAGAAAGTAGAAGAAAACAACTTCGGTATCCGTAAACGACTTGTTCGAATATGATGACGTGATGAACTCGCAACGCGAGGTTATTTACAGTAAACGTCGTCACGCTTTAATGGGTGAACGTATCGGTGTGGATATCTCGCAATATGATATTTGACACTTCAGAAAACGTTGTTGTTAGTGCTAAAAATAATGAAGACTTCGAAGAATTAGAAATGGAATTGTTGAAAGTCTTTGCGATGGAACCTCCTATTGAGAGAAGAAGAGTTGCGCTCAACCAAACAGACAATCCTTACTGACAAAGTGGTGGATGCAGCGTATCAAACATTCAAACGTAAGATTGACAAAATGGCTTCTATTGCCTATCCGGTAATCAAAGATGTTTATGAAAACAAAGGAAATCAGTATGAAAGCATTATAATACCTATTACTCGGATGGTAAACGAGTGTTTAATATTACTTCAAAATTAGAACCTGCATATAAAAATGAAGGGAAAGAAGTTATTAAGGACTTCCAAAAGCAGACATTGCTCTATATCATTGATGATGAATGGAAAGAACACTTACGTCAGTTAGATGAATTGAGAAGTTCAGTACAAAATGCCAGTTACGAACAAAAAGATCCGCTTTTGATTTACAAATTAGAATCGTTCGGATTATTCAAAGAAATGGTGGATAGCATCAACCGTAAGGTATTGGCTATTTTGATGCGCGGTCAAATACCTATGCGCGAATCGCAAGAAGTACGACAAGGAGAACAGCAACGCCGTTCGGATTACAGTAAATACAGCACCCGCAAAGACGAGGTTTCGAGTAGAAGCGCCTCACAAGGCAGTGATCCCACACAGCAAGATACTCGCGAGGTTCAAAAGACGGCTCCCATTCGTGTGGAGAAAAAAGTAGGTCGTAACGACCCTTGCCCTTGTGGAAGCGGGAAAAAATATAAAAACTGCCACGGAGCATAAGAAACCCAATGACAGTGATTGAGAACTGTAAATAGTGTACACGAAAAACATTAAAAACTATGTTATTATACATCAACTGGAATGTGAATCCGGAAATATTTAGTTTTCTGCCGGTTCGTTGGTATGGATTATTGTGGGCATTGGGAATATTCCTTGCCCTTATCATTGTACAAAAGCTCTATAAGCACGAGCAATTGCCCGAAAAATGGATTGACAAACAATTTTTTTTTGTAGTTGTAGGCACCATTCTCGGGGCGAGATTAGGTCATTGTCTTTTTTACGAATGGCATCCGGCAAAAGCACCGTTTGAAATACTGGGAATAACATTTAACAGTTGGAATCCCTATCTGAGTAATCCATTCAAAATTCTTAAAGTGTGGGAAGGCGGTTTGGCAAGCCACGGAGGCGCTATCGGAATTGTGATAGCGATGTATTATTACAGTAAAAACATAACACATAAAGGTTTTTTGTGGGGAATGGATAGATTGGTAGTAGGTGCAGCCATTACAGGAGCATGTATTCGTTTCGGAAACTTGATGAACTCCGAAATTTACGGTAGCGTAACGGCTTTACCTTGGGGATTCAACTTTCCACACGACGCACAATGGGACGGAAATCCACACCATCCGACTCAAATTTACGAAATGCTCTATTGTTTAATCACATTTGCCATCTTATGGTGGATGTATTGGAAAAAAGAAGCATATAAAAAAACAGGGTTACTCTACGGCGTATTTCTAATTGGTATTTTCGGAACACGTTTTTTACTGGAATTTATCAAATTAGACCAAGAAGCATTTGAAAGTGGAATGATTTTAAATATGGGACAGATATTGAGCATTCCGTTTATCATATGGGGTATTTGGGCAATAGCAACCAGCAAAAACCGTCCGGTGACCGAAGATAAAATCACCACGCAACCGTTGACTAATAAAGCTACCAAAACAAAAAAATAGAATCGTTCCGTTATCGTATTTCGAGGAAGATGTGTATGTTTACAAGGTAAGCCTCCCAAATAAAAAATAGCCTGCAAGATTTGACAAAATCAAACAGGCTGTTTTTTTTGAATACAATACGGCTGATTTGGGAGGCTTACTAATTACGATTAAGGGGAGCATCAGATGGTGTTCCCCTTAATTATTATTATAATCTGTAAATCTTTTACAGAAAATCGGATATTATTTCACAGGAATTCTCATCTTGTAGAAAGAACGCCATACGAAAAACATGGATATCAAGAGCAATATGGCACCAATAATATGGTGCGTAATGGTATAAGAACGTACACCATCGGCACCTACACTCGACATATTTACAGCAATTTCCACTGCCAATAAGCCAAACAAGGTCGAGAACTTAATAATCGGATTTAATGCCACAGACGTTGTATCTTTGAAAGGATCACCTACGGTATCGCCAATAACGGTAGCCTCGTGCACAGGCGTATTCTTTTCTTTGAAATCAACTTCTACTAATTTCTTGGCATTGTCCCACGAACCGCCGGCATTTGCCATATATATCGCTTGGAATAAACCGAAACACGCTATCGAAATCAAGTAAGAAACAAAGAAGTTGGGGTCGAACAAAGCGAATGCCAACGTAGCTGTCATCAATGCGATAAAGATATTCCACATACCTGCTTGCGCGTATTGCGTACATATTTTTACTACCGTTATAGAATCTTCTCTATCCGCTGCGGCTTTATCTAATCTCATATTTTTCTTGATGAACTCTACTGCACGATAAGCGCCCGTAGTTACAGCCTGAATAGAAGCGCCAGAGAACCAAAACACCATTGCACCACCGGTAATAAATCCAAGTAATACCGGTGCTTCGGTCAACTGAAGATTTAACATACCCGTTTTTTGCAACAATAAAATAATGGAAAAAATCATCGTAGTGGCACCTACTACCGCCGTACCGATTAATACCGGTTTTGCCGTTGCTTTAAATGTATTACCTGCCGAGTCATTAGCTTCCAAGTAGTGTTTCCCCATTTCAAAATCGGGTTCAAAGCCAAAATCACGTTTTATCTCTTCGCTGATACCCGGTATGCTTTCCGTTTGAGCTAATTCAAATACCGATTGGGCATTGTCCGTTACAGGACCATAGCTATCTACGGCAATATTAACGGGACCCATACAGAGGAAACCGAAAGCCACCAAACCGAAGGCAAATATATGCGCGTATTGTATTTGCTCCATTCCCGGAAGCCCTGAAATAAAGTAGGCAGCCGTCATTAGCGCTACCATCAACATACCTTTCCAATAAGCAGAAAAGTTTCCGGCTACAATCCCCGAAAGAATAGTCAAGGATGCCCCCCCCTCGCGTGAAGCTTGTACTATTTCGTGTACGTGTTTTGATTTGGAAGAGGTAAATACTTTGGTAAATTCAGGAATCAACACGGCAGCCAGCGTACCACAACTAATGATTGACGCCAATTTCCACCACAGTCCATTCGGAAGGTCGCCAATAAGGAAATGACTCATAATAAAACTGATAGAGATACAGGCAATAGCCGAAATCCAGATTAAGCGGGTTAACGCTTCTTCAAAGTCAAACTCAAGTTTATCGCCGTATTTCTTTTCAGATATAGCTTGATTAATAAAATAAGATATTCCCGAGAAAATATCCATTAAAAAGCGCATACCAAAGATCCATACAATAAGTTTTGCCTGAAGATGAGGATCGCCAATGGCAAGTGTGATAAATGAAATAAGCGCCACACCGGTTACACCGTAGGTTTCAAAACCATCGGCAGTAGGTCCAACACTATCTCCGGCGTTGTCACCGGTACAGTCGGCAATTACACCGGGGTTTCGCGGGTCATCTTCTTTTACCTTAAATACTATTTTCATTAAATCCGAACCAATATCGGCAATTTTAGTGAAAATACCTCCGGCTATACGCAAGGCTGAAGCTCCCAACGATTCACCAATAGCAAAGCCAAGGAAACAAAATCCAACGATTTCGCGCGAAACAAATAAGAGGATAATAACCATCATTACCAATTCCAACGAAATAAGGAACAAACCGATGGAAATTCCGGAACGCAAAGGGATATTCACCACATCCCAAGGACGACGGCGAAGTGATGCAAAAGCAGTACGTGAATTGGCATACGTATTAATACGGACACCATACCACGCTACGGCGTAAGACCCTCCCATACCCACAATGGAGAAAAACAAAACAAGTAAAATCACCACCGGTGTAGAAATTCCGTTTTCGGCGTGTGCATTTGCCATCGTCAAATAAAAAATCATAGCGATGGAGATGATTCCAAACAGAATTAATAAAAATTTTCCTTGTTGTATCAAGTAGGTCTTACAAGTTTGGAAAATGGTTTCTGCTACATCAAGCATAGATTTGTGAGCCGGCAGTTTTTTTATCTGGCTCTTAAGGTACAAACTGATACCCAATGTACCCACGATTACCAATGAACCGTAAAACAGCAACTGCCATGCCGATAAGTTAAAAAAGAGTGGAAACTGCCCCTCATGTAAGTCGGGGATTTTAAGATCGGCTTCACTGGCAAAAGATTTTGCCGCTGCCGCAAGGAACGTAAATAAGAGTAAAGAACTCCGTTTAAGTGTTTTCATAAAAAAATTAGATATTTGTGTGTGTGAATAAATGATTGATTTTAAAATCAAAAAAAAACGACCAAAGTTACGAAATTATGTTCGTAAATTGTCTGAAAAATGCAACTGTTTTTCGCCCTTTTTGTGTTAGATTTTGTTATCAAAACACAAAAAAAAAGGAACTTCTCAATAAATGAAAGTTCCCTCTATAATTATACATTTTTGACGTGGATTCAATGCTTACAATAGCGCCTGAATGCGTTGTAAAAGTGTAGGATGCGAATAGTTTACAAACACCACAGCCGGATGCGGTGTAAGGTTGGATAATGCTTGAGACGAGATTTTTTTCAGCGCCGATATTAAGTCGGATGCTTTACCATTTTGCTTCACAAAATAATCTGCCTGATACTCAAACTTACGCGAGAGTACATTCATTCCGTCGTCCTTTCGGGTCTGCTCTTCAATAGTAAAAAAATTGTGCATTGGTTACTGGGATATGTCATCCCAGTTCTTGTATTATCAGGATTTTTAACTTGCCTGCCGTTTACCCGCCGTAGGAGGGCAGGCAGGTCCGGCAATAAATTTTCATGGCAAACATATGAAATTATTTTTGTTTTTTACGGATTAAAAATCATAGGTGGTCGAAAGATCTTTATTCCTTAAAAAATTTAAGAAATATGTATGCATTTAGTTGAAAATAGAAGAAAAACAACAACTAAATTATCTCGGAATATCTAAAATATCTTTTAAAAGAAGCATTTCTTAATAAAAGTTATCTTCCGACCACTCCTGACTAAAAATCCTCATATTACATTTACTTCGGATTATAAATCCTCGTATCGGGAGTTTTTACTATTAAAGAAACATATCCGAAAGGACGGGGCCACAAGGTAAGGGCTTACGTAGGCGGTAAAGTCCACCGCACCCAGGCGGGCTTCCGCCTGCCTGCCGTTTACCGTTACGCCTTCGCTTCCGCCGTGCATCTTTACGGTGCGCTCGCCTGCGGCATCATACAGGTAATTGCTTACGTAGCCGTTATCACTTAATGCCAGCAGGCGGTTTTCTTCGTCCCACAGGAGTTTGCGCTCGTTTACTGCCCGCAGCACACTGTCATTAGCCATTGTGCCGGTAGATACTTGCAGTAAATTGCCGTTGGCATCGTAGCGGTATAGGTGTGACCTCGTTTCCTTAGGAGTTTCGGATGTTTCACCGCGGTAGCTTTCGTCTTCTATGGAAGCTATCTGCTGTGCGTTGTTGCCGTTATACGTATAGTTCAGGGCATAGCCCGCATTCAGTGTGCCGGTAAACTGTAAATCGGTTTGCGTTATATTCTGTTTCTTGGAGGTGATGTTATGCAGAACTTACCCCATAACTGAAAACAAAAACGGCAGAACTTTTTATTTTCCTGCCGTTTTCTATCTTATGGATTAAAAATCCTTATATTACATTTACTTCGGATTATAAATCCTCGTGTCGGGACACATTACCAACCGGGTTAAGAATACCCTTTCCCTGTAATTCCAGCATAAACAAGGGATAATCCTAAAACCAACAACACGCTATCCAATGCAAAAAAAACAATAAAACTTCCTTCATCGAATTTCTCTTGAACCACTATTGCTTTCTCTTTGTCATATCGCACCTGAATAGAATCTCCAATTTCTAAACTACTATCCAACCTTGATACTGCTAAGATCTTTCCATCTACCTTAACAAAACCAGAATTACCTCCTTTTGTGGCATAACTGATATCAACAATAGGAGCGGTTATAAGCTGACCTGTCATTCTGACTTCTCTATATTCGTATATCAAGTTAGCTAAGAATAAAAACAAAAAGATAACAAAAGATCCTAAAAGGATTATCCAAAAATTTCGTTTTCTCTTTACTATGTTACTTTTTCGTTTTCTGTCCATTTGAAATATTTGTTATTGCTTTGTCGTTAGATCCGGCAGTGAAATCAATTAGAGATTTCGTTAAATCGTTGCTGAGTTTCCCTGTTTTGGCAGCAGCAAGTCGTTTTGCCTGATTAGCAGATAATGTTTTCCCGTTTTTTATTGCTGCATTTAATTCCTTTACTGTCGTATTAGCTTTTGGACTGTTTGGGGCTAACTTTTTTAAATGTCCAGTTAATCCTCCTACTACAGCCTCTGTTCCAACATCGTCTAATAACTTTTTGTCTTTACTAATTGCATTGTCAATTATTTGCCCTGCCGCAGATTTTCCAGCTTCCTTTAGTGTTGTTTTGACAACTGTCCCTATTGTAGCTTTTGCAGTTGCTTTCAGGGCTGCCTTTGACACTCCACTGATTGGGTTTATTGCTCCTTCTACAGCGGAAATTGCGATTGAGCCTAAACTCACGTCTGTTAGTGCTTTTCCTAAACTTTGTCCAGTGGTTAAATTCCCAGCTACCTGACCTCCATAATCAATAGCAGCACTAGCTAAAGCTCCAAGGGCATTTGCTACCCAACGCCCATCAGGATCAACCTTATTTACTGGATTATTATGGCAATACACATACGATGATATGCCCTCATCTTCTTCCGCCAGCGGATCCACACTATACCAAATACCGTATTTACTATCCTGATAGCGTGCGCCATAGTAAAGCAAGCCTGTTTCTTCATCGCGTTCCTTGCCGTTGAACAGGTAAGGCGTATGCCACGTTCCGTTTCTTTCTTCTACAAATACTTCTCCGTAAGGAACATACTCAATATGCTGTGTTACGTTACCACTTGCATCGGTTATCAAAGAGCTACTGCCCAAATGGTCAGGGTGGTAAAAATAAATACCTGCCCCCCAACCCCCTGAAGGGGGAGTAAGAGAGATAAGTCCACCGGTTTGCTGTGCACCGTTATAAGCTACACCGAGAGAGTCGAAACGTTCCTTTATTTTAGACGTAAGCTGACTATATTTAGCCTGTAACTCATTGGTATTTACCGGGCTTATGCTGAATATGTCCGAGTTGCTTACCTTACTGGTTATGCGCTGGCTGCCTGCATAAATATGCTTGGTATAATTGCCTCCGTTGCTTACCACCATATAAGGGCTTATGTAGGCTGTGAACTTGCTTGTTCCGGTGCGTCCCGCGGATTGTACTCCGTTTACATATACTCCTTCGTTGTCAAAACTTTCCTTTACGGTGCGCTCGCCTGCGGCATCGTACCAATAGCTGCTCACAAAACCATTATCATTTACACTTAATAGCCGATTTTCTTCGTCCCACAGCATTTTACGCTCGTTAGTGGCTCGCAACACGCTATCGTTTGCCTGTGTACCTGTGAATATGGCAAGCAGATTACCATTGGCATCGTAACTGAAACGGCTTGTGTTTTGGTTTATTTCATCGCCCGTTTGACTGCCTAATTGGTAATTGCCGCCCGTTCCGCGGTCAACCCTGTAATTTGATTCTGCAATATTACTAATTTGTTGCGAATTATCGGCATAATTATACTTTAATTCATATCCGGCGGATAAAATTCCGTCGAATTGAACGCCTTTTTGTATGATTTCCTGTTTCTTGGAGGTGATGTTGTATAAATTATCGTACGTCATCGTTAAAAACAAAAAAGACAAGAGTTTTTTACGTTCTTGCCTTTTTCTTTTTTTACGGATTATAAATCCTAATAGTACAGAAGGGTGTGATTACAATTGACTTACGTCGAACGTTGTTTCACACCCGACCAGCGCCATTCTTTGCTCATTTATTTTGCATATCCGTTAGGACGGGGGAAAACTTATTTTTCTATTGCTTTATCTTTAATTTTCCAGGTACCTTCCACACGTAAGGATGCGTGCGAGAGCCAGTGAATGCTATCTTACTTTGTCAAGCATTACTTATTTTTTTTGTTTTAAGTAGCAGTATTGTGTTAAATATTAAGCACATAATAAATAAAACAATATTGATAATCAAAAATTTATCCGTGATTATATATACCTTTTCAATTATTGCATCACTGGCAATAGTTTCAATTTCATACTTTATTGTTGTGTATATATCAATAGAATAGAAAACCATAAACAATAACCATAGAAATAGAAAAACATATGAGTACATTAAAATTTTTTTCATACACATCTAATTTTTATCTTGACTACTACTGCTGCCACTACCATTTGAACCTGAACCGTTACCGCTTGTTGTTGCTCTTACACTTGAACTATTCGCAGAAGAACCAGAACTATCTCCACTTGAACCTGAGGATGTTCCACTAGATCCTGCACTTCGAAGAACTTTTTTGTTAGCGACATTAGGAAATAACGTTTTCATAATATCTGTTTCATCTACAACATTATTTCCAGTATTAGACGCATTCTGTAAAAACTCTTGAAGTGAGCTTGGTATTGTAAAATCTTCATCATAATCATATAGAACACCATCAACATCAAAGATATTTGAACCTCCATCTTTCACAGCATCACAACTTTTTGTTGTACAATTATTACCAAATAAACTATAAGTATCAATAACTCTTCCATTACTATTTATATCTCTACTGTCTGAAGTAGGTGTCTCTGAAGATGAATTATATTGATTCTCCAAATTTGCTTTTGTCTTATCATCATTAGCATCTTTTACTCTAAAAAACTTGGCATTCATTCTGTAAAGCTCCGTCCTTATATAGTCTTTTGCTTTTTCACCAGAATATCTAACTAATACACCAGGACCTGTCGTACCCGCAGTATACCATTTTCCTCCTTGATATCTACCATAAGTATATACAATAATATTATTACCCTTCTTTACAACAAGAAAAGTATGCCCAGTTCCTTTTGTTTCTGTTGCCAAATAAACATCTCTACCATCAACATCCTTAAATATTATTGGATTACCTATACAATACACATAACTCGAAACAGTAGGATATTTCTCCGCCAGCGGATCCACACTAATCCACACACTCGTCTTCGGGTCATAATACCTTGCTCCGTAGTAGTAAAGCCCTGTTTCTTCGTCCAGCTCTTTGGCGTTAAACAGGTAAGGCGTATGCCAGGTACCGTTGCGTTCGTCAATAAACGTTTCACCAAAAGGTACGTATTCTATATGCTGTAATGCTTCACCGCTACTGCCTGTAATCAAAGAGCTGCTGCCGAGATGATCGGGATGGTAAAAGTACAATAAATTTCCGAAACTTATAGGGTTCCCGAGATTTTGGTTAGAAGTTTCGGGTAGCCCGGTACTTCTGGGAATGTCGGACACTACAGGGTCGTCCGCTATTTCTGCAGTGCCTCGCTCCATATCAAATGTACTCTTAATTTTACCGTATTTTACACCGAGACTGTCGTATTCGGCTTTCAGGGCTGCTTGTATCAGGTTGTCTTTAACCGTGTAAATGGAGTTGTTGCCTCCTGCTTTGGTCGCCGTGAGGGCGTTCATCATCCCGGTGCCTAATTTACTGGTTATGCGCTGGCTACCTGCATAGATATGCTTGGTATAGTTTCCACCGGCACTTACCACAAGGTAAGGGCTTACGTAGGCGGTAAAGTCCACCGCACCCAGGCGGGCTGCCGCCTGCCTGCCGTTCACCGTTACTCCCTCGCTGCCGCCGTGCATCTTTACGGTGCGCTCGCCTGCGGCATCGTAAATGTAATTGCTCACGTAGCCGTTATCACTTAATGCCAGCAGGCGGTTTTCTTCGTCCCACAGGAGTTTGCGCTCGTTTACTGCCCGCAGCACACTGTCATTAGCCATTGTGCCGGTAGATACTTGCAGTAAATTGCCGTTGGCATCGTAGCGGTATAGGTGTGACCTCGTTTCCTTAGGAGTTTCGGATGTTTCACCGCGGTAGCTTTCGTCTTCTATGGAAGCTATCTGCTGTGCGTTGTTGCCGTTATACGTATAGTTCAGGGCATAGCCCGCATTCAGTGTGCCGGTAAACTGTAAATCGGTTTGCGTTATATTCTGTTTCTTGGAGGTGATGTTATGCAGGTTGTCATAACCCATGCTTAAATTATAAGTGGCTTTTTTGGTTCCTGCTCCGGCAAACGTGCCGTTGGCTGAAGTGAGGCGATAGAGGTTGTCATAGCCGTAGTTATGGGTAGTACCTCCGCCTATATTATTTGTAGCCGCTGCGCTGTTTTCCAATTTGGTAACGTTGCCTGCCTTGTCGTAGGTATAGGCGTTATTCATCAAGGCAACGGCGCTGCCGTTTTTCACCGTGAGGTTACTGAGCCTGCGGTTAGCGGGGTTGTAGGTGTAGTTGGTTACCGTACCGTTGCCGTAGGTAATGGATTGGCGCTGATCAAACTTATCGTACGCTATGTTGGCTACGTAAGTGGTGCTACCGATTACCGAGGCAAGATTGCCGCCAAGGTCGTAAGCATAGTTAACTTCTTCTCCGTCGGGGTAGGTCATTTTTTGCACGCGGTTCCAGCTGTCATACTCCCACTTGGCAGTGTATGTTGCCACTGCCTGATTAGGTATTACCAATGTACGCGTAACCTCGGTAAGTTCGCCCATATTGCCATACTTAAAGGCTTGTGCTCCGCTGCCGTCTTCCTGCAAAATGAGGCGCGCTTTGAGGTTGGCTACCGCGTTTTTATCTCCATAGGTATATTTTACATTGTTTTCGGGGTGGCGCGGATAGACGATGCTTTTCAGGCGGTTATAATCATAGGCGTACTTTATGGTATCTTTGTTTGCCGTGTATTTCCACGCCAGGTTACCTGCTTTATCGTAAGCAAACTGTGTAACCCCTGAAGCGGGATGTGTTACTTTTATGCGTCTGCCTGCCATATCGTACTCCGAGAGGGTTTGTTTGCCCATAGCATCGGTTACTTTTACCAATTGGTCGATAGCATCGTATTCAAACTTAGTGGCGATGGTATCCGTTTTATTTGTTTCCGGATTGGTATAATACTGTTCGGTACGCACGGTTTTTCCTGCGCCGTCGGTATATGTAAACCGGTGATTGTTTTCCGGATCAATAATCCTGGATTTCAGCAGATTGGCTCCATCGATGTTTGTTATGTAATATAGTGTACGTGTTTCGTTATTGTCAGGTGTAGTTACCAATACCACCCTGTCGAGCATGTCATAGTCCGTTACGGTTTTATAACTGTCGGCACTCGCGGCATAGTCAAACATCGTATAGTTTTTGTCCGCTACCTGCGGGTAATAATTTTCTACCGGTCTTCCAAAGACATCGTATTTTACCTTGCCGCTTACAATCATTTTTTCAGCGCCAGCAATGTAAGCGTCCTTCTTTACCTGCACGGGTCTTCCGAATCCGTCCGTAAAGGTAACCGTTTCTATGGGGTTATCGGGGCGCTGCGGGTCATAATGTTTGGTAACGGCGTAAGCAGGCGTTTTTATGGTCCCGTCGGTATTCAGCGTTACCGCTTCAGGATGATATTCAAACTTGATGGTGTAGTCCGCTTCGTTCGGTCCTTTAATTTTGGTAATCCGTCCCCTGTCGTCTATTTCTGTCGTCTGTACGTTTCCGTTGATATCGGTAGTTTTCAGCGGGATACCGAAACGGTAATCGTAGTCTTCCAACTTGCTTACATACCCCAGCGTATCAGAAATCTGTATGGGATACATCTTGTACGTATGATCGTAAACGTAGGTGTATGACATCCCAGAGGGTAAGGTTTTCTTCTTTATATTACCACCCGCATCGTAAACGAAACGCGATACCAGTGAATCGTTATCTACCATTTGCTTTATTTTGGTCAAGTGCGTAGGGTATTTTGCTTCGCCGTAATCAGCAATTATATGACGTAAAACCTTATTGTTTTGATTTTTTACAATACATTCCTTTGGTAAACCTGAAACAAAGAATTTTTCGTTCATCCTGCCAAAATAATCTATGGATGTACGGTAATCGTAATTCCCGTTCCCGTTTTCGTCCAACTGACCGCTGTTGGAACTGCGGAAGGTTTTTAACTCGCCAAAATGATTCGTTACGTTCTCGTAATTCACCCAATAATCATAAAATGTGCTTGTTTTTACATGTTCTGTTCCGGTTGATGCCACGTATAATTTTGTTTCGGTGTATTTTACCGGATTAAACATCACCATCGTGTCCGATATTTGATTTTCCGCCACGGGATAATAAATATAGTTGTCGTATTGGCGTCCGCCTTCTTTTATTTCTTCTTCGCTATCGTCTTTTGACCGTGCTAAGCTCCGGCGTGTTTTCACATTATAATAGTGGTATTTATTGTTGGTTTCCTGGCATTTAGTGCCTCCTCCATATATAATTATTGAGAGCAAGTTCCCCTTGGTATATGTATTGCTAACATCATACGTCTGTTCTATGCGGCGAATGGTGTATATAGCGGTTCCATTCAGTTGTAATGCTTTATATTGCTTTATACTGCTTACTACCTTACCGAATCCGTCAAATTCGCGTTCCCTGCGGTTATATTTTCCTCCTGAATAATCGAAAGTGTAAGTACTGTTTTCGCCGTCAAACGAAATGCCGTCGTCTACTATCACTGATTTCATCACCCATTTACCGCCGGGATGGTCGGTAGTGGGGGTGGAACGTTCATAATCCAGTGTAAATTTGCCACCTAAGGAATTAGTCGCGGATTTTAGTTTGTTAGTATATTTGATAACTGACGGATTAAATTTTAACTGTGGGTTGTCATTATTATTATCGGTACTTACAAGATCAGGTAGTCCATCACCATTCATATCTCGCACATCACAAGTTACCTGCGAATTTGTTGAACTAAGATAAAGATTGCCACTAAAAACAAACTTTAGAGGCGTAAACGGTATCCAAAATCCCCAGCCTCCTCCTGCGTTTGCCGATACAGAAGTAGAACTTGTGCAATCTATAATGCTATTGCCCAAGGAAACAGGAGTTGGATTAAAACCAATTCCGTCATTTAGTTTTACGTACGTTTGTTTGTTATACGATTCAAACATATAATTAAACATATTAGCATTGTCAGCAGCTGTTGAATAAACCAAATCCGGAAGACCATCACCATTTACATCCATTAATTTATAGAATGAATTTGAGACGGCGGAACCTACTCCTTTGCCTATTGAGAAACCTAATACATCCACTCCTTCACCTGCTCCGAAATTCTTAGAGTATGCATTGGTTTCAGTAAAATCCAATGCAAAGGTCGGTGTAAAAGGATCAGAAAATCGATAACCAAGATTAATGGATACTTGTTTTCCGCCCTTATTGTCTTTTTCTATCAGATCAGGCAGTCCATCGCCATTTATATCATAAAATGCAAGTTCAACATTACTTTTATTTACACTTACATTAGCGGAAGCATTACATGAACGAGCTATCTCATTTGACATTGCTTCCGGATTCACTGTGGGAGTTGTACATCCTAACGAGCCTGAAACGCCAATGCCAAAAGAGCTGGACGTTATCTTTTCCCGTTGTGTAATATCGGTATTATTCCTGTTTTTAGTATATATGTCGGTAATGGTGCCCCTGGAATTTGAATACAGGATTTTTCCTTCATTAAAATAATCGGGAAAACCGTCTCCATTCATATCTATATAATCAACCGTTTTTACAGATTCACCGCTTGAGTAGTCATAGCCAGCATTAGCGGACAATACTGTTTTCACACATTTAGGCATCTTCTCCAAACTAAAACTGCCTTGTATGCCGTAAGATGTACTTTTTTGCTTGGTTAGCAGTATGGGTGCTTCAATGCGGTAATTACGCGCACTATCCCCAATAGAGGGAGCGCGGTAGCCGCCGTCTTTGGCTAAAAATGATTTTAATTTTATATCGTTAGAGAGCATCCTGCCGGATGTCATCGTATCGGCGCTAAGCCTTACATTATCACTCAGTCCTTGCCAAAAGCGTTTTGTCTCAACGTGAGGAGCCAAGGAGAGCATATGTAAATCTTCCAATATAAAGTTACTGGTGTCTTTTGGCAAAAACAGGCTGTCGGTATCAATAGGTCTGCCGTATCTGTTCTTTGATGCGTTATATTCAAATTGTCCCCATCCGCGGTACATAGGACCAAAATCGTTTTTGAATTCCTGCTTTACATAGACCTGAGGATTGAGCACATTCAACAGAAATTTATCTCGATAGAAAGAATATTGATTGTTCTCCGGTTCTTTATAATAGTATAACCCAATAGCATAATACAAATTATCATAAATAACATCGTCAATACATAAAGAGAATTCAAGATCGTTTAATAATGTGATATCATTTATTTCAAATCCATCTTCATCTATATAAAGAAAGTCATTTAATATATCCTGCACATCAAGGTATGTCTCTAAATTAAAGAAAGGATAATACTTAACACGATGATCTATTTTGGACTCAACCTTAATTTTACAATTCAGAAAAGTGTTAAATATCGTTTTTGTTTCATTATTGTCATTTTCTATTTGATTAGAATATAAATTTCTGTAGCATTGTGCCGACTTATCAAAAACAGATATTAACGGCTTAATATATTTTAGCTTTGTATGATCCGGTACATCATCTAAAGAATTAACGATATTGATTGTATCTTTACCTAATCCTATCAGCATTTGATATATTGTTTCGTTATTATGCTTTTCAGGTTTGTAATAAGTGTACCAATACGTGTCTATAAACGGATATTGTGAGTCATTTGCAATACGGGACAGAGAATCTGCCGCTGTATAATAGTTTTGCAAAGTATTGTAATTTACACCCGCCACCAATGTATCTGTTATCTGTATATTTCTTTTTTCACTAATATAGGTGTATATTATATTCGGGTAGCATTTAACCGTATTCCACTTTTCATTTTCTGTAGATGATATTCTGAACCAAAAATGTAAATTCTCGTCCTGGCATATTTGTGATATTAACATTTATAGGAGAAGATAATGAATAAATACTGTTTTTTGGAAAAGTCATCGAAGGTAATTTATATAGTGTAAAGTAAGGATCTAATATTTCGCCTCCCATTTGCATCAACGGTATCTGCAAGAAACTGTGTACTATTGGAATAGAAAATATCCAGTGTCAAGTCTTCGTTAGTAACCGGTTTCTCCAAAGCGACAGAAATTGATTGAATACCTGGATTTTTCTTTACTATTTCGTTATAGCTTATCTTACTTACAAAATACGACTCTGAAGCATTATATTCCAAATTTGAATAACCGCAAACGTCAGTCGTATCTAAAATATTCAAGTTTGTGGATGTGTATTTTATTTGTGGACTCCATTATACATTATCAAAATTACCGTCACAGGTCAATGAGTCTCCACTCTGAACTCTGAATAGGAGCAATTTGTCTTTTTCTATGGTAATATTATTAAGAGATACCGGAACGGGGCTATTTTGTCCTTTTTTTATATATGAACTCCATATTTCCGCCTTATCGTTCTGGATTGCCACTCGTACCCCATCGGCGTTAGCGTAAGCATCGGCATCATACGTTCCGGCAGGTTCCAGCAAACGTATGTCTCCGGTTATCTGTACTGTACCGGAATAAGGAGCTTGCCATACTCTAACTATATCCTGTAAATAATTTGCGCGAGCTTCCGCTTCAATATCTTCTTTATTATTGTATCGTATTATTCCCTGTGCGGGTTCACTATCGTCATACACCGTTTTCTTGTTCATCGGCATTGAAGTTAGTTTACTGTTTGTAGTAAAATGAGGAACCCCATTGACTAAATAATTAAAATAAACACTTCCATTATTTACTATATCAACCAAACCATCGTTATTTACATCCATTAAGTAAGCAGAAGTATGGGTAGTATTAGATAAACTTCAATCTATTCTGCCTGATAAAGTAAAACCCAACAGGCTTCCGTTTGCGCCTATACCGAGAGTCCAACTGTTATTTGCCGTTGAATAAAACTTACCATCGGGTACTCCTACTAATTGTTTCGGACTTTCAAAGGTATTATCCAATAAACGATATTTCTTATAATACAAAGTGCCGTTGTTCTTATATACAAAGTCTTGAAGTCCATCGCCATCAATATCAATCAACTGCGATGTGCCTTCCGTTTCATTATTATTATATCCGGCATTAACACCAATACTGTTTGAGGTAGACCAAACTTTAGGCAATACGCCGATACCTACGTATAACGAACCTCCTTTCGCAGTTGAAGTGGAGTTATTTAATATCCCGTTCTTATCATCTAATGAAAATGTGGGAAGGCTTGGAAAGAGATTTGAGATTGAATTTTTTATTGTATTATTAGGATTTACAATTGTAGATTTAGTATTTGATACAATATTTTGTCCATTCGATGTGAAATCATAATAGTCAAACACCTGCTTAACATCGGACTCAGAATCGTTTTTTTTCGATATAGACGTAAGTAGATTTGTTAGTAATGGAGCCTCCCTATATTCAAAACTGTATTTTTTAAACTGCTGGCATCTTGATCAAAACTTGAATTAATTCCTTTATCAGAATAACGTATTTTAATTTCATCCAATAACTTTTGAGATGAAGCCAAAAAGCCATAACGCGCGTTGTTTGTCTTTTTTGTTTTATTGCTATTGGAGGTAAAATTAATTTCTGTATGTTTTGAATATGATTTGTCTGTATTGCAAGTAAAACCTTCAATTTTTGACAAATAAATAGCTTTTGGAGATAAACCTGCTGTATAGCCGGTTTCATCACATATATTATATGTGTATGCTATAGAGTCGCCATGTATATCAACGATGCTTTGAAGTTTCCACTCCGCTATGGCATTTATATTGTATGATTGCTTATCGCCGCTTTTTATACATTGCACATAGTTAGCGAGCTTGTTATCAATACCATATCCATAATAATACTTTGTCCCTTTTTTATCTGAAACAATCCAATAGTAATTATCCGGATCGGTACCATAACGAATTATTAAAGGAAAATCAGTCAGAGTTTTAGTGTAAAATTGATACTGATTTCCTCCGGCATTTTCTTTGTTTCGTAAATAAACTATACCTCTATCTTGAAAAAACATTTTTTCGTCAATTGAATCATTGATGGAACCTGAAACAAATGCCCTGGCTAAAGGTACTCCATTTAACAAATAAGTCTCAGTTTCTCTATCAATATCATATTGAGGTACTCCCCATCTTGTATCTACCGTGATACTTGGTATGTTTAAGTCCCATCCTTCGCCCAGCCATCCGCTACCACCATCGCTGTTATACTGAATGGTTAAATCAGGGTTCATACCGTTTCGTGCCGGCGGCACTTCTATTTTATAGCTTAAGTTGGCGCTACCGTTGTTATTCGCCGTAGGAGGGGATATCAGTTGTATGCCTGATGCCGGGTCAGCTGCTTTTATGTCGTTCATCATAGTCGGCGTAAATCCTTGCGTTTCCGGCGATTCGGGCGTTTTAATCACTCCATTGATCATATCGGTAAAGTGAGTAGTTTTAGAAACCACCATACAGAGCTGCTTGTCCACACTGTCTCTATCTAACGCCACCCAATGCTTGGTATCGTTATCAAAATAATACGTTTTCACATCATTTTCGGTGTAGCCGCTCGGTATTTTGGTACGGTCATATTTGATTGCAACCGTTGTGCCTTCTTTGAAGTGCTCTCCGTGTGGCAGGAAACGTAACCCGTTACTTACACCTGTGACATTTATCATCCCATAGTCCATAGCGGGTACATCCACATCACGCAGATTCATCACCGATAGCTTTTTATCCGATAGCAGTGAACTGTCGCTAACATTCAGCGTAGCATTGGCAATCGTTAACGTGTCCGTTTTTCCTCTTTCAAAGGTTTTATATGTTTTGTTAAATGATGGTACGAAAGTATACTCAACATCCGACTTTACGTTTTTATTAAATAATATGATTATCCGCAAAGCATCCTAATTGAAAAATAAGATTATTTACGGTTGATTTTTATTAAAAATAATTTGTTTAATTAACTGATATTCATTATATTTACAGTCTAAATCAATAGAATGTGAATATACTCGAATTCATTCAAAAATTTCCAGATGAGGACGCTTGTCGGTTAAAAATAAAAGAACAAAGAGACCAAATCGGTGTAATTTGTCATAAATGTAATTGTAAAGAGCACTTTTGGCTTGAAAACAAGCAATGTTATGAATGTAAACATTGTCATTCTCGTCAAACACTAAGATCAGGCACTGTTATGCAAAACTCTAAGTTACCTTTTCGATATTGGTTTGTTACCATGCATTTGCTCACGAGTACCAAAAAATCATTCTCAACAGAAGAATTACGTCGTCAATTAGGACATAAGCGTTATCAACCTATTTGGGAAATGGTCAACAAAATTCGTGATATTATGGGTAAACGCGACAATGAATATCAACTTACAGGTCAAATGGAACTTGATGACGCTTACTTTTCTACTGAAATACCTCAAGAACAAAAGGATCAGCCTTTGAAAAGAGGCCGTGGAAGTCAAAGCAAAACCAAAGTGTTGGTTATGGCTGAAAGTGAATTCGTCGATAAGCCCAAGAAAGGCCGGAAACCAAAACGGGTTAATTACATTAAAATGCAAGTTATCAGCGATTTGAAATCAAATACAATTACAAGTATTGTCAAAGAACAAGTTGATAAGTCTGCTGAATTAGTCACTGACGATTCAACATCATATACTAAATTGATTGAACATGTCAATTCCCACGTTGCTAAAGTTATTGAACCTGATATGATACCAGTTATACTACCTTGGGTTCATATTGCAATCAGCAACGCTAAACGATTGTTTGTAAATGTTCATCATAATATTAAAACCAAATACTTAGAATATTATCTCAATGAGTTCTGTTATAAATTCAATAGAAGATATTTTGGAGAAAGAATATTCGACAGACTGCTTATGACTGCTGTTTCTTATACTCCAGATTTCAAATCTAAAATTTACAATAGGACACTTTGCGGATAATCATATTAAATAATATATGCTCGGTATGGGTTTTTCCTTCTGACACGGCAGTTAGCGTAACCGTATTATTCTTTATATCTGTAACTACCGATTCGAATATTCCGTCCTTTACTTCAATCTCTTTCCCATCAAGCAGTATTTGCGTATTTTTATTCAGGATAAAACCCTGAATGTAGGCTTGGTTATCATACGTGGTATTTCCGGTATTGACCACACAAAGACTTTCATTCCGAGAACTCACTTCTAAGGAGAGATTTTCTATTTTATATCCATATGCCGCCCCTTCCGGAACACTAAATTGAATGCGGTTAAACCCTCTTTTCAGCCAACGAGGATTAATCTCTACCTTTTGCAGGGATGCAGCATCTGTTTTTTTTATCAGGTAGCCACCCATTGCCGGATAATCATTTATACTGTAAGTTACGTTACTTTTGTCTTCCACTCCGGTCAGCGTGTAACACAGTATTACCTTATCGTCTGATGATAAGTCCCGGTCTAATGATACGGTAAAAATATTATCTGCCGGATTATCGCTTGTGTTGTTACCCTGAACTCCGATAACTCCTACCGATTGCAGAGCCAGATAGGCACGGTACTCCTGATTACGGGTTATGCCGGGAGTCATTTTATTAGGCAACTTAACCCAACGTGATGTTGATTGGGGTTGCAGAGGTTGTGTATGCGCCTTTGGGCTATGCGCAGATAAAGAGGAATTTATTTTATCTTCACTCTTACGTGAAGTGCTCTTTTGAGAAATGAGCGATAAGAAAAGTAAAGATACGAAGACTAAAAGCGCGAAGCTGTATATTTTATTGTTTGCTGATTTCATAAGTTTATAATCTTTTTCCCGTTTCCCCCATAAAAGGAAAAACCGAGCCGGTTATTAATCTGTATTTCTCTATAGATTCAAAAAAAAATTATTTATCGGAAAGCACTTTGGCGCTATATTGATAAGATGCCGACATCACTTTTACCACATAAAATCCCGGATGAGGTAATTTTATATCTGTAAACTGTTCTGTCATGCTACCAAGATAATCGTTTTTATATACAATGCGTCCCGCAATATCCGTTACCAAAACAGTATAGGGCTTGCCCTCATATAAATAAACTTTAACCGTTACATGGCTTAAATCTTTAATGTCCCTGTAGTATACATGAGCGTAATTACTATGTTCCGGCTCATCTTCAACATTATCCTGCGACTGTCTTTTTACAGTTTGCGGACTTGTTTGTTTATATCCGAAAGTAAACAAGTCTTTGCCATTGCCATCTTTATCCCAAATAACATTGTTAAATATGAGTTTGGAACGAATAGAGTCTATTTCGCTCACTTTATATTCATCTACTTCAGTAGTGAAATTCCCGGTTCCTGTACGGTCGATAATTAGATATACATGCTCTTTGTCTGCAGAAAAAACCGTTGCTCTGTGAGTGTAATAAGATAATTCCACTTTGTTACCTGTATTTAGAAAAACCTCCGTATCTGAGATTATTTATGATAAATTCTCCGGGTGTTTCAATTGAGATTCCTCCATAGTAGTTTGATTTCATATCAACGCCTTTGGTTATCAAACATTCGGATTCTTTTATTCTTTTACCGTCAATTCTCAGGTAAACTAAGTTGCCTGTTTTCTCTATTTCAATCTTTTGACCTACAGCAACCGTATTAAAACAGGTATCCGACTCAAAACCACGCTCTATTTTATACAGTTGCCCATTCTTTTTTATCCTGTAACCATAATCGTTGCTGTTTTCTGTCAGTGATGCATTTCGGGTACCAAATTTAACCGTAAATATTCCCACAGTATCCGTCAGTATCCAGCCGAAATAACCGTCTTTCCCTTGTAAAGGATTCTTAGTAACGGCATAAGCTGAAGTTGATGAAGAGGGCTTATATAAGATTATTTTATAATCAGCTTCAGCTATTTCGAAATTAGATGTAGATTGCCAGCTTAAAACTTGAGGCTCATTGTTATTATGCTGCTTAATATTCGTTTTTAACAGCCACTGCCTCTCTATAATTCCATAATTTCCGGTTCCTGTTCCGGAAATACTTAACAATCCATTATTATCACCAAGCATCACATAATCTCCATCATTAAAAAGATTAGCCGGCTCATTGCCCACTACAAGTAGTTTATTCCGGTTAGACATATTATAGAAGTCTCCATCATCATAAGAATCATTACTCTTTATGCTGCTAATATAAGGAACTTCTTCATAAGCTGTGGTTGAAGTGGTTTGATATAAACCCAAAGCATCCTGACGAGTATAACCTATTATACGATTATTAAAGGGTATATTGTCTTCATCGGTATAATCCCACATTACTTGACCACTTGGAGCGATATAGGTTGTATCTAAACTTATACCATATTTTAAAGACAGGTATGTTTGGAAGATCTGATTTTCTTTCGGAGTCAGTATCTTATCAAAAACTAATAATTCAGGGGTATAACCTTCATATTTTTGAGGCGTATTTAATCTGCTCTCGAAATCCGAAACATTATTCACATTGTTGTTGTCAAAATCTCCACCCAGTGAAATTACGGATTTTTGTTCTTCGCCCCACAATGAATTTGCCGGCTTGTTAGCTTTGTAGTATGTGGCTATCCGTAATGATTGCTCTTTGAATTTATCTTCGGTTTCTTCATTAGCCAATTCGGGTTGAAACAATAGATTTTTAACTAATCCGTTACCGTAAAGTAAATTGCCTTTTCCGCTTTCTTCATTTTCTGTTACATTACTTTTTGTGAAAACAATACTTTCGGCTTGCCTGCCATTGAGAGCAAATACAAAATTGTCGGTTTCCGGCATATTTTGTTCATCAGGTCCCCAAACACCCATAATAGTTGTTTGTGCCAAATTACTTTTATTATTGAGTATTTCTTTGCTAATATCATCCAATGAGATATGGAGAGCGGGATTAAAATTATATGTTTTTAAGTTATTTTTGGATACAAAAAATTCTTCACCATAAGCGGCACCACGTGAATCGTATTTACGAAGTTTAACGTTGTTTCCTGAGAAATCCTGCCAATCATAATATCCATTTTGAACATCTTTTGATATTGGTGTGGTCTTAAACCATATTGCAGGAAACGTATAACTCACTTTATTATTAGTGTCATTTACATCTCCCATTGTGTAGAACCCATTTGGAATCCCTATAACAGGGATGTCGGGATTAGAACTGGAAAAGGAGTTTCCTGTCGAAAAAATGATTTCATCAGCCGGCGATGCATCGCTTGGGGTATTGTCCACAACGCCGGGAGTTCCGGCTCAGTAAAGTGTGTATATAACTGAAACGGATTGACAAGCGCTGTTATCCATTCCAAATTATTGGGTACGGCAACTCCATCTGAAGTAAAAACAGCTGTTTTACGTTGGAGACATACGCAAGCGTTCCCGGCAATATTATCCGCATTTTCTGCACTCAAACGATTTGGCTTTGTTTTACTAGAAGTGCCATCGTAATAAATACTGTCTTTGGTTATTCCGGTATTATCACGGATATATACCGCTTCTCCTGAATTGCTTAATAATATCTTCCGGTGATAGAGTATTTGTTTATTTTGACCGGAAAACAAACCCGCATACAATTGATCTAATGTGAAATTGCTGTTATTATACTGATAAGCAATTATCAAAAATGATTTTGGCGGCATTGCCGAACCTGAAGGAAAATTATAGATTTCCGTACTGCCCCCGCCACGCAACGCCCAGCCTGTTAGATTTATGGTATCAATACCGGCATTATATAATTCTACAAACTCGCCATTGCTATACGCCACTCCGGTTGCTATCTGTTCATTTAGAGGAGTATCATACATAATTTTATTTATCAGTATGAAATCTTTGGCAGATGTATAGACGGGATATAGAACAAATACTGCCATTAGCAGAAATGTAATTCTTAGACATCCGGTACAGAAGATGGATAAGTGATTAAGTGATTTTTTCATTTCTTCCTTTTTAATAGTTTATGATTAGTTTGTAAGGTAAGTACATAATAATTATTATTGATATGTTTTTCACCACATAGTACACATAGTTTTTATCCCGCAAATCGGGACGGGATTCAGCAACCTAAAAAGTATCCTAAGATACTTTTACTATGTGAACGAAGTGTTTTTTAAGATTGTTTTACCATGTGTTCTACTGTGTTTGAAATATATCATTAATTGTTTCTAATTACTTATAATTGGGTTTTATCAGATTTATCAGACTATAAATACTCGTCAGGATATCTAAAATCATCCGATGAGTGTATTTTGTAAGTTCACAAATTACAGTGTTGCTAATGATGCATTAACCTCGCTGTTAATAGTGTATTAGCACTACTGCTAATAGCGCATTAGCACTACGGCTAATACACTATTAACAATAGCAGTTGTTTTTAGCTGATAACTACGGGAAAATCTAAAGTAACCGACCGGGGCTGATTCAATAATTTATTGCCTCTGGTAAACTGCGTAGTTACGCTTAGTTCATACTCTCCGGCAGTAAGCGTGGCAGGCACCAATATCAATAATCGGGAGGGTTCGTTAAGTACAATATCGCCCGATGCCAGCTTGGTAAGAGCCTGCGTGGCTGTGTTGAGAAATGCTACGCCGCAATTGGGATTATCGCCGGCAATTTTCAGATACGACCCTTTCAGCTCGGCATTGCGTCCGGGGGTAAGCGTGCCGTCGGCAGCGCCGGTGGTGCTGTCCGTGAGGCTGAGGATTTCTATGGGGTCAGCTTGCCCGCACAAGTATTGCCACGGGTGGTTTTCAGCCACGGCGGTGCGCAAATCTAATCCCTGATTGATGGCAATATACACGGGGTTGGTTTCAGATTTCCACGTTTTATCATAAAACGCCCCTTTAACGATGGGGCGCATATAGACCAGCCCTGTATTTACGTTGTAGCCGGAGAGCACCATATCGGCTGCTTTGCGGTTAAAACGGGTAATGATGTCAATTGCCGTTTCGCGCTTTATTTCCATCCCTTCGTTCTGGAGTTCGTCCACGATGTGGGCAAGCGTTATGCTCCCTTTGCTTTGCACCAGGCAGTGTAGTCATTAGGGGTTTCGGTAAGCAGGTTCTTTTTTAACCAAGCATTCAGTGTCTTTTTCATTATTGTATTGTTTTTTAGGTAAATAAATTATATTAACTGTGGTTTATAATTATTGCTTAAAGAGGGGAAACTTATTTTTCAATTGCCTTTTAAAAATTTCCAGTAGATTTCTCCCACACGCATCCTTGCGTGCGGGAGCAGAGGTCCCTACAAGTTATTGTTTATTCCGTATTTTGCCTAATTTTTGATTCCAGCATTCTACTTATTAAAAAACAGGTACTGCCAACTACGAATAACGCAACAATAAACCAAGTATTTGAAGTCAGAAGAGTGGAATTATCCAATAAAGCTATCAAATAGACGGGCAGCATAACTGCGGCTATCTTTGCTATAACTTTTAGAATACCGGAGAAAAAAGTCTTTTTGCATTCAACCATTCCACTGAGCTTTCGGGTTCTGACTTCTTAGAATCTTCTCCTAAAATTGCTTTCTTCTGACTGTAAAATTTCTTTGACAGACCATATCCGGCATAGCCTAATCCAATTGCCCAAACAGGTATAAAATATTGTGCTATAAATCTATTATCGTAATTGTAAAACAGTTCATTGTATCCAAACTTTATTAATGCTATTAAAAACATTATTATCAGCGAGGATAAACCAAATACAATCCCAAACTTAATGCTGTTATATTTAATACTTTTCATTCTATAAATTATTTGAATTAGATATGATTATTTGAAAGATTAGTTTTTTTAACAATCGTAGCTTCAAATCCCCTCGTATGTTTGCAGACATACTCCGAGGGGATGAAATCATCATCATCTTTGAAAATTTCAATTATTCATTGTAGGCTGTCAAAGTGTAAATAATTATCGTCCATTAAGCCAAGCTGCAAATGAACCAACTGCTGACGCTCCTATTGCTACGTATGGGTTTAGACCAGAGGCTATTCCTGCTTGCCAAAACCAGATGCAGTCTGCTGCAATAATTTGTTGATTCCTTACACTGATACCTTGAGGTGAATCATCAATAGGAGGTTCTAATTCTTGTGTCCAATAAACATATGAAGATTCAATTATGTCAATCATATCAAATAATTTCTGTTTTTCTTCATCGGATAAAGAATTGTCTGAAATTATCTCTGATTTAATCTGAGCTAACGACTTACTCCCACTATTTGCAACTACTGAATTTAAAGTTTCTTCTAAAACAGTACTTTCTTTACTTGACATTTGCTCCTGAATTAACTCAGGTGTAAGCACTATATACTTTTCCCTTGTAATCACTTGTAGAGCTTGTTCGTAAGCCTCTTCACCTGCTTGCGCAAGAATACCTTCGTTTGTAATCGCTACTGCTTGTTGTAATAAATCAGAAGAACTTGCTTTTATTTTTGACCTATCTGTATTCGGTGATATCCTAGACTTTTAAAAATCATAGAAAGTCCCTCATTGTGAAGTTCCCCAACTTTGTTATTTACAGGAGTAAATGACTTATTTTCAAGTTCATTTTGATTATTATGACATGCAATAAACACAAATGCTATCGCAAATATAAACATTTTTGTTTTCATAATATAAAATTTAAGAAGTTAGTTTTTACTTATTAATTTGAGCCTTATTTCTGCGTTTAACCTCCTTTCTGTTGGAAATAAAGTAAATAAATTTGGTTATTGATAATTAATAATTAACTTTTTCTTCCCAAGCCTCCGCCTGCCTGCTCCCGTTTGCGGAAACACGGCGGGCGATAAGCCGGAAATTTGCACAAAAGTTATAAAACAAATCTGCCTGCTTGTTTTTTAGGAGGCATTTTGCTTTAATCGTAATCAAAGAACAGATAAATACGTTTTTAATAATGCCGGACAGCGAGGTATAACATGTTAAATTTCAAAGTCGCCGGTAAATGTCTCATTGTTTTCAGTAATTATATCTATGGTATATTCTCCTGCAGGCAGTGCACTGATATTGATATAAGCGTTTTGAGTATCGGATACCTGGCAGGTTTGCGTAATAGCACCACCGACACCCGAAATATGCACAGTAACCGCGCCCTGATAGTTTTGTGCCGAAAGGGCTATTTCGTCCACAAACAATACGCCGCTGAAACTTACCGGATAAAGCTCCGGCGCACGAGAAGGACCGGAAGCTGATCTTTTATTAAATTGAATTTCTTTATTATCCGTAGCTTTCAACGGACTGATGAACATCCCTAATATACATACAAGTAAAATAGTTCTAATTATTTCTTTCATTTGTTTACAAATTAATAGTTAAAGGTTTTATTTTAATAAAGAATGTGAATAATTTACAAATGCTAAATTATAGCAAACAAAAAACTCCCACAAGTATTTTGGGGGAGCTGACTAAAAGTAGCGGATAAAATAGGGTTATACTACTGTTTATTAGGTATTTAAAAAATGAAAGTAGCGGTGCTCGTTTGTCTGTTTTTTCAGATATTAAGGTGTTTTGGGAAGACATTATGTGTTTCAAGTTTCATTCTTAATTTAGTTTTTCGTCCACGTATGCTTGATTCGGATGTGTTGAAAAGCACGGCTATTTGTTTATTGTCCAGTTCCATTGAGATAAAAATAAGCAGCATCTTCTCACTTTCACTCAACAGGCTGTCATCTTCTATGGCTATATTGGTAAGTTCTTTGAATTTCTTATTGGTAATATCCTTGTTATCTGTCTGATGAATATTAGATGATGATACGAAATTTTGATAAACATCATTAATGGTCTGGGCAAGCTGAGGGTTTTTACATAAGTAGGTATTTGTTTTCAAATCAGAAAGAAATGATTTTAGGTATGCGTTTCGTTGTGAAATCTGCTGATAAAAGGGGAGAATAAACTCTTTTTCCATTAATTTATGTTCTGTTTTTATTTTATCATATTCGAGAAGTTTATTTTTTTTGCTCCGCCAATTGTGATTTCATTAATGTCTGTTTTCCGCGATGGCGAAAAACAACTATAACTACAATAAGCAACAACAACAAAATAACACCGGTAAAAGCTGTAATTATCAGTCTATTTCTATATTTTAATACTTTATACTCAGCCTCGGTATAATCGTATTTTTTTTCAAGTTCCAGAATATGTTTATCTAAATCCTTACTCACCGCCTTGTCTCTTAAGAAATAGGCTTTTTTATAAGCTTGAGCACTTTTCTGCCACAATTTAAGTCTCTCCGCTATTTCGCCTATGGTTGTATAATAAAAATAATTGAGATAATAATTCGAGTCTTGTTTACATTCCTCCGCTTTTTCGGCATAATACAGAGCATTGTCAGGTTTGTTTAAATCTTTGTAGTTTTTTGCTATGCTCCTTAATGTTTTGGATAAATTCTCGTTTCTGATTTTTTCATCATTCAGCAATTGAAAGTTTATCTCCAGTGCTTTCAACGGTTCCTTGTTATATTCATAGTATGAGGATAACAGATAGTCTGTATCTGACTGCTGCGCCGGAGAAAGAACGTTAAAACCGGCTAATGTATCAATATATTGTTTGGCTTTATTAAGTTGCTCCTCAATCAGATATGCCCAGGCGAGTTCTCTATAAGTATTAAACAGATAATCTTTATCACCATACAATTTTGCTTTTTGCGCGGCTCTCTGCAAATAGCTGATACCCTGCTGTAAGTTATCGTTATCACTGTGTATAAGCCCCAGGTAATTGTAGCAAAAAAATAATAAATAGGAGTCGCTTATCTTTTTCTTTTCCAAAAAATCAGCCGCTTCTTTTATCGGCTCGTAAGCTGTGCTATCGGTGATCCCCATCCTGTAACGTACAATACCTCTATACATCAATGAACGTGCATAGTTTATGGGGTATTCATTTTTTTTGCCGGTAAGCAATTTTGCCGATAGTTTTATCAAACTATCGGAAGTGAAATTAAAATAGGTTTTGTCTTTGGATATAACATCAAGCAGCAGATAATAACCGTAATTGTATCGGGAGAGTTCTTTCCTGTCAAATAATTTCAGGCTGTCCATCATTTTTTCGGGAGCAGTACGCGAGATGCTGTCCAGCAGAAACAGACGCTCAAAATAAGCCCTGTCCCTCTCCCTGTGGCACCCGAAGAGCATCGGTAAAAAAAGGAGAATCCAAATAAACCTGTCGTTTCGCATACGGTTTTTCTCGTGTTTCTTTCGGCTTGTTTTTAATACCGCACTAAAATAGTGAAAAATTCTCAAATAATCACTCTAAGTTTGCACATAGAAAGAATTCGGAATCCCTCGTCCTTTCGGGTATGCTCTTCAATAGTAAAAAAATGTGTATTGGTTACTGGGATATGTCATCCCAGTTCTTGTATTATCAGGATTTTTAACTTGCCTGCCGTTTACCCGCCGTAGGAGGGCAGGCAGGTCCGGCAATAAATTTTTATGGCAAACATATGGAATTATTTCTGTTTTTTACGGATTACAAATCATAGGTGGTCGGATTACAAATCCCAACGACCAGCGTACGAAATCATGTTCATAAATTGTCTGAAAAATGCAACTGTTTTTCGCCCTTTTTATGTTAGATTTTATTATCAAAACACAAAAAAAAGGAACTTTTCAATAAATGAAAGTTCCCTCTATAATTATACATTTTTGACGTGGATTCAATGCTTACAATAGCGCCTGAATGCGTTGTAAAAGTGTAGGATGCGAATAGTTTACAAACACCACAGCCGGATGCGGTGTAAGGTTGGATAATGCTTGAGACGAGATTTTTTTCAGCGCCGATATTAAGTCGGATGCTTTACCATTTTGCTTCACAAAATAATCTGCCTGATACTCAAACTTACGCGAGAGTACATTCATTCCCAAATCTAATATTAATGAAACAGGCGAATATAAAATTCCAAACGCAAGCGTATTCAGATGGAAAGTGGCGGTAGTACCTCCCAATGCTTGTGCCAAAGCATCGCTTTTTAATATCCAACCGAAGATAAAGAATAAAATCAACGTGTTGGGAATACTCAAAAGCATATTTTTAATGGTGTGTTTGTGCTTATAGTGCCCTATCTCGTGTGCCAATACCGCCACAATCTCTTGCGTAGTTAAGTCGTTTATTAACGTGTCGTACAGCACAATACGTTTTTTCTTGCCAAATCCCGTGAAGTAAGCATTGGCTTTGGTAGAACGCTTGGAACCGTCAATCACATAAATATTTTTCAATTCAAATCCTACTTTTTCAGAGAAAGATTCGATGGCATTTCTCAATTCGCCCGGCTCAAGTGGTGTTTGCTTGTTGAATAGTGGAACAATTAACTCCGAATAAAACAGACTCATAAACAATCCGAAAACTGTAACGGCCGCCCAAGCAAAAAACCAAAAATAAGTAGGTGTCATTTGATAAATCCATATTATCAATGCTAAAATACCCCCTCCAATTACAATAGTAAGCAAATACGATTTTAATTTATCTATAACAAACAGCTTGGGAGTTACTTTGTTGAATCCGAACCGTTCTTCAATCACAAATGTATCGTAAATCTCAAAGGGGATGCTTAATATATCGTTGGCAATAAATAAAATGCCGAAAAACAACAATGAAACAAGCATCGGATAACTGAAATGACTTTGTAACACTCCATCGAGCCAGCCGAAACCGCCAAAAGCATACATACAAAGTATGATTATAAAGCTATATGTAGAGGTTAGCTGCCCGAATTTGGTATTGGTCCGAAAGTAAGATTGCTGCTTATCGTATTGCTCTGTTGAATATATTCCTTCCAATAAACCGGGTATAGGCTTCTTAGCGTTCTTTACATTTAAACGAGAGCACACGCTCAAATACAAAATCGGCAATAATAATTACTAAAATGAGTACGAAGATGGTTTGAACCATAAAAATTTATTTTATTTTTGTACAAAGTTACAAGAAAAAGTCAAGATAAGCTGCAACTCTAAAAAATAATTATCATTATTAAACAAAATAAAACTGTGTGATTTATGACAATGTACTTCTTTGAACTCATTGTGTTGATTACAATTATCACCGCTTGCGATTACTGGTTTTTCAGAAAGATGAAAAAACACCGGTTTTATCATTGGTTTGCACACTTGTCGTTAGTACCCGGTATGCTTTTTATTCTACTTTTTTTCTATACTCGTTTTGGTTTCAGATACAATCATTATTATGTGGTTTCTACGCTATTGCAATGGGCTTTCTTTATCTTCGGCCTTGTATATATACCCAAAATCATCTATATACTGTTTTATTATCTCAATAATATATACTGTAAAAAACGCAAAGTTCACTCCTACCTCTTTCGCCGTATCGGATATGCAGTCGGCATTTTTTCGGTACTCGTAATGGGATACGGCAATGTTATTACACGTGATGATGTAGAATTGGTAAAGAAAGACATTGACGTGAAGCAACTTCCGCCCGCGTTTGATAAGTATAAAATTGCCATTTTTGCCGATTTGCACATTGGTAACTGGAACAACCGGTATCAAATGATGGAGCGCATATCACAAATTATTGATAAAGAAGAACCGGATATCATCGTATTCGCAGGCGATATGGTCAATAACTTTGCGGACGAACTTCAGGGCTGGAAACCTTATTTTGCTTCGTTAAAATCAAAGTATGGAATGTTTGCCATACTCGGTAACCATGATCATGGCGACTACGCTAACTGGAAAAGTATTGATGGCAAAGCCGACAACCTGAAAAGAATTAAAAAGGGGATCGAAGAATTGGGATTTAAGTTATTATTAAACGAGCACTACGATTTAACGCTGGGGAAGGACACAATAACATTGGTAGGTGTAGAAAATTACAGCGACGATACCGATAAACCGAATTACTGCGATTTGAAAAAAGCGTTGGCAAAAACAAATACAAACCGTAAAAAGATACTGCTCACACACGACCCTAAACATTGGAATGCGGAAGTAACGGGAAAAGATGATATTTTTCTCACCATCTCAGGGCATACCCACGGAGGACAAATCGGAATAATTAATAAATGTATCCGATTCTCTCCGGTGATGTTTTCGTTTAAGCAATGGGAAGGATTATACCAACAAAACAACCAGTATATTTACGTCAATAGAGGTGTGGGCTTTGTCGGCATTCCGATGCGCATAGGTGTAAAACCGGAAGTAACCGTTCTCACCTTAAAAGCTGCCGCTCCCCACTAACTCAATTAACGTTTCATATTCAGTATCCGATTATATTTATCTGTATCATTAAGCAGTTCGATGGCTGTTTTTATTTCTTTGTCGTCTTTCAACGAATATTGTATTTGTCCTTTTTGATAATAATACCGTTTCAATATTTCTAATGACAACATCTCCTCTATATCTTTGCGGTTTTCTTTTATGTTCTCAGCTACATTCGGCGTTATTTTTACTTTTAACGAATCAAATTCTGCCGAAGCTTTCGCATCCAACCCTTCGTACTTTGCAATTTCATAAAGTTGATTATAGTATTTTTCTGTTTGAGTAGTATATTTAAATTTTTTCTCATTCAGCAAATAATCTGTAAATTGATTAAATTCCTCATCTGACAACTTAAAATCTTGCGGTAAAGCAATTGTAGGATGGCTATAAAAATAACGGGTAGCATAGTCAAAATACAGATTCTGAGCAAAAATATAGTAAGCGATATTCAGTTTTCGTGTATCGGTGGTCACCGTATCGGGCAAAATGCCTCCCCCGTCTTTCACTATTCGCCCATTTTTGGTATGAAATATCGAAATCAAGCTATCCGGTACGCGCCCTACACTTCCATCAGCACTACGGTGACTGTAATCCAACGCCTGAATACATCGTCCGCTGGGAATAAAATATTTAGCGATGGTTACTTTCAAATTTCCACCGTACCCTACCGGACGTATATTCTGCACTAAACCCTTACCAAAAGTACGTTCGCCTATAATTACCCCTCTATCTAAGTCTTGTAATGAGCCGCATAATATCTCCGAAGCTGATGCAGAACCTCTGTTTACTAACACGGCTAATTTCATATCGGGAAACAATGGTTCGGAAGGAGTCTTGTATTCTCTGTCCACCAAAGAATGATTTTTCCCCTTTGTGGTAACCACGTTAGTGCCTTTGGGCGTAAAATAACCAACAATCTTCACCGCTTCATCAATAATTCCTCCACCGTTATCGCGTATATCAATGATAAGTGATTTGATGTTATGCGCTTTTACCATTTCGCTGACAATTGCTTTTACTTCCGTTGCCGTCTTATCCGTAAAATCTTTAATTAAAATATAACCCGTATTACCTGATATTACATTAGAATAGCTCACAGAGTTAAATTGCAGATTTTCACGTAAAAATTTCTTTACAATCGGTTTCTTCACTTCGGGGCGACGTACTTTCACTTCAATCGGCGTTCCGTTTTTTCCCTTCAACATCGCACTAACATCGGCTGTAGATTTTCCCTTTGTACTTACGCCATCCACTTCCAAGAGAACATCACCCGCACGTAAGTCATTTTTTTGAGCCGGAAGTCCTTCATAAGGCTCCGCGATAACAATTTCGTTATTCACTTGCGTTATCAGTGCACCTATACCTGCATACTCACCGGTAGTCATCATTTTAATTTCATCGTCCATCTCTTCCGGAATATATTCAGTATATGGATCGAGTTTCTCAAGCATTGCCGCAATTCCAGATTGTACCAAATCGTTGTAATCCAACTTATCAACATAAAACATATCCAACTCACGCAAAACGGAGTTAAATACACTCAGGTTTTTTGTTATGCTAAATGTTTTCTCTTCATTCTCTTTATTCTGCGCAAACGCAATAGATACCGATACAAGAACAACAAGTGATAATAAATATTTTTTCATGTGTTTATATTTTTTTTTTACAATTATCAGATAAAACTCGCACATAATCATCTCTTTGTATATTGCCTCTTGTGCTTGTTTAATTTTTCATATTTTATTGCTTGATTCTCTTAAACTTTTTATTACAATTTGCTTCACAGTGTAACTCCCGGAGGCAGAAAAGCGCTGACATCTTTTCCGTATGATATTAAATCCCTAAGAATAGTGGACGAGATAAACGAATAGTCCGACTCGGTAAATAATATCACCGTTTCAACACCGGTTAAACTCCGGTTGGTATTGGCAATGCTGTGCTCGTATTCAAAATCGGACACAGAACGTATTCCTCTCAAAATATAAGGCGCTTGTACCGATAATGCAAAATCAACAGTCAAATAATTGTATGACAGCGCATTGACACGTGGCTCATTTTTGAAAGCCTGTCGAATTATATCTAACCGCCTATCTTCATCAAAGAGTGTTTTCTTAGCTTGGTTCACTCCTACTGCCACAATTATCTCATCAAAGATCCTTAATCCACGCATCACAATGCTGTAATGACCGATAGTAAACGGATCGAATGTACCCGGAAAGATAGCTCGTTTGATCATAAAATTAGCAGTTTAAATGTATGAAATTAGAAATAAGCGACAAAGATACAGTTTTTTTTAACGTAACTGATTCTTACACGGATTGTTTTATATTTTTTAGTACTATCCAAACAATGAAAAGTCTGCGATTTATTTAACTGACAACAACGATTTTGTTTTCTAAATTGTGATTTTAGATAAAATAATGTACTTTTGTTGTAAATAACGATCGGGAAATATGCAAATTTTTCATTTGAAACACGATAAAATTGATTTGGAGAAGTGGGATAATATTATTTCAGCATCAAAAAATTCGATGATTTATGCTAATTCCTGGTTTTTGAATGTTGTTTCGCCCGATTGGGAAGCATTGGTTAGTGATAATTACGAATACGTGATGCCACTCCCCGTGAAAAAAAAACTGGGCATCAAATACCTTGTACAACCGATTATAGCAAAGCAATTGGGCATTTTTTCTTCCGGACACATTGATGCCCTTATAGTCAGCCGGTTTATAAAATCAATACCTTATTACAGTTATGAAATAAATCTGAATGAAGGTAATTGTGCCGAAAGCGGCACTAAACTTCCCAATTTATTACTGAATTTAGCGCTGAGTTATGATAATTTGGTAAAGAGTTTCTCTGTTAATACAATGAGAAACATCAGAAAGGCGGGGAAATGCCTCCTGCGAATTGACTGGGAATTGAATCTCAATGATTTTCTACACTTTTATTTTGAAGAGGAAAGATATTATCTCTTACCTGACAAAAAGATAACGACTACCCTCATAAAAACAGCTTTAGAGCATAACAATATACAATTGATAGGAGCTAAAACTTTAGATGGTCGTTTGATTGCTGTATTAGGGTTGCTAACCTCGACAAACCGTTTAATATATCTTTTGGCATCATCCAATAAAGAAGGAAAAAATAAGTCGGCAATGTTTTTTTTGGTGAATGAAGTGATTCGGAAAAATGCGAATACTGACGTTGTATTAGACTTTGAAGGTTCTAAAATTGATGGAATAGCGCGGTTTTATAAAGGCTTTGGAGCTAAACCTATCTCCTATTTTTCTATCAAAAGATTCAGACCTACATTATTGATAAAACAATGAAAAAAATAGCTTTTGTCTTGAGTGCTCACTATTCTTCTGACGATAGAAATATTTTATCATTACACCAAAACTCTTGTGGAAAAATCATTTGATGTGTATATCATTTCTACAAGAGAAGATAACCAACAGACAATAAATAATGTAACAGTCGATTCTTTTAATGGAAATTCTTTTTCTTATAAAAAAACAATAAGCACAGTTGTCGAGAAATTGAGTCATATTTCACCCGATGTGATTATATGTGATTATCCCATTGCTGTAATAGCTGCGAAACATTACACAAGGAGTAAAAAAGTTCCGATTATTTATGAAGTCACCGAATGGTATCCATCGAAAAAAAATTTAACTAATAAAAATATTATTATCAAAACAATAAAGAGTATTTTATTGATAGTAATAAACTTGTATAGCGGGCTTCTTTGCGATCAGTTCATCTTTGGTGAATACTACAAATCATTACCTTTTAAAATATTTTTTTGGAAAAGGAAATATCATATACCCTATTACTTTGACGCTGAATACTTAACAACATATCCGGTTAATCAATTCATAGACAAAGAGATCAATTGTTTATACAGTGGTCTCATCAACAAAAACAAGGGCATCGAGAATATAATTAAAGCTATAAACTACGCCGCGTCCATTAAAAATGAAACTATTTTTAAGTTGACAATCATCGGTAAGTTTGAAACTGATGTAGATAGAATTGAGTTTGAGAAATTAACAAAAAACCCACATAAAAACTTTTCTTTCGTATTAATCAACAATTTGTCTTTTACGGAATATTGCAAAATAATAGGCAACTATGATATATATTTTGACTTGCGGGAAAAAGATGTTGAAAATAATCACTGCTTACCCATAAAATTATTTCTTTACACAGCTTGCGAAAGACCTGTGATATATTCTAATTTAAAATCTATCCAAAAAGAAATAAAAGATCATACAGCCGGATATTTTTGCGCGCCTGATAATAAAAAAGATATTGCAATGAGACTGATTTACTATATAAATAATAAAGAAAGCTATTTTGAACATTGTAGGTTAGCCAAAGCAATTTACAAAGAAAAATATTGTTGGGAAACGATTAAGAATAATTTATTGGAGGCTGTAAATTATACCGACACCGACTCAAGCGCGTAAGTTTTTATAGCTTCATCCATTGAGAAATGAGAAAACGTGTCACTCTTCCACCTAAGCGGTATCTTTTGGTTGAATAAGAAGCCGTTTCAAATGCTTCTTTTGTAAAAGGAATAGATTTCAGATATTTTATATTTTGAATCAACTCCAAAACGCTTTTATTTGAGTAGAAGTTTTCTAACAAATAATTTGAAAATTCCTTTTTTACCGATTGGTAAAAAAGAAGTTTATATTTTTCAAAAGAATTATTTCTTTTAAAAAATTCCAAACCACCACTTTACCATTCGCTCTATACGTACAGTTTCTGTAACTCGGCACGTTTACAGCGCTGTTTTTGTGTATTAAATGAAAATACAATGGCATCTGACAGTAAGAAATTTTAGAGGCGTAAAAAACACTTTTTATTTGAAATATTCTGTCTTCGGGCGTACATATTCTGGTATCTTCAAAAAAGATATTATTCTCTTCTAAAAACGAGTTTTTATATAAATTGGGATGAATATTGGCAAAAATCGGTGAAAGGGTAACATCATCACCACCCGAAATTAAATCTTTCAATACAAATTCTCTCAATTCACTATCCAACAGAGTATCAGGCAACGCTGTTTGAGCTATTTCTTTTTCTTTTTTTTCGATATTAACCCCTAAAACAATATCGTAATCTCGTTTTTTTGCTTCGTTGTATAAAACTTCATACATTGTAAGCTCTCTAAAATCGTCATGATCCGAAAAACCGATATATTCTCCCTTTGCAATTTTTAAGCCTTTATTTCTGCTTTCTCCAATATGTAAGTTCTCATCGTTTTCTATAATAACAATTCTATGATCTTTTGCCGCATATTGCTTTGCTATCTCATCTGTTCCGTCAGAGGGACAATCCAAAATCAAAACAATCTCAATCTCGACAAGTGACTGATTCACAATTGTATCTATACATTTCACAAACTTATCGCTTGCGTTATATACTGGTACAATAACGCTCACTTTAGGAACTGAAGCTACTGACATATACTAATTGATTTTTATAAACGATGAAATATTTTTCCAACCCACGTTGGAGTTGACAAGTTTCTTTTGCGTTTTATACGACAAAGCGTATCGTAGAACAACTCCCATACTCTACTGTGTAAAGGAAGCGCTATAGATTTATCATACTTTTCCTCGATTGGATTTTTCGACCATTTATGTACAAATCGGTAAACATGTCCGTCTGGTTTACTTATCAGCGACAAAGCAAACAACGGATGATTAGCATAATAACTCTCTAATTCCGTATCACAAGGACGAATCAGTTTATTTTGTTCCTCAACACAATAGAGATGACTGCGAGCAAACAAATCAAAAATACTTTTTTTAGTAAAAAAATGAATATGAGTATTATCCAAAAGACCCGTTTCGTTATAATCAAATTCGGCATCTCTTAGTTTTAACAACACTGCGTTATGTCCTATATTCGGAATAGATGTAAGTATATAACCGTTATCTTTTAAAAGCTTCACCGCTTTTTTAATAATTATTTCAGGCTGTGTTAAATGCTCTAAAATATCGGCAAAAATAATATAATCAAAAGTAGATTCCTGCAATTCTTTCTCCCATTCATCGCATTCCAGGTTGGCAACAATCATTTTTTTTGCTATTTTTCGACCTATTTCTGCCATCGCAGGAACTTTCTCAATGCACGTAACTTCACATCCAAGTTCCTCCTTCATAAAGCGAGTATAATATCCGGTTGCAGAACCAAATTCTAATACCGTGGAATTGGGGGTAAGGAAACGTAAACAGCTATCCAGTATTTTTATTTTTTCCGTTACATTATATATTTCTGCCATAAATCAATTATTTTTAGTCCGAAACTCTTTCATCAATACAGTGGGCCATTTCCAATTTTGATATGCACCTTGAACTATTCCGGGAGCTAAAATCATTCCCCAGAGTCCCAAAGAGAATCCTTTTACCAACAAAAAAAGCATAATCACAGTGGCACCACCTGAAATCAAAGCTGCCTTAAAAAAAGGAACTTCATTTTTTGACAATAGAAACCCTCCGGCTATTGAGTGAATTTTTTCCAACATTGCAATCAACATCATTGTTGCAATCATGGCTCCAGTTAATAGCAATGTTTTCGATTTTAATATTGTCAGTCCCCAATTTCCAAAAACAATTATCATTAAGCCGCAGGATAAAAAAGTCAAACAAAGTACAAGGAGGCTCTTAAGATATATTTTCTTCATTCCTACTAAATCATTGGTCACTCTTAAGTTAGCTATTTTAGGTACGTGCGATGAATAATAAACTGCAGATAAAGATACGACTATATTGAGTAGTTGCGAGGTTATTCCATAAGATGCGATATCAGTTAACGACAAATAAAAAGAACCTATAATAACAGATGATTGTAGCACCAAAAAACTACCAATACTTGTAAGACCCAATTTAACCGAATTAGGAGTTACGACTCGGACAATATCTTTATATTTATCCGATTGGGAATTAGATAAATGTAATTTTAGATCTGAAGTAAAAAATGTTCTATAAGAAAGACCCCTTCTTATCATCACAGAAAATGCTTGAGCAGCAACGATTGAAATAAGACCACAATTAAAGAAAAGCAACAGAACTGCTACAATCAAATAAGCGAGTTGACTAATGGTAATAATTTGTTTGCTACGCATTATTTTTCCACTACCCAATACCAAAGAATCATAATAAAGTGTATAAATATTATAGGTGTTAACCAAGCAAAAAAGCACCCAAGCTATTTCGATACTTAATTTATTATCTATAAAATTTTTTGATAAAATATGGTATAGATATATGCTTCCGATGGTAATAAGCAATAAGAAAACAAGCAATGATATTCGTGTATAAAACCATTTCATAGCACGAATGGTACTCGATAGCAAATTATAATTTATGTTTCCACTTGAAAAATCATCAGATATACCTTTTTTTTCCAGTTTATTTACTCCGGAAAAAATGTACGTGATATTTCTTGTGAATGAAGGATCAAACCCAAAATCAAGTAAAGAAACCAAAGATGATACGGTTACAAAAATTGCCCAGATTCCTATTGTTTCTGACGGTAGTTTATAAAGAATAATCGGGTAAAGCAGTATGCCTAATCCTATTTGCATAAAGGTTGCCAAATAAGTCCACGCAATATCTTTTTTACCAACGTTTATTTCAGCCTTAGTTTGCATCCAAAATATTAGAAGAATATGATTTATTATAATGCAAAGTTATCAATATTTCTCCATATATTCAGTTTCCGAATCAAAAAATAATCGATTCTACAATGATATTTTACCTTTTTACAAACGTTCCATTGTCTAATTCATCAAAAGCCGCCTCAAGCTCCGCCCTTGAATTCATCACAATAGGACCTCCCCACGAAATGGGTTCTTTCAGTGGTTTTCCCATTAACATCAACATACGAAGTGTATCTTTAGTTGACTTGATGATTACCTCTTCGCCATCACTTAATAAAACGGCTGAATGCGAATTTACAACTTTTTCATTCGTTCCAAACATCCCTTCACCCGTGACAACATACGCGAATACTGTTTCACCCGATTTTGTCTGCACATTCAACTCACTATTTACCTCCAATTTAACGTCAAGATAAGTCGCATCAACAAATTTTCCTTGCATAGCACCCTTCGTTCCATTATAACTCCCTGCAATTATCCGAATTTCGGCATTACCAACTTTCAATAGCGGTATCTTGTACGCCAAAACATCATTGTACGCAGGTGTAGTCATTTTATCTTTCTTAGGGAGATTTATCCATAACTGCGCTCCAAGCATACGTTCTGTTGGCTGTGGCATTTCCTGATGAATAATTCCACTACCGGCAGTCATCCACTGGCAATCACCGGAGTGAATACTTCCTCTGTTACCTAAACTGTCGCTATGCTCTATTTCTCCTTCTATTAGATAGGTTACAGTTTCCATTCCACGGTGCGGATGCCAAGGAAATCCTTTCACATAATCTGAAGGATTCGTTGAATCAAATGCGTCAAACATCAAAAATGGATCAAAATCATAGACATCTCTAATTCCTAATACCCTTGTTAATTTCACACCGGCTCCGTCTGTTTGAATATTGCCTTTTACGACCTTTGTTACCTCACATTGCTTCATAGTTCATTGATGTTTTACAATTTTGTATTGGAAGTCATCTTTATTTTTTATAAGGTTTAATTAATCGTGTGAAAAACAAATTTGATCTCTATAAACATATCAGGGCTACGCCCCTCAAAAACTAATTCTTAATACGCATTTTACCAAGATATCACAGCTACGCTACTTAATTGATTACAAATCAGGGGCTTTAGCTCTGACATCTTTATAGAATATAATTCATGTAAATTAAAGGGGCGTAGCCCTGATATCTTGATTTTTATAAAATAAACAAACTTGTTTTAGATGAATTTTATTCACTTTCACACGATTAACGATTAAACCTTTATTAAAAAAGTTTGTACTGATATTTTAACAACCGACCACTACTATATGTTCAAAATATTTCAACAGCATTATTCTATGAAAGCACTAAGAAATAAAAAAGAGAACAAATTTGTTCTCTTTTTTATTCTATCATTGTTTGATAAACTTCGCGACAGCAGTTGATTGATCCGTTCGAAGGTTAACAATGTAAACACCTTGTGGTAGCTCCGAGACATTCACTATATTTGTTAACATAAATGACTTTATTGTTTTAACCACACAACCATTTATTGAATATATACTTAAATCCGATGCTTCGTCAATAGTTGAATCAAATACAATGCGTAAAGTCTGTTGTGTTTTATCATAATAGGTTCTTAATAATTTTACATCCTGAATCAGATTAAATAATCCGGTAGTGATTTTCTTGAATGCAAATTTAGCGTTTGAACTGGTATATATATCACTATTCCATTCTATCAGTGGAGTTCCATTGTTTAGACTTCCTCCTTTATTGTTAAAACCGTAGCCAGAGCTTAAACTTATTATACCGTAATAATTTTCGATATTGGTAGGTAAAATCTGCCATTTGAAAGCAGCTTCTGAAGTTAACGTTCCCAAAACAAGGGTATCGCCCAACGTTCCTTTGCACTTGATTGCTTTTTCGGCGGCTTTATTTACTATTTGGAAATTACCGTTAACATCCGTTATAAATCGCCACAATTGCGTTCCTTTACTTTCAGACAATGTGTTGAAAATAAGCGGCATGTTTTCGACAAAAGATTGTCCGTTAATATCTACAGCGTTGCCGGAAGTTTTATTAACAATCTGATAGTACGAACCCGCATCAGGGCTAAATGGCGGATAAACCGGAACAGAGCCATCAGACACAAAACCCTTATTGAGGAAAGCAATTCGTTGTTGTATGTACGTTTTTAAATAATCAATGCCTTGAGCATATGTTGGGAAAACATATACTTCTCTATAAACTACCGTATTTAGGATGTTCCATTTAACAAAATTACGTTGTTGTGATTGTTCAAGCTCCGTAGCAGCTTGCGATATAAAAGTTAGCAATTTAGTTTCGATACCGTCATCAACTAATTTTTTCCAACGTACACGAACAGCATTCTGAAACCATGCATCTTCCCAAAGTCGCTGTATCCAGGCTTTAGGATTGTGTGCGTACTCACGCATTAGTTTGAGTGTGGCATCGCCCAATCGATAGTCGTTGTTAAATGCTATGTCATAATCCCACATTGGCCCGAAAAACAGCTTTGGATTATCGCGCTTTTTGTATATATAGGTACTCCAAAAAGAATCCGAATTACCGGTCAACTCGCAAGCAATATACCAATTGACTAAGGAAGCGCTGTCAACATACGCTCTATATCCAGTAGATGAATTTTTGAAATCTGTCGAAAACAACTTTGACTCGAAGTTTTGGATATATGTTTTAATATAAGCGAATTGTTGAGCATTAATTTCATCGTCTTTCGGATATTTCACCGTAACTTTTACCCCTTTTGTAGTCGAAAACCAAACCGGTTCCGAATCGGCAAAACCGTCTAATTCTATCAAATACCCTCCCGTAATAGCAGGTTCTGTAACATCAGTAATAGCTTGTTCCTCTACCGGAACTCTGTTAGTGCCCACTTCTATTTGATCGGTAATGGTGTAATTTCCGAGATAGGTACCATTCAAATATACATCAGCAAACTTGACGGACGGTGTATATTCCAATCCAACGATTTTTCCAATCTCAAAAGCGACAGCATTTCTCATCAATGTCTTATCACAATAATTAGCTAAAAGCACCCAACTTTTTGCTTTTGCGGGAAGCGATAAAAAATTTCTTTTGCTATTAAGTTTTATCCTGTATGGTTTTTTGGCAAAGCCCCAAGTAGAATTACCGCGCCCTCTTATTTCCAATGCTTCGGTAAAGTTTTCAGACGGGTTGGAACTTACTACTTGAATTGTACCCGTAACATAAACCTCTTTACTGTCAACAGGAGCATTGTTTGTTGTGTTAATATAAATGGTAGGAAGATTTGTTAACTGGTTTTGGGCAGTTGCACACCACTGACTGGAAAAAAAGAAAAAAAGAAAAACGTAAAAAATTTTTTTCATGGTTTTAAATATTTCAATATCGAATCACTTTGATATTTTTTAATATGTTACAAAATTAGATAATTATTAAGCGCTAAAGGATAAAATTTAGGTCATTTTATAGTATAAAACTACAAAGCTATTACAAAAGGATGATTTATTTGCTAAATTATCAAAAATAAAATCGAAGTAACATACTTATACATTTACAAATAATTACTCATTTTTATACGTAATAGGGAATTTATTAAACCAAATTGCATATATTTGCAACAAAATTGTAACAATACTCAAAAAATAACTTTTATAACAGAATTATGCTAAAAGAACAACCAAAAGGGTTATTTGTCGCCTTCTTCACTAATATGGGTGAACGATTCGGCTTTTATACGATGATGGCTATTCTCGTACTATTTTTACAAGTAAAATACGGATTAACCGAAAGCCAAGCCGGAGACTATTATAGCTGGTTTTATTTTGCAATTTACGCGTTGGCATTGGTAGGTGGTATGATGGCTGACTGGACCAAAAAATACAAAACGGTTATTTTATACGGTCAAATTATTATGTTCATCGGTTATATACTGATGGCTGTGCCTTCTATGTCTTTGGTGGGTTCATTCGTTGCTTTGTTGATTATTTCTCTTGGTAATGGGTTTTTCAAAGGAAACCTTCAAGCTGTTGTAGGACAACTGTACGATGACGAAAAGTATGCAAAATATCGCGACTCCGCTTTTATGATTTTTTATATGGGTATAAATGTGGGAGCTTTTTTTGCACCGTTTGCCGCTATCGGAATAAAAAACTGGTGGTTAAAAGCCAATGGATTTTTCTCTGATGCTAATCTTCCGGCTTTGGCACATCAATATTTAAATGGCACCCTAAAAGATACGGCTCAATTTCAGGAATTAGCAAATAAAGCTGTAATAAAAGGTGCTCCCGTAACTGATTTAACTGCTTTTGCACATCAGTATTTAGATGTATTTTCGAGAGGTTATAACTGGGCATTTGCTGTTGCGGCTGCCGCAATGATTGTGTCATTGATTGTGTACATTATTTTTAATAAATTATTGCCAAGTAAGTCTATAACAAAATCGATAGAAAAACAAAACAGTAATATCAACAATACCGAAAGTTCCAAGATGGGAAGAAGTTTGGTGATTTCTTTACTTTTGATGGGCGCTTCGGCTATGCTTATTCAATTGATTCCCGGCTTACAAGATTCTTCAAAGTTAGGTCTTGGAATGGCGATTGGCTTATTTGTAGCTTTTGTCTCTTATATTTTTCAGATTGCAACCAAGGACGAACGTCCCCGCATTGTTTCATTGATACTTGTATTCGTTGTTGTTATTTTCTTCTGGATGTCATTCCATCAAAATGGTCTTACACTCACTTTCTTTGCACGCGATTATATTACTAAAGAAGTTGGTCCATTCACATTCTTATTTTTCAATATGTTATCTATCCTATGCGTAATTGCTACGTTAGTAGGCGTTGTGTTGTTATTAAGAAGTAAATCCACACTTCAATACAGAGTTATCGGCAGTGCATTAACGATAATATTCGGGTACATTTGTTACTATTTCGTAAATTTTAAATATGGTGAAAGCAACTCTATATCTCCGGAAGTATTTCAATCCTTCAATCCTTTATTTATAGTGGCATTAACTCCAGCTGTGATGGGTATTTTCAGTTTCTTAAACACCAAAGGATGGGAGCCTTCTACTCCGCGCAAAATTGGATTTGGGATGATTATAGCTGCATTAGGATTTGCGGTAGTCTTGATCTCTTCGTTAAACTTGATTTCACCGAAAGTTTTAAACGGCGCTTCGCTTCCTGAAGACCTGCGTGTTTCACCTTATTGGTTAATCAGCAGTTATTTGGTGCTCACCGTTGCCGAACTATTCTTGAGTCCTATGGGATTATCGTTTGTATCCAAAGTTGCTCCATCTCGTTTCCAAGGTTTAATGCAAGGCGGTTGGTTATTAGCCACTGCGGTAGGGAATAAACTCTTATTCGTGGGAAGTTTATTATGGAATCGGGTCGATTTATATATGCTTTGGGGTGTATTTATCATCTGTTGTTTGTTGTCAGCGCTTTTCATTTTTTCGATGATGAAGCGTTTGGAAAAAGCTACAAAAACAGAATAAAATATAAATTGGAAAATAACAAAAAAGACGTTGAAGCAGTTTCAACGTCTTTTTTGTTATCTATATTAATCAAATCTTCTTCGTTTTTTTATCCAACCATTTCTTTTCCTTTTGAGTCAAGTTAGGAGATAGTTTTTTGAATACATCCTCGTGATATTTATTCAACCATTTTCGTTCGCTCTCTGTAAGCGCTTTTTTGTCAACAAGAGTTGTATCAACCGGACAAAGTGTTAATGTCTCAAATTTGAGGAACTGACCAAATTCGCTTTTTTCCGCCGGAACGATAAGTACCAAATTTTCGGTGCGTATGCCGTGCTCTCCGGTACGGTAAAGACCGGGTTCATTTGACATAATCATTCCGGATTGAAGCATTATCGGATTTTCTTCCATTCGTATGCTTTGCGGTCCTTCGTGAACATTCAAAAAATGTCCGATACCGTGACCTGTACCGTGACCGTAATTAATCGCATTGTCCCACATCGCCTTTCTCGCTAAAATATCCAATTGCGAACCGCGTGTTCCAACCGGAAATTTAGCCATTGCAAGTTGTATGTGCCCTTTGAGAACCATTGTATAATCGGCTTTTTGCTTTTTGGTAGGATTGCCTAACGATACGGTACGGGTAATATCTGTCGTTCCGTCAAATATTGTCCACCCGAATCGAGTAATAGAATTCCTTGTGGTTTTATTTTTGCATCAGAAGCAGGTGTGGCACTATAATGCACAATGGCACCGTGCGCGGCATAACCCGCTATGGTTCCGAAACTTTCTCCTTTCTTTTTTCGAATCCTTTTTGCGCAGCTCTGCATGCTTCTAGTTTTTCTGTAATGGAGATTTCAGTCAACTTTTCACCTTCTTTCAGTTTTTCCTCCATCCACATAAAAAACTGTGTAAGAGCCACGCCATCCATAATCATAGCCTTGCGCTCGCCACTAATTTCGACACTGTTCTTTATACTCTTCAATTTAAATACGGGCGACATAGCATTCTTTTTTTCGCATTTTTCGGGAATGGACTCAAACAAAGATTGATTCAACTTAGTGCCGTCAACCAATACCGATTTTGTTCCGGGAATTGTTTTCAAAGCATTATAAACAGCATCATAAGCCGCTACATTCACCTTATTTTCTTTGAGATAAATCAACGTTTTCTCGGTACATTTTTCAGGAGCAATAAATAATGTTGCCGAATCTTCATCAACAAGCGCATAAGCAATGGTCACCGGATTATAAGTAACATCATTTCCACGAATATTGAACAACCACGCAATATCATCCAATGCAGAAAGAACAAATACCTGAGCGTGTAGTTTTTTCATTTCTTTACGCAACACATCCAACTTCTCTTCCACTGCTTTTCCTGTGTATTTTTTTTCAAACACAAAAAAAGGATTCAAAGGCAGCGAAGGTCTATCGTTCCAAACTTTATCAATTAGATCAATTGAAACCAATTCAATATCGGCAGCCTTTAATTCATTTTTCATTGAAGAATAAGCGTTTACGGAAAACATTTGCGAATTTACTCCTACTTTCTCACCCGGTTTTAATTCAGAAATAAGCCAAGTGATAATTTCAATTGTATCCGGCTGTCCTAATTTCATTAAGTCAATCGTAGTGTCTTTCAATTGTTCGGCACCCTGAAGAAAATAACGCGAATCAGTCCAAAGCCCGGCTTTACCGAGCGTTAAGGCAACAGTACCCGCCGAGCCATCAAACCCTGAAATCCAGTTGCGTTCTTTCCAGTAATCGGCGATGTATTCGCTCGCATGAGGGTCGGTTCCAGGCACGATGCAAGCCGCAACCCCAGCTTCATTCATTGCCTTGCGTAAATCGGCAAGACGTTCTTTAATTTGTGTCATAATATTTTCAGTTTAATATTTTTTAATGATTATCCGCAAAGCAACCTGAAAATTAATTGCCACGCCTTTTAAGGCGTGGATTAGATATTTAGATAGTAACAGCTTTAGCCAAAATATATCATACATTGGGGCTGAAACCCTCAAATGATTATTTTGCAATCCACGCCTTAAAAGGCATGGCAACTGAAAGATGTACCGAGTCACTTTGCAGATAATCAGAACATTTTTTATCGGTGAATTCCGCATAAAGCATTTGTGAATGAACATCAGCAACAAGGTTGTCACCCCTTCCACTGTCGACAAAGTTACAACATAATTTTGAAACAATCTGATTCAAAAATTCTAAATTGCTTTGGGCTTCATTTGTTATAAAAGTTTTCAAGACTTCAAAAAAGAGCGTATATTTGTGCTGAATAAAGATTTACAAACCTAAATAAACTCTATCAATTATGACCGATCAAAAAAGTCCAGGCCTCAGTAGTGGTTTTGAGAGCAGTTTCACGTTCCAGCTGCAACTTGTTGAATTCTACAATCTGCTGAATCAGAGAGGGCTCATCAATACCCAGTGTACTGGGCACTAACCTGTAAATGTTTTTTTTGTCGGTAATATACTTTATAAGGTAATCTATTACTTTTAGTTTGACGCTTTGTTCTGTGATTTGCTTATTGCTTTCCGACAGCTCATTGAAATATAAAAGTGATTGTTGTTCAGGAGCAAAAACCCTGTTTTTTTCGCGAATACCCTGCAGGTTTCTTTCCACGCCTCCCAGCTCAATTTTTACAGTATCCAGTTGGTCTTTTATAAAACTCAGCGTATTGTCTGCCTGCTGTTTCTTATCCTCCAGCCCAAACTTTTGGTATTCCTGCATAAAGCTGTTAACAATATCCAGCCCCAAACGGGTATTCTCTGTAGTATAAGATATTCCCAGAACATCTGAAAAATCTCCCACTTTTTCTATCTTAATACTATTACTTAGAGAAGCCGCAACGGATTCAAGCGGCATCCAGCTAACAATAAACTGATTACTGGCAAAGCCATTTCCGGGGCAGCTTTTTTTGTCAATCGGAAACTTTCTTGTGGGAAATCTACTAACTGGTTTAAATTATATAGTTCAGGCCGATTATCAACACGGTATTGATTGTCGTTTACAAACGTAACCATTATGGTAAAACTGCTCGACGAATCTTTTAAAGAAACAATATCCAGTTGAAACGGCATATCTTTCGCGTGAATAGCCGTAGTACGTATTTTACCTTTGTTTAAATAGAGCAACTGCAAATCCAGGGCTTTTACCACCCGGCTGGCCATAAACCTGCTGCGAGATATCTCCATTTCGTTATTCAGGTTATTATTGCTCCCCTGCATCATGAATATATCATCAAACTTATCCCCGGTGCCTCTCATATTATTTTTCGCAACCAGCAGCTTACCGGAAACTGTATACATGGGAGTGGAATAACGCAGCCTGAGATAGGCAAGCATTAGCATTACCGCAACAACTATAACAACCCACGGCAGGTAACTGAACATATTTCATTACCATCTCACGCGGGCTTATCCCCTGTGTTGTTTTTTTTGGTATAAATCAATGCTTTCTCCTGTCATGGAAAACTTATCGTTTTAAAATTGAAACAATAATTGCAAGTGTGGAAACTATTGAGGTTATAAGCCCTATATTCCTTACTACCACGGCGTCATTGGCAGCCGCTTTGTTTTTGTTGAAATCTACGTATACAATATCATTCTGCTGCAATTGGTAAAAAGGATGGTTGAAAAATATCCGGCTGCCTTAAATCTATTTCTCCAAAACTACGTTTACCATCCTGTTCCCGGATAATACGGATATTGTCGCGCCTTGCAGTGATGTTTAAATCACCGGCCAGTCCGATAGCTTCCAGGATATTGATTGATGATCCGATGGAATGGAGACACTGCTGGTTTACGCTACATCCCCAATAACGGTTATTTTATAATTCATAAACCGGATGGTATAGTAAGGATTCTGTAAATAAGGGGTAAGCTTTGAATTGAGTAAACTCTGTCAGCCCCGCTTTTGTCAATCCCTGTACATGAAGCTTACCAACTCCCTGGAACTGGATATTGCCCTCATCATCTACCAGATAACCGCCGGAGGATTGAGATGATTTCCCTGGTTACCATAGAACCTGTTACACTACCCTGCTGTGGAGAACCCGCCGCCGCCTGGTTATAAATAGCAGTAGCTGCAGGGTTATCACTGTACACGATAATGCTCAGCTGGAATCGCCTTTTTGTATAACAGCTGGCGGAAGCACATACCTGCCAAGTTTGGTACTGTCAAATGCACCCTGCATGTACTGCAGGTTTTTCACATTTCCACAGAACTGAATACAATGCCCAGTAGTATGGCTACAAATATGTACAGACATGTTTTTATCATAACCAGATTATTGTGTGCAAACAGATTTTTATAGCGGTAATACCCATTACACCTGTTTAATTGAATCACTTGCTTGGCCTGGGAAGGGGTGTAATATGTTGCCGCTCTACATAAGCAATAAGCCTGGCGCCCATACTTTCAATTTCCAGTTCCACCATCTTTTTATTGGCTTTCAGTACAACAGCCTGCCTGTCTATCAATACACCCGCATTGATTATAACCTGCATGTTAGGTGCCAGCGGAAGCGCCTGTACCTCCACATCCGTATGCTGGTGAAGAAACCGTTTAATTTTATCAATTTCTGCCTGCTTGATGACAGCAGGCTTGCCCAGCCAAAACACAAAATTTAATACACCTGGCACTTTCCTGACTTCTGTCTCTTCTTCTTCCTTAATATGCACAAAAACATATGATTTAAAAAGAGGCTCCTCTACCAGCTTGATACGATCGCTCCATTGCCGCCTTACTTTATTAAGGGGGCAATAATTTTCCACCCCCTTTTCGGTCAGAATGCAATCAATTTTCTTCTCCCACCGGGGCTTTGTATACACAGCCAACCATCTTCTTTTTTCCATATCCTTTCTTACAGGGTACAGCTTCGCCACCTCGGTCACAAATAAAATTTATAACCTATTGAAATCTAATGAAATATTTAATGACCAGTGGTTCTTTCAAGTGAAAAGGGCATAAGCAGTAATTTACTTACCACTTATACCCTTTTCCAAAAAATTTATGCAAAGCAGGAGCGTTTTCTTCACAGGTATTTCTACTGTTTAAAGGGACGTGCAGTTATTACCATAACAACTGTTTTTACACACTTACCCCGGTTTCACAACTGGCTGCAAATATAGGTGTTTTTGATTTGCAATCTGATAGACAAACAATTGAAAGAAACCGCCCAACAGCCGGGATTAAAAGTATGGATGCCTTCAGCAAATTAATACTCCTGATATCAAATTGCCTTATCTTAACAGGGTGAATCAACGCTTCTATTCCCTTGATGTATTTCGTGGCGCCACCGTGGCATTGATGATACTGGTCAATAACCCCGGTAGCTGGCAGCATATCTATACACCGCTGGAGCATGCCCCCTGGCATGGCTGCACGCCTACAGACCTGGTATTCCCTTTTTTCCTGTTTGCAGTAGGTAATGCCCTCGCCTTTGTAATGCCCAGGATGGAAAATGCCGGCGCCCCGGTTTTCCTGCGCAAAGTATTCAAAAGGGCCGCCCTGATTTTTCTTATCGGCCTGTTTCTCAACTGGTCGCCGTTTGTAAGCTGGCAGGGAGACCACCTGGCCATACGGCATTGGGTAAGCCCCGCCAACCCCGAAACCGGGGTACGTATCCTGGGCGTACTACAACGTATCGCGCTTTGTTACCTGTTTGCCTCGCTTTCTGTTTATTTCCTGAAACCACGCGGCGCTTTTATGGCTGCAGCAGTCTTATTGCTCGGTTACTGGACCCTCTGCCTGCTGGCCAATCCGGCCGACCCCTACAGCATCCAGGGCTGGTTTGGTACTGCTATCGACAAAAAAATACTGGGCATAGCGCATATGTATAAAGGAGAAGGCATGCCATTTGACCCGGAAGGACTGATGAGCACCCTGCCCGCCATCGCCCAGGTCATTTTTGGCTACCTGGCCGGCAGCTATATCATCCGGAAAGGGAAAACGTATGAAATGTGCACCGGGCTTTTTGTCACAGCAGGCATACTCATCTTTGCCGGCTTCTGCTGGCACCAGGTCTTTCCGATCAATAAAAAAATCTGGACAAGCTCCTATGTGCTCTACACTACCGGGCTGGCCATGATCACACTCGGTATATTTATCTACCTCATTGAGCTGAAAGAACGGAAGCCGGGTTTTACCCGCTTTTTCGATGTGTTTGGCAAAAACCCTTTGTTTATTTTCTTCCTGAGCGGCTTTTTACCGAGGGTGCTGGCATTACTGCGCTGGACAGATCATACAGGCACAGACGGCAAGCCCGTATATACCAGCCCCCTGCCCTGGCTGTATGAACATGTCTGCAAAAACATAAGCACCAACCTGAAAAACGGCTCTTTATTGTATGCATTGCTGATGGTAGGCTTTTACTGGTCGGTAGCCTACTGGATGGACAGGAGGAAGATTTATATTAAAGTCTGATGATGGTAATAAAGTCAAAAGTTAAAATCAAACCAGCAGCCGGTAATAATTAATACTACTAATTTCAGTTGCTACATCCAGGATATATGATTTTTTAAGCACCCGGCTTTTGTACTGCTATCGGGCTTCGGGTGTGTCACTCACTTGTACAGCATAACACTTTTGGGCACTGGTACCGTGCCGTATTTTGACTTTTGAATTTTTACCTTTGAATTCTTTATGATCCGAAAATTTCTGCAGAAAATATTAAAAGTACCGGTAACGCGTATCGCTAACCGCATTTCATCGGCGCCTGTAAAAGAAGATGTATTTGCATCGCTGGATTATGTACTGAAAGAAATCCGCAAAGGCAATGAAACAGAAGGGCTGGTGCTGCCTTTTGATATGCGGGCCGGCCGTTTTATCATATTCTCCGACCAGCATAAAGGCACACGCGATGATGCTGATGATTTTACCCTGGCTGAAAAAAACTACCTGGCCGCACTGGACCATTATTATGATAACCAGTTTACCTATATCAACCTGGGAGATTGTGAAGAGCTATGGGAAAACACCCCCGACGCGGTAATGAAAGTCAACAAACCCGTCTTGCAGTCGGAAGCCCGTTTCCTGGCGCAAAACCGCTATTACCGCATTTTCGGCAACCACGATCTGGAATGGAAATACCCTTTCCAGCAAATGATTTACCTGAAACCCGTTTTTGGCGATGGCCTTAAAGTATATGAAGCCATTGAATTGCAGACACAATATAAAAACAGCACTTATTCTGTATTCCTGGCGCATGGCCACCAGGGCGATAAACGCAGCGACGGCAACCCGTTCAGCACCTGGGTAGTGGCAGCCATATGGACCCCCATCCAGCGATTCCTGGAAATCAATATCAACACTACCTCCGATTCATTTGAACTCGTAGACGCGCATAATATCATCATGCACGACTGGTGTGCCACGCAAAAGCAAATGATTTTTATATCCGGGCATACCCACAAACCTGTTTTTACTTCCTTAGACCATATCGACCTGCTGAATCACGAACTGGAAACAGCACGGCTGGCCAATGATGCAGCAGCCATTCAGAAAATTGAAAACGATATTGCCTTGTATTCAAAACAATATGAAGGAAAACAATTTGTAAAAACCACTGCGTATCCCTGTTATTTTAATACCGGTTGCTGTTGCTTTGAAGATGGAGATATCACAGGCATTGAAATAGCTGATGGGTATATCCGGCTTATTAAATGGGAATCTGCAAATGGCGGCAATCCGCAAAGAAGCGTGCTGCAGGAATCGCCGCTGTCCTATATTTTTGATTAATTGCCACGTTAAAGAGAAGAGAGAAGTCAAGTCTTTGAGACTTGACTTCTCTCTTCTCTTTACCAGTCCTTATCCGGCTTATTCGGTGCGGGGCTTCCCTTTTGCATCTTTTGCTGTATCTCCTTTTCTTTTTGCTGCAGGGCTTTGAGTAGTTGTTCCACCTGCTGCTTATTGAGTTTGCTTTGTGGCTGTTGCTGCTGGGGCTGATCCTGCGGTTTCTGCTTTTTATCCTGTTGCTTGTCTTTTTTGTCTTTATCTTCTTTATTCTTTTGCTGCTCCTGCTGTTTTTTTAATTCCATAATAGCCTTCTGCAGGTTCTCCCTGGCATCATTGTCATTGGGATCCAGCTTTAAAGATTCTTTCCACGCATCAATGCTCTCCTGCAACTTTTGTTGCTTGCTTAAAGCCACGCCTTTATTATAGAACGCTTTTTCCCGGACAGGTTTGTTTTTTGAGCTGTTAATGATATTGTCGTACGACTGCACCGCTTCTTCCGGTTTATCAGTACGGAACAAGGCATTGCCGTTATTGTAATTGGCAGTGGCATTTTGCGGATCGGCAGCCAGGGCCTTCTGGTATTCCTGCTGTGAAGCAGGATAGTTTTTCTGTTTATACAACTCATTGCCCCGGTGTATAGCTGCATCATTTTTCTGCGCAGCCAGGTGGCTTGCATAAGCCAGGGTAATAGATAATATGGTAATATATTTTTTCAGGCCAGTTTCATTTTACGTTCCGGAATTAATGTCTCCGCCAGCAACAACAACAGGGCTGCCGCCAGGAACCATTGGAAATAGCTGACGTAATCAGCAAAAGATTTATCACTGGTGCTCTTTTGTTCTATGGTAGCCAGCTGGGCGTTTATTTTTGCCGCGGCATCATCCACATCATCCAGCCGGATATAAATGCCGTTGGTATTTTGTGCCAGCTGCTGCAATTCCGCTTCATTCAATTTGGTAATAATGGTATTACCCTGCTCATCTTTGCGCGATTCATTGGTGGTATGATCAATGATAGGAGAACCTTCAGGAGAACCAATGCCCACCGTGTTGATCATTACTCCATTCTGTGCCAGCGACTGCGCCATTTTCAATGCCTCGGGATCATGATCCTCGCCATCGGATATCAATACGATGGATTTATATTTTCTTTCTTTGCTATTGAATCCGCTGCTGGATATCTTCAGCGCTTCGCCAATGACTGTACCCTGTGTGGGCACTGCATCCGGGCCTGCATTCTGAAGATACATGCGTGCAGCACCATGATCTGTAGTAAGCGGCATCTGCATATAAGCTCTTCCGGCAAACAACACCAGGCCAATGCGGTCGTTGTCCATTTTGTCCATGAGCTTGGTCACCAGCTGCTTGGCCCTTTCCAGCCGGTTGGGTTTAACATCTTCCGCCAGCATGCTATTGCTTACGTCAAGTGCTACCATTACATCCACGCCTTTCCTGTTTACCGTATCGGCCACGCCTGGCTGCTGCAGGTTAGCAGCCCCTATTACCAGCAGTGCAAAAGCCAACAGCTGCAAAATAAATTTTAATGCAAACCTGCGGGCAGCATAATTTTTGACCAGCTCCGCCACCAGTTTACAATCTCCTATTCTTCCCTGCATCTTTTTCTTCCACCGCAATACCCAGATAAAAAGCAATACCAGCAGGGGCAATGCAGCCAGTCCAATTAGAAACTCTATATGCTGAAATCGAAAATTCATTTTTATTGCATCGATGCAAAATACAAAGCTGTTTTAAAAAAATGAAATTACATGGCAGACACAGAAAAAAGCATACCAATTAAAACTTTGGGAAATATTTATTTGGAGTTTTTCCAGTCTTCGAGAAGCACTTCCCACCCATTCCGCCAGGCAAAATACACACAAAGCGGAACTATCCTGGATGCAAACCATTTCGAATTTGTATTATTCCAGCTATGGACTGCCGGCTAAAAGACTCTTAACTATATCATTTCTTCCCGTTGAAAAATCCCATATCCTGTAATATGTCTTTCAATATGGCCAGCCGCACCTGTTTCAGGTCATAATCATGATTGGGTGCCACCAGCTCCAGCACAAAAAAATAAGGATGGCGGTTTTCCTCTATCCAGCCCACTATCCAGCCCACTCCATTGCCTTTAGGATCATAACCCCAACCGGTTTTATAGCTCAGCTTATAGTTGGCATTGTCTTCCTGCAGCATCACATTGCGTACCACCTGCTGCGTGCTTTTAAAAAAAGGCAACTGGTCGAAATATAATTTTTTCACCAGGCCCAGCTGTTCATCGGCAGTGATCTTTACAGAGTTATCCAGCCAGAATGTGTCTATATTATTTCCTATTTTGAACTTACCATATCGCTGCCCGTAGCCCAGCGTATCCAGCCAGCGTTGCATACTGTCTTTGCCTATACGCCGCGCCACTTCCTGGTAATACGGTACCGCCGATACTTTGAATGCTTCCTTCATAGACAAGTCTTTATTCCAGTCGGGGTTGGACCGCGTAATACCATCCCATTTAATTACCATGTTTTCATTGCTGATAGCACCTGTCTGTAGCCCTATCAGGGAGTTAACAATTTTAAAAGTGGAAGCCGGCAGGCGGGCGCTGTCTTTGAAATCTGCCATATTATAAATGGTAAATTGCCCCTGCGTGTTATCAAAGAGGCCGAAACAACCGGTCAGGCCTGTGCTGTCGAAATACTTTTTTATATGGTTGTCTTCGGTAACGTTATTAGCGTTGCAGGCTGAAAAGCCCCAACCGGCGGTTATACAGAAAAGCGCCACAATTGAACAGGATGAGCGTATGCTAACCATGCAAAAATTTTGGCAAAGGTAAAGCGATGAGGGGAAACACAACAGATTAAAATCCGTTATTACCAAATGAACCGATGCTACGCATCTTTGAATTGTGTCAGGTGTTGTGTGCTGCGTGTTGGGTAAGATCGGGCCATTAACTAACAGCTGCAGGCCCAACAAAGAAGCCGGAACATGTCACCACCAAAGGCCTTCGGCAAATGACACATTTTTACCAGCCGGCCACGTAATAAAAATGGCCATGCAAGCCAGGTGCATGGCCATACTTTTTTATCAGCAACATATTATTTTCTTACCAGGGTGGTAACAGTTGTACAGGAGGTACCGTTGTAATTGTCATATACTGTCAGTTTCATGGTATTATTATCTAACTGGGTCACAGAGGCTGTGCTACCATCAATGACAATCGTATTGCCATCAGCAGAGAGTGCCCAGTCTGCTTGAATAGGCTGGTCATCATCTCCATCACATTTCAGGGAGCCATAGTTGACTTCAAGAACACCGCCTGTTTTAAAACTATAATAGTTATCCTTGTCGCAGTCAGGCGCAAACTTATAAGGATCTTCATCCTTTATGCCATCACTGTTATAATCAAATATAGCAGGTGTGGTGATTTCCGAAATAATCTGCCAGTTGCCAATAATCAATTCCTGCCTTGTTTTAGCCGCATCTTTTTTACTGCAGGAAAAGGAAGTAATAGCCAGTAAAGCCAATAGGGAAGCATTGAATAGTCTTTTTAATTGCATAAGATTGGATTTAAAAGTTAGTAATAGAAGAAATGCAGCTATCAAACGGAAGTACAAATCAATTATTGAAACCTGCGTGGCTGTAAAATAAATATTTATACTTCGCTTATTTATCTCCGTGATGAGTAAGAATAAACAGATTATGGAATTATCTACTAGCCGGAAGCATATTTAAGAAAGATGGGGGAATAGTATTTATTACTTACCAGAGATGAGTAATCCCCCGGTTTGTGAGATACGCGACCCGGGGAACACAACGGATTACAATCCGCTGTTACAAAATAGATCGATGCTATCAATCTTTGGATTCTGTTGGGTGTTGGGTGCTGGGTAAGACCAGGCCATTAACTAGCAGCCGTTGGCTCAACCAAGAACCCTCAACTCAGAACTTCAAACTTTCAACGCAGTACAGGCAGACTACAAACTACCAACTATGAACTAGAGACTATTTCCCATACTTCGCTGCCAGCTTCAGGAATACGCCGTTGGTCCAGCCAAAACCATCCTGTGCAGGATATTCACCACCGCCTGCGACTGTCTTTGTATCCACCACATTGTATTTTTCCATCAGCTTACCAGTCTGGTCAAATACCTGCGTGTTGAGCCTAAGCCAGCGTATGGCAATTTCCCTGGCCAGTTCTTTCTGCCCGCAGCGATCCATGCCCCATACACTCATCCATTGCAGCGGCGCCCATCCGTTGGGTGCATCCCATTGCTGGCCGGTATTGTTTTCGGTGGTAACAATACCTCCGTCTTTCAGCAGCTTTGCCTTTATAACAGGCGCCACCCGGCTGGCCAGCAGGCTCATATAATCCAGTTTCTGTTCAAAAAAACAGAAGGGGTATATGCCAGCAGGCGTAACAAGAGTGGATTGCCTTTGCGTTACAAAATCATAATCAGTATAAAAGCCAATGTTTTTGTTCCAGCAGTATTTATCAATGGCATTCAACCTTGCAGCAGCTTTTCTGCGGTAGAGCAGTACAGCACTGTCGTTATGCGCCAGCAATTGTCCACGGGCAATGGTCAGTTCAAGTTTATACAAAAGACAATTAAGGTCTACCGGCACAATATTAATAGTTTGTATGCTGCCCAGGGTCTTCTTATCTGCCAGCCAGCGGCTGCTGAAATCCCACCCGCTGGCTGCCGCCGCACGAATGTCGCGGAGTATCCTGCCCGCCTTCCCTTCTGCATATCTTGAATCAACCGACTGAACATCTTCATAGTAAGCCTCGGGGCGGGGTGTTTCGGCGTCATCCCAATAACGGTTCAGCAAACTGCCGTCTTTCATCTTTACCACACACTTGTTTGCCTGCAGAGGTTTTAATTTCTCTGCTCCTTCCATCCAGTAACGATATTCTTTTTCCAATGCCGGCAGGTAGGATGCGTATATGGCATCGCCTTTTATCTCGGCCAGCATTTCCACCATCAGGCTGAAAAATGGCGGTTGTGATCTGCTGAGATAATAAGACCGGTTGCCATTGGGTATATGACCATAGTTGTTTACCAGGTGGGCAAAATTTTTTACCATATTCTCCAGCAGATCATATTCCCCGTCTTCTTTTAAACCCAGCATGGTAAAGTAGCTGTCCCAGTAATATATTTCCCTGAAACGGCCGCCCGGTACCACATACGGATAAGGAAGCGCCAGTAGTGAATTGCCCTCCGACACAGCCGAGTCTGCATTCCTTCTCAATACCGACCATAGATTTTTTATGTGCTGGCGTATATCTTTTTCTTTGCTGGTATAATTGATCTGCGGTGTTGCAGGGAGTTCAAAATTTTCTTCCACAAATAATTTAAGCGAAAAACGGATGGCAGGATTGCTGATAATTTTATTATACTCCGCCACTATTTCTGCAGGTGATTTTTTAGGGATACAATCGGCAAATGTCTTGCTATCCGGGAATATCCGGGCCATTTGCACATCATGGAAAAGACGCCCGTAAATTTTATCGGGCGTTAGGGGCGCCTGCCCGTTGGCACATGCCAGTAATAAAAAAATACTCCCTGTTATTAAGATGGATTTCCTCCTCATAACAGCAAGTTAGTTGATTAGTTGCTTAGTTGATCCTTTGGCTAGTTATGCGGATAGCTGAACAGCCGGTCAACTGATCAACCAAGCAACTAAGGAACCAATCAACCAGGCCACCAACCCCTACTTCAGCAGACCGAGGTCCGGCTGCGCATACTTATACACTTTGAAATAAATAGTTGTCTTTGTCTGGTGTACCCCTTCCAGCCGTGATATCTCATTGATAAACTCCACCAGGTGTTCGTTGTTGCGGCACATCACATCCACTTCCAGGTCATAGTCGCCCGACGTGCCGGCCAGGAAACTCACTTCCGGCATTTTGGCTATTTTTTGTGCAATCTTTTCTTTCAGCGTGGCCGGACGGATGTATACGGCTATATGCGCATAAGAATTAAACCCTACTTTATCCGGGTTTACACGGCCTATAATGTTAATAGTACCGTCTTCAATCAGTTTGTTAAATCGTGTGCGGACAGTGCCTATAGATACCTTCAGCTTCTGGGCAATTACAGTAAAGGACATCCGCCCGTCTTTTTGCAGGCAGGATAAAATAGCGAAGTCCAGTTCATCCAGCGTAATTGAGCTTTTTTCCATAACAATCCGGGTCTAAAAATAATGCTATTATTTTGTCAGAAACTAAAATTTTTTTAATTTACTTGTTTATTTCTGCAAAATTTACAGTTTTAAAACAGGCACATGAAATACCCAGCCATACAAAATTTTATTGGAGGAAAGTTTATAAATGCCTCCTCTGCCCGTACCCTTGATGTTATTTCGCCGGTGGACGGCACCCTGTTATCTACCGTACCCCTGTCTGCGGCAAACGACCTGGACAGTGCTGTGCAGGCCGCACAGAAAGCCTTCCCGGCCTGGAGCAAAATGCCTATTAAGGAAAGGGTGCAGGTTTTTTTTCGTTATAAAGCCCTGCTGGAAAAAAACCTGGAAGCACTGGCACAGCTTTGCAGCGAAGAAAACGGCAAGACCTATGGCGAATCAGTAGCTGAGATTGAAAAGTGCATTGAACTGACTGAATTTGCCACCTCTTTGCCGCAACTGGTGACCGGCGAAATACTGGAAGTAAGCCGGGGCGTAGAATGCCGAACCGAACATGTACCGCTGGGTGTGGTGGCCTCTATTGTCCCGTTCAACTTTCCCAGCATGGTGCCTAACTGGACCATTCCCAATGCCATTGCACTGGGCAATTGTATGATCATCAAACCATCTGAAAAAGTACCACTCAGTTGCGGCCGGCTGGCTGAGCTATTAAAAGAAGCAGGCCTTCCGGACGGCGTATTCAATGTTGTACATGGCGATGCTGATATAGTAAACGCCATCTGTGACCACCCGGCTATTGAAGCAATATCTTTTGTAGGCAGTACCAAAATAGCCAAGCTGGTATACCACCGTGCCACGGGCAACTATAAACGTTGCCTGGCGCTGGGAGGCGCCAAAAATCACCTGATGGTATTGCCTGATGCCATCCCGGGCATGACAGCCCAAAATGTAGCCGCCAGCATGAGCGGCTGTGCAGGCCAGCGCTGTATGGCTGCCAGCGCCATGGTGGGCGTAGGTAATATTGATCATATCATTGATAAAATCTGCGAGGAAGCGCGGAAGATTGTACCGGGTAAAAACCTGGGTGCTGTTATCAATAAAGCTTCCAAAGAAAGAATAGAAGGCTATATCAGCGAGGCAGAGAAAAATGGCGCCAAAGTATTGGTGGATGGCCGTAATGCGGTGGTATCCGGCAAGGAAAACGGCACGTATGTAGGACCCACCGTCATTGATTATGTAACACCGGACATGAGTGTGGCAAAAGAAGAAATCTTTGGACCTGTTATCAGCATCATGCGTACCAAAACAGTGGATGAAGCACTGGCAATTGAAAACGCCAATCCCTATGGCAATGCAGCCAGCGTATTTACTCAAAACGGTGGCATGGCGCGGTATATCATAGACCATGCCAGCGCCGGCATGATTGGCGTCAATGTAGGCGTACCTGTGCCACGCGAACCCTTCAGCTTCGGCGGCTGGAACGAAAGCAAATTCGGCGTAGGCGATATCACCGGCAAAAGCTCCATTGCCTTCTGGACAAAGCTGAAAAAAAGCACGGTGAAATGGAATCCCGAAGCAGGGATTAACTGGATGTCTTAATCGCTTTTGCTGCGCAAAAGGATGGCACACGGACTAGGTGGATTAGATGGATTATACGGATTTGCAGTGCAAGTAGATTACATAGAATAAACCATAATTGACCTCACATTAAAACCTTATCCATGAAGCACGAGGCAATAACGGAAAAAATCATAGCTGCATTTTATAAAGTTTATAACGCACTGGGCTATGGTTTCCTCGAAAAGGTATATGAAAATGCATTGTACATAGAACTTGCCGCGATAGGCCTGGATGTACAAAAGCAGAAAAGAACGCTTGTTTATTATTACGAGCATGTAGTTGGCGATTACTACGCTGATTTGCTGGTAAATGATCTGGTAGTCATTGAATTGAAAGCTAACGAATTTGTGAATGAGGCTAATGAACACCAGCTGGTTAATTACCTAAAAGCAACCGAAATGGAAGTAGGTCTGCTGCTCAATTTTGGCAAAAAACCGGAAATCAAAAGAAAAATATTTGATAATAACAAGAAGCGAATGCTTCCAGGATAAACCGGTCATGAAATCTCATTATCCAATCATCTGTGAAAATCCATTCAATCCGTTTGATCCGTGTCCCATCCTTTTGCAAAGCAAAAGACACCAACTAAATACAAGACCATGAACACAGCAACACTATCCGAAACGCAGGATATCATCAATGCCAGCCAGGATCATACCCTTTTCAGCTGGAGCAAGCAGAAAGGCACTTCACCTATAGCAGTAAAATATGCAAAAGGGGTATACCTGTACGATTACGATGGTAAGCGCTATATTGACTTCTCTTCCGGTCTTATGAACGTAAACATCGGTCATGGCAACCAACGTGTAACCGAGGCCGTTATAAAACAAATGCAGGAAGTGGCTTATGTAACGCCCAGTTGCGTTACCAAAGCAAGAGGAGAGCTGGGCAGGAAGCTGGCGGAAATCTGCCCCGGCGACCTTAATAAAGCTTTTTTTACACTTTGCGGTGCTACTTCCATTGAAAACGGCATCAAACTGGCCAGGTTATATACCGGCCGGCATAAAATACTCAGTCGTTACCAGTCTTACCACGGCGCTTCCTACGGTGCCATTTCAGCCAGTGGCGATCCGCGCCGCCTTCCGGTAGACAGCCAGCAGGCGCCTAATTTCGTGCATTTTGATCTACCCTATGCTTACCGCTGGGAATACGGCGCAGACAACCTGCTTAAAGAGGCCGTGGCCAGCCTGGAAAGGATAATTGCCTATGAAGGACCAGCCAGTATTGCAGCTATTTTACTGGAAGGCGAATCCGGCACTTCGGGTTGTCTGCAATACCCCAAAGGCTATTTAAAAACAGTGAGGGACATCTGTAATAAACATGGCATTCTATTGATCATGGATGAAGTGATGAGCGGGTTCGGCCGTACCGGTAAATGGTTCGGATTCGAGAACCATGGCATCATACCCGATATGATCTGTATGGCTAAAGGGCTTACTTGTGGTTACCTGCCTTTTGGCTGCCTGATGGTAACCGACAAAATTGCATCTAAATATGATGAGGCGGTGCTGCCCCTGGGACTCACCTATTCTGCCCACCCCGTCAGTTGCGCTGCGGCATTGGAAACACTAAAAATCTACGAAGATGAAGGCCTGATTGCAAACGCCATCAACATGGGCAGGTATATGGAGCAGCAGGTGGAGCTATTACAGCAAAAACACAAGAGCATCGGCGATTTCAGGAATACCGGGTTGCTGGGATGCATAGAGCTGGTAAAAAACCGGAAGACAAAAGAGCCCATGGCCCCCTTCAATGCCAGGCCGGATGAAATGGCAGTAATGAATAAGGTAGCGGCAAAAATCAAAGAGCTGGGCATGTACACTTTTGTAAGATGGAATTACATTTTTGTGGCGCCCCCGCTGATTGTTACCAAAGAGCAGATTGATGAAGGCTTGTCTATCATCAGTGAGGCCATAACCATTGCAGATAATTATTATGTTGAATAATATACCCTGGTGCCGGTGTACCGGGATACGCCGCATCAAAACTACCCGCCAGGCCTGTCAAAACTATAAGTCATAATGCTTGCGGTGCGTACTGACTGTACGCACCGCAGCAGGCCCGGGTTTATACATTGATTGCTGCCACTCAACCATAAAATTATTATTATGCATTCATACGGGCGGCATTCTATCAAAATCATTTACGTGGGTACGGCACTACCGGGTCTTACATCTGCGGCCGGTAAGCTACCTGTAATATTTATGGAGAATATAACAGTATCGAATAACCGTATTATTCATTATCACAGCAGCAGATGAAGCAAAATTTAAAAATGATTTTGATCTTTTAAAACAGCCCAGGAATGGAAACAGCCAGCATTGAACAAAGCAAACTTTACAGCGAAGACCTAGCGCCGGTACCGGCGGCTAAACGCAGCTGGGGCACCTGGAACTATGCAGCGCTCTGGATAAGCATGAGCCTGTGCATCCCCACGTATATGCTGGCCAGCTCCCTGATACAGGGGGGCATGAACTGGTGGCAGGCTATCTTCACCATTTTCCTGGGCAATGCCATTGTGCTGATACCAATGATATTGAACGGGCATGCGGGCGCTAAATACGGCATTCCTTTCCCGGTACTGGCAAGAGCCAGTTTTGGTACACTCGGAGCCAATATACCGGCCATGCTCAGGGCCATTGTTGCCTGCGGCTGGTTTGGCATCCAGACATGGATTGGAGGGGCTTCCCTGTACAATCTCCTGCGCGCCTGGATTCCTTCATTGCCTGAGATCAATACCACTTCCTTATTTCCGCAGGCCATTCCTTTTGCCTGCTTTTTTGCATTCTGGCTGCTTAATATGTTTATCGTTTACCTGGGTACGGACAGCATACGGAAACTGCTGGTGTTTAAAGCATTTTTTCTGCCGGCTGCCGCACTGGCCTTATTATATTGGGCCATCAGCGCCGCGCACGGACTGGGCCCTATATTGCAACAACCTTCAAAATTTACAGACAGTACTTCCTTTTTCTCGTATTTCTTTCCGGCGCTTACAGGTATGGTAGGGTTCTGGGCCACGCTTTCATTGAATATACCTGATTTTACCCGTTATGCAAAAAGCCAGCAGGCGCAGGTAAATGGGCAAATGATCGGCCTGCCGCCTTCCATGACGCTATTTGCTTTTATTGGTGTGGTAGTCACTTCTGCCACCGCTATTATCTATGGCAGTGCCGAATGGGATATTGTGAAGCTGGCGGGAAAATTTGAGAATAAAATGATGGTCAGCTTTGCCATGATCGGTATTATCATTTCCACACTGGCTACCAATATCGCCGCCAATATCGTAAGCCCGGCCAATGATTTCTCCAACCTGGCCCCCAATAAAATCAACTTTAAAATGGGAGGTTATATCACCGGCATCATCGGCATACTGATCTTCCCGTGGAAACTGATTGCGGATCCCAATGGCTATATTTTCACCTGGCTGATCGCCTACTCCAGCCTGCTGGGCCCCGTGGGCGGCATTATGATTGCAGATTATTTTTTTATACGAAAGAAAGAACTGCTCCCGGACGATCTCTATATCATGGGCGCATCTTATAGTTATAATAAAGGTTATAATCCCAAAGCAGTGATTGCACTTTTACTGGGTATTGTACCCAATATACCAGGGTTTTTATTACAGGTCAAGCTGTTGCCGCCAGACACCGTGCCCGTATGGATTGCGCATTTATATAACTATGCCTGGTTTGTTGGTTTCTTTGTGAGTGGTACAGTGTATTATTTATTAATGAAAAAGCGGTAAATTATTTTGGATACTGAATTTAATATTTTGTATGGCGATTAAGTTGCCATCTCATTCAGCATATAAAATTCAAAATACAAGATCTAACAATAATTCAAAATTTAAAATACAAAATAGTCATGAGCATTTGTATCAGGAACGGGCGCATCATCACAGCATCTGATGACTATACTGCAGATATTTTTATTGAGGATGAAACCATCTCCGCAATTGGCAAAAACTTACCGGTAAAAGCCGGGAGGGAAATTGATGCCAGCAATAAACTGGTTTTCCCAGGCGGCATCGACCCGCATGTACACCTCGATATGCCTTTTATGGGCACCTTCAGCAGCGACAGCTACGAAACCGGTACAAAAGCCGCTTTATTTGGCGGCACTACCATGGTCATTGATTTTGTACTGCAAACCCAGGGCAAATCATTGCAGCACGCGCTTAGCGATTGGAAAAGCCGCAGCGATAATAACTGCCTGGGTGACTATAGTTTTCATATGGCCGTTACCGACTTCAATGAAAATACCCGGAAAGAAATACAGCATTTTATAGAAGAAGAAGGAATCGTTTCCTTTAAAACATTCATGGCCTATAAAGGTGCATTGATGATAGACGACCGGCAGATGATAGGCCTGATGGAAGAAGTAAAAAAACACGGCGGCCTCATCAATGTACATGCCACCAATGGCGATATGATTGATTACCTGGTAGCCAAGCACCGCGCAGAAGGAAAATTATCTCCGCTTTACCATTACCTCTCACAACCCGAAATTACCGAAGCGGAAGCCAGCGAACGCTTTGTAGACATGGCCAGCTATACCGGCTGCCCCGGGTATATTGTGCACCTTACCTGTGAAGGCGCTTTGAATGCCGTACGCAATGCCACCCGCAGGAACCAGAAAATGTTTGTAGAAACCTGCATACAATACCTTATCCTGGACGCTTCTCTTTATGAAAAAGATTTTGAAGGCGCCAAATGGGTAATGAGCCCGCCCCTGCGCGAAAAAAAGGATCAGGCTACCCTTTGGGCAGGTATTAACCAGGGATTGGTACAGGTAGTAGCCACCGATCACTGCCCTTTCAAATGGGAGCAGAAACTTATGGGCAAAAACGATTTCTCTAAAATCCCCAATGGCCACCCCGCTATTGAGAACAGGATGGAATTATTGTATAGCGAAGGGGTGGCAAAAAATAAAATCACACTCAACAAATACGTGGAAGTGAGCAGTACCAATGCGGCAAAAATATTCGGTATGTACCCCCGCAAGGGCACACTGGCGCCGGGTAGCGATGCTGATATCGTGATTTTCAATCCCAAAGAGCAGCACACACTCAGTGCAGCCACCCATCACATGAACGTGGACTACAGCGGATATGAAGGATGGAAGCTAACCGGGAAAGTAAAAACAGTTCTATTAAGAGGCCAGGTTGCCGTTGACAATAATAAATGTGAAGTAAAAAAAGGATATGGCAAGTTCATTAAACGAAACAAGGTTAGCCAGATAATTTAGAGTTACAAATTATGAATTATGAGTTGCATACATAACCGTTAACAAGCATGGAAAAAACAGGGAGTATTATAGAAAAGAAGACATACGCGCTGGCGTTAAAAATTGTAACACTCTATAGAGAAATGGTAGCAACGCAAAAGGAGTATGTTTTATCAAAACAGATGTTGCGCTCAGGAACTTCTATTGGAGCAAATGTTAATGAAGCTGTATCGGCTCAATCGAAACGCGACTTTGTTTATAAACTCGGGATTGCCTTGAAAGAAGCAAAAGAAACTATTTATTGGCTGAACCTCTTGAACGATAGCGGCTTCATCAACAACGAGCAATTCATAAGTACAATAACAGATACAACAGAAGTTCAAAAGATATTAAGCAGCATTATTCTCACTACCAAAGCGAGATATTTCTCTACAGAAAAAACTCGTAACTCTTAATTCTTAACTCTTAATTCAATTATGGCACGAATTATCAAATCAGCACTTATACAAATGAGCCTTCCAAAAACCGAAGGCGAAGGAAGCATTGAAGAGATCAAAGAAGCCATGCTGCAAAAACATATTCCCCTGATTGAAGCAGCCGGCAGGCAGGGCGTGCAAATACTATGCTTCCAGGAAATATTCAATACGCCCTATTTCTGTCCCGGCCAGGATGCCAAATGGTATCAAAGCGCGGAAACCGTACCCGGGCCTACCATTGAACGCATGCAGGCATATGCCAGGGAATACAATATGGTCATCATAGTGCCCGTATATGAAAAAGAACAGGCGGGAGTATTGTATAACACAGCAGCGGTAATAGACGCAGATGGAACTTACCTGGGCAAATACCGGAAAAATCATATACCGCACACCGGCGGCTTCTGGGAAAAATTCTTCTTTAAGCCAGGCAATCTCGGCTATCCTGTATTCCAGACAAAATATGCAAAAATTGGGGTGTATATCTGTTATGATCGGCATTTCCCGGATGGCGCCCGCTGCCTTGGATTAAACGGTGCCGAAATAGTATACAACCCGTCTGCTACCACCGTGGGGCAGTCGCAATACCTGTGGAAACTGGAACAGCCCGCGCATGCGGTTGCCAATGGCTACTTCATGGGTTGCATCAACCGGGTTGGCACAGAAGCACCCTGGAACCTGGGAAAGTTTTACGGCACTTCTTATTTCGTAAACCCTCGTGGAGAAATTTTTGCCTGTGCCAGTGAAGACAAGGATGAGTTGCTGGTAACCGAATTTGATCTTGATATGATTGAAGAAGTGAGGAGCAAGTGGCAGTTCTTCCGCGACAGAAGGCCGGAAACCTATAGCAATATTACCGCGCTGTAGTTATTTTGGATTTTGATTTTTTATATTCTGAATTGGGTAGCGTTCTCATAACCATCTAAAATCCAAAATTTAAAATAGATCCCGGCAATAATTCAACATTTAAAATACAAAATTCAACATAATGATAAAGGACAACCGGCTGAACAAGGAGGCGTACGAACAGAATTTTTCGGATATCCATCCGCCTTTTGAAACCGTGAATGCCGCACTGGTGGAAGCCAACCGCTGCCTTTTTTGTTATGATGCGCCATGTACCAAAAGCTGCCCCACCAGCATCAACGTACCCAGGTTCATCAAACAAATTACCACCGGTGATATAAAAGGTTCTGCCCATACCATTTTCGCCAGCAATATCATGGGTGCCGGCTGCAGCAAGGTTTGCCCCGTAGAAAAATTATGCGAAGGCGCCTGCGTATTCAATCTCATGGAAGAAGAAGCTATCCCCATTGCCAGGCTGCAACGTTATTCCACCGAAATAGCCCTGGAAAATAAATGGCAGTTGTTTACGCGCAAACCAGCTACCGGTAAAAAAGTAGCCATTGTAGGTGCTGGCCCGGCAGGATTGAGTTGCGCCCACACACTTGCAAGAGAAGGCGTGGAGGTAACCATTTTTGAAAAAGAAGATAAAGGCGGCGGCCTGATGACGTATGGCATTGCCGCTTACAAGGTAACACCACAGTTTTGTGAAGACGAAGTCAATTATATCACTGCAATCGGCGGCATAGATATTCGCTACAACCAGGAGCTGGGGAAAGATTTCAGCATAGCCGATCTTAAAAACAGCTATGATGCAGTATTTCTTGGTATTGGCGTGGGACTGGCGCGGCAATTGGAAATACCGGGAGAAGACCTGCAAGGCGTGGAAGATGCTATTTCGTTTATTTATCACCTGCGCAGCAATGCCTACAACAAAACTGCTGTAGGCGACAAAGTAGCTGTAATAGGAATGGGCATGACAGCCATTGACGCGGCCACCCAGGCCAAACGGCTAGGTGCTACCGAAGTAACGATGGTTTACCGCAGAACAGAAGCCGAAAAGCCCTGTACAGATGTGGAATTGGATATTGCAAAACTAGATGGCTGCAAAATACAATGGCTGGCTGCCCCTAAAGAAATCATTGGCAGGGAAGGAAAAGTAACGCAACTGGTATGCAGCAAAATGCAATTGGGCGAACCCGATGCCAGCGGCCGCCGCAGCCCGGTAGATACCGGGGAAACATTTATTCTGGAAGTAGATATGGTAATTAAGGCTGCCGGGCAAGTGCCCTTTGAAACATTGGTTGCCGGTAACCAATTAGATCATAAAGCCGGCAGAATAACGGTAAAAAATAATACCGCTACCAGTATACCCGGGGTATTTGCAGGCGGCGATTGCGTAAACGGCGGCAAGGAAGTAGTAGATGCCGTACAGGCAGGGAAAGATGGCGCCAAAGCTATTTTGAATTTTATATTGTAGACTTTTTTCGTGTTGAGTGCTGTGTGTTAAGTGTTGGGTATAAGTAAAACTAGTAAACCTTATCTTTTGTATATAAAACCTTGTTCATGGAAACAAAGCCCAAAGTCATTGATTTGTCCTTCCAATTTTCACTAGAGATAATAGCTCTTTATAAAGAATTGGTGAAACAAAACGAATATGTTCTTTCGAAACAATTGTTACGTTCGGCCACAAGTATAGGAGCTAATATTGAAGAAGCGAATGCCGGTCAAACTAAAAAAGATTTTATAATGAAAATGTCTATAGCTTCAAAAGAAGCACGCGAAACGAAATACTGGTTACGCCTGCTGGATAAAAGTAAACTGGTTGATACAGATTATTCATCCTGTTTATCTTCTATAGAACATATCATAAACCTGCTAACAAAAATTGTAAAAACATCCCAGCAATCATTATCGGCGTAGAAGAATACTGCTGTGATACAACACAACACACAACACTCAAAACTCAAAACAAATCTAATGGCCGACTTATTATCAAACTTCCTTGGCATTCACTCGCCCAACCCTTTCTGGCTGGCCAGTGCGCCGCCAACGGATAAAAAGCTTAATGTGCTCCGCGCGTATGAAGCCGGCTGGGGCGGTGTGGTATGGAAAACCCTGGGTAGCCAGGTAAAAAATGTTTCCTCACGCTATTCTGCAGTTGATTTTAATGGCGCCCGCGCCATGGGCTTTAATAATATAGAGCTTATCAGCGACCGCCCGCTCCATATCAACCTCCGGGAAATTACTGAAGTGGTCAAACTGTTCCCGGACAGGGCCATGATTGTCTCCCTGATGGCCGATAATAACCGCGAAAGCTGGCATGAACTTATTAAACAATGCGAAGATGCAGGAGCCATGGGTTTTGAACTGAACTTCGGCTGCCCGCACGGCATGACAGAACGCGGCATGGGCGCCGCTGTTGGCCAGGATCCGGAAATTGCCCGCATGGTGGTGGAGTGGGTAATGGAAAAAGCCACTATACCCGTTATCACCAAGCTTACTCCCAACGTGCACTCCGTAGTACCCACCGGCAAAGCCTGCGTGAAAGCAGGTACCAACGGGCTTTCATTAATCAATACCATTCAATCTGTCACCGGCGTGGATCTGGATACATTTGTGCCCAATCCCAATGTTGGCGGCAAAACTACTTTCGGCGGTTACTGCGGACCGGCAGTAAAACCAATTGCCCTGAAAATGCTTACTACCATTGCGCAGAATAAAGTCACTTCCAAAGTGCCCATATCCGGTATAGGTGGCATCAGCAACTGGAAGGATGCTGCTGAATTTATGTTGCTTGGAGCTTTCCAACGTACAGGTATGTACAGCAGCTATGAAATATGGCTTCCGCATTGTAGAGGATATGTGTGAAGGTCTCAGCAACTGGATGGATGAAAAAGGATTCAGAAAACTGGATGACTTTATCGGCAAATCCGTCCCAACTGTTACCCATTGGGAAGAACTGGATATCAATTTTCATATTGTAGCCAATATCAACCAGGATAAATGTATCCATTGCGGGCTCTGTTATATTGCCTGTGAAGACACCTCGCACCAGTCGATCAATTTATCTTACGGAAAGCCATACAATACCTATACCATCAAAGAAGAAGAATGTGTGGGCTGCAATCTCTGCAAAGTGATCTGCCCCGTTGATAACTGTATTACTATGGTAGAACAACGCAAGGGTGAGGAATATATCAACTGGAAAGAATACCAGCGCCGTGGACTGCCACTTAATGATCACTGATTTTATTTTGAATGTTGTATTATATTTTGTATGAGCGGATAAATAAAAATACGAAAGCGTATATAAATACTGTAAGGAGGATGATCCGGAATAAGTTTTTATCCTAACCCTATTGCTTGCACCACATATCCTGCTTTACCTTTTGAATAAAAAAGCCAGGCTCGTCCATTCAACACTTGTCATGCGTGTTCCATATTTCTGAAGAAGGCCAGATAGAGTAACACAAAATATAAAATGCAAAATTTAAAATAATGATAAACGCGTTAAGGCTGCAAGCTCATTTTGAAGCCATGAGTCTCATTGGTAAAATTGGTGAAACCGGTACCTGCAGGCCTGCGCATACACAGCTGGAAAAACAGGGCTTTGAATTGGCTGCCGGCTGGATGAAAGAAGCGGGCATGCAAACCCGCATAGATAATTTCGGTAACCTCATTGGGCGACTGGAAGGAGCTAATAAAGATCTGCCTGTACTGATGATGGGCTCTCATTTGGACTCGCAGCCTTATGGTGGCCGGTTTGATGGCGTGGCCGGTGTGCTCTGTGCTATAGAAGCGGTAAAGACATTGCATGAGAAAGGCATCCGCCCCAGGAGAAGTATTGATGTGATTTCATTTGCCGATGAAGAAGGCTGGCGTTTTAATAAGGGTCTGTTTGGTTCAAGAGGTATATTGGGCAAACTGGAACCGGATGAATTGAAGCGCACAGACAAGGATGGCATCAGCAGGGAAAAAGCATTGATTGATTTTGGCTGCAACCCCAAAGAGTTTTCTGCCGATGAATATAAAGCCGGCAGTATTTTTTGTTTCCTGGAACTGCACATTGAGCAGGGTCCCGTGCTGGATACCTCCAATAAACCCATCGGTATTGTTACAGGTATCTCCGGGCCACTGTGGCTAACGGTAAAACTCAGGGGTATGGCAGGTCATGCCGGCTCTGTACCCATGGCCATGCGCAGGGATGCCATGATGGGTGCGGCAGAAATCATTATTGCATTGAATGAGATTGCCACGCAAGTGCCTGGCGCCCCTACAGTGGGCACTGTGGGCACCCTGCAGGTGTTTCCGGCATCAAGAAATATCATCCCGGAGGAAGTAACCTTTACAGTTGATCTGCGTGATATTGACCTGGAGAGAAGAAACCGCTACGAAAAACAATTGATGGAAAAGATTGCCGCCGTCACAAAAAGACACCAGCTCAGTTATACCATTTCAGAAGATACCAACAGCGAGCCACGCTATTGCGCCGGCTGGATAAAAGATATCATCCGCAATGAATGTAAAAAGCTGAGGCTGGATGCACCCGAACTAATGAGCGGCCCCTTCCACGATGCCATGGCACTCTCCTATGTCTGTGACTACGGCATGATCTTCGTGCGCTGCAAAGACGGTATCAGCCATAATCCGCTTGAGTATGCCAGCTATGAAGACCTGGCAGTAGGCGCCGAAGTTTTATATGGAACCATGTTGCAGGTACTGAATAAATAACAAAAGAGAAAAGGAAGTCAAGTCTTGAAGGCTTGACTTCCTTTTCTCTGGCTTACTCTCATTTTATTTTAAAATAGGGGTTAAAATCCTTGCCAGGATTAAACAGTTTTGTACACTTTACCTCCTTTCATTTACTTAACGCTACTTCTGCCTGCGGCGCTTCAAGGATAGTTTTGGCGGTGGTTGCAGGCATTGTATTTTTCTTATTGCCGTATTCGCTTATCAGTTCAGCTACCAGGGCCGTCCAGCCAGTCTGATGGCTGGCACCCAGCCCCTTGCCGCTGTCTCCATGAAAATATTCATAGAAAAGTACCAGGTGTTCATTGCCTGGCTGCTGATAAAACCAGTTATATTCTCCGTACAGGCGCCGTTTGCCTTCGGCATCGCGTTCAAATACGCTGATAACGCGCTGGGTCAATGCATCCGCCACCGCATCCAGGTTCATTTTAATACCCGATCCGGTTGGATACTCCACCAGCAGGTTATCTCCATAAAACTCCCCATACTTGCGGATAGCCTGTATGATGAGAAAATTAATGGGCATCCACACAGGCCCGCGCCAGTTGCTGTTGCCGCCAAACATATCGGAAGTGGAATCACCCGGATCATAATGAATGCTGTATACCACTCCGTCCACCGTCACCGAATAAGGATGATTTTCATGATATTTAGACAGGGCACGGATTCCCCCGTCCGATAAGAAACCCTTTTCATCCAGTATTCTCACCATCAATGCTTCCAGCTTTTCTTTCGGCACCAGCGATAAAAGCAGTTCTTCCCCATCGCCTCTTTCTTCATTGGGCCAGAATTTATTGTTGTTCTTCCGGTACTGTTCAAACCAGGTAATACGTTTTTTGAAATCGGTCAGTTTATTCAATACTTTTTTACTGATGGTAGATACTGCATACAGCGAGGTAAGCCCCACTATCGATTGAATGCGTAACGGTAAAGGGTCTGCACCGGTAATACAAAGCACATCGTAGAAAAATTTGTCTTCGTTATTCCATAGTCCGTGTTCGTTAAGCGCTTCGGCCACCAGTACAAAATGTTCAAAGAACTTGGTGGCGGTATCTTCAAAAGATTCATCGTGCATAGCTATCTCCAGGGCAATATCCATCATATCCAGTGCATAGGTTCCCATCCAGCTGGTGCCATCTGCCTGTTCCAGTTGCATTTCTCCTGAAAAATGAAAGCTGCGATTGAATACCCCGATATTATCGAGCCCCAGGAAGCCGCCTTCAAATATATTGTTGCCGTTAACGTCTTTCCGGTTAATCCACCAGGTAAAGTTGATTAGCAGTTTCTGGAAAATCTTTTTCAGGAAAACAATATCGCCTACACCCTTCTGTTTTTTTTCAATATTGTATATCTGCATGGCTGCCCAGGCCTGTACCGGCGGGTTCACATCGCTGAAATTCCACTCATAGGCAGGCAATTGCCCATCAGGTTTCATATACCATTCGCGCATCATGAGCAGCATCTGGTGTTTGGCAAAAGTGGGGTCTGCCACTGCCATGGAAATACACTGGAACGCCAGGTCCCAGGCGGCATACCACGGATATTCCCATTTATCGGGCATGGAAATGATATCCTGGTTTTTGAGGTGTTTCCATTCGCTGTTGCGGCCATTCATTTTACCCACGCTCACCGGCGTAATACCGTCGTCTGTAGACAACCAGCGTTCTACATCAAAATGATAATATTGCTTGCTCCAGAGCAGGCCAGCCAAAGCCTGCCTTTGTATGGCAGCCATATCTTCGCTCATGCCTTTGGGTAAAATGGCTGCATAATAATCGTTCGCTTCTTCCTTCCGCGTGGTAAATATTTTTTCAAACCCGCTTACAAAAGCATTGTCAATGTCTTTATTGCTGAGCCGGCAATAAATAGTTTTGGTTTCGCCTGCCTGTACTTTCATCTTATAGACGGCAGCAAATTTGGTCCCCGTTTTTTTATTGCGCAGTGCTGTAAGATTTTCTCCTTTTATAACGGCATCATGAAAGGCATCTTTTACAAAAACACTTTCATTGGGTGTGCCGGTGATTTTCTGCGTATTGGTTTCGTTTTCTGTAAAAAAACGGTCGGTGGGCGGTTGAAAATAGAAAAAGTAATTTTCCAGTCTTTCATGTTCTGCCCTTACAGATGTTTTTCCTGTAGCAGTAAGTACGGGTTTTTTATCCACGCCGCCATAATTCCAGCGGTTGTAAAACCATAGTGTAGGCAATACCGTTATCTCGGCTGCTTTTGTATACCGGTTGGTAATATTTATCCTGATGAATATATCCTGTACACCCTGCTTTGCGTAGGTAATCAGCACATCAAAATACTGGTTATTATCAAAGATGCCCGTATCCAGTATTTCATATTCAGGTTCCTGGCGGCTGCGCTTGTGGTTTTCTTCTTTTAACTTATCGTAGGGGAATGCCTGTTGCGGGTACTTGTACAGGAACTCCATATAGGAATGGGTGGGGATATTATCAAGATAGTAATAGAGCTCCTTCACATCTTCACCATGATTACCCTGGCTGTTGCCCAGCCCAAATAAGCGTTCTTTTAAAACGGGATCCTTGCCGTTCCAAAGGCTCACTGCAAAACACAGGTTTTGAAAATAATCGGAAATTCCGCCCAGTCCGTCTTCCCCCCACCGGTAAACCCTGCTATGTGAATGATCAAATGGAAAATAGTGCCATGCATCACCGTTAGAGCTGTAGTCTTCGCGCACGGTACCCCATTGGCGTTCGCTGAGATAAGGCCCCCACTGAACAAGAGGAATCTCGCGGGTTGCATTTACTGCAAGGCGCTGGTGTTCTGCTGTCATGCTGTTGGTTTAAATACATCAAAGTCGCATATGGCAGGCAATCGGTTGGCAACAGGCATTGCGGTCAATCATCTCTTTATAAAACCTGATCACAACAAGTTGTTGCAGACACGAATTTAACTAATAAGCGGCAAATGCAGCGGAGATATAACAGGTAGGTTACTGATACTTTTTTGACAGATCAAAGAGAATTTTTTTATCAGCGTCCGTTATGGCCCTGGAAGAATCAGACTGTATAAAATGTAATTTAAATGAATACACCGCAGCAGCACTGTCCTGGATATTATAGCCAATAATACGCAAGGCCTGCATGGGATTAAAATTTACAGGTATTTCAACATGCGTGGTATCGTACCATAAACCGAACCCATTAACGGCCAGTTGCTGCCAGGGAAAGTTACGGTTGGGATCTACCTTCCTGCCTGGCGCTATATCAGCATGACCGATGAAATTAGCAGCAGGGATGCTATATTGCTGTTTTAAAATACCCAGCAGGCGAAGCAGGCTGGCAATCTGTGCATCCGTAAAAGCTTCAAATCCGTTATTGTCTATTTCTATGCCAATGCTGTTGCTGTTGATATCAGTGCTGTTACCCCATTTGGCCACACCTCCATGCCAGGCCCTCAGGTAATCGTTGAGCAGGTGATGAATAGTACCATCTTTACAAATCACATAATGAGCGCTTACCTTGCTTTGGGCAGTAGTAAATGTTTTTAGTGTCTGCTCGCAACTGTTCTGGGCAGTATGGTGTATAATCACAAAATTGGGCTTGCGCATATTGAAATTAGTAGTGCCCACCGCGTAAGGGGGAGCTTGTACAGAGTCCATTACCGGGAAACTGCGCAGCTCTTTTGCATATATTTTTGCCTGTTGGCGGTATACTTTATTACTGTCTTTATACGGGTTGGCTGCACAGGCACACAGAAAAGAAAGCAGCAGGCAGCTGGCAGTTTTTGATGTATTTCTCATTGCAGAAAAGAATGCCATGGCCATGGTTTTTGTAAATATAAGTAAAGCAACCTGCAGCCAAATGTTAATGCCGCAATTTGCTTTCACCAGCATACTATCTTTGCAAAAACATTATATAGTATGAAAAAAATATTGCTATTGATTGCTGTTGTCTTTGCAGGACTGGCTGCGGCTGCACAGGCAAAAACAGTTGATTCTGCTGCCGTCGCCAAACATAAGCAGGTGCAGAATCCTGCTGCCTGGGCCTGCCCCACCTGTTTTAAAATAACAAAAGAAGGCGGCCAGTGTGCAGACGATAAAACCGCCAAGGTACAGTTAGGAACTTATTATTGCCAGCACTGTGTAAAAGCAACCGGCAACAAGCCCGGCAAATGCAGCATGTGCGGCGGGGAAACTACACAGATGACCCGCAAACTCTGCGCGCAACATAATGCTGCACCTGCAAAAAAAGCAGCATAGTACAGTCTTTCTTGAAATAAGCAAACCCCGCCTGGTGCGGGGTTTTTCGTGTATACTTACCAGTAGGACAGCATCGCAATAGACCTCTACTGTTTTTCCAAAAACTGTAATGATATTTCCCACCAGGGGAAGGATGCCTTCCTTCATTGATGGTAAACAGCTGTCTCTCAGTGTGCCACAATCTGGTACCATGATTGAAATAATCCTGTTATTAAAACCAACACACTATGCAGCAATTCGGAAAACTGTTACTACTGATATTTATAAAGCCGGTATATGTACCGGTACATGTTAATAAAGGCCACCTGCCTCCGTTCGGAAAATCACTTGGCAGGTTCCGGTAAACAATTTTTTTTCGTACAGTTTGAGAACCCCTAATCCCAGGGCCATGCTCTTGCAATAAGGGCTGGCCCTTTTGTGCAATGCAATATTTTGTGGTAGGAAAAACAAATGCACCTGAAGCGCACAGCAAGGAGCTGCTACTGAAGTCAAGTAGTACAAAGCCGAATAGGGTACTCTCTTCAACAGGCTGTATATTCCCGCCTGAATGACCTAGTCGGGCAAGCCCGCCTGAATGGCCAGTCGGGGTTTTCGGGCATGTTTTTTTAGTACTTTTTGAGACCCGGCTAACATAGCATGGATTATCCCCTGGCTGCTACCGATACAGAATGACTGCTACCTAACGGTGCATGTAGAAACATATCAGCCAGGAGCTCATAGCTTCTGAAACGGTCTTCACGGCTTTCTGCAAACGTAGCGGCCATTATCTCTTGTACATTCAACCCTTTGGCCAGTGCGGTAATTTTTTCTTTTACTATGTTAGGAGTGCCAATGATGGTACGCTCCCGGTTAAACAATACCCTTTGCCATTCTGCAGGAGAATAATTGTATTGACTGGCTGTTTCATAATCGGGTATCTCATCTACTTTTCCCTTTTCAAAACAGAGAAAGCGATAATCCATTACCGCCTGTGTGCGCGCAACCTTTTCCTCATCTTCCGAACAGAAAACAAAGACCCCTGCATTGACAACAGGAGCGGTCAATTGTGCTGAAGGTTTAAAACGCTGCCTGTACAATGCAATGGCTTCGGCACCTCCCACAGGATTAATAAATTGCGCAAAACCCAGTGCCATACCTGTATGGGCTGCCAGGTAGGCACTTTCACCACTACTGGTCAGCATCCAGAGATGAGGCACTGTGTCGATACTTGGAATAGCCCTCACCTTGCCGTTGGCATTTCCTTCTCCCGGTGTCTCGTATAAAAAGCATTGCAGATCTGCTATCTGCTGTATATACATTTGAGGATCAAAATCATTGGATGGATTGAGCAGGCGTGCCGTCAACCGATCCCCGCCCGGGGCCCTGCCTATACCCAGGTCAATACGGTTAGGGTAAAGCGCTTCCAGCAAGCGAAAGTTCTCTGCCACTTTCAGGGTACTATGATTAGGAAGCATAATTCCACCGGAACCAATGCGGATGGTATATGTAACCGCTGCCAGCCTTGCAATCATGATTTCCGGCGCAGCAGCGGCAAGGCTCAATGTATTATGATGTTCGCTTAGCCAGTATCTTGTATAACCTGATTTTTCTGCCAGTTGCACCAACGCCACAGACTCCTGCAATGATTCAACGGCATTGCTTTTCCTGCGCACCGGCATCTGATCAAGAATGCTTAATTGTAACGGCATACAGTAGATAACAACAACACCTCATAAAAGTTGCATGTAATATTTTACGGAAACACATTATTCTTTTGAAGTCACCCGGGGCCATCGTTGTTCCAGTGTATCGCATAATGGCAAAAAATGTAATTTTATGGGAGGCCGTTTTCAATGGCTTGTTTAAACCTTATCATTATGTCAAAAAAAATGCAGCCATCAATGATGCCTGATGAATCATTGATGAGCAAAATTTATCTTATCAGGAATCAGAAAGTAATGTTGGACAAAGATCTTGCGGCGCTTTACCAGGTAGAGACGAAAAGGCTAAACGAACAGGTGAAAAGAAACCTGCAGCGATTTCCGGAGGATTTTATGTTTCGCTTAAGCAAATGGGAGTTTGAGAACTTGAAGTCGCAAAATGCGACTTCAAGTTGGGGTGGAACAAGGAAATATCCGCTCGCATTTACCGAACAGGGAGTAGCGATGTTATCGAGCGTACTTAACAGCGAAACTGCTATCCGGGTTAATATTCGTATTATTCGGGTATTTACAAAAATGCGTACGCTGCTGCTTACCCATAAAGACATTTTGCTACAGCTGGAAAAGATGGAGAAAAAAATGGCTGGTCACAGCACTGATATTGCCACTATTTTTGAATACCTGAAACAATTACTCAACCCACCTAATCCACCCCGCCCTAAAATTGGTTTCAGAAGAAGTAATGAAACAGATTAAAAAAATTATGCCTGCAGTAATATGATTGAATAACGGGCTGCAGCAAGGGCTCCCTCTTTAGATAAGCTTGTATTTCATCTTCCCGTTCCGGGAAAAAAAAATTCCTGTACCGGGAAAAAAATGGCCTTTTGGGCACTTCCCCCGTTTAAAATTTACTGGCACAGGGTTTGGAACTTCATTATTGGTTTTTCATAGGATATTGGATTTAACACGGGACTGGATGTTTATCCTGGTCCCTTTTTTATTGTAGCTATTGTCTACAGCCATTGTCATATTGCAAAAATTTCCCTCACCATACTAACGATCATTAGTTATGGCCGAACCGGTTCTATAATCTTTGGTTGCAGTTTCATAATTCTTATGCAATTTTGCAACCGATGCAAAAATCTTTCCACCCATACATTGCTATATTATCCCTGTTACTGGGGTATACATCAGCAGCCCAAACAAGACCTGCGGCCCCCAAAGGAACCATCTCCGGAAAAGTGCTGGATGCATTATCCAAAACGCCCATTGACTATGCCAGCATTTCTGTATTTACCATCTCAGGCAGCAAGCCGCTGAATGGGAGCACCACAGATGGCAGGGGTATTTTCTCTATAAGCGGGCTGGATACGGGCACCTATCGTATTGTAGTAGATTTTATCGGGTACCTGCCCGATACATTAACAGCTACTGTCAAAACTCCTTCCATGATAGTACGGCTGGAAAATATCCTGCTCGCAAAAAAGGCTCAAACCCTGCAGGGAGTGGTAATAACTGCACAAAAACCGCTGATTGAAAACAAGATTGATAAAATGGTTTACAATGCGGAAAAAGACGTTACTGCGCAGGGCGGTGTGGCTACCGATCTGCTGAAGAAAATACCACAGGTATCTGTAGACGCAGATGGCAATGTGGAGCTGCAGGGAAATGCCAATATCCGTTTTCTTATTAATGGTAAGCCGTCCAGCATATTTGGCAATTCACTTAGCGAAGCGCTGCAATCCATACCGGCCAGTCAGATCAAGACCATTGAAGTGATTACCAGCCCGGGCGCCAAATATGACGCTGAAGGCACAGGCGGTATTATTAATATCGTTTTAAAAGATAGCCGTATCAGGGGTATTAATGGCAATATCAACCTGGCAGCCGGCAGCCGGCTCGAAAATGGCTCCCTTAACCTGCATGCCCGTCGTGGACATTGGGGCGTAAATGCATTTGTAAACGGCAATGGCCAGGTGCCCTCCACCACCATCAAAAGCCTGGACAGGAGCTCCTATGATACCATTCAGCAAACGCATACCGATCTGCTGCAGCATGGCAGCAGCCGCTTTCATCGTGCAGGCATGGCTACAGGAATAGGCGTTGAATGGGATATCAACAAACGCAATAACCTCTCCGGCAATTTTAGTTACGATTATTTTGGCAATGAAGGTACCGGCACCAATTATCAGCAATTGATCACAGAAAGCATTTCATCTCCGGGATCGGTGATATCAAATGTCAACAGCATTTTTGTGCCGGACAACCATTTCCGTGTCAAATCATACGACTACAGCCTTAACTATAAAAAAACCTTTGCCAGGGAAGAACAGGAATTAACGGCGGGGATGAACAGCAGTTATGGCAACTCAAAACAGAATTATACCCAGGAGCAGTTTAATGCAGCCGGGGATACCGTATTTGCGGGCCTGCACAGCATTAACCCCGGCCGTGACCACAGTACAGAAATACAGATAGACTATACCCAGCCGCTAGCAACTAATATAAAACTGGAAACAGGCGCCAAAACAGTGTTGCGCGATATCCAAAGCGCTTCAGATGTGTTTTCTTATAAACTCGGAAACCCGGGCTATCATTATGACAGCACACAATCTAACGCCCTTCATTACAGGCGGCAGGTCTACGCTGCTTATGCTTCCCTCACATTCCCTATTGGTAAATGGCTGGAGGTAAAGTCGGGACTTCGGTATGAACGCACCCAAACACAGGCAGACTTCTCAAAAGCATCCAATGTAAGCATACCTGGTTATAACACAATCACTCCGTCTATACTCCTGGCACATCATTTTGGAGAAACCCAGACCCTAAAACTCAGTTATACCAGGCGTATACAACGGCCGGATTATTTTTTACTGAATCCTTTTGTGAACGCACTTGACCCTAAAAATATCAGCCATGGCAACCCTGAGCTGAAACCGGAAAAAGGCGATAATGCTGAGCTGGGCTATAGCAAGAATTTTGAAAAAGGAGGTTCTCTCAACGCCAGCCTCTTTTACCGGAATTCTCACGATGATATACAACCGTATATTACTTATTACCCCAGCTTCAAGATAGGAGATTCCGTTTACACCAATGTATCTGTCAATACTTTTGAAAATATCGGCACTCAGCATGTATTTGGCTTCAGCCTGTATGGTTCTGTACCGGTAGGCGAAAAGCTGACCCTTCGCAGCAATCTCTCCCTGTTTGACAAATATATCCTTAACCGCTTTGTAGAAAATAATAATGTCAGCAGCTTTAATTACCGGGTTAACCTCAATGCCAGCTACCAGGCCAGCAAGACACTGGTAGCCGAGTTTTTTGGCAACTTTAATTCACCGCGCAACGAAGTGCAGGGAAAATACCCTTCTTTTACTTCGTATAATTTTGCTTTCAGAAAATTACTCTGGAATAAAAAAGGCAGTATAGGTTTTACTACTACCAACCCTTTCAACAACTATGTAAAGCAGGAAACAGAAGTATACGGTCAGCAATTTGTGCTCAACAGCCTCCGGCAAATCCCCTTCCGGTCTTTCGGCATCAGCTTCAGCTATAAATTCGGCAAGCTGGAATTTAAAAAAGAAAACGAAGAGGAAGAAAACCATCCAGGCAACACAGAAACAAATTAATATCCTCCAAAGGCTATATGTGACAAATGTGACGGTAGCAACAACGCCCGGTAAACCCTGCAATAATTACAGTTTTGTAAAAGTGAATTTTGTCAGGGTAGATGACATAAACATGTACAACTGGTAACCCAGCAGTTCAAATGATTTGTTTTGTTCCTTCCAGGAAAAACTATCCAGATCCTTCAATCCGCCTCCATACATATCTACCTGTAACTTATTATTTACATAGCTATATTCCATCTCGGTATAATTTGCAAGGCCCGGGTTAAAAGACATATTAGCACGCAATATGTTTCTGCCTCCCTTGTTCATAAACCATAACGTATCGCCGGCAGCGACGCCTTTTACCCAGGTACCGTATAAAGCAGATTCAGGAGAATTATTGTTTTTTGAGCAGCCGGATCCCAGCAAAAGAATGCCACCCATCAGGCATATAAGAGAGCGTAGCATAGCAGGTTTTTTGCAGATGACATGGCTGGCGTAACAAACGTTGCACCACCTGGGTGTTGAACTAAGGTGCCTGTTTGCCAGGAACAAAAGAATGTCTGAAAAAAGATTTTTCTACCTCCCTGGTAATGAATGTGCTGGCTAAACACCCGTCTGCCAGCCATTGATAATTTAGTAAAATGGTCTAGGGAAATGGATTCTTTCTACGCACAAAATCTCATTTAACCGAGCAGTGTCTTTTTGATTCTGTATATTTAACCAGCCTCCTTTCTCCATTTATATATTGTTGTATGAAAAAAATCTTACTTGCCATTTTTCTCTGTTGGTTTACACCGCGGCTGTTGACGGCGCAGGATATGGTAAACAGCGCCAACGCATTTATCAATATGCTGGATCCAGCACAAAAAACAAAGGCGCTATACCCCTTTGATACTGCAGAACGGTTTCGTTTTATGTATGTACCGCTGGAGGACCGCAAAGGAATTTCCATGAACGAGCTTACTGCTGCCCAGCAATCGGCTGCCATGGGCCTGTTGAAAGTATGCCTGGAAGAAAAAACCATTGGCAAAATAAAAGCCATTATGCAGCTGGACAATATCCTCAAGGAGCTTGAACACCGCAAGCCCGAAGATCATTTCCGCGATCCCGGAAAATATTTTCTGACCATTTTTGGCATTCCATCCGCCAATACCATTTGGGGCTGGCGTTTTGAAGGGCACCACGTGGCTTTTCATTTTTCTGCTAATAAAAAAGAACTGGTGGCAGGCACTCCTTCTTTCCTGGGCTCCAACCCGGCCATCGTGCTGCAAGGATCGCAAAAAGGGGAAGAAGTGCTGAAAGAAGAAACCGATAAAGGATTTGCCCTGCTGCATGCACTTTCTGCCGGAGAATTACAAAAAGCGATTATAGATACCACAGCTCCGGGGGAAATTATTACCGGCGCCAGCAGAACAGCTATGATAGCGCATCCGGCAGGTATACGTTACAGTGAGTTATCTCCCGCACATCAGCAGTTATTGCTTCAATTGCTGGGGCTATACATACACCGGTATACCAAATTGTTTGCAGAAAAGATGCTCCGGCAGATACAGGCGGCCGGCCTGGACAATCTTTGGTTTAGCTGGGCGGGCTATACAGAACATGTATTGGGCAAACCTTATTATTATCGCATACAGGGCCCAACCCTGATTATAGAATACGACAATTCTCAAAATAATGCCAATCATATCCATACGGTCATTCGTGATCTCACCAATGATTTTGGCGGAGATTTGTTACTGCAACATTACCGGGAAAGTCATTAAAAGAATCGTTTCCTGTCAGCATGATTACCGGCAGACGTAAAAACAAAAAACCCGGCTATAAAACCGGGTTTTAAAATCTGAATGTGTTCCGGGAGGTATGCCCCATGCAATTATCAGGTTCTACAATTACCAGGTTCTATTTTGTTGCTGATCTTTCGTTGACATGGTTGGAATTTTCTTTTCTGTCTTTTCAGGGTCATAAATGGGCGCATCTATTTCCGGTCCGGTGGTTGTTTTATCATTGCCTGGCCGGCTATCACTCACAATCTTCTTTTCTTTTTTACGCTGATCATCCTTTTTATCATCCCATTCATGAGGCTTACCAATCCTGCCTTCGCTGTCTACTGAAACATTACTGTGGTCCTCACTATCTGTTACCAGCGGCGCATGCCCCTGCTGGTTTTTGCTTTTGGGTTGGCTATCACTTTTGACAGCGTTGTCCGGGTTTTTCTGTTGCTCTTTTTTCATATCGCTTCATTTAAATTAAGAAACAGGTTAACGCAATAATCAACCATCAAAATGATGCCGGGAAAATGAGCATTTTATTGCGTTGATTAAAGAGCGTTTATCGTTTACCAGTATATTCTTTCGCTCAAAATGCGTAATTTTTTCGGCTTGTTTGTGGAATGAATACCCCAAACTATTTAGATAATCAGCCGAGCTTTTTGAGACAGGTTTTCATATTGATGCCTTTGCCCAGCACATCATTGAATACATCACCCAGCCGGCGGGCTCTTTTTTCCATATTGAAAATGGTGAATTGAGAGGGATGCAATCCTTTTTTTATTTCCTTCCATTGCAAAGGCGCCGATACCTGGGCACCGGCTACCGGCCGTACACTGTAAGCAGACGCTACTGTTTGCCCCCTGCTGTTTTGCAGGTAATCAATATAAATTTTATCGCCTCTTTTAGACAGGTTTCTTTCCAGGCTGGTAAAGCCCGGCAGTTGTTCATTTACCCGGGTAGCAATAATTTCTCCAAAGCGCCGCACCTGCTCATATTCATACCTGGCATGGAGCGGTACAAATACATGTATGCCGGTAGCTCCTGACGTTTTACAACAAAAAGCGGCTCCTGCGCTATTAAGTATTTCCCCGGTGGCATGGGCCGTTTCAATCACCTGCTCAAAGTTGTTCTTTACTGAAGGGTCAATATCGATGATCAGATAATCAGGGTTATCAGGATTTTTAATGGTTGAATTCCAGGGATTCATTTCAATGCAACCCAGGTTGACAAGATACAATAAGGTTGCCTTGTCGTTGCAAACAGTATAATGAATTGTTTTGCCAGTAGATGAAGAAAAGACAGGCGTTGTCTTAATCCATGAAGGGAAGCCATCCCCCGCCTCTTTCTGGTAAAAGCCTTTATCTGCAATGCCATTGGGATTGCGCTTAAGTGATAAAGGGCGGTTTTTTAAATACGGCAATATAAACACTGACATCCTATCGTAATAATCAATAAGCTGTCCCTTGGTAATTTTTTCTTTTGGCCAGTAGACCTTTTCTGTGTTACTGATCTGCAACACCCGGTTGCCTGCTTTGATTTGTTTGTTATGTGCAGTCATAGGTTATTTTTTTCCGGGGTTTCGTTGACACGCTGCACTTCCTCAGCAGTTTTATCTTTTCTCAGGCCCATATATACAGGGTGCCGCAACATGCCATCATTGGTTCGCTCCGTATATTTTACCTGGCATACCAGGGTTGGCTTTAACCAGGTAACAGGCGCATTTACCTTTACTTCTGTTGCAAACGGGGATTGCTTTTGTATATAAGGCTGCATTTGCTTCGCCAGCTCACGAAGTGTTTTATCTGTAAACCCTGTTCCTGCATGACCGATATAGACAAGCTTTTTACCCTGATATTCGGAAAGTATTAATGCACCAATATGCTGGCGGCTCCCTTTAGGCTGTGTAACCCCGGCAATGATTGCCTCTCGGCTGTTGTGAAATTTTATTTTAAGCCAGTCTTTACTTCGTCTGCCTGTGGCATATACGCTATCTGCTTTTTTAGCTATCATTCCTTCCAGGTTATACTTTACAATTTTTTTATAAAAAGGAATGCCGTTTGTTGGTACGTGCTCACAGAAGCGGATAACTGAGTTCTTACCTTTGGGCAGTATTTTTTTCAGTAATGCTTTTCGTTTTAACAGGGGAAGCTGCCGGGTATCTTTGCCTTCCAGGAACAACAAATCAAATATATAATAAGTAAGCGGGTATTCCGGGTGTTCATTGTATTGTTGTAGCAATTGAAAAGAAGGCCTTCCTTTTTTATCCGTGGCCACTACCTCCCCGTCTACCACAAACTCTTTATCCCGAAGCCTGGACAATGCTTTGGCGATGGCCGGATATTTATCCAGGAAAGAATGACCGTTTCGCGAGTAGAATTTCAGTTCCTTTTTGTTGCTTTCTGCAATGGCACGATAGCCATCCCATTTTATTTCAAAAACCCAGTCCTTACTGTTGAATGCTTCCCCGAAAAGTGTGGCCAGCATCGGTTTATAAAAATGCTTTAATGTATGTTGGGCCGGAGCGTTTTTTTTTACCGGGGCAATAGTTCCTGCTTTGTCCTGGGCTAACTTCTTTTTTGCAACCGGACGATCTTTATGCTTTATGAATAACCAGTTTTTAGGATCATTTTTCAACCGAATAAGCACAAAACTTCCTTTCAGCTTTTTCCCTTTCAGAATGAATTTCAGTTCACCTTTTTTAAGATGGCTCATCGCCTGTTTGTCAGTAAGGGGATTGCCTTTTTCATCTGTTGCAGTATAAAAACCTTTATCCCATATTGCAACTGTACCTGCTCCATAATTGCCTTTTGGAATGGTGCCGGAAAAATTGATATAAGATACCGGGTGGTCTTCTACCTGCACTGCCAGTCTTTTATCAGATGGATTAGCTGAGGGGCCTTTAGGGATAGCCCAGCTTTTTAATACGCCATTCAGCTGCAAACGGAAATCATAGTGAAGATGGGATGCCTGGTGGCGCTGCACCACAAAACGGTGTTGAGGGCTGCCTTTTTTTTCGCTGCCGGAAGGTTCAGGGGTTGTTTTAAAATCCCTTTTACGTTTGTATTGTGCCAGCATCAGGAAGCTTTTTTCTTTTTATTAGACAGGCTTGCTTTCAGTTGTTCCATCAGATCCCGGGTTTTGGAATGTACTATTTTCATTTTATGAACTGCGGCCCTTTTACCTGCTGCCTTGGCACGTATCAGTTTCATTAGTTTGGCAGAATAAGTATCCTTATATGCTTTGCCATTAAATGGAACGGACAGCTGATCAATAAGAGAAAGTGCCATCCTCAGCTCTCCATGTTTGGGAGCCATATATGGAATATCCAGATCAGCTGCCGTACGGATTTCCTGGTTGAACCGCAGGCGGTGTAAAACCAACAAATGCCCACTGGGCTTTATCAGGCACATATGTTCCTTATTCCGCAATACAAATGAACCCAGCCCGGCTTTTTTGGATTTTGTGAGTGCCGCATTCAGCAATGCATAGGCCCGTTTACCCTGCTTTTCTGGCTCCAGATAGTAAGAGGTTTCATATAAAATTGGATCTACACCGGATTGATCAATAAAGGAATCAATGCCGATGATTTTTGTTTTTTCCGGCATGGCTTCCGAAAAATCATCCTCATCCAGTACAACATATTTTCCATCCAGGTTGTAGGCACGTACAATATTATTCCATGGCACTTCCTTCCCGGTATTTTCATTGATCCTTTTAAACCGGATATTGGCATGGTCTTTCTTATCGAGCATATCCAGGTCAAGACTACTTTCTGTTACCGCACTGAATAATTTTACCGGAATGTTTACCAGGCCAAAGCTAATGGCACCTGTCCATAATGAGCGCATTACCCAGGTTTTATATGAATGATCAATTTATTTTTTGCTTTTCCGGTTGGGCTGTTCCTCTATAAATTCCGTCTGGTTTTTATTCTGCCTGTCTTTTAATAACGGTTGAGGATACCTGTTATGCCCTGATGAGGGGGAGCCAGCCAGGATAGATCCCTGCTCTTCTCCTTCCTTTACCGGGAACTTTGCCGCCTGTTTGTTGTGCTGTGGTTTCATACAATTGGTATGTAAAATTAAACAGGAATGTAACCAGGCATGGATCACATGGTTGCTTTCCTAGTCTTTGCCTTCGCTTTCCTTTTAGGCGGCGGCACTTTTACCCCTTTTTCCCTTGCTTCCGACAGGCCGATGGCTATTGCTTGTTTGGGATTGGTAACCTTTCTGCCGGATTTGCCGCTTCTGAGTGTACCCTTTTCCATGCGTTTCATGGCAGATTCTACTTTTTTCTGCGCGGCTTTTGAATATTTGGCCATAAGCTGGAATTAAATGGTGAGATAATGTATATAGCATTCAGGTACCAAAAATATACCACTAAAATACAAGCCCGGCACCGCGCCGGTTAGGGCAAAAAATGCCTGCGAGTAATGGTTTTGGTGACAAAGTTCCACAGGGTGAACCGGGAACCCGGAGCTATGAACTCATCATATTATAAGCGCCGTAATATGCTGCACCCAGCAATGCTGTTTTATCATTCAATACCACATAGACGGGCATCTGCTCCAGCAGGTTTTTCATACGGCCCATATCGGTGAAATGCCGGTACCATGCCCCCGTTTGCAGCAAAGGAAGAATTTTTGGGGGGATGCCGCCGCTCAGGTAGCAGCCGCCGGTAGCTTTCAGTTTAAGGCAAAGGCTGGCTGTTTCCATTGCCAGGTAACGCACAAAAAGATGCATCGCTTCCAGGCATACCGGCTCTTTCTGATGAATGGCGGCGTTGCTGATAACAGGTGTGGGATCGCCCTCCTGCAGTTGCTCATTCAGCCAGCCCGGAATCTGTTTGCGCTCCACTGTAGTAAGAAATGAAAATAGGGTATGGATACCAGGCCCCGATATTACCCTTTCCCAGCTAACATGCCCATGTTGCTGTTGCAGAAACCTGAAAAGATCAATATCCTGTTCTGTGCGGGGAGAAAAATCACTATGACCACCTTCAGTAGCAAAAGGATGGTATTGTTTGCCATCGAAATACAAACCGGCTTCTCCCAGCCCGGTGCCAGGCGCTACAATGGCAATATTGCCGGGCATTTTTTTATCACTGGCATGAATCGTTGCCAGTTCGTTGCTTTGCAATCCGGCCAATCCATAGGCATTTGCCTCCAGGTCATTGATAAACACCACCGGTGTTTTCAGCGCCGTGCTCATGGATGTGCTATCCAGTTGCCACGACAAATTAGTAAGCTGCACCCTGCCATCATTCACCGGGCCGGCTACAGCCATACAAATCCGCCCCGGCCATTCTGTGCCGGTAAACTGCAATATAATATCTGCCAGAGAGGTATATTCCTGTGAAGCGTAACGGCCTTCCCGGAGCAATACAATTCCGTCTGCGCCTGCCCGGTAGAGTGCCAGGTTGGTTTTTGTACCACCAACATCTCCTGCCAGTATGGTAACGGGAGCATCGGTTTTCTTGAAGCTGCTGGCAAATGCAAGCGGTATCAATGGTTTTTTGGGCATAGTGAATGATTTCTTGATTTCGGCATATTGAATTTCCCGGAAAGCCGGGGTATACAAATGTAAATGTTCGGCCAGTAAACCCCCTGGATAAAACAATTCAATAACAATTGACCGGCCGTTTACATATTTCGCCTGTACTGGCCGCCCACTTCATAAAGTGCATGGGTAATTTGTCCCAGTGAACAATATTTTACCGTTTCCATCAATGCCTCAAAAAGATTCCCGTTGCTGATAGCGCTTTGTTTCAATGCCAATAGTTTGCCGGCGGCTACTTGTTCATTGCGTTTATGAAAAGCCTGAAGGTTGTGAATCTGCTGGTCTTTTTCTTCTTTGGTGCTTCGTATTACTTCAGAAGGCACCACGGTAGGGCTTCCTTTTTTATTCAGGAAAGTGTTAACACCCACAATTGGCAATTCACCGGTATGCTTCAGCGTTTCATAATGAAGGCTTTCTTCCTGTATTTTATTGCGCTGGTACATTCTCTCCATAGCACCCAGTACGCCACCGCGTTCGGTAAGGCGATCAAATTCTTTTAGTACCGCTTCCTCTACCAGGTCAGTCAGTTCTTCCAGTACAAAACTTCCCTGTGTAAAATTTTCGGTATAAGCAGTACCCAGTTCACGGTTAATGATCAGTTGAATGGCCATGGCGCGGCGTACACTTTCTTCGGTAGGTGTTGTAATGGCTTCATCGTAAGCGTTGGTATGAAGTGAATTGCAATTGTCGTAGATAGCATATAAGGCCTGCAGGGTAGTGCGGATGTCATTGAAATCTATTTCCTGCGCATGCAGGCTGCGGCCGCTGGTCTGTATATGGTATTTCAGCATCTGGCTGCGCTTGTTGGCCTTGTAGGTATACTTCATGGCTTTTGCCCAGATGCGTCTTGCCACCCTGCCGATGACGCTGTATTCCGGGTCCATGCCGTTGCTGAAAAAGAAAGAAAGGTTGGGCGCAAAATCGTCTATATGCATGTCCCTGCTGAGGTAGTATTCCACGTACGTAAACCCATTGGCCAGGGTAAATGCCAGCTGCGTGATGGGGTTGGCGCCGGCTTCGGCTATATGATAACCGCTGATGCTGACGCTGTAAAAATTCCGCACTTTATTGTCTATAAAATAGGCCTGCACGTCGCCCATCAGCTTTAAGGCAAATTCTGTAGAAAAAATACAGGTGTTCTGAGCCTGGTCTTCTTTGAGTATATCTGCCTGTACGGTACCCCGCACCTGCTGAAGAGTGGCGGCTTTAATGGAAGCATATACATCGGGTGGCAATACTTCGTCTCCGCTCAATCCCAGCAGTTGCAGTCCCAGTCCGTTATTGCCTTCGGGCAGTCTTTCCGGGGATGCCGGGTTATAATACGCGGGTTTATTTTGGATTTTGAATTTTGAATGTACATATTGATCAACTGCATCTGCCAGGCTGTTAGCCGCAATATATTTTTCGCATTGCTGGTCAATGGCCGCATTCATGAAAAAAGCCAGGAGTATAGGTGCCGGTCCGTTGATGGTCATGCTGACAGAAGTTTTGGAATCGCAGAGATCAAAACCGCTGTATAATTTTTTTGCATCGTCAATAGTGGCGATGCTTACGCCGCTGTTGCCAATCTTGCCATAGATATCCGGCCTGGCTGCCGGGTCTTCACCGTACAGGGTTACACTGTCAAATGCGGTTGACAATCTTTTGGCAGGCTGATCTACCGATACATAATGAAAACGCCGGTTGGTTCTTTCAGGGCAGCCCTCTCCTGCAAACATGCGTGTAGGGTCTTCTCCCTCGCGCTTCAGCGGAAACACGCCGGCAGTAAAGGGAAACCGCCCCGGTGCATTTTCCTGCGCCTGCCACGCCAGTGTATCTCCCCAGTCTTTAAACTTGGGCAATACCACCTTGGGTATACGCAGTCCGCTCAGGCTGTAGGTAAACATTGGCTGGCGAATGGTGTGGTCGCGCACGGCATACTGGTAATAATCTTCCTGGTAAGCTTTCAATTTTTCGGGCCATTTCTGCAGCAGTTTGCGGCTTAGAGGTGTAAGCTGGTTTTCATAAAAGCCAATCTGTTCCTGTAGCACCCGCCTGGCTTCCTGGTTACCCGCAGCATCGCCCAGCAATTGCAGGGCGCCATGCAGCTGGTAGAGTTTGGAAGCAATGGAAGCCTGTTCTTTTACGAGCTGATCATAATGCCGGTTATTATCAGCTATTTCTGATAAATAGCGCGTACGCTTTGACGGTATAATGATATTGGAACCGCTGCCGGTGACCGGGGGTGTATAACTGCCCCAGCTAATGCCTGTTGTAGACTCAATTTTTTGCAGTAATAATTTAAATAACAGGTTAATGCCTTCATCATTGAATTTATTGGCAGCACTGGCTATTACCGGCAGGTCTTCATCTCTTGCCGTCCACAGGCCATGATTGCGTTTGTATTGTTTTTTTACATCGCTGAGTGCATCCAGCGCGCCGGCTTTATCGGATTTATTGATACAGATAATGTCTGCGTAATCCAGCATGTTTATTTTTTCCAGTTGCGAAGCGGCCCCGTATTCCGGCGTCATTATGTACAGGCTGATATCACAGTAATCAAGTATGGAAGCATCACTTTGCCCCACGCCTGCGCTTTCCAGGATGATGCAATCAAACGCCGCAGCCTGGCAGGTATCAATGGCGTCTTGCATGGCGCTGCTCAGCGCGGTATTATCATCTCTGGTGGCCATGGAGCGCATATACGCCCGCGGATGGGAAATCGCATTCATGCGGATACGATCGCCCAGCAATGCGCCGCCTGTTTTTTTTCTCGACGGATCAACTGAAATCACCGCAATGGTTTTGTCGGGAAACGTCTGCAGAAAGCGACGCACCATTTCATCTGTAACGGATGATTTACCCGCGCCGCCGGTACCCGTGATGCCGATGACAGGGCAACCGCCGTCCGCTTCTTTTTTTTTCCCCCATCCATATTCGGCCAGTGTAATGGATCGTGCAATCTTCCTGATATCTTTTCGCTCGCCAAGCGGTAATGCACCCTCCCATCTTTCAGGCGCCCGCCAAAAATCAGCGCGCAGCAATTGATCTGATTTGTTTAATTGTCCATTGGCCTCTTTCGTTTTACCGGGGGATGGTATTTGCTCCTTTCCTCCGGGTAATGCCGGAAGGGGGCTACACAATCTTATTACCTCCTCAATCATTCCTTCCAGGCCCATTCTCCGGCCATCATCCGGGCTATAAATCCGGGTAATACCATAACGATGAAGTTCATTAATTTCCTGCGGCAGTATGGTGCCACCGCCACCACCGAATATTTTTATATGACCGCAGCCATTTTGATCCAGCAGGTCTTTCATGTACCTGAAGAATTCTACGTGGCCACCCTGGTAACTGGTAATGGCGATACCTTGTACATCTTCTTCAACGGCGCATTCCACAATTTCATGTACACTGCGGTTATGCCCAAGGTGTATGATTTCTGCGCCTTTGCTTTGCAATATGCGCCGCATAATGTTTATAGCCGCATCGTGCCCGTCAAAAAGACTGGCGGCGGTTACTATCCTTATTTTTTCCGGTAAACTGTCATTCATATAATGAGGTAAGCACCAAAAATACATTATTTGCTTCAGCAAGTTAACGATTGTTAGTTTTTCGTCAGTTAAATATCCTTTTTTGGTCATCGGTTTAATCAAAAGAATCATGAGTATTAAAAAGTTATTGTGAAGCAAATGCCGGGAAGAAACAGACAAAAAAGGCTCATTCCAAAAGAAAACGCCGCTGAATAAGTAGTTTTTTATTGCTACGCAATACCTACTTTAGAAGAATAATCTCAAATTTCAAAAGCACGACAACCATGAAACTTATTCTATTCTTTTTTTTCCCAATCTTCAGTTTTGGGCAAATTAAACTTGACCAAAAAGTCAATTTGCTCGACGGTAAGGTTACGATTTTTTGTCCCAAAGAGTTATCAGAAATGACAGCGGAAATGTGGAAGATTAAATATGGGAATGCACAGCGGCCTGTTTTGGCTTTGAGTGATGTAAATATTGAAGTCAATTTACTTGCACAATACACAAATCAAAATTGGGAAGAAAAAAAAATTGCCGAGTATAAAGACATAAGAATTGCCAATTTAAAAAAGACAAGAACTGATATACAAATCCTAAAAGAAGGAGTTACTGATATTAATGGAAAAAAGGTTGGCTTTTTTAAGTTTATGATACAGGCTATTGATTCTAAAGTATTTAATTACTATTTTTTTACAATTGTTGATGCAAAGATTCTAACATTCACTTTCAATTGCAAAGAAACGCTAAGAAATGGCTGGGAAAAGATTGCAGACGAAATAGCAAATTCGTTAACTGTAAAATAAATTATCTGAAATTTCAAACTAATACACTAGTCCTTATTTTAGTCAGCTGTCTTTTCGCGAAATTTTATCGTGTTCCGCCAGTCGGGTTTGCACTACCGCGGTATTTATAATATTTTTATTAATCAATCTTGTTTCTATGGATATTTCCAGATTTGAACAGCTACACGCCAGCGGACTTATCAGTGCCGATTCACTTGAGAAAATAAAAGCCCGGGAAGCGCAGCGTCTTTTTTCCCTGCATTGGGAACTGAAAACCATTCTTTACCTTGGAGTACTCCTGCTAAGCGGCGGGCTGGGTGTACTGGTATACAAAAACATTGACACCATTGGCCATACCGCTATTCTCATCTTTATAGGGCTAATAAGCGCCGGCGGTTTTGCCTATTGTTTCACCACCAAACTTCCTTTTTCACCTGCTAAAGTGGCATCACCCAATGCATTTTTTGATTATGTGCTGCTCCTGGCCTGCCTGGCGTTGGTTACTTTTATCGGTTACCTGCAGTACCAGTACCATGTATTCGGTAACCGTTTTGGCCTGGTAACCTTTATACCTATGGTACTGTTGTTTTGCGCGGCTTATTATTTTGATCACCTGGGTGTGCTCAGCCTGGCCATTACCAATCTGTGCGCCTGGGCAGGTATAACGGTGACGCCTGCACGCATACTGGCAGACAATGATTTCAGCAGCAGCCATATCATCCTTGCAGGTACAATACTGGGTGTGGGACTGGTGGCAGTTGGCGCTCTTACCAGGAAAAAAGCATTTAAACCGCATTTTGCTTTCACGTATACCAATTTCGGAATGCATATTTTATTCATCAGCCTGCTGGCCGGCATGTTTACATTTGAAACAAGCTATTTACTATGGTTCCTGTTCACAGCAGCAGCAGCCTTCTATTTCTACCGGCAGGCCCTTTAATCAAAAATCGTTTTACACATTACTGGTGCTGACGCTGTATGGTTATATTGGCCTGAGTTATGTATTTATACGCCTGCTGTTCTATACGCTGAATGCGGATATGGGCGGTATTTATCTCACTTTCATGTATTTCATCGGTACGGGAATTGGTCTTATCTTCTTTCTGATCCGTCAAAACAAAAAAATAAAAGCAGTATGATTGCTTACAATACAACATGGCTGAACAACCTGGACGTACGCCGTGAAGCAGACAACGCCGCTGAGCAGGGTTGTATTGAACAGCAGGAAAGAGATCAAATATATATTGCTTACCCGGCAGGTTTTTATTCGCCCAATATCTTTGTGCGCACTGGTCTGTTCATACTCACCGTGGTGATTGTTTTATTTGGGCTGGGGCTTCTTTCGCTTTTATTCCTTTCTGCCATTGAAAGCGCCGTTGGCGGCCTGGTGCTCTTTTTTGGGCTACTTGCCTATGGCGCGCTTGAACTGATGGTAAAAAACGGGCACTATCGTTCCGGGGTAGACGATGCATTGTTATGGACGGCCGCCATCTGCCTGGTAACTGGTTTCAACCTGCTTGTTAACATACCTGCCCTGGGAAATGCTATCATTATTTTTTTGCTTACCGTCCTGTTGTTCCTGCGTTTTACAGATGCGCTGATGGCTGTGGCTGCAGCGCTTGCCTTACTTGCCATTGTATTTTTCAGTATCATAAAAATGGGAGCAGCAGGCAGGGCCCTGGCTCCTTTTGTGCTGATGGCGGCAGCTGCATTGCTGTACCTGTTTGCACAGTCATTGCTGAAAACAGCTAAATGGAAACCTTATCACCCGGGTTTGCAATTTGTGCTGGTTACAGCCCTGGTTTGCTTTTACCTGTCGGGAAATTATTTCGTAGTAAGGGAAGCCAGCCTTTCCATGTTTGGAATGGAATTGCAGCCGGGACATGATATTCCGTTAGGCTGGCTATTTTGGATATTTACAACAGTAATACCGCTTGCTTATATTATCCGTGGTCTGCAGAAAAAAGACGCGGTATTATTAAGAGTGGGCTTATTGCTGGTAGCCGCCATTGTTTTTACAGTGCGTTACTATTACCATGTATTGCCTGCAGAAACCGCCTGCGTTATCGGGGGAGTGCTATTCATATTACTTGCATGGGCAGTTATACGCTATCTCAAAACGCCCAAACACGGATTTACTTTTAAAGAACAGGAAGAGCCCTTTTTTATGGACAAACTGCATATTGAAAGCCTGGTGATTGCACAGGGCTTTGGCGGGCAGCAAACATCCTCCCATGATGGCGGAATACAGTTTGGCGGCGGCAGCGGCGGTGGTGGCGGCGCCAGCGGGGAGTTTTAGGTATGCAACACAAGAACAGGCCGCTGATGGCTATATATATTTCGGCTGTTGCAAAGACTGAAATAAAAAGCAGCAACATACAGCCATCACAAAATCAGCAATACCACGAATGATTCTATTGATTCAAAGGGCTTAACCTTTCAGCTCTTCGCAATAATAACCTGCCTGTTGTACGCGCTTTGCTATGGTAGTGGCATTCA
>JASGJK010000045.1:0-22452 GCA_049840795.1 Paludibacteraceae bacterium
ATACCGAAATACTCTTCCCTATTTCTTTGGTCAGACTAATATTTGCGAGAAATAATCTGAATATTTATTGGCATTGAAAATATAATCGTAATTGGTTTTAATCACCATTTTTGATAAATCATTATATAATGCTTTGTCATTATCTTTTGCCCATAAAAATTTCTCTGCAAACGGCACAAGCGTATTCATATCATCTAAAAGCTAACGTAATACAAAGGATACATCCCTACAAACTGGTTTCCGGCATAGATATCGGTTCGGCTTATCGAGGGGAAATTCTTCGTTTTTGCTGTCGAGCACAAAGCTTCTGCTACCGTTGGCGTATTCACTCAGATTTTGTGAATAATCATAAAAACATCCTTCGATGCGTAGTGAAATAATCATACGCACAGCAGGTATGTGGGTGTTGAAAGTGATATTTGAAGTGAATTTTTTTGTGGCGTTTCCGTTTGAACTTGTCTCACCTCCAACATAATACCCGATGTATTTGTAAGGATTACCGTCAGTCATCGTTATTGTCGAGTTCACCATATTTTGCACTAAAGTCTGATCTACCCCTTTGTAATAGAAATAATTTCCATCTACTCTGACGGATGTTTTCAAAGTGGTAATTTGCCCGAAATCTACAATCCATTCAATTCCTTTTTTTACAATGGAACATCCGTTGGTAAAATAACTATTCCCTTTAAAATGTGTTCTGTGTCTTGGACGTAAGTTGCTGACTTGCCAATTGACCTGTTTTATCTGAAACTGTAACAATTCCTGAAGATTGATCAATAGAAAAAACTCTGTTTTGCTCGGGTATCAAACAATCATTAAGGGCTGATTGACTGGTTAATTTATAAGAAAAAGGGACGTACGATGCCGCGCTTTTATATGGATTATATATCTTGTCTCTGAATGCGGTCAGAGAAATTTTTGTTCCTCCCAGATTTAAGTCAATCCCTATTTCAGCTTTTCTGTTTCGTTGCCATTTTAGATCTGCGTTATATATCGGCTTAGCAGGCAATGTATAATAAGCATAAAAAGCTGTACCGTCGCCGGAAGTAGTAGATGCGAAAGATATTTTATCTGTATACGAGGGTCTAGGGTATAAAATGTACGAAGACGGTAGTTTTACTGCATCTCCCAAACCTGCATGAATACTGACGTTTTTCACAAAACCGTTTCCCTTATCAATGAAAGTGTATTTCATATTGCTACGGGGTGATAAGCTTGAAACAGTGCCATATTCCGAACCGTTTATTGATATGACGTCGTACCTTACGCCTCCTTGTAACTGCAATTCTCTTTTGAACAGAGGAAATGTGAGCTTCTCTTCGGCGTATAAAGAAATATTATTTATAAAAGGTTGCTCGTCGTAACGAAACTCACGGTAGGTGGGGGCGTAACGCATATCTTCGTAAGAAACGCCTTTGCCATAATTGCCGGAACTGTTAAACTGGCTGCCTAATAGAAAATTACTTCTTAATATGCCAAAATCCCGGCTCCATTTACCTTTTATTTCAGCAGTGTAATAAACTGGTTTGTCGTCATCATAACTTGTTTCATACCAGTATCCTGTAGGTAGAAGCAAGATATTGGCATTTGGATTTTTATCATATTCTGTCGCTATGAAATATCCTTCTTCCGTAGTATGAATGGCAGATTGTGTAGAAGATGCCGATTTATTTGTTTTAATAGTCTGCTTTTTGTCTGAATAATTCATTGAAGCGGAAAACTCTACATTGGTAATCCAGATAGAGTTTACCAGCCAGTTTAATCTTACACTGTTTCTGAGGACATTGTCACTTACCTTTGTGTATGTGTTTTTGAACGCATCCGGATCAGCCTCCGAATTATAACCTCCTGCATTGCCTGAAAATGAATAAGTAAAATCGATAGGTTTTTCCTTTTTACCAAATGTTTTTTTGTATGTAAGATTCAGATTGTTACGGATATACGTGGTGTATGGCGAAGTGCGGTCAGAAAAAAGAGCGCGTATGTTCTACGGCGGCATTTATGACTCCTCCGTCTTTACCGATATTAAATCCTTTGCTGATAGAATATGAATTTATAAGTGGTTTTTTGATAAATTCAACTTCGAGCGGAGTCTTTCCTTTTTTTGTGTTGATATTGATTAGCCCCGAATTGAGGTCGCCATGTTCAACGGAAGGTAATCCCGTTGTCATTTCTATGGATTCGATGTTGTGTGTGCCTATATTCCTGATCCCGATACCTGAAACTCCATCGAACCGTGCATTGTTTGATAAACGTACTCCATCAACTTCAATGGCGGTACCAAATGTGGGATGATCAAGTTCGGTGCTGCTGATACTTCGCAATGCTATTCTTTGTTCTGAAATTAAATTGGTAGCTCTGTTCGTTTGTCCTCCGGGTAGCAACGAAAGTACATCGGAGATACTTGTAGCTTGCATGTGGTTTATTGAGTTTCTGTCTATGGTGTAAGAGGTAGCTATTTCTCCTTTTTTTTTCTGAGCGGTGACAACTACTTCTTTCAACGATAACGATTCTTCGGAGATGTGCAAAATGACCTCTTTCGGAATGTCGGAAAGGGTGTTGTATGCAAAAATTTTCTTTTCAAAACCTAAACAAGTTACGGAAAGGTTGATCTTTCCTTCATGAACCGATTTGATTATGAATTCTCCGTCTTTATCCGTTATTGCCCATAGCTCTTGATCAGGAATGGCTATGATGGCATATTCTACTGGCGTGGACGTTTTTTGATTCAGCACCTTTCCGGAAATGGAACTTTGCGAATAAAGCAGACTTGGAAATATAGTTAATAAAAAAAGAAATAATCTCATTGTTAAAGAAAAAACAGCGTATCGCTAATTTGTGTCAACCTTCTAACACTTAATTTTTACTAAATTCGTTTTGTTTATTTATTACAACCCGAAGCTGTATGGTGCGCGTTAAATTTTCTGCTAAAATTATAGTTGATATATGCATATTTCAAAAAACAACGGCTTATTTGGTTATAATATCTATATAATTAGCATCTTGCAGATAAAAAAACTAAAATATTGCTTTCTTCTACCGATGGAATAATTAAATTATCTTTCACCGATTTTTTTTCTTTTGCATTTTACCGGCTTTTGATTAAGTTTTTTAAGGAGGTAAAACTATTTTGCAAAATTATCTAAAAATAACTTGCAACACAATCCCAATTAATAGGTATTTTTCGAGGTTAAATACATTAAAGTTTACATTTCTAAATTGAAACGAAAGACTTTTGCTGTTTAGTGAAAATTAACGGATAGAATTAACCCAAGTTATAAAAATCTAATTTATTGTATGTGAATATTTTCCTACGCAGGTTGTGAAGTAGGTATTGCCGGCAATATACTGAGTAAATAACACCTAAGCCTGATTTTATAACTAAACAAAGAACGCAAAGTACATTGATGGTCAATGCTTTGCGTTCTTTTTGCTTTTCTTTGAAAAGTTTTTAAAGATAGAATGCTATATCTATTATTCGTTTTCGCTTAAATACATGATGCTTGCCGAAGATGGTGCAACGATGAAACTTTGATTTTTAACGGTTATCAAAATCCCTTTAGGATTAATAAAACCATCGTGACATACTACATTCCAAGTTCCTTGTGGTACGGAAATATGTATGGAACGACGATTTCCGTTTAAAATAACCAATATGTTCTTCCAAGTATCATCGGTATCCGTTATCAGGTATGCAACCACATTTTTTACTCCAAAATCAAAGAATTTCATATTTTGTTTCATCTCTTTAAGCGTAGTCATACGGAAAGCGGGATGTGCTTTACGCAGTGCTATTAATCCCTGATAATAGTTGAATATATCTTTATAGGTGGTTTTATTGTCCCAGTTGATTTGATTGATGCTGTCAGGCGATTGATAGGTGTTGTGTATTCCTTTTTTATCGCGGTATACTTCTTCGCCGGCATAAATAAAAGGAATACCTTGCGCGGTGAATACAGCCGTTTGTGCCAATTTGTCGAAACGTTTGATTTCTTCTTCGGTGGCTCCCAGCGGTTTGTTCTCGCGTAATTTGTCCACTAAACACATGTCGTCGTGACAAGACACATAATTAATTACTTGAGTAGGATTGGTAGCGTAAGGGGCTTGTGAGTGAATTAATTTTGAAAAATCAATTCCCGGAAAATCAGTACAACCGACAATGCCGAATTTTACGGCATTCTCCAGACTGTCGGTGCCGGAAACAAAGCCCGGTATTTCAGCTTTCATCCAATTACCTTTGAGTGCATCGCGGATATCATCACTAAATACGGCGATGCCTTTCAGCCGGCTCACATTTTTTTTCAAAGCGCGTTTTTCTTCTGCCAATGGTGAATTTCCGGCAGTCCAACCTTCACCATATATCAGAATAGATTTATCCACCTTATTCAAAGCAGCTCGGATTTCATTCATTGTTTCTATATCGTGAATACCCATCAAATCAAAACGAAATCCGTCAATATGGTATTCTTTAGCCCAATAGACCACGGACTCAATCATAAATTTACGCATCATAGGGCGTTCCGAAGCTGTCTCGTTACCGCAACCTGAAGCGTTTGACCAACTTCCGTCTTCATTAAATCGATAGAAATATCCCGGCGCCAACAAATTAAGATGCGACTTTTCACCTTCGGAGGTATGGTTATATACCACGTCCATTACTACGCGAATACCGGCTTTGTGGAATGCCTGTACCATCTCTTTGAACTCTTTGATTCGTGTTACCGGATTGTACGGATCGGTAGAATAGCTCCCTTCCGGAACATTGTAGTTTTTAGGGTCGTAGCCCCAGTTGTATTTGTTTTCGCTGAGTTTGGTCTCGTCTACCGATGCGTAATCAAACGAGGGAAGAAGGTGTACGTGAGTTATACCCAATTGCTTCAAGTGGTCAATACCTGTTGCTTCGCCGGCGGTGTTTTTTGTTCCGGTTTCGGTGAATGCTAGGAATTTGCCTTTGTTTTTCATACCTGAAGTGGGGGATACGGAAAAATCTCTGATGTGGATTTCATATAAACTGACATCCGTTGGATTAGCTAATGGTGGGCGTTTGTCGGCATTCCATCCTTCCGGATTTGTTTCGTTCATATCGATGATAGCGGCGCGGTTACCGTTCACACCCACTGCTTTTACCCATATTCCGGGTGTTTCATCCAGCCATTTGTCTTCTATTTTTACCTGAAAGGTGTAAAATTTTCCTTTTAAATCACCGAGTACTTTTGCAACCCAGGTGCCATCTTCGGAGCGTTTCATATCTTTCATTTCGTAGGCGGAACCATCTACACCGTTGTCGTAAAGAAGTAGTTTTACTTCATTTGCCGTAGGCGCCCATACTCTGAATTTTGACGCGGAAGGAGAATAAACCAGTTCGAGGTCATCGCCGGAATAAACCGGATATTCGTCATAGGTTTTATATTCTTTTTTCGCGAAACCGCAACCAGCTAAAATCATCGCCAATGCAAGCATAGTGATCGTTTTTTTCATAATGAGTAAACGTGTTTTGAGATTCACAGAGATTCGTATTTGTAAAAACTTGGTCAAAAATAGTGTATATTTATGACTTTTCCTAATGAATAAAGGTATATCAATGAATATTTGTCTCAAATGTTTGTATAAAAAATGACGTTATCTGATTTTAACTTTTCAGTAACGTCATTTTTATTCAGATGAATCTGATTTGTAATAATTTATCAGATGCTTATTTGCTCTTTATTCCGCTTCTAATCAATAATGCGTCAACAGTGGGCTCTTGTCCACGAAAACGTTTGTAAAGTACCATCGGGTGTTCAGTTCCACCACGTTCAAGAATATTTTTGCGGAATGAATCGGCGGTTTTTTTATCAAAAATACCATTTTTCTTAAATACGGAGAAAGCGTCTGCATCCAGTACCTCAGCCCATTTGTAACTATAATATCCGGCAGCGTATCCGCCGGAAAAAATATGACTGAAGGTAGGACTCATAGCAACATTGTCAATCACCGGTAAAATTTGTGTAGTCGTCATCGCTTCTTTTTCCAATGCTATAACATCTCCTTCATAAGGTTTCTCAATGGTGTGCCATGTCATATCCAATAACCCAAAACTGAGCTGGCGCAAGGTCAGGTAGCCTGTGTTATAATTTTCGGAGGCTTTAATTCGTTCAATAAGCTCTGCCGGGATTTTTTCTCCGGTTTGATAATGTTTGGCAAAACCGTCCAAAAACTCTTTTTCTACCGCCCAATTTTCCATAACTTGCGAAGGTAGTTCTACAAAGTCACGATATACGCTGGTTCCGGAAAGTGATTTGTACGTACATTTTGTCAACATACCGTGCAATGCATGTCCGAATTCGTGAAGCAGGGTGGTGACTTCATCAAAAGTGAGTAGCGCCGGTTTAGTTGTAGTAGGGCGTGTGAAATTCATTACATTCACAATGTGCGGACGGCTGTCTTTTTTTCCTTCCATCCATTGTCCTTTCATCTCGTTCATCCAGGCGCCGGCACGTTTCCCTTCACGCGGATGGTAGTCGGCGTAATACGGCAACAAAGTTTCCTTTTGCATCGGTAACATCATACGCTTTTACTTCGGGATGATATACCGGAATTTTTGGGTTCTCTGTGAATTTAAGTCCGTAGAGTTTGTTTGCCAAATCAAAAACCGCTTTCTTGACACTCTCAAGCTCAAAATACGGTTTGAGTATTTCGTCATTCAAGTTGAATTTCTCGTCTTTCAGTTTTTCGCTGTAATACGCCCATCTGAAGGCTGTATCTTAAAATAAGCTCCGCTTTTGTCGGCATAAGCTTGTATTTCTTGTATTTCTTTTTCGGTTGCCGGTTTATAGGCATTGAGTAATTGGTTTAGTAACTTATATACATTTTCTTTGTTTTCTGCCATTCGGCGAACGAGTATCTGGTCGGCATACGATTTATATCCGAGCAAGTTAGCTATTTCCAAACGAAGATTAGCTATTTGGCGGATGTTTTTGAGGTTGTCATATTCGCCTCCTACCATACATTTTGAAGCATTTGCCATATATAATTCACGGCGGAGGTCTCTGTTGTCGGCATATTTCATAACCGGGAGAAGACTCGTTGTTTTTAAGTCTATAAGCCACCCTTCTTTTCCGGCTTTTTTAGCATTGGAAGACAGCATATCAAGTACATCTTCCGGTAGTCCGGCAAGAGTTTTTTTGTCGGTAATGACCAATTGATATTTGTTTGTTTCTTTCAATACATTTTGGCTGAATGTAAGTGTAGCCATACTTAGTTTTTTTGACAGCTCCCGATATTTTTCTTTGTTTTCGGACGAGAGATTGGCGCCGTTGTTGGCAAAACCGTCGTATGTGTTTTGCAAGAGTGTGGTCTGTTCCGGTGTAAGCTTCAGTTTCTCTTTTTGAGTATAAACTGCTTTTATCCTTTCAAAAAGTTTCTCGTTGAGTCGGATAGAATTGCTGTGTTCAGTGAGCTTGGGTGATAATTCTTGTGCAATTTTTTGCAAATCATCGTTTGTTTCGGCACTCATCAAATTATAGAATGCAGCGCTGACTTTTTCGAGCAGTTCGCCCGAGTTGTCTAATGCTACTATGGTGTTGCTAAAAGTAGGTGCTTGCGGATTGTTGATAATGTCGTTGATTTCCTTTGTCTGTTGCTTCATCCCTTCTTCAAAAGCAGGCAAATAATGCTCGGTCTTGATTTTATCGAAAGGAATGGTTTGATAAGGTGTTGTGTAGTTTTCAAAAAAAGGATTGCCGGCGTATGTGCTACCGGCAAGTGTAAATGCTGTCATACAAATGATTAGAGTTTTTTTTAATGTCATACTTTTTCGTGTCTATATGTTTTTATCTTTTTATTAGTTTTTGTGTCAATATCCCGTTTTCTGTTTTGACTTGTAATAGGTATATGCCTGATTTATAGTCGCCTAAATCAATAACTCCGGAGTTGTTTGTATTTGATTTTGATAATATCGTTTTTCCGGAGATGTCGCTTACTATCCAACCATTTACGTTGTATTTCTGAACATCAAAATAAAAAATTCCGTCCGATGGATTGGGGTATATTTGTATTTCCCCTTTTCCTGTGTAGTCGCTTAATGTAGTGATACCTGTTTCGTCCACCGGAATATAGTTTATTTTTATGCGCTTTCCGTATTGAATTTGGCTTTCATCGTTAAACAGAAACGGAATAAATGTGTTTGTCAGGTCACCTGTTGTTCCTCCCCAAAATTCATATTTAGCTTCGACGAGTGATGCTTTGCCGTATTTAAAGTCAGAGTAATTGATAGAGGATACCGGACGAAAATCTTCATAAATAGGCTGATAGACAATTTTTTTCGTCAAAACATTATCTGTGTTATAGTAATATTCGTAGCGTAGAGTATTTTTCCAGAATTGTGATTTCCACTCCCTGTACGTTCCCGATTTTAGATTTCCGGTTTCATCGTAGGTATATGAAATACATTCTGTGTTTTCTAATTGGTGATTCATCGAATCCCATTCCTTCGTGATTTGGTAAACCTTGTTGTTTGATACGGGATCGTAATACGTTGAAGTTTGGAGCACGTCTTGCCAATCTTCATTTTGCTTTTCGGAGTATGTTTGCTGATATATCTGTGCAGATGAATTATACACAAAACTTATTCTTGATTGTAAATCTGTATTTCCTTGAATGAATTTTGTGAAATAAATGGTATCTGTGTTTTGCGAATCGGAGTTGTAAATATATTTAGTTTTCGACGAGATAATCCACGTGGAATTAACCCAGCTTGAATCGGTCTCTTCGGATATTTTCTGATTTATATAAGACCGCGAATGTTTTTTTACGGGAAAATAGATGTCATTTTCAAAATCGAGAAGGGTTTCAGAGCTTAGCCTATCGTTTAAATAGGTATAATTGATTTGATTTACCAAAACCCATTGCGAATTAATCCATTTTCGTATATATTGGTAAGCGCAGTGATTGTTGTTGTAAGTCCATTCGGTCTGCTCACGTCGGCGCCATTCATCGTTTTTATAGACATATTTGGTCTCTAACGTTTTGTTTTTATCTTGTCCGTACAGAAACAAATGACGATACGTGCTGTCATCTTTTGTAATCTGAATTTCCGTAATCAACGGCGCAGATTGACCCCATAAAAAAAACGAGGGAAATAGAATTCCCGCGATAACGAAAAAATGGAGACAGGATTTAGATAACATATAATAAGTTAACAGTTTAGTGGCGAAAAGTTGTCAAAGATAATGAAACAATTCTAATATACAAATATCCACTGTTTTTTTAATGTTAAATATCTATGTGATAAGGCAAAATGCTTTTTTTATTAATTTGTACACATACTTTTTGATAAATGGAAAATTAATTGCTAATATTGCACTCGAAACTTAAATTTCAAATTTATGAAAAAGCTTACAGTACCTTACGTAGAAAAATTAAATGTAGCCAGTATCCAGTCTGCAAGCGAATTGTTAGAAGAATCGGGGAGATTGGATGTGGTCGAATGTGTAAATTGGTCAGAGCTTTACCCTTATCGTCCTATCACCTATTTTTTTGTTGGTCGTTCAAAAGATGCATTTTTTGTAAAATATTCGGTGAAGGGAACAATGTTAAAAGCCGTATATACGGAAGATTATTCACCGGTATATGAAGATAGTTGCGTGGAGTTCTTTTGTATGCTCGAACAAGCTGATACCTATATGAACTTTGAGTTTAATAGTATCGGTACGTGTGATGCTGCGCGCCGAAAGGGTAGGAGCAAAGACGTGAAAAGAATTTCGGTGGAAGAGATAAAAACCATCGAACGTTTCCCATCTATTGGTACCAAGGCTTTTAAGGAGATGGAAGGTATGTTTGAGTGGGAGCTTACAGTCAAAATTCCCTTTAAACTGATGGGGCTGGATGGAAATCGTTTGCCGGAAAAAATTCTTGCAAACTTTTACAAGTGTGCCGACGATACCGATTCGATGCACTATGTAACTTGGGCGCCCATAAAGACTGAAAAACCGGATTTTCATCGTCCTGAATTTTTTGGCGAACTGTATTTTGATTAAAAATAGAGAGAGTAGTAAACGTTACTGATTTGATAATTTTACACGGATATCACCTGCATTTCACATTTTTTACAATCAAACTCCAATCGGAATTTTTCATCGTTGTGTTGCAAAAAAAGAGGTTCTTTGAATGTACCTCTATATCCCTCTTTTGGACACCAGCCCATCGCATACTTGATACAATACTTGCAATACATCAATGGAACGTTCGCTTCCGCTTTAACTTCGAAGCCGGGTGACATCTCTTGCACACCAAACTGACGATAAAATGCTTTGGCTTTACTGTTAATCACATTACCGAGGTAAGTGAGATTTGTTTCCGGAAATTTGGCTGTCGTAACCGGTGTTTTTCTTGTGGTACGTTGATATTTTTGTTCTCGCTCGGTATCTAACAATGCTATCGCTTGGCGACGCCACTCGTTTAGTAACGAAGCGGGTATAAACCAATGTGCTTCCGTTTCTATCGTTATATTTTTAGCTTCGTATATTGTGTTGCCCAGTTTGGTGAGTTGATTGAGTATGTTTTGCCTCGCAACCTCTGAATTTTTAGCAGGCTGCTTGTCTGTTTCAACGTTCATTGTCACCGATACGCTTTCTTCGTCTGTTATTCGAATGGCAAATCCGTTATTAGTTTCAGAAAAAAGGATGTCGATGCCGATTTTACGTTCCGAAGTTTTGCCTGAGAGCGTTTTTTCAAACTCATGATCCTGATTACGAAAAACCAATGTGTTATTTTCGATGTCAGGCATCTCCGCCGGAAAAAGTTTCCATTTTTTCAACTCTTTTTGAGAAGATATTTTTTGGCAAAAAGGTTCTGCACGGTTTATTCTAAAACCTTGCAATAAGCCTTTTTTGTCTAAAAAACAAAATCCGTCACCGTTGTGAATTTCTTTCTCGGTTTTAATTTCGATAAAATGACTGCCAACAAAAGTAATTGCACCCATCTCTTCTCCAAGTGATTTTGGTGTGTCGAATTGCACTATATTTCCTTTTTGTTTCTCTTGCGAAGAGAGATTTTTTCGTCCGGAAAAGAAATAATCTGTTGTACCTCGCCTGAAAGACTTCTCGGGGTTCGGTTCAAAAAACAGTGTGGTATTACCGAGCGATGCTTTTCTTATCTCCTCTTTCTGTGGCTCGTGGGGTTGATTTAATATTTTATCTAATTTTTTTCGGTAGAATGCCGTGATATTTTTCACATAATCAATATCCTTTAATCGTCCTTCAATTTTAAAAGAAGTGATACCTGCATTTATTAATTCTTCTAAATGTTCTGACATGTCCAAATCTTTCAGTGAAAGCAAATGTTTGTTTTTTCCCAGTACATACCCGTTCGTATCGGTCAGAGTATAAGGTAATCTACAATATTGTGCACACTCGCCTCTGTTGGCGCTACGTCCTTTCATTGCATGGCTGATGTAACATTGTCCGCTGTAACTTACGCACAAGGCGCCGTGTATAAAACACTCAAGCTCAATATCCGTACTTTTACGAATGTCTTTGACCTGATTCAGCGTGAGTTCTCGTGCCAGCACTGCCCGTTCAAACCCTACATCCTGTAAAAAACGAACTTTTTCCGTTGTCCGATTATCCATTTGTGTACTGGCGTGGAGCGCTATGGGTGGGATATTGAGCTTTAAAATGCCCATATCCTGCACAATAAGTGCGTCAGCGCCGGCTTCATATATTTGTTTGATAAGCTTTTCTGCCTCGGTTAGTTGAGCTTCGGTCAGGATGGTATTGAGAGCGACTAAAACCTTTGCCCGAAAACGGTGAGCGTAATATGCCAAAGATTGGATGTCGGCAATGGAATTTCCGGCACTGGCGCGAGCACTGAATAACGGAGCGCCAATATACACAGCATCAGCTCCGTGATTTATGGCAGCCAATCCGCATTCTAAATTTTTGGCAGGCGAAAGAAGTTCTGTTTTGCGCATTTATTGTGCCTTATTATTGAACTTGGAAATATCGTATTTCATTTTACACTTTTCGTTCTTTTGAAAATATCATACGCAAAATTTATACCGAGTGTTGATGTGTTTTTTTCATCCGGACGGTTTGAAAATAGACTTTATTTGATGTTATTCGACTATTTTATCTTAGATAAATCATACGGGGTTTCCTGATATACGAAATAGTTTAGCCAATTGGTAAACATTAGATTGGCATGACTTCGCCAGCGAACCAGTGGCTCGTTTTCGGAATTATCATCACGATAATAGTTTTTGGGTATCTTGATGGGTAATCCTTTTTTAAAATCTCTTTTGTATTCAGTGTCCAATGTGTTGGCTGAATACTCTGAGTGTCCCGTAATGAAAAACTCACGACCATTACGAGCCATAACCATATATACTCCGGCTTCTTGCGATTCGGAGAGCAGTGTCAGCTCCGGTATTTTTACAATGTCTTCTTTTCGTACTTCGGTATGGCGACTGTGAGGCACATAAAACACATCGTCAAATCCTCGAAAGATAGGATTGGGTTCGCTGTATGTTTTGTGTATAAATACACCGAACATCTTTTCTTGTAACGGATATTTGGGGACACCATAAAAATGATACATTCCGGCTTGAGCCGCCCAGCAGATATATAATGTAGAAGTAACGTGTGTTCGCGACCAATCAAATATTTCAGTAATCTCTTTCCAATAATTAACTTCTTCGAATTCAAGAAGTTCAACGGGAGCGCCTGTTATAATCATCCCATCGTAGTTACTTTCCTTTATCGCGTCAAAGGTTTTGTAAAACGCCATCATGTGTTCAATGGGCGTGTTTTTTGAATTGTGACTTTTGAGTTTCAGAAAGTCTATTTCCATTTGCAACGGAGAATTGGACAGTAAACGGATCAGGTCGGTCTCAGTGGTTATTTTTAGCGGCATAAGGTTAAGGATTACCATTTTTAGTGGTCTTATCTCCTGATTTGATGCCCGCTCAGAATCCATTACGAAAATATTTTCTTTTCGCAATGCTTCTACAGCCGGTAATTGTACGGGTATATTTAAAGGCATAATATTAAAAATTCAAAAGTTTAATAGTGTAAAAAAGATTTCGAGTTAATTATTTTACACTTTGAACGCAATAATCATTTAGGATATTAGAGATTATATAAATTAGCATGTTATATGTTTAATATACAGTGGCTTTCAATTCCCCTAAATCCCCTTTCTCAAAGGGGACTTTTTGCATCGTAAGTATTATTAAAGACATCCGTCCATTGTACTCCGCATTCCTCCTTTGAAAAGGGGACAGGGGGATTGACTATCTTTTAACTGATTATCAGTGCTATAATCTTCTATTCTATGTAATCTCTATTAAAAATATCGTCTATAAATTTCCCAATAATCGGACGAAACTAAAAAGTCGTTCAAAAAATCATTTAGTTTTGTAAGCAGCTCTTTTGATTTAGAAGAAACAGCCCAAGCTAAAGGTTGATTAAATCCTACTGCCATATCAATATCGATATTGGAATATGTCTTTTGTAATTTGCGAGCCTGCAGCTCATCGCAAATGGTATATTTTATTTTTCCTTCCGCCACCATTTTAACCAAATCTTCCGTCGTTTTTCCTTCTAATTCCACTATTTTTATAGGTTTGGCTATTTCGTTCGATAAATTTTCTAATCTAAATCGATGAGGAGAGTCTTTTGATATGCAAATGCTGTCTTTGCTGAGGTAACGTTGTTCAAAAATGATGTTGTGAATTACCGAATCGGAATATGCACACTGCACAAGCACTTGACGACTGCTGTATATGGGAGCTGAAAAAGCTACTCTTGTTTTTAGATTTGCAGTTGTGGGGATGCAAAGTGCTGCTATATCACAATTACCTTCACTCAATTCTGTTACACACGAGTCAAAATCGTTGTTCAATACCACTTCCAATTCTAATCCCATTGAATCGGCAAACGCTTTAGCCAATTCATAATTAAATCCGGTAAGTTTGTTGCCTATGACCTTAAAACCAAGTGAACTCCCATCGGTTACTACCCTTAATCTCCCTGACGATTCTACTTTGTGCAAACTTTTAAGAACGGGTAATGTTTCGCTGTGATTTCTTAATAATACCAGCAAGAAAACAAATGCCAGTATTACTACAATAACTCCTAATCCTGTTTTGTTTCGTTTTGAGAGCATTGGTTAAGTCGGTTTAATTATAAAAATTCCACGACAATCCCATCTTAAATATATTTGGATTTAAAGGATAATTAGGCATAGAGAAATAATCTCCTTTCATAAAAAGATGGTTTATGTGGTAGTATTCAAAATAAAATCTGGCCTGTTTCAAATGAAAATTGGCATACAAATTCATCAATGGATAATTTCCGATGCGTGTTTCTTTTTGCACATAAAACTGTCCGGTAGCAGGCATATATTGTGGTGCATAGTAAGCGGTGTGCATACGAACATTTACCCCAAGTTGTGTTTTTAGAACTTTAAACCAAGTGTTGAGATAGTAAAAGTTATGGAATAAACTGAACGTGGGTAGTGGTATTACATCGTTGTTGGAGCTTAGTTGATAAACAACGTGGTTTTCGAGTGTAAACTTACTAAAACTGAAATCTTGTTTCAAATCTGCCGACACTATTTGTATGTTTGATTTATGTTGTTCCGGCAATGCTTTTTCGTTGAAATAAACAACATTTTTAGCATTCTCGATATCTATTTTCAATAATGTTTTCCTTGTGGGGAGAGAAAATATCCCTCCTATGGTAGTTCGGTATATTTTATCAAAGTGGTTGTCCCACTTAAAATGATTAGAATGATAGTGTTGCAGGAAGAAAGAGGGCTCTTCATTGCGAATAGCGGTATAAGCCGATAGTAAGATGTTTTCTTTCCAAAGTTTGAAATTTCCGTTGGCTTTCCCTTCCAAATGAAATTCTCCCAATTTATATCCTACCAAATAAATATTGCCGGACACATCGTACGTAAATGCTGTTCCTTGGCTTTTGGATAATACACCTCCCACGCGTGTGCTTGATTTTAATGTTCGGCTAAGTATTGTGTCTTGCAAATAAGTAAACTGCTGAATTTCATTCTCAACAAAACCGGTCAAGCCGAATTTCATCCATTTGTTGAATTTTTCATCCAAATTTATATAAAAAGCATTACTCAGCTCGCGTACGGCAGCTGTGTCGTTGGTTATTTTACGCTTAGTGTATGTTGTATCATAAAAATTGGTTACTACGGATGGCTCGTAATATCGTTTTTTAAGCTCGTCGTATTTGATAGTGTGTCCAAAGTGGGTTATGGGTACATACTCTAACCGAATAGAGTCTTTGGCGTCTTTTACCTGACGATTAAAACCAATATTGTACGAGTGATTGTAATAAAGCTGTTTCTTGTTAAAGGTAGAGTAGCCGGTTAAATTTACGTATTCAACCAGTTTCCGTCTGGTGGCATCATCTATGGCTTCGAGGTTATTGAAGCCGCCGCTTTCATAATTTTTGTGATTGTTTGTGGCAGCATAAACGTATGCTGAATAATGTTTGCCGTGATATCTTCCGAAGATGTCTCCGGCAAATCGATTGACGGCTTGGTTGGGATATTCTCCGATAGCATTCATATAGTCAAGGTCTAAACCAAAGTTTGATTTTTTTGAAGGACTTGCGGAGAAAGTGAATTTTACGTTGTCTTCTTTTCTGTATGAGGAGCCTCCTGTACGATATGTTAAGTTTGTGAATGGAAATTTTACATCATAAAAAGTGGCCGATTTTATATCCATAATGTAAGGCTTGTACGCGTCATCAAAAAGAAAATCGGAACCTTCCGGACGTTTTGTATAGATTTTTGATTGTATTGGCGAACCTAAATTGGCGTTAAACGAATTGGCAATACTAAACAAGTCAATTTGGTTATGATCCATAAAATTTAGATGCGCCGTATCCGCTGGAATGGTATCGGGCGACGCCAACAATTGAGAGATTCGCCACGTTTTGAAATGGCGAAAAGTATCCGCCTTTTTTACTTTTGCGGTGTCCTGTGCCGATAATTGTATCCCAGCAGCCAACAATATGCTTATTGTGATGAAAAAATGCTTCATTAAAAATATTATAGTCTATTTTACAACGCAAAGATACTGTTTTTTAGTTAATTGTTTTTTTACTTGTTAGTTAATTGTTTATAAACAGCGACAAAGAGCGAACACCGAATGTTAGGATGTAATACCATATGTGGATTTAAAAAAGTTTTGTCAATCAAATAATTATTCTTACCTTTGCAGTCCAATTTTTTTTAGATAAGAATTAATTAATTATTTTAAAACAGGTAAGAACATTATGTTAAACCATTACGAAGCCGTTTTCATTTTAACTCCCGTTTTGTCTGATGTTCAGATGAAGGAAGCGGTAGAAAAGTTCAAAGCCGTTATTACCGAAAACGGAGGAACTATCACCAATGAAGAGAATTGGGGAATGCGTAAACTCGCATACACCATTCAAAAAAAATCAACAGGTTTTTATACCTTGTTACAGTTTGATGCCGTACCAACTTTAATCGCAACGCTGGAAACTCAATTCCGTCGCGATGAACGAGTACTTCGTTTCTTGACTTTCCGTTTGGATAAGTATGCGTTTGAATATGCTGAAAAACGCAAAAACACAAAATCGCAACCAAAGGAAGTGAAAGAATCTAAAGCAAAAGAAGAAGTTATTGTTGAAGCAAAAGAAGAAACTAAGGAGGACTAAAAAATGGCAGCAAATCAAGGAGAAATCAGATACTTAACTCCACCCACAGTGGATGTGAAAAAGAAAAAATATTGTCGTTTCAAAAAAAGCGGTATCAAATACATCGATTATAAAGATGCCGACTTCTTGAAAAAGTTCTTAAACGAGCAAGGTAAAATTCTTCCTCGTCGTCTTACCGGCACATCGTTGAAATACCAACGTAAAGTTGCTCAGGCAGTTAAAAGAGCACGCCACTTGGCATTGCTACCTTATGTAACCGATATGATGAAATAATTTTTAGAAAGGAGAAAGAACAATGGAAGTTATTTTAAAAGAAGATGTAATCAATTTAGGTTACAAAGGCGATATTGTAAAAGTAAAAGACGGATACGGACGTAACTATCTTATCCCACAAAAAAAGGCGGTTATTGCAAGTGAATCAGCAAAAAAAGTATTAGCCGAAGATAATAAACAACGTGCACACAAAATTGAAAAAATCAAAAACGATGCTGTTGTATTGGCAGAAAAATTGGCTGAAATATCGTTGACAATTGGTGCAAAGGCAAGTACTCAAGGTAAAATCTTTGGCGCTGTAAACAATATTCAAATTGCAGATGCACTGGAAAAAGCCGGATATACTGTTGACCGCAAGATAATTTCGCTGAAAGAACCGGTGAAAGAACTTGGAAGCTACAAAGCAGTGGCAAAACTTCACAAAGAAGTTGTTATAGAAATTCCGTTTGAAGTGGTTGCAGAATAAAATTGTAAAAGCTATACTACTCACATAAAAAAGACCAATAACACTGCTTTGGCAGATTATCGGTCTTTTTTATGTGGTGTTTATTTTGAAAATATTACCGGCACAGACACACCGAGAGGGTAGGCAAGCCTTAAGAGATTGTTGTATCAATACTCGAACCGTCCCAAGGGACTTTCAATAATCAATTCTTTCTTGTCCGATGCCTCGCACCTCCCAATGATCTGAGCATCTATATGGTATAATGTTGAAATATCGATAATTTGTTGGGCAAATTCTTCCGGCAAGTATATTTCCATTCTATGTCCCATATTGAATACTTTGTACATCTCTTTCCAATCTGTTTTTGATTGTTGTTGTATGATTTCAAAGAGTGGCGGTACCGGAAAAAGATTGTTTTTAATAACTCTTAGTTTGTCAATAGAATCGAGAACTTTGGTTTGTGCTCCTCCGGAACAATGAACCATGCCGTGAATATGAGAGCGATGTTTATCCAAAATTTCTTTTATAACAGGAACATAAGTGCGTGTTGGCGATAATACGAGTTTTCCGGCATCAATACCTATTGACTCAATTTTGTCTGTAAGATGATAACTACCGGAATAAGCCAACTCTTCCGGTATCTCATCGTTGTAGCTCTCGGGATATTTTTTGCTTAGATAATTAGCAAACACATCGTGCCGTGCCGAGGTGAACCCGTTGCTCCCCATTCCTCCATTGTACTCAGTTTCATACGTAGCTTGTCCGTACGAGGATAGTCCGACGATAACATCGCCCGATTGAATATTGGCATTATCAATAATATCTGAACGTTTCATACGGCACGTTACGGTGCTATCTACAATGATTGTACGCACCAAATCACCAACGTCAGCCGTTTCGCCGCCGGTAAGATAGATATTTACTCCCATACCCCGTAATTTCTCGACCAATTCGTTCGTTCCGTAAATAATAGCGGAAATGACTTCGCCGGGTATTTTATTTCTATTTCTGCCGATGGTGGACGAAAGTAAGATGTTATCCGTAGCGCCAACGCAGAGTAGATCGTCGATATTCATTATCAACGCATCTTGCGCTATTCCTTTCCAAACGGATATGTCGCCGGTTTCTTTCCAGTAGATGTACGCTAACGATGATTTTGTGCCGGCACCATCGGCGTGCATAATATTGCAATAATCGGGGTCATTGCCCAAGAAATCAGGAATGATTTTACAAAAAGCTTTTGGGAAAAGACCTTTGTCTATATTCTTTATTGCATTGTGTACATCGTCTTTTGACGCAGAAACACCGCGTTGATCATACCTCAGCCCGTCTGCTTTTTCTTCTGATGGTTCTGTTGCTGAATTTGCGTGCCGTGCGTATTGGTCGGAATTGTTGAGTTGTTCTTCAGCCATATTGTTTGGAAAGTTTTTGTAAGTGCAAAGGTAATAAATATAGAAAGTCTCTAAAAATTTAATTGAAAAAATATGTGTGAACATTATCAAGATTCTCACAAACAAAAAGTCCCCTAAGTAAAATTTAAGGAGTTCTCTTTTATCTGCTACTTTCCAGAATCATTTTTTTTAGTCTGGAGTTGTATTTTTTCTCGGACAATAATTTTTCTAACGTAATGTGCATTCTGTAACACCAAAAATTTCGAGGATCTGCCGGGATGTTAATGCGTTCGGCATTCGGATCTTTTAACCTTAGCTTAGCATCTATTGACATCCAATCTTGCCACGGTAAAATTACCAGCATCGCTGTTGAATCAAGATGTTGTCTGATAATTCTTTCTGCTATTTCGACACTGCAATGTTCGGGTGCCGGTCCCGATATGCCCAACGCACGATTATAAAAACGCTGTGTGACAGTGGGATTTTCTTCCCACCAGGCTCTTATAGGGCTCATATCGTGTGTAGATGAAGTGCAAACCGATAAATAAGGGGCATCTGCCGGCATGGCAAATTCGATATTTGTTTTCTTGGGCATTCGTTGAATTTCTAAACTGATGATTTCCAATTGCCTCATAACTTCAGGAACCGAATCGGGAACCATACCCAAGTCTTCGCCACATACAAGCATTTTTGTAGCAGAAATCAGTGTCGGGAGTTTTTTGAGCGCTTCTTGCTTCCAAAATTCGTTGTGTCGGTGATGAAAATAGTCGATATATATTTTATCTAATGTCTTTCTGATGTTGTCCGGCAAATCTCTGAATGAGTAAGAACTATGCATTGAGATTCGCGGATGGTACATGTTTTCCGCTCGCTTATCTTTTACAAAAATAACTTGACAATGTAATTCGTATAATCCATCGCGTATAGCTATCTCTTTGTTGGTAAAGTTGTAACCTAATGCTGAGAAATGGGCTTCAATTTTTTTCTGCGTATCATACTCAGGCTTGAATCGAAAACTTTGCCAACCATCAATGATTAGATATTCGCGCATTACATCTTCGGCATATTTCCCGAAAATAGCTCTGATGACATGCTCTTTGAGATAGGGCTTCAAAAAGCGCTCTTCATCCCACCAAAGTCCTTTTTGTTGTAATTCGTTAATGGAATAGGGTCGTGCCGGACTGAAACTACCGGTCAGTGCCCAAACGTCTTTCTCGGGAATTTCCCATATTCTGAAGAAGCCTAACAAGTGATCAATCCTATAAGCATCAAAGTATTCGATAAATTTTTGAAAACGTTTTTTCCACCATAAATAACCGTTTTTCGCCATTTCTTCCCAATTGTAGGTGGGAAATCCCCAGTTTTGTCCGGTAACCGAAAAATCGTCAGGTGGAGCACCGGCTTGCATATTGGTGTTAAAAAATTGTGGCTCAACCCAAGCATCGACACTACGCGGACTTACTCCGATGGGGATGTCGCTCTTTAGGGCGATACCCTTTTCGTGCGCATACCTGTGTACCTCCGTTAATTGCAAATGCAGATGGTACTGAAGAAAGTAATAGAATGCAATTTCTTTATAATGCGGGTTTTCTTTGTCTGAAAAATCTTCAATTTCATTTTTATCGTATATTCGGTATTTTTTCCACTTACCAAATTCTGGAGTCTTATTTAAGTCTCTTAAGTAAGAAAAAACAGCGTAAGGTATTAACCACGCTTTGTTTTCTTCAAAAAAACGGAGGTAATTTTCTGAGTAGAATATATTTTCGCTTTCTTGCGTGTAAATAGCTTTGAAATACTTCCACTTTTCATTCAGTACGTTTTGGTAGTCTGAGAACTTGTTTTTATTTAATAATTGCTTCTTCTCTTCAAAATAGGCGACCATCTTTTTATCCTTGAGTGTGCCCATTTTTTCCAATCGCAGATAAATAGGATGTAATGCGTATACCGAAACGGCATTGTATGGGTAAGAATCGTAATTGGTATGATAAAGAATGGTGTCGTTTATTGGTAAGGTTTGAATAATGCGTTGTCCTGTTTGCTTTGCCCAGTCAATGAGTTTGAGCATATCCAAGAATTCACCCGTTCCGAAGCCCTCTTCACTTCGTAACGAAAACATAGGTAAGGCAACTCCAGCTGTTTTGAAAGAGGGAATGGTGCGTATAAAATTTTCATCGGTAACAACGGTGTGTGAGTCTTGTTCTATGCTCTTAACAATGCGGTTGGGACCACCTCCCCAAGCGAGAACTTTATCTGTTTTAGTATCTACAATCAGATATTTATATTCTAACGGGAATTTAACATCCTTGGTATTTAATGAAATAGACCAAATCGGAAATTCACTTTCGTCCAACCGTATTTTTTTGTTGATATCCCAACTGCCCAAGACCGATTGATTGCCTACTATTGCAAAATGTCTGTTGGGTTCCATTTGCGGACAATGTAATCGTAGTGTTAAATTTATATTGGGTGTTTCTTTTTGCGTAGCTGTTTTTTTCTTTTGAAAAAGCAATCGGAGAACGCAATTGTACTGAAAGCGCTATCTCCATTAAAACCGCGCCAGAAGTCAACAAAGTGGATAATCGCAATGTCAGATGCTAAAGCTATATTTCTCAATCCATTATATTCATATTGAATATGTCCGTTTGTGTTTTTAATAATATATTGATAACTTTTCGGTGTAAAGTCCGATAGGGTATCTATGCTTATCTTCCATTTATCTTCGGAGAAACACATCATAGCATATTCGTGTAGCGTATTGCTATTGTCAAAAATTTGGAGATGCAATGTTTGTCCCCAAATAGCACGATAGTTTAATAGAAAATGTAGCTGCATATTGTCAAAAAAATAATTTGTGCAAAAATATAAAAAAAAAACTGATGCTGATTTTAAAATGGAAAAAGGTATGAGAAATAGAACTAAAACGTTTGAAAAACAAAAAACCTCCTAAAAATAGAAGGTTTTGAGGTACCTAGCAGATTCGAACTGCTGTACGCGGTTTTGCAGACCGATGCCTAACCACTCGGCCAAGGTACCATTTGGTATTTGGGAGTGCAAAGATAAGTATAATTTCACGTTCTGCCAAAAATCGGTTAAAATTAATTTTCACCTTTTTCTTCGGGAGGAGGAGGCATATCGTGTAACAGTTTTCGTTTGAATGATCTTTCTGCCATATAATAGTTGAAAAGTGTCTCAGGCTTCAATACCTTTTTCAATTTTAGGTGATATTCTCGTAATAATTGTGCTTGCTTTATTTCAGAGTTTACATATCTGTCGTTTAGACTATTGTAGTCGATATCTCCGGATGCCTTTTTTTTTAAACTCAAGAAAACGATTCATCCTGTTCTGATGTATATTCCAAACGGCTTGCTCGTACTCCATAAAAAGGGGTTTTACAAGTGAAATTTCTTCATTGGTTAATTTTACTTGGCTCATCATCATATCCCATTTGCGCTCGTGCATTTTTTCCATCAACGGACGTTTGTTCCTTGCTTGTAGAATGAGACAAGAGAAAGAAATAAAAACGTGGTAATTACAAACTTATAACGGTTCATTTTTTTCTGATTTAATTGTTGTTGTTGATGTAATAATCAATCATCGATGATTCGTCCACTTGTGACAATACGTACGACTCATAGTTGTCAGCGTATCT
>JASGJK010000046.1:0-6109 GCA_049840795.1 Paludibacteraceae bacterium
GATCCAGGAATAGAATTTTCGTAGTGCTAATTATTAAAAACCAAAAACCGGTTGGACCTGATACAAACAGTTCAACCGGTTTTTGGTTTTGAGAATTAAAAGGCGAATCAGGTTGCCATTGCTCTGGCAAGGCGGATATATTATTTGGAATAGAATACTGTTTGTTGTGTATCCGGTTTATCTTATTAAATGTGGTACGAATCGACTTAAATTATCGGTAATCAGGCTGTTGGTTTCCCGTATGCCTATTCCGGCGGCTTCTTGTCCAACGACCCAACTGCCAATTAAAGAATAATTGCCATTGAAATTCGGTAACGGACAAAGTTCCTGATAAATGTAACCTTCTTCGCCATAGTTGCCACCAGTTTGTGAAATGAGGCTGCCATTGTCGAAAAGCTGAATGTTGGCTCCCTCTCGCGACAGAATGGGTTTGCGGGCATACGAAAATCCGAGAGCTATTTTATCAAATTCGGTATAAGCTTCCAACAGGTTTTCATGCCCGGGATTGAGTTGCCAAAGAATCGGTAAAATTGCTTTGTTCGATAAAATCATTTTCCAGCTAGGCTCTATCCAAAAACTGTTGTTGCGGTCGGGTATCAAATGATTGCCAAACTCTTCGTTCACCAGCCACTCGTATGGGTAAAGTTTGAAGATATTCTTCAACTGCATTTCCTCCAAATCCCGAAACTCCTTATAATCGGCGTTCCAACCAATGTCCAACAGGTTTATAAACTTGGTATCAAGTCCGGCCTGGATGGCGCAATCGCGCATATATTCCGTGGTGGTCAGGTCTTCTAAATTATCTTTTACCGCTGTGAAATGTACGCAATGGTCGTGCAAATATTCTTTCAGATACTTCCAATAGTCAACCAGTTTTTCGTGTATGGAGTTAAACTGGTCGCGGTGCGGAAACATTCTCCTGCAGCCAATACCACTGCACTACCGATGCTTCGAAAAGCGAAGTAGGTGTATCGGCATTAAACTCAAGCATTTTGGGTACACCGTCGCGCATTGAGAAGTCGAAACGTCCGTAAATGGCTGGAGCATCGTTGTTCCATGTGTTTTCAATATGAGGAACAAACCATTCGGGGATATGAAAACGATGATACAATTTTTTGTCGATAACATATTGTACCGCTTCCAGGCATAGGTGCCAGAGGTCGTTGGTAGCTTTCTCCAGTACATCCACTTCTGCCATTGAAAACTCGTAATAGGCCGATTCGTCCCAATATGTTGAATCGAGCGTGTGAAATCCAAAGCCGAGTTCTTCTACTTTTTCCTGCCAGTTTTGGCGTGGGTTTATTGAAATTCGTTTCACCAGGATATGCTTTTTAAGATGATACGTGAAAAGTACTTCTCCCGAATCCGCCACGGACTGAGGTCCCTTTAAAGCTGTTGTGCCCTATATTGGAGCTTTCGTGTATACCGTTTGAATAGTACCCCGAACGAATATAACCTCCTTGATAATAAACGCCATAAGGCCGGAATGCGTAATACCCTCCAAAGTGTGAATGCCCTTCAGTGCGCGAATATCCGGCTGTGCTGTCGGAACGCATATATACTTTTCTGTCGTGCTCTTGTTTATTGCTGTGATTGCACGATGCGAGTGTTACGGAAACCAGAACAAGTTTTATGATTTTGGATTTCTTCATTGTTTATTTTATGGTTAAATATACTTCGTAATCTTTTTTGACGAATACGTTTTGGGTTTCTCCATTGTTGTTTTCGGCCTCTTGCATGGTAAATCCTAACGTTGGAAGCGTGTCGGTGCGAACAAGTGTTTTGACTAAGCCTCCACGCACCCAAACCCGACTTCTTGTAATCATTACGTCGGCAGTGTCGTTTAAGTGTTCTATTTCAATACTTGTTTCAACCGAACCTTCCTTGGATATGTCCTGGACTTTGTCTTCGTTGCCACTGCAGGACTCCAATAGGATTATCGCTAAAAATAAAATTATGCCTGTTTTTTTCATACGTAAAGTAATTTTTATGATTAGAATGCAAAGTTAAAATAATTATACAGATTCTAACAGATTTTATGTTCGTTTTTAGTCGAAAAACCCCAGAAAGTGCAAAAAATCTCTCGCAAACTCTTGTAGGCGCACATTTGTAATATCTGACTTGTTTTGAAAAAGCAAACATATTATTTTCTTTGCTCTAACGAGCAACACGCTGATTGCAAATCTGACGAGCGGGGAAATTAATTCAGTACAGCGTATTCAGGAATAGAATTTCTTTATTCGCTATAATCAAAAGCCGATTGAACTGTTTGTTGCAGCCGCCTTTTTTATTGCGAGTAGAAGGCGTGGACGGCTAAAGATATTAGTGGGTTTTTAGATAAAAACAATAGAATCTGTCGGGTCTCAACACACATAAGTCCTTTTTTGATCTTTTATTATTTTTGACCTCTCAAAAAAATGTGTAAATTTGCGAGCATTATTTTTTGCATAAGATTATCTGAGCCAGCTACACTGGTAGGCTTGGGTGTGTCCTCAAAGATAGATTTTTATATTTAAATCCGGTAGGACTGGATTGATCTTCCGATTGGCTTATACGATGAAATAATTAAAAATTAATAATTGTTGTCCGGTTTGAATTTCAGAAATAAAAATTACAATATCTTTGCGTTCGGATAAAAAAATGCATCGCAATAAAAACCGGAAAAATGCGTTTAATAGTCTTGGTTTAGTATTTATTATCAACCGAAATATCCATTAACCCCGTTCTTTAATACAAAAGGACGAGTTTTGTTCGAAACTAATTAAAAAAATCATTTACGAATGAAATCACCAGTAATTAAGTTATTAGCTTTTCTTGCTTTTTCAGGAAATTTACTCGCACAGTCGGCGGCCGATCCGGTACTTATGACCATTAATGGGAAGCCGGTATTAAAATCTGAATTTGAATACATTTACAACAAAAACAATACGAATAATTCGTTGGATAAAAAAACGCTTGAAGAGTATGTGGATTTGTTCGTGAATTTTAAATTGAAGGTTGAAGAAGCTAAAACGCAGGGGATTGACACCACTTCTTCGTTTGTAAACGAGTTGTCGGGCTATCGTTCTCAACTAACAAAACCATATTTGACCGATGCCAAAGTTGATGAAGCGTTATTGCGCGAAGCTTACGACCGTTCGAAAGAAGATGTGGATGTTAGTCATATCCTGATCCGTATCCCGCAAAACGCGACTCCTGCCGATACACTCAAGGCCTGGAACGAAATTAATGCTATCGCTAAGCGTCTGCAAAAAGAAGATTTTGCCAAGGTAGCCAAAGCGGTATCGCAAGATCAGTCGGTAGAAGAAAACGGAGGCCATATCGGTTGGATTTCTGCTTTTCGCACTGTTTATCCTTTCGAAACAACCGCCTATAACACTCCGGTAGGAACGCTTTCGAAGCCGGTCCGTACTAATTTTGGTTACCATATTGTGAAAGTTCATGCCCGCAGAAACACGCTGGGTGAGATTTTGGTGTCGCATATTATGATATTTACGTCGAAAGGAGACGATGTGGCAAACAAGGCAGCCAAAGGAAAGATTGATTCGTTGTACCAACGCGTGTTGGCTGGCGATGATTTTGGGACATTAGCTAAAAATTACTCACAGGATAAAGGCTCTTCGGTGAAAAACGGAGAATTGCCGTGGTTCGGAAGCGGACGTATGGTTCCTGAATTTGAAACAGCTGCTTTTGCTCTGAAAAATGCAGGAGATGTTTCGCAACCGATTCAGTCGGCTTATGGTTGGCATATCATCAAGCTGATCGACCGTAAAGGCTTGGCTCCTTATGATGAACTGAAATCGGAGCTGGAGCGTAAAGTGAAACGTGACGAACGAGCTAATCGCGGCCAACAAGCCTTTGTGGCCAAATTGCGTGAAGATTACAACTATAAACAAAATGCGGCAAATGTTCAGGAATTCTATAAATTATTGAAAGACCGTACTTTGGGAGATTCTGTTTTCATGACTGAAGCAGACAAATTAAATAAACCGCTTTTCAGTTTTGGCGGAAAAGAATATTCTCAGGCTGATTTTGCAAAATATCTGAAGAAAAATACGTTCTCAGATAAAAGCATTCCTTCCGAAGTGATTGACGAAAAATTAAATGCCTTTGCTGATGCAGAGTTATTGAACTTTGAAGATAGCCAGCTTGAGAAAAAATATCCTGATTTCCGCTTCCTGATGCAGGAGTATCACGATGGAATCCTGTTGTTTGAAGTTAGCAATAAGGAAGTCTGGGATAAAGCCTCAAAAGATACCGACGGATTGGCTAAATACTTTGGAGCTCATAAAACAGATTATAACTGGGAAAAACCGCACTTTAAAGGCCGTGTGATTTCCTGCAAGGATAAAGCTACCTTTAAGGCCGCGAAATCAATCGTTCAGAAATCGCACAACGATTCAATCGACAAATATCTGCGTACGCGTTTGAATGATAGTATTCAGTATGTAAAAGTGGATAAAGGGTTATTTGTTCAGGGTGAAAACAAAGTAGTTGACAACCAGATTTTCAAAACGAAAGAGAAACTTGTGCCTACAACTGATTATCCATATGTGTTTGTGGCGGGTAGACTGCTGAAAAAAACGCCGGAAGATTATACTGATGTCCGTGGGCTTGTTACTGCCGACTTCCAGGAATTCCTGGAGCAGGAGTGGATTAAGACCCTTCGAGCCAAATATCCGGTCTCTGTAGACCAAAACGTTCTGAAGACGGTTAAGAAAAACTAATCATACAAGGGCGCAAAAATAAAAGTCATATCTTTGGCTTTTATCTTTGCGTTTTTATTTCTGTAGGTTCATATTCTCCCAACTAGTTTGCACATGAATAAGTTACGTTTTTTGCCGGTCGTTTTTCTGACCATTATCCTCGCAGGTTCGTGTGCCCCCAAGAAACCCGATGAGGAACGCAAGCCCCTGCTCGAAGTGGAGGGTAAGTTTCTTTACGAAGATGAAATCCAAAAAGTAATACCTCCCAATGTCAGCGACTCTGATAGTATCGACATTGCCCATAGTTTTATAAAAAAATGGGTGACTGACGTATTGTTGTACGAAAATGCAAAACGGAACGTGCAGAACCAGAAAGAAATTGATGAGCTGGTGGAAAGCTATCGTAAGTCACTTACAATTCACCAATATCAACAGAAACTGATCGATCAGCGACTTCCCAAAGAGCCGGCTGAGGCTGATTTGAAAGCATTTTACGATCAGTATAGCGACCAGCTAGTTTTGAAAGAAAGCATTATTAAAGGGCTTCTGCTCGTTGTTCCTGCCAAAGCCCCGAAGCTGGCCAATGTACGTAGCTGGGTGCAGTCGGGTAACATTAAAGCACTTGAGAATATCGAAAAATATAGCATTCAGAACGCCATAAGCTATGATTATTTTGGCGATAGATGGTTGACTTTTGCCGAAGTGCTGAAGAAAATTCCCGTGCAGGTTGAAGACCCTGCCAGTTATCTGGCTTCCCGGAAGTTTGTAGAAGTGGCTGATAGCGTGCAGCATTATTTCCTGCGGATTGAATCGTATCGAACATTCGGGGCAGGTAGAACCGTTTGAAATGGCGAAAAGCAGAATATCCAACATCCTGCTCAACAAGCAAAAGGCTGATTTTATCACCAAATTTGAAGATGACTTGTATAATGATGCCGTGAAAGATGAAACGGTAAATTTTTTTAGGAAATAAGATGTTGGTTCTTTGCCCGCAGATAAGGATTTTGTAGATTCAGGTTTCTGTTTTTGACAGAGTTCATTAAATAATATATTTTAAGAAAAAGATTAGAGAATAGAAACAATACTTAGGTAGTTTGTATGTTATATTTTAGTTGAAGTTTAACCGTTATCGAATTTTATGAATATTCAATAATCAACAACTAAATGTAATAATATGAAAATAAAGACCAAAGAAGTATTTTCGAGCTTGCAAATTGCGTTATTCCTGACTGCAACGGTGTTGGTTGTTTTCTCAGTTTTATACGTTTATTTATCATAAGTAATGAAGTGGGACTCTTAAGTTTGAGCTAACATTGCTGTAATACAAAATTTACACCTGTCAGATAATCTCGGACAGGTGTTTTTTATTTGGCTTTTCTCGTTCTCAAATAGTTTCACTGACG
>JASGJK010000047.1:0-23844 GCA_049840795.1 Paludibacteraceae bacterium
TTTCTTTTATTTTATTTATTTATTTATTGAGGCTTATAGGGAAACACGATAGAATCCGAACAGCACCTAAGAAGTATTCTTGCACATACATAAGAGTGATTCTTGCACATGCATAAGAGGCGCTCTTACACGGGCATAAGAGATACTCTATCACATGCATAAGAGGCACTCTTAATTTTAAATGATTATCCGCAAAGCGACATAGTATGTTTCTTCAGTTGCCACGCCTTAAAAGGCGTGGCAATTAATTTTTAGGTCGTTTTACGGATAATCATCTTGTTTTTAAACGGGCTCTCAATTACGTCAAACACTTCATCTGTTGTGCTACTATAAATGAAAGCTATAACCGATATATTCGACACATTCCATCCCGATTTCAATTTATATGTATGTTCTAATGTTTTTTCTTGTTCGTTGGCTATCGAAAAATCTTCTCCCCAAGTACCATTTATCGAACTGCGAAAAACATGGGGATGTTCGAATTCGTAATTGTATTTTCCTTCGGAAACAAGTTGGAAGTTGATAACTTTATCTTCTATTATCCAGAGCAGAAGTTTGGCGCCATCAATATCGCGCAATCCTTTGAAATGCGAAGAAACATGCAGTAAGCTATCCGATTCGCTGAATGTGCTAAACACTTCCATTTCCAATGAAGAAGCCTTGTTAAACCGTTCCAAAATAAGTCCACCCCACAGCGAGAAATTAGTTGTTTTGGATACTCCGTCGATAACACCATTGGGATGTGGTACCGGTTCATCTCCCAAATAATGTTTTTGATATTCGTTGCCTTCTGTGGTGCGCAACGGAAAACGTCTTAACGAAGCATGTACGCTCACAGGAATAATATTTTCGCTGTAAGATCCTCTTATTTTTTCCACTTCACTTGCCGCCTGTAAACAGTTGATGCAATCTTGGTCTGTAAAATCCATCAATAACACCTTTTTTTGCGGAATCACTTCATCCATTTCTATGATGCGTTCTCCTTCGGGAATTATATCGCAGGGCATGTAGCACGCAAAAACACAAATTAGGAGCAAAATCCCTGCCGCTATTTGTTTTACTTTTAATTTCATTGCGTCAAAAATTATAATTGTAATTCACAACAAAACCCCTGCTTGCCGGAACATCCCGACAAACACCTCCGGAGCAATCGCGCCCCGCCCGGGTACGTCCGTAACCCGCCTGAATAAAATGCGAGCCAAAAGTACCCGTTATCAATCCCTTGTAATAATGCGTATCGGTTTCTCCGATATTGTACATGTCTTGCACCGTGAAACATGAAATGGGGCAGTAACGACCACTCCAACACACCGCAAACCCAGTCTCCTTCGTCCTGACGCGTTGATAAGTATTGCAACTCGCCCCGCAATGTCGATTTCTTGCTAAGATTATATCTGCCTTCTGCTACAAAAATATTGGACTTCACAACTCCTATTTCACTTCTTACCACTGCCAAATCAATGTATTGATAGATATAGAAAAGGTTCAGTTTGAAATCCTTGCTGATTTTTTTATCGATAGTTAAATTTACATCCTGATAATACAATTCTCTTTCCCATCTTAAAAAAAGATGAAGTGTAGCCGTCAGTTCCTTTTAGCGAACTGTTTGTTCCATCGTATTCTTGTACATAGTTTTTGTCAATATTTCTAATATGTGAACTGTTGATTTTTATCATCGTCCCATATTTTCCGCCCAATGTGGTTTTTCGTTTAAAGTTGTATGAAAACGTGCCTTGAAAAGCCCATTCTCCATCGGGTTGCGTGGCATAGGGATAAAGAGTCGCCAGCGCGTATGTTTGCTGGGTAGTAAAAGCGGGCAAATGGTTGATAAACGAAGATGTCAGGTTCATGGAACGGCTACTGCGAAAACTCATGTTGTCGCTTCGTTTGGCTTGTAGCAACAAACTCATTCCCCTAAGCCCATAAGAACCCGAAAGCAATAAAGCATTTCCGTTTTTGTAAATATACTTATTGTCGAAAGAGGGGTCGTTGATTTTTTCGGCATACTCGGCAAGCAGCGAGAGAGCGTCTTTTTGTAAGCTCAGGCGGAAACCATAAGCAGCCACATCGTCGGGTAAATTTAACTTGTGGGTAGCATCGGTTGTTATAATCTCGTTGTCCGAATCTTCGTGTTTACTTACAAATGAAGCTCCGAACGTAATATACGTTCCGTTCTCATTTAGTTTTCTGAACCATTGGTCTATGTCAACTTCCAAATCGGAGCCCAACACATAGCCCTCGTTATGTTCCCAATACCGGCGTTGCTGACCTCCCAATGCTTTTATTCGGATTCCCTTGTATGGTTGTATGTTGAGTCTCGCGCCTCTCAGCGAATTATCTATTCCGATATTTCTATCTTCGTAGGTTCTGAAAATTAAACCGCTTCCAAACTGATCGTAAAAATCACCGACGGTAAGCTGCACGTTTTTAAATTTTCCGGTGGCATAAAAGAAGGGTAATCCGTATCCGGCAAATCCGGTGTCTTCATATCCGGGAAGCGGATATTGAAGATACTCAAAACGCGTTCCGGCATCAAGATATTTACTCGTCAGACTCAGATTTGCGTACGTATTTGTACGCGCAAATTCATTGTACTCCAAAGCGCCAATGGCCGCGTCTTCTTCTGGGAATATAATGTCGGACTGAATGCTTCCGTGAAGCGCGAACGCGTTCTCCGACTTTTCCTGCGAAAAAACAGAAAATTCCGCAATCGTTGAAAGCAGAAAAACAGTTAAATAAAACTTAATGCGATTCAAACTTTTACTTATTAAAATTTATCTAATTAAAAGCAGCAAAATGAAAACGATATTTTTATCAGTTTTTTTCTATATTGAGTTTTTTAATCTCTTCAATAATTTGTTCTTCCGATCCGTTGGTGTAACCGGTATGAGACGAAACTATTTTCCCGTTTCCGTCAACAATAAAGGTAGCCGGAATAAGGTTAACCCCCAAGGCTCTCTTTAAAATCGCTGTTCGGATCGAGTAAAACCTCGTATTCCCACCCGTAAGATCTGATAGTGGGACCTACTTTTAAGGCGTTTTGTCCTTCGTCAATACTTATGGCTATCAGTTTTACGCCGGTTTCGCTCTGCCAATCGGCATACACTTCGTGGATAGCGGAAAGTTCTCTTAAACATGGTTTACACCATGTTGCGAAAAAACTAACGATAAAAGGTTTACCTTCGTTGTTAAGGGTTGAAGTATCCACCGTTTTTCCGCTAATATCTTTCAGCGACACAGAGGGCAATTGCGCAAAAGCGTGGTTTGCATACAAAGTCAGCCATATAATACAAATAATAAGTTTCTTCATGAAATCTTGATATTATTGAGCGACAAAGATACTGAAAAAATCGTTCTAATGACACAAATAATAAATTTAATATGACTAATTGATAAGAATACTGAAAAAATCGTACCAAAAGGTAAAGTTTCCTGCTGTAGGATAGTCGTAGTAATGTTATCAGAGCTTTACTTTTCGTAGATTCCCTCAATACTAAGAACAAATACCTTGTGAACAAGAGCAAATACCTACTCATTAAATATGATTATCCGCAAAGCAACCCGTGTCACCCCGAGAATCGACAAAAAAAAGAATGATGAGTTTGTACCCACCATTCTTTTCAATTTATTATCGGATTATTTATTATTTTACACTAATTTTCATGACACCGTTGCCTGATTTCACAACATAAATCCCTTTTGCTTTGTCACTCATATTAATATCCTGATTAGATTTTAGAATAAATCTTCCACTAATATCGAATACGCTTAAGTTTAATCCCTTAGGATTAAGAATGTTTTTTCCATCGTAAGTAACGGCTTCAATTATTGCAGAAGAAGTTCCGGTGATAATGCTCTTAGTTTTAAATAATACGGTACCGGCTACGGAGGAAACTCCCAATGCATTTTGTCCTGTGATTGAGAATGTGTATTCAGTATCTTCATTCAATCCGGTTAAGTTATAAGTTGTAGAAGCGCCGTCTACTGCAAGATTTACCTCAGATTTCACTCCGTTTCCTTTTACAGCAAAAGGTCCGCTGGCAGATGTAATAGAATAACCTGTGGTTCCCGGAAGTGCATTCCAAGTGATTGTAGCAGTAGTTTTCTCAACGCTACTTGCTGTTGCTCCGCTTACTTGTGTGTCTTTATATAAAGTTCCCGCATCCGTTCCCCAAGAGGTGGCGCCGGTCAGATAGTTTACAGCATTAGTAATAAGTTTAAGACCGTCCGCCGTAGTATTTTGCTGATTATTATCCGAAATACCAATAATCAAGAATTTTTGTTGAAGATTTACATTAGTATATCCAGACGTCATTGATGATGCCGTTCCCACCGGTAATTCGATTATGGAAGAGGATGTGCTACCGGTAATACCTGCCAATGCGTAATTGGATGTATAAGGAGCAACCTGAAGTCCATTACCCGAAGTTATAGTACTCAAAACAGCTACGTCCACACCGTAGGCTCCCGTACCGGTGATTCCTGCAAAAACAGGGTGGTTCGGTTCGGATATTGTTGCAGTGGTTGCAGCAGGGCTTGGATTGGCAGCAGTAGATATATTCCAAGTATTAGAGCCTACCGCATACATTTTTAACGCAAGTAATGGTTTGTTAATACCCCACAAAGCTTTCATTCCTGCGGAACCGGACGAAGGGCTTTCTGTCATTATCACAAGGTCGTAATTTGAAAAATCAGTTGCTGTTGTAACATTAGCAATCAGTATATTTTCCAGATAATACGTTTTTGCTAACTCGGGTCTTATTTTTGTGTCGTTTACCGAGAGGGCAGTATTTAGAATATAAGCAATATTTTTGCTTGCAACGGTAGCCGATACGGTATAATGTTTAGTGCTAAGATCTTGAGCGGTTACAGTAACCGTCAGAGGACTTGAAAAATCATGTGAAGTTCCCGAAGTGAAATTTGCCGTAGCGGTAGCGGGTATGCTGAATGTAACGGGTTGAGAAGTAACCGATGCTTTCGGCAAAACCAAACTGTAGGTATTTGTTCCCGAGTTAAACGCGGGAGTGTAAGCCCCAACTTTTAAGTCTGAAATATCTTTATCTGAACTTGCCGTTGAACTTGCCGTTAACGTTACCACGTAATTTACATCTGGAGTACCGGTAGCAGTATAAGTAACCGCGCCAGCACTAAAATCCTGCGCACCTGCAGGAGTATACCCTGTAGCCGTTCCTCCGGTAGTAACAGTAGGAGTTAACGATGATAAAACGGTGCCGTAAGGTAAAACTGCCGTGATTGTTTTGGCTGTTTGGTCAATAGTAGCGTCAACGCCCACAACTGTAAATGCGGTGATGGTGGGAGTTGCAGGAGCATAGCCTGTAATATTAATATAACTGATATAGGATGATCCTGTGCCTGTAATTGGGGCTTCTGCAGAATTCGGAGATAAAATTGTAATTTTTACAGCTTCGCTTGAATTTACGGTAATGTCAGTTGAAGAACAAGTTGCATTAGAATATGCCCACACAGTTCTACTCAATTGTGAGCCATCGGACACTTTTACTACGGTGATGATAAAACCACGACCAACCGTTCCATTTGCTTGAAGTGTCATTGTTCCACAACTTGGTAGCCAATAAGTGAGGTTTTTACCGGAGTTAAAATTAGCATCAGTCGCAGTGGGAAAACATTTTCCATTACGAGCACTAGATGAGGGGACGGAAGTAGAAGCAGCCCAACCAGCGTTAACAGGAGTGGTATACTCTTCTGCATATCCCGTCATTGTTATAGGAAAAGAGCCACTGTATACATTTGTTTGTGCATCCAAATTACATACACATAGCAATCCTAATAAAATAATTGCGGATAATTTAGTAAAGTTTTTTTTCATAAGGCATTAATTTATTTAAATAGGGTTAATTGATTGTTTAAAAATTATTTGTGTTTTTGCAAATATACATGATTACTCTCCCATTGGTATGTTACATATTGTTTTATTATGTGGACTTATTGTTCAATTTTTCAATATTTGAATTTTATACACTCGGAATTGATTTGAAAAAAGTAGATACCTGATTCTAATCGCTCCATACTGATACTTACTTTATCCGTTGAAATTCCTTTCCATCTTTTAACAACCGTGCCGTTGACGGTATATACCAATACATTTTTAATATCCGGTATGTCGGATATTATTTCTACCGCACGTTCTTTTTTTTTAATAGGCAGCACTTTTTGTCTGTTTTCGGAATTTTGGCTTCTGTTGTTATTCCTTTTTTTTCATACTCCAAACTTGCCATAATGAAAGGTCCAAGTACTTTTCCTTCGGTGTTGTTATGTATTGCCACATCGCTTCCACAAAGATAATAATTGGCATCGCCTTTGCGTGTGCTGCTTAAACCTGCCGATTCGCAGCTTTGAATTAGTTTTATTTTGCCGTTTGCTTCTTCCACCACAAAGTTTTCAATCAATCCGTGATATGCTTTTTTTGCCGTTTCGGCGTATGTACCTTTATCCAAAATCCCGAGTCTCATCCCTTTGTAAAAAGCATAGGTAAACATACTTGAGGCTGAACTTTCGATGTAGTTGAAAACATTACAGGATGTTCCTTTCGTAGCGTTACCGTATTGCAGCAACTGATACCAGCACCCTGACGTGGGGTCTTGACGGGCTTTCAGCCCATCGGCAACCAAATTGGCATACGTTACAAGTCTTGGTCTTGCGGGATGGTTTTCGGGCATATACTCTAAAACATCCACCAAAGCGGCAAAAAACCAACCTACTCCCCGTCCCCAAAATTCTTGAGAACGACCCGTAAGCGGGTCTGCCCAATAGTTGGATGCAGAGTTCGACGGCTCTGCCGACCATGCGTGATAATTGAGTTTCTTTGAACCGTCCCAAGTGTATTTCAAAACGGTATCAAATTGCAAAGCAATATCGTCCCAGGAATTGTAAGTTGTCTGTTTCGCTTACTTCTGTGCCAAAATTCCCTTGCCACTCGGCGTATAAAGTGGGTCCCATATACAATCCGTCGAGCCACATCTGGTTGGTATATGCTTTTTTATGCCAGAAGCCACCCGAACCGGGCAGCGCGCTTCCAATGCGCTGATGGTTATATTTGAGTTTATTCCTGCAAGTGGTAGCGTTGGTTTTATAAAATTCGGCTTTGGCTGTTTCTCCTCTTTTCATCGCTCCCCGATATAATTCGAAGAAGATTTTTCCGGCATTCAAATCGTCTATATTGCTTTCACCGAGGGTCATTGTTTGGTGATCGGCAAAATCTTGCACGCCGGCAAAGAAATATGCGCTCCAAGTGTTGGCTCTCATATTGTTCCCACGCTTTTAGAATCGATTTTGCAACCAAGCCGGATACATAATCCCACGTAGCATTGCGCGGATTGGATGGCGTAAGGAAGCCTTCCGTTTTCGATTTGTTTCTAAAATCGCCCATACGCGAATCTATTGCCCATTTTGAATAAATGGAGTCGGCTCGAAAAGGAGCTGCTGTCAGATTAAAACCGATTGATAACAAAATAAAATAAAAGATATTCCTTTTCATATGTTTGTAATTGTTTTTTATGATTATCCGCCATTTGAACTATTTTCTACCTACATTATATCCCTAACGGGATGTGTTTCAAATACCGGCTTCATCATCTACCGAGAACCGAAATTACCCGGTGAAGCCGGCACTTAACATTAAGAAGTGTTCTTACACATGCATAAGAGTGATTCTTGCATATGCATAAGAGACATTCTATCGCATGCATAAGAGATACTCTATCACATGCATAAGAGGCGCTCTTAATTTTACTTAAGTACATGATAATTATTTATAATGATTATCCGCAAAGCGACCTGTAATGATTTTTCCAAGTGAAATCCTCACTAAACGGCAGGTTTGTCGGATAATAGCGGCGTAGCCGTGTTGTCTTCGTAGCAAATCAACAGCAAAACCAACTATAAGGGACGTAGTCCTGCCGTCTTTTTGTTGCCACACCAAGCAAAGATATCACCGCTAATGCGGCTCTGTTGCTTTTGTGCGAACATTTTTCTACGAAGAAATCGGGGCTACGCCCCTTTCCCCGACCACAGGACACTTTACGGATAGTCATTTTATTTATTGATATGTTTTTCACCACATAGTATACATAGAACTCGTCTCGACTTTTAAAAACATAGTGAACAATAGTCTTTTTAAGTCAATTTTAATTTCATTTTACTGCATTTCGACCACATAGTCTAAAGATATTTGAAGATATTTTTCTCTATGTTCACGAAAATAAGAGAAAATAATAATGAAAACTATGTTTTCTATGTTTTTCAAAAAAAGTCAAGATGACTTCATAATCTTTATCCCGAAAATCGGGACGGGATTCAGCAACCTAAAAAGTATCGTCAGATACTTTTACTATGTGAACGTTTTTTTTAAGATTGTTCTATATGTGTTCTACTGTGTTTAAAATCCATCATTAATTGTTTCTAATTACTTAGATTTATCACTTCACAACTATTTTCATTGCTTTAAACCCGGATTGTACGATATAAATACCCGGATTTAAGCTGACTTTATAAGTGTTTTTAGCTATTATTCTTCCGGATATATCGGTGACAGACAATAAATTGCCGGATGATATTTTCCGATCTTTTAATGAAAAAAACGGTTCGTAATCCTTCATTATATATTTGGTTCCATTTTTTAGTCCATAGAAAACCATTTTTGTAATTGTCAATCCGCTCGAACCGCCTGTTTTTATTACGATGTCGTCATCTGCCGGGCTTTTGAGCATAAATGTAACTGTTTTTTCAACGTTTGCGGTGGTGGGATATGCCGTAATGTCGTTTCCGCTTCCACCGTCCGTTATAATTATGGGGCGCGTTGTGCTTCCGTTGGTGAAAGTAATATCCACTTGTACGCAGCCGCTTACTTTTGCCGTTAAAGTGGCGCTTGTATTTCCCCATTTATATCCCGTACCGCTTGTCCAACTTACGCTGCTGTATTTGGTTAACCAAGCCGGTTCTTGCGGGCATGGTTTTGCAATTCAGGTAAGTATCGTATTTGTTCAAACGGGTGGAGGTATAATCTGTACTATCGTTTGTTGTGGGTGGATCGACAACAATGGTGCTTATGGTGTCTCCGGTAGAAAAACGCCAAAGATTCCCCTGAATTTCGCCCGAGGATGTTACGGTATTAACACGCCAATAATATATTTTATTTGCTTCCAAAACAGGCGAGCTGATTGTGTCGGAAGTGGTTTCCGCAAAAAAATCAGGATTGTCGGTAGTGCCCAGATATACTTTGTTCGATAGAGCGTTTCGTGCAGCAATCCATCTCAGCATTATGTTTCCTGACGAAACCGAATAACGTCCGTCATAAGGTTGGGGGAGGGATGCAAATGGAAGCACGCACGGCATTGTTCTTTCGGGGTTCCATTTTTTATCAAAACTCCAATGGGCGTCAATCAATTTTCTGTTCGCAAGCGTAATATTGTCTGCAAACCATGTTAATCCGCTTAAACCGGTGACACGGAAGAAAGTGGTGGTGGCTGATTTTCCCAGTTCTGTAATGCTATCGGAAAGATGAACATCCAGATAATAAAAGTTGGCGTAATTCTGACTGTTCTGAAGTTTTACGTTTTTATTGTATTCGCTGTGAACAGAGCCTCCCTGAATAACCAATTTCTGGTCTTCGGTGGCAACTCCTTCGTGCCAAATAGGGCTGCTGCTTTTAGTCTCGGTAAATCTGCAATTGATAGCGTAACAATAACCACGCGGACAAAAAGCATCAATACTTCCTCTGAAATTACACTCCGAAACGTAATACATTCCACCTGCTTTTCACCAGGGAGCGAACGTGTCTTTCCATAGACAAAGCACATCTAAATTTATAAACCAAAGGCGTGTAGTTCCCGGTTCGCTGCGGATAACTTCCGTATAGTCTTCTTTCGAATCTTCATACGTATTGCGAATATACATATTTGCTACAACAATATCGTGAAGATTAGCGGCGATGTTCACAACCCCTGTTCCGGTGTTTGAACCGTTTGCAGCGTACCATTCGGCACGTGGGATACGGTATTCAATGCGTGTTCCCGAACGTGACTCGCCGACAATTGCAACGAAACTTGACTTTATCATCACGTGTTCGTTATAAACACCGTTTTTTACAATAATGGTAACCCATTCGGTATTGGTGGTGGGAACGGAGTTTAATGCCTCCTGAATGGTGGTGAAATTTCCTGAGCCGTCTTTTGCTACCACAATTTCGTTGGTAGAAAATAAAGAAATGGAAAATGTCAGAAACAAGATTGTCAATATATTTTTCATGTGTTATTTTATTTTTATTAATTTCAAGGATTGATGATATTTTCCATTTATAAAATTGGCAATATAAATTCCGGCACCCAATTCATTTCCTATTCTGACGGTTCGTTTTTCGCCCGCCATTAATCCCGATATTGTTTGCGCATAAATTGTTTTACCGGCTAAATCCGAGATAATAAATTGTCCTTCGCCACTTTCAGCAGCTTCCAAATCAAGAGATGTAGCTGTATAAAACGGATTTGGGTAGGCTTTGAGATGTCTGTCGGTAGAATTTATCTGTGAAACTCCGGTCGGGGTTTGATATTCATAAGCTCCCAAATCAAGCGCTGCGCCTGAAAACGGAACAGAAAAGTCGTAGCTTTTTAAAGTTACGGAATTTATTCCTCGAACAGTATTAGTCCCTTTATCAATAAAAACAGAACCGGCTTTCAATCTTCCAAAACCATTTTTGGGCAAACTTCCATCGGCATCACGCGGAGCCAGAAAATCCGATTTTGAAGTGCTTACAAATTGATTATAGATGGATTTTTGATCAAAGGTTTTTCCATCGGCTGTTTTATACGGAACCAAAGCGTATTGTCCGTCAATGCTGTTCCAACTGTTATTTTTTTCGGTTGTTCCGGCAGCCAAGTCAAACATTTGTCCTTCGCCACCCACTTTGGGATCAAAACTGATATTGTTGCGTAAATCGCTTGGATATGCACGTACCCTGAAATTCTTATTCCCTTGCCAAGCCACACAATTGAAAATAAACAAGCTGTCGGCATTGTTGTTTTCGCTGTAGCAAGCTCCGGTTTCATATCCATCAAACGAAATGCAATTTCTTACCTGATGTTTCGCCGCCCAATCATCGCCGCCCAGTTTGAAACCGTTTCCGTCTCCGGCCCAACCTGTGGGAATGGTGTTTTTTTGTCCGTATTCCCAATCGGGGTCATTCGTTACAATCAAATCGGGATTACCGTTTCCCATTGTCCAGCAGGAGTCCACGTAAATGGTGTAGTGTGTCATATAAAAATCCCAGCCGTCGTCGGAATTTTACCAGGCGCGGCAACCTGCAAAGCGATTGTTGGCACCGGGAGAAAGTTTACACGAAAAGCCATCAGCATTTTCATAACCGGTTCCCCAATCCAAATTACGGAAAGCATCGCAATTTTTCACCAGATTCCAGCAAACCTTGTCTGCCGCATCGGAAGAGCCTTTTGCCAATCCTATTTGAATTCCACCATCGCCATTGTGATGTAAAACAAGCAATTCGCAGGTATTGTGGCTGCCTTCAATTTTAATTCCGTTGTCGGGAGCCTGACAAATTTCAAGTCCTTTCAGATAATAATAATTTCCGGTGATTTTAAATCCGCGTGCTTCACCGCGCGCCGTAGAGTTCAAATTGGCATAACTGCTGAAAATATCGTAAAAATTTAATACCGGTTTTTCTCCCGGATAATTAAAAATGCAATATTCTTCCAATTCATTGCCTGTACCCGATAAAAATACAGTAGCATTGTAACGGTATGTTCCACCTCGCATATAAACAGTGTCACCGGCTTCCATTTGATTTGCGGCTTTTGATACATTGAAAAATGGAGCGTCTATTGTTCCCCGCGTTATTATCATTTCCTCCTTTTTCTACCGGAGCGCAATAATATGCTTTGTGAATTGACGATTTGAAGGCTGCGGTAACGGTTTTAACCGTATCTATCAATATTGACGTTGTCAGACTCGTAGCGGTAATACTTCCCGACCATCCTACAAAAGAGGCTTGCATACCGGCATCGGGAACGGCTTCCAACTGCACGGTTGTTCCTTTGGTGTAAAAAGGTGCGTCGGGGGTTTTAATTACGGTTCCTTTTCCAACGACATTTACAGTCAACGCAAATTCTTTTACACCTTCCGATGCTCCAACAATTGTGATTTTATCGAAATTTGGTCCGCCATTGGAAGTTAGTGAGGTGAAAGTCACTTTGTTTGTTCCTTTCCGCAAATTGAGCGTAGTGGCAGTTTCCAACCAAGTAGTAAACCCACCAGATGAACCAAAAGGCATATTTGCAACCTGTAAAACATCGTTTACCGTTACACTCATTGCTCTGTTATCTGATTTTCCGTTTGCCCATCGCACTAAAACCTGCGCCGCAGGCATATCTTCGGCAATAGAAAATTCCAGTGTCAGTTTACTCCCGACAATATTGGTTAAATCAACAAATCCGGTTCCTGTGTACCCCGAATGAGAATTATCTACTTTCCCGTCGTAAATTCCGCTTTCGCCTTGAACCACAACATCAGCAAAAACGCTGAAACAGGAAACTAACAGTGTGAAAATAAGTAGTAAACGTGTTTTCATCTATCGTATAAATTTAATCGATTGATTGTTTGTAGTTGATGATAATTTTAACAGGTAAATTCCTTTTGGAATATTTCCAAGATATGCAGTATGATAATTATTTCCTTCAGGAAAAGTTTGATTATTAATACAATACAAGATTTTCTTTCCTGATAAATCTACAATTGAAAGTGATATTTTTTCGCTTTTTTGGAGGAAAAAAGAAACGGTTGCAATATCCGAAATTTGTGTGTTTGCAATTTTTAAATCAGAGAAAGTATTTTGATTGGGATTAAAAATGCTTGTAGGAACTTTATATTCATAAGCGCCCAAATCCGGAGCAGTTCCCGAATAATCCAATGTTACAGTTTTATCGAGAAAAGTGTAATTTACCACCTGCCCTTTGTCAATGCAGTCTGAAGAGGGTAATAATCTACAAAAACCGTTATCAGGAATACTTCCATCTACATTTCGGGTATTGGCTGCCAATTGATTAGCAACGGTGTTGTCACTTAAATCTACCACAAAGTCGGCATAGCTTCCAATTCCGCCGTTTTGTTTATCACTTTGATTTGTCCCAAATTGCCAACTGTTATTTTGAGTGATATTTTGATTTTGGTCGCTAATGATTTTATCGGAAGATTTAAATCCGATACAGTTTTTTATGGTGTGTCCGCTGCTTCCGCTTGCCATTGAAAAACCTTTCACATTGTCAAATGTGGTGCAGTTTAACATCACTTGCGGATCCTGATTGTCGTTCTGGTCGAAACATTTTCCACCCCCGCCTACATATTTCATATCAAAAGCGATGCAGCCCACAGCTATGTTGGTACCCCGCGAATAGGTACTGTTTCCGCCCATTTTAAAACCATTTCCGTTTCCCGATTTATTTCCGCGAAGTGTGGTTGCATCGCCGTTGTGCCACGTACGGCAGTTTAGTAATAAGACTCCAAACGTATTGGAGTAAAAATCCCAACCATCGTCGGAATTATTCCACGCCCGACAGTTTTCAAAAACATTTCCGGGCCCGCAGAATAACTTACAGGCAAAACCATCGGCATTTCCACCGCTTTTGTGCGAATCGCAGTTATTATACGAATCACAATTCAGAACATAGTTATAGGCGCAAGTTCCATCGTTTGAACCGGAATCTTTTGCCAATCCTATTTGAATTCCGCTGTCATAACAACCGTTAAAATCAAGAAATTCAAATATATTCCAGTTACTTTCCACTTTTATGCCGTTGTCGCCTGCTTCTTTGACGATAAATCCTTTCAAATGCCAGTAATTTGCTCCCGCTCTAAGAAAAAAAGCTCTGTTGGCATCTCCGGCTCCTTGCGAACTAAAATTAAGCAAAGGGCGTTCATCAGATGAAGTGTATCCTGTTCCAAATATACAAATTCGTTTTTCTGCTGTTCCCGATTTTGTAATATTGATGGTTGCGTTGTAGTTATACGTTCCGGGAAGAACAAAAATGGTATCGCCGGGATTTACAACATTCACCAATGCCGAGATATTGTACTTAGGCGCCTCAGATGTTCCCGCATTGGCGTCGTTTCCTGTGGGTGAAACATAATAATTTACACTAAAAATATTCAATGTAACTAATAGCGATACTATGCCGGTTGATAATCGTTTCATCTTATCTTATTATTTTCAAAGTAGCACTTCCTTCGTTTGTAGTCATTTTTAAAATGTACATTCCGTTTTTCAGATAACTTAAATTCAAGTTGAGTTTATTTTCTACTCCGGCTTCAATCCAACCACGGAAGGGAATATCCATTTTTTTTCCGTCAAAACTAAATAATGATATTTCGGCAGGACAGGTTTTATCCGATTTGAAAGTTAAAACATTATTTGAGAACCACATTTTAGAACTATTGCTGTTGACCGAATTTGTTCCATTTGAACAATTCTTTACATAGGATTTTACTGAAACTCCGTGAATATTCAAACTTCCGGTAGAACCATTGATTATTTTTACGTAAACCGGTTTTTCTGTTTGGGTATATTTGCTGATGTCAATTTCCGAAATCCCTTTTCCTCCCGAATAGGTGTAAGTTTGCTTGTACGAACCATCTCCAATGGTATCGATGGATACACTGAATGAGTTATCGCCGGTTCGGGATGTTTTCAGCTTAAATTCACCACAACTGGAAAGTTTAAAGATGGCTGCCCCTCCGGAGAAATCTCCTTTTGTGGCTGATTTTCCTAAATCAATACATCCTGTAATTGCCCCTGTGCCGCCCGAAGTTCCATCTGTTCCGGCACCCGCTTTTGCTGTTTGTAATGTTGATGTCATACCCGATGACGTTGAAGCTACCAGTGTTATTACCGAAGGTATATATTGGGCGCTCGAAGTTTCATTGTTGAACCAAAACCATCCATTTGTATCGGAATCGGGCGTAAATAAGTCACTTCTTTCCCAAACACAGCCATTTTCATCAGGGATTGTATCATTTCCATTTCCTCCATCACCGGGATTTACCGGATCACAATCGAAATTTTCGGATGTCCGATAAGGTTTGTTTGCTCCCGAATATGTCTCGGCAATACACGGCACGTACATTACGTCATCCAATGTATAAGGATATGGGAACATTCCCGTCATATCAAGATCTTTGGTTTGAGGAGTACCGCAATTTTCAAAATAGCAACCTCTTTGTACTAAATATCCTTCGGGAGAAAATCCCGGAACGCCAACTTGTAAGGGAATTTGTGTGTCTTTGAAATAACAGTTTTCAACCAAAACACGCGCATTGGTAGCAGATGCAACACCGTAAATTCTATTGTTCACGTGGTAATTATTGTAGCAATGCACTCTACCAAATCGCACGCGCGGATTGCGTTGAACAGTTCCATCAAACCAATTATGGTGAAGTGTTACTTTTTGAATGGTATCTCCCACTGCACCGTCACTATGTCCGATCAGGATGTTTTTATCGTGTTGGAAAAATCTATTGTATGAAATAGTTACGAATTCACTTTCACGTGTTACATCCAGCATTCCGTCGTGCGAACCCGCGTTAGTGCTTGCTCCGTCGCTAAAAGTACAATGGTCTATCCAGAAGTTTTTACACTTGTTGTTTATTTTCAATAAATCATCAGGCGCATCCGAAAAAGTAATATTCTGAACAATTACATTCGTTTTTGTATTCCAGCCAAATCCACCGCCGGCAATACTGGCATCGGTTCCAAGCCCAACAATTGTTTTGTTACTACGAGCCGAAATTTCACCCGAAACGTTGATGGCTCCTTTCACTAAGATAATTACAGCATCGTTATTACTATCCACAGCCGTTTTGAGTTCATCAGCATTGGTGACGGTAACAATCTGCCCGCCTTCTCCTCCGGTAATTCCACCATTCAATGATGCAAACCCTTCGGGATAACCTATTACGTTTGTCAACTGTCTTTGGGCATAAATATTTCCGGCAACAAAAAGTACCGATAGAATTAAAAGAATGATTTTGTGTGTTTTCATTGGTAAAAAAGGTTTAGAATTTATTTTTAATTATTTTTTCCGAGGTTTTTCTTCCGCTTTCAAAAGTTGTTTGCTTTATAAACAGTCCGTTTTTTAATTCTTTGATTTCTTTTCCTGCAATATCAAAATATTTTACCGAAATTACTTTGCCGTCATTCTGAAGCATATCGTTCACAGCGCTTAAAATATAAAGTGTTCCTGTGATTTTCAGGTTTTTAATATTTACATTATTGTTTGTGGAATTAGAAAAGCGGATATAAATAGTTGGTCCCCAAGGAGCATTTGTGTCGCTTAAATCAATTAATTTTCCTGAAACCCAACTTGTAGAAGCATTTTTGGCTTGTGCACCAACTTGTGTCCACGTTTTATTATCTTTAGAAAATTCTACAATCACTGCTCCGTTTGAGGAACCGGATGATTGCATATCAAAAATAGCCGATTCCGCAGATGCTAAACAAAATGGTCCCCATATAGCAGAAACACCTCCCTTGGAATTAACCGTAAACTGAGCCGCTACGTCAACTATGATTTGCTTTGTTCCACTCGGACGATCTCCATCATTGTCGTCGCCACCGCCCGTTCCGGGGTCTGTTTCGTCGGGTTGCGGATAAGTCCAGTTATTCGTGTCAAACTCGCGTGCGCCTAAATCGGGCAAGATACCTGAATAAGGGATTGCGTAATACGGTTTCAATCGGATATAAGTTTGCACCGTGCCTTTGTCAATAGCAGGGTTGCTGCTTTTCAGTTTAAACAAATTCGTTATCCGCGTATCGGTCAAACGATAATCGTCATCTCTATCGAGTTTTGCATCGGCACTATTGTTTGCCGCTAAAGGCAAGGTTTCGAACATATCATCCGAAAAATTTAAGCCCAGATTCCAGCTGTTCGTGGTTTCGGTACTTCCGGCGGCGATATTATGACCGGAACCGGCGTATGACAAATTGTTGATCATCACGTGCTTTCCCTGGGCAGGAACTTCTTGAAATGCAAAATTTCCCATACCGCCATTATTGTAACCGGTGCAATTGATGCAGGTAACACCCCAGGCATTGTGGTTTTGGTCGAAGCCTTTGCTTACATTATTAAAAGCGAAACTGTGAAGTACTACATTGGGGGCATTGCCATCAACACCGCCTCCACCTCCAAGTTTAAACCATTTCCATCGCCTTGGAAAGAAGTTATCAAGTCAGGCCAATAGTTCACTCCATTACCGAAAGACCAGCAGCTATCTACCAAAACAGGCTCGCTGCCGCCGTACACATCCCATCCGTCGTCCACATTTTCCCAAGCACGACAACCTCTGAATACTGTTCCACTGCCTTCCTTTGCTGCAAAACCATCACCGTTTTCTCCTTTTCCCTTTACTTCGGCATTGCGGTAAGAATCGCAATTAAGTACCAAGGCATTTACCGAGCCACTCCCGATAGAAATTCCGTCGTGTCCGCATTCTTCTACCACACAACCTTCTACGGTAATATTGGCACCTGCAATAATGATTCCGTTGTGCCCGGCTTTATATATCTTTATGCCGCGCACATGCCACCAAGCCTGACGTAAATCCATTCCTCTGTAGGTAGAACTTTCGCTCCCGTAGTTACGAAACGAAGAACAATCGAAGACCGGTTTTTCGCCCCGAATGGCAAGCACCTTTACCTGAGCTACCTGCGTACCAGCATTTTTTGATTTTACCGTTTCATTCACCGTATATGTACCTCCTGCAACCCATAAAGTATCGCCCGAAGTCAGAGTGCTAAAAGCATAATTAGGCGATTGCCATGCGGAAGCAAGACTGAAACCGTTGTTCGAATCGTTTCCTGAAGGAGAAAGATAATATTGTTTTGAATAACCGCTGCAATAAATAAATATTATAAGAATGGCTATCAGGTATTTATTGTTTTTCATGATGTATTATTTTAGAGATTTTTAAAGATCTCCCTTCCCAACAATTATCGGGAAGGAGATTTAGCGGCTACTATTTTGCAACAATCAATTTTGTTGTTTTAGTTTGATCACCTACATTCAGTATGCATAGATAAATGCCATTTTGAAGTTTGTCCGTTGATACAGGAATGTAATAATCTACATTAGCTTCGGCCGTTTTAGCGTAACATTCTTCCATAACCTGACCATTCAAATTTGCAATTCTTATTTTAGCGTTTGCTGCATAATCGGTACTGAATTTTACTACGGCTTCAGTTTTACAAGGATTAGGCAAAACCGATAAATTAAGTTTTGCGTTGTGATTCATAATAATCTGAATACCGGAGGGTATTCCTTCCTGTAATTCATACGGGCCCAAATCACGTGCCGCACCGTAAACAGGTTGTTGCAGGTATGGAAATTCGCTTGCGTAAGGAATAGTATAAGGTAAACCTTTGTCGATTAAAACACTTCCGGTTTTAAGTCGTGCGAATTTTTTCGGCATACTTCCGTCCAAGCCACGAGGAGCTTTTGCGTCATCTTCGCTTAAACTAACATAATCGGCAGTAGAAAAACCACGAATTACATTTGTCCACGCTTTATTGGAAGCAGAAAGCATCGCATTGTTGCTATTTATATTGCCTGACGCTATTTCAATGCTACCAAAACAAACATTATTATAAAACTCGCAACCAGGACCATTAGTTTCAAACATAAAGTCGTATCCGTTTCCAAAAGCAAGACAATTTACCAATTTTTCACCATCGCCATGGCTGTTTTGGTCAAAACCTTTTACCGAACCGGTTTTGTTACAATTAAATGCAACAGAGTTCCACACTTCGTGTTTTCCTTTTGAAGAGCCCCCGGTGCCGTTTCCTCCTAATTTTATTCCGTTTCCATTTCCCTGAAATGAACCTGACGCCTGAACCCAAGTGAATAACTCGGCGCGTCCGGAACCCCATGCCCAGCATTCTATTATCTGAACAGGGTAATCGGTCTCAAACAAATCCCAAGCATCATCAGCATTGTCCCATGCTCGACAACGGATGAAACGATTTCCTTTTCCATTGTGCATTTTGCAGGCAAAACCATCGGCATCACTTCCATAATTATCGGCATCACAATTTAAGTATGAATCACAGTCAATCACATCGTTATAAGCGCAATAACTTCCATCGTTGGACGAGCCGAAGCCGCTATCCGAGAAATTATGTCCGAAACCTAGCTGTAGTCCGGTATCATCGTTATAACTGAATGTGCATCTTTCGATAATATTATAATTTCCTTCCAGTTTTATGGCATTATCGCCTGCCTGAGTCAAATGAAGTCCTTTGATGTGCCAGTAATTTCCATTCAATTGTACACCGCGAACACTCACTTTTTTAGGTTGATCTTTGAAGTTCAGAATTGGCAATTCATCCTGATAATTTTTAATGGTAATTCTTTTATCGGCAGTTCCGGAAGTTGTTAAACGAATTGTTGTTTTTGTTCCGTCTTTCATCATATTGGGGTAATACGTTCCACCGCGAGCAAAAATGGTATCGCCGGGAACGCACACATCTACGGCTTTTTGCAGATTGTACCAAGGAGAATCAAAAGTACCTTCTCCGCCGTCATTTCCGGCAGGCGATATAAAATAAACTTTACTATCGGTGTTTGAGCCGGTTCCGCTTACAAAGACTTGTGCAGATGCACTCCCCCCCGTAATATTAATAGTTTGAGAATATGTTTTTAATTCTGTAGGAAGAAATTGGACGTAAATTGTAGTTGCTGCTAAAGCAGATGCAGAGTAGTTAACATCTAATGCTTGAGCAAATCCGGAGGTAGCATCGGTAGAAATTAAAAAATCAGGCGACGAAACCAACGAAATTGTTCCGTTTTCGGGAGTTAAGTATTTACCTGAAATAGAAAAACTCCTCTTTGAACTTAAGCCTACTTTTACTGCCCCTAACGGAACAGATGTAGGATTTGAGGTAATGCTTGGCGCTTCTATGGTTTTTTGTGATAGTTTTCCGGCATTTGAAGTCACATAATTTGTGGCATCGTTTGTGCCGCTATATTCGAAAACGGAAAAATAATAAGTTCCCCCGGATTCCAGTCCGGTAACGACAACAGATTCATCATTTCCTGAATAAATTCCCATCACATTTGTATCTAATGATTTAGGTAAATTTGTATACGCAGTTCCATCACTCGGCATCCAATCCGTATCTGCATCTTTTGAATAAACCAGTAATCGACCTGTTCCGTTTCCTTTTGTAAAATTAATTTTCATAGATGTGGCAGAAACTTCGGTAGCCGAAATGGATGCTTGCAGAGTTGGTTCATCGCCCATATTGGAACAAGAAATCACTACATTATCAACATAAATGGTGGCAGAACCGCACAAAAACTTTATTAAAACTCCTTTGGTGCCCTGTTCTCCAATAGAAACACTGGAAGAACCGTAAGCACTGGATGAATTTACCGTTGCAGTTCCGGCACTAACCCACGTTGAACCGTTATTTACGGATTTTAGTACCGTAAGCACTTTCCCGCTTCCGCTTCCACGATGATTAAACGATACTGAAGTGGGTTTATCAATACCGGGAGTAATGGCGTAGCCGTTGGTACTCATCGCAAGGCGCACGCTTCCATTGTCGGCTTTTCCATAACTGCCATTGATTTTCCAAATTCCCGTTGAAAGAGTTACGGATGTTTCGCTTGATGGAGCTGAAGCAGGTAATCCCGATTCAAAATTTTCAGTAATCGTTGTTTGTGCGTTCAGTAGATTTATAACAAATAAAAAAGCGAACGTAAACAGTAGTTTTATTTTCATGGTGTTTTTTGGGTATTAATATTTTAATAGGGAGTGTATCATAAATTTGACAGTACTCCCTATTAAAATAGCTTTAAGATATTATTTTTTGATAAATTTCTGACTTACATTGTGCCCTTCCTTGTCTTGAATTTGCACAATATACACTCCTTTATTCAGGTGATTGATTTCAACTAATTGTGACATTGTGGAATTTGCGACCAATACGCCGGACATTGAATATACGTTTAATTTTTGAATATCGCCGTTTACAACCAATGAGGTTTCCGTCTGATACATTGGGAATGTTAATGCCGGTATTTTAATATCTTTCACACCCGATGTCACATCATATACTTTCACGAAGAAATCGTACATTCTGATTCCTCCTGATGATGCGGTGTTTATGAATTTTACGGTAATCGGTTTCTTTGTCGGTTCAATTCCCATGGCAAGCATCATATCCCAATTTAGCATAGTTTGTTTAGCAAGAGAAGAAGATGTCCACGTTTTTGTAACTCCGTCAATTGTCCATTCGAGTTTCAATGTTCTTGTACCTGTAAAGTGGATATTTGATTTCATTTCTACCAAGCTTGGCAATGTCCAAGTAACGCTTCCACCGCTTCTTTTTCTACGTTAATGGCACCAATGGTACAACCTGCTGGAGCAGAACCTCCGCTTTCAACATAAGCCGGATCCCAAATTGTCGGATTTGCTTCCGTGCCACTGGCAAACGTCAGCACATTGCCCTGTAAATCAGCCGGACGGTTTTCATAAGCGTCCTGAATGGGATACCAGTCGCCAGTCAACACTCTGGTAGGAAGCACGCGGTTTATTCCGCACACAATTATCACCTGCGAACCTTCCATTCCTCCAACGGTGCTCACAGTAAATGAACCATCTCCGGTTGGGACACCTGAGATTGTCAACGTTTTTGCTGTTGCATCTTTTACCGCTTCAATACCGGCAGGGAGTGCGGTATAAGCCACATCAGTTGCGCCACCACCCCACGTAAATACGGTTGTTTCTATGGCATTTCCAAAATTAACTTCCTGGCTGGTATGCCCTTGAGTTACTACCAAAGTAGCCGGTGCAACCGTTGATATGCGGATTGCTCCCGATAATGTTATGGAATTTGTTCCTCCAACATTTGTTACAGAGTATGTTCCTTCAGCGGTTGGAATTCCGGAGATTGTCAATGTTTTAGCCGAAGCATCTTTACCGCGTTTAATCCGGCCGGTAAATTTGCAAGTGTGGTCTTAGGCTTTGGCCAAGCCATTTGTAAACAGTAGTTATAATTGTAGTACCATTATAAACGTACTGATCTGCTTTACCCGATGTTAATGAAAGTACGGCTGTTGTAGGATCTCCTGTTTCAAAAGCGCCCATATCTGCCCGATTATCATTGTATAAGATGGAGATAGCGGGTAAGGTCAAACTCACCGGGCTGTGGGCTGTCGGTACATAATTTTCGATATTTTCTCCCGAATTAATAAACTTACTGCCCGAAACAAGTTTACAGAAATCGTTGTCTGGTAAACTTCCGTCGCTTTGTCTGTCAGCCAAAAATAAGCTGGATGACAAACTTTTGAACTGAGCCGAATGATCTTGCGCAGCTCGTATTCCGAGGCACAACTTCACCCATTCAACTCATCCAGGAATCTGAGGAAAGTGTATTCAATAAACATGTGAGTTTAAAATCCATTTCACCGGTAGCACTTTGAGAGTCGCAAGCACACAAAATGATGTGAGGAAATGCTGTAAGTTAAACTATTGAAAGTCGTATTTGTTCTTTCTTTTTAAGTATATTTCTATAGCTCGATATCATATATAGAATTATAATTCCTAGCTTCTTCGCCATTAAATCAAAATGATAATTCAGACCGATTGGGCGGCTGGTGGTAAAGTCTCAAAGTACTTCAACGATGCCTACTTCGAGATCTGGAACGGTAATGCATGTTAGAGTTTTTGTCTGAGAACCTCACTATTTCAGGCGGAATGAAGGATGGTTTTAATATGTTGAAATCTCTGTATCCCAATTATGAATTGTGGGTGACTGGTAAATAAACTGCATATTGTTCTTTATAAGTATAAAAGTTTAGGCCACTCGCTTGGCGCCTCCATGGCTACCTTATGTGGGTCGTACCTACTCGGTAACAAACTCGCCGATCCAGCGAAGACTAAGATTATGACCTTCGGGTAAACATCTTGAAAGTGAAAAATGAAATTTATTAAAATCAACGTTATTCATGAATCCTAAAATTTCAGAGAACCACGAACCGGTAACAAAGATTTCGCTGAAATGCATGACAAACAAGTAAGTCTTTAGATATTCATAATTATCGGACATATTTTTGAAGAAGAAATATTCTAGCTCGACTTCCACTTCCGCGTTACTCACGCTGCTGATATCGTTCCGCATGTCCCGGAAGAGATCTTTGGTTATCATCATCATAAATTTGAGGTAAGCGTTTGCTAAAAAGTCTATGAAGCAATAGGAAATTTAGGTGTTCTATAACAATAACATGAAACCTGGTGCTACATTCAAGGTTTGCCAAGGTAAGCTATATATTTTGTTTATTTTTATTCGGATTTTTCAAAATACATATATTCAGAGGACGAAGATAAGGGTTGCAGCGATGGTCTCTTATTGGAGATGAGCGTTACGGATCATCTCCAGTACTTCGATTACGACTGTCTCTTGTACGGTGACGGTGGATGCGTATAAAATACACGTAATAAAATAATCGTATTTTATTTATCTTACTTTCAATTCAAAAATGGCATGTGCGCTGACATTTTAGTTTAGTTCATATAGTTATAGTAATTCTCGATCTTTGATGACTTTCATGGTCTAGATACAAAAATCGCAAAATAAACATGTTCAATCCGCAAATAATTAATGATTGCAGAAACAGTAATGATCATTGCGACTAACTCTATGTCCAAAATAAGTTTTAATTATGAGTAAATGATGTTTTTGATGAATAGGGACATAATGTGTTTGGACATGGATGGAAATATTTAGAGTACTATAAGAGTTGTTTT
>JASGJK010000048.1:0-198996 GCA_049840795.1 Paludibacteraceae bacterium
CGGATCTCTTCGATGCTGACATGCACGGGCACACCCATGATGCGCTGCAGTTCGGCGCGCAGGCCGTCGATTTCCTCACCCTTCTTGCCGATGACCACACCGGGACGGGCGGAGAAGATGGTGACGCGGGCGTTCTTCGCAGGACGCTCGATCAGCACGCGGCCGACGGAGGCGTGAGCCAGCTTCTTCTTCAGGTAGTCGCGGACCCGGATGTCTTCCTGCAGCATGGAAGCGAAGTTCTGACTGTTCGCGTACCAGCGGGAAGCCCAGTTACGGTTCACGGCGAGGCGGAACCCAGTAGGATTGATCTTCTGTCCCATAGCTCTTCCTCAGTTCCCGACGGTCACGAAAATGTGGCAGGTCTGCTTGATGATGCGATTGCCGCGACCTTTCGCCCGAGCGGTGAAGCGCTTCAGAGAAGTGCCCTGCTCGACGTGGATGGTCTTGACCTTCAGCTCGTCGATGTCAGCGCCGTCGTTGTGCTCGGCGTTGGCAATGGCAGATTCCAGAACCTTCTTAACGATCTTTGCGCCCTTTTGGGGAGCAAAGCCCAGGATGTTGAGCGCCTGGCCCACCGGCTTGCCGCGAACCAGGTCAGCCACGAGGCGACCCTTCTGAGCGGAGAGGCGGACGCCGCGCAAAATAGCACGAGTTTCCATTTGCACTCCTTACTTCTTCGCCTTTTTGCCGGCGGTATGACCCTTAAAGGTGCGGGTCAGAGAGAATTCGCCGAGCTTATGGCCAACCATGTTTTCGGTGACATACACCGGGATATGCTGCTTGCCGTTATGCACGGCGATGGTCAGGCCGACGAAGTCGGGCAGCACGGTGGAACGGCGAGACCAGGTCTTGATCGGCCGCTTGTCATTGCCAGCACGGGCAGTGTCGACTTTCTTCAGCAGGTGGGCATCGACGAACGGGCCCTTTTTTACGGAACGTCCCATAGTTCTCTATCCCTTAACGCTTATGACGACGCTGCACGATCATGGAGTTCGTGCGCTTGTTACGACGGGTACGATAGCCCTTGGTCTTGGTACCCCAGGGGCTGACCGGGTTCATACCGGCAGCCGTGCGGCCTTCGCCGCCGCCGTGCGGGTGATCCACGGGGTTCATGGCCACGCCGCGGACGGTCGGGCGGACACCACGCCAGCGCATGGCACCGGCCTTGCCGATGGAGCGCAGGGAGTGCTCTTCGTTGCCGACTTCACCGATGGTGGCGCGGCATTCGACGTGCACCCGGCGGATTTCACCGGAACGCAGACGCAGCTGAGCGTAGGAACCTTCCCGGGCCAGCAGCTGGACGGAAGTACCAGCGGCGCGAGCCAGCTGGGCACCCTTGCCGGGCAGCATTTCCACGCAGTGGATGGTGGTACCCACCGGAATGTTGCGGATCGGCAGGGTGTTACCGGACTTGATCGGCGCTTCGGAACCGGAAATCACCTGCTGACCGACCACCATGCCCTTGGGGGCGATGATGTAGCGGCGCTCGCCGTCGGCGTAGCACAGCAGGGCGATGTTGGCGGAACGGTTCGGATCGTATTCCAGGCGCTCGACCTTGGCCGGCACGCCGTCCTTGTTGCGCTTGAAGTCCACCACGCGGTAGTGCTGCTTGTGGCCGCCACCCTGGTGACGCACGGTGATGCGGCCATTGTTGTTGCGACCGGAACCGCGGATTTGCTTTTCCAGCAGGCCGGCAAAGGGCTTGCCCTTGTGCAGATCGGGGTTGACGACCTTGACGACGGCACGGCGGCCGGCGGAAGTCGGTTTGACTTTGATCAGTGCCATTTGTGATTACTCCCCGGCCGCGAAATTGATTTCTTGGCCCGGCTTCAGGCTCACATAAGCCTTCTTCCAGCCCTTGCGGCGACCGATGAAACGGCCGAAACGCTTTTCCTTGCCCTTGACGTTGGACACCTGGACGGATTCGACCTGAACCTTGAAGAGCAGCTCCACGGCAGCCTTGATTTCGGGCTTGGTGGCATCGGTGGCGACCTTGAAGACCACCTGCTCGTTCTTGTCGGCGATGAAAGTCGCCTTCTCGGAGATTTGCGGTGCCAGCAGCACCTGCAGCAGACGCTCTTGGCTCATCCCAGCAGCTCCTCAAACTTGGCGACGGCACCCTTGGTCACCAGGACCTTGGGGAAGCGCACCAGGGACACGGGATCGGCTTCGCTCACTTCCAGCACCAGCACGTTGGGCAGGTTGCGGGAGGCCAGGAAGACGTTCTCGTCCAGGGAATCGGTGATCACCAGCACGGAGTCGTAACCCATGCCCTTGATCTTTTGGGCGAACAGCTTGGTCTTGGGCGCCTCGACAGAGAGGTTTTCCACCACGGCCAGACGGTCGTCGCGGACCAGCTGGGAGAGGATGGAAGCCAGACCGGCGCGGTACATTTTCTTGTTCACCTTCTGGGAGAAGTTCTCCTCAGGGCTGTTCGGGAAAATGCGGCCGCCCCCACGCCACAGCGGGCTGCCGTTGCTACCGGCGCGAGCGCGGCCGGTACCCTTTTGGCGCCAGGGCTTGGTGGTGGTGTGTTTGACTTCGGAGCGGTCCTTCTGCTTGCGGTTGGCGCTACGGGCATTGGCCTGGTAGGCCACGACCACCTGGTGCACCAGCGCTTCGTTGAAGTCGCGTCCGAACAGAGCGTCAGAAGCCTGCAGCTTGGCGGCTTCCTGACCGTTTTCGTTGATAACCTTCAGTTCCATCACGCCCCCTTAAGCCTTGACTGCCGGACGCACGACGACGTCGGAGCCCTTGGAGCCGGGAACGGCACCCTTGATCAGCAGCAGCTGACGCTCGACATCGACCCGGACCACTTCCAGGCACTGCACGGTGCGCTTGACGGCACCCAGGTGACCGGCCATGCGCTTGCCCGGGAACACGCGACCCGGGTCCTGGGCCATACCGATGGAGCCCGGCGCATTGTGGGACACGGAGTTACCGTGGCTGGCGCGGTTGGAGGCGAAGTTGTGGCGCTTGATGGCGCCGGCAAAACCCTTACCCTGGGAAGTGCCGGTGATGTCCACCTTCTGACCCACTTCGAAAATGGTGACGGCGATCTGGTCACCGGCCTTCAGGCCAGCGAGCTGCTCGACGGTCACGGGGAATTCCTTCAGCACATGCCCGGCTTCAACACCAGCCTTGGCCAGATGACCGGCCAGAGACTTGTTGACGCGGGAGGCACGGCGCTTACCGAAAGCCACCTGCACAGCGGCATAGCCGTCTGCTTCAGGCGTTTTGATCTGGGTCACACGGTTGTTCGACACGTCCAGCACGGTCACCGGGACGGTAGCACCGTCCTCGGTAAACACGCGCGTCATGCCGACCTTGCGCCCAACAAGGCCTAGACTCATGGTTATTCTCCAAATGCCGGCTGCGATTGGCCGACAAGTAAGTCAAAATGGGCAGCCCTTGACGGGGCCGCCCGCGGAAAAGCGTTGGATTATAAACGCAACCGATCGCTTATTGCAACTTGATTTCGACGTCCACACCAGCCGGCAGGTCGAGCTTCATCAGGGCATCGACAGTCTTGTCGGTGGGGTCGATGATGTCCATCAGGCGCAGGTGGGTACGGATTTCGAACTGGTCCCGGGAAGTCTTGTTGACGTGGGGGGAACGCAGCACGTCATAGCGCTGGATGCGGGTGGGCAGGGGCACGGGGCCACGGACCACGGCGCCGGTGCGCTTGGCGGTATCGACGATTTCCTGGGCGGACTGGTCGATCAGGCGATAGTCGAAAGCCTTCAGACGGATGCGGATCTTCTGGTTTTGCATGTTGATTTCCTAAAGAGCGATGGGGCAGGCCAGGCCCGCCCCGGATGATGAAAATTACTCGATGATTTTCGCGACGACGCCGGCGCCGACGGTACGACCGCCTTCGCGGATGGCGAAGCGCAGGCCTTCTTCCATGGCGATGGGGGCGATCAGCTTCACGGTCATCTGGATGTTGTCACCAGGCATGACCATTTCCACGCCTTCGGGCAGGGAGATGGCGCCGGTCACGTCCGTGGTCCGGAAGTAGAACTGGGGGCGGTAGTTGTTGAAGAACGGGGTGTGACGACCGCCTTCGTCCTTGGACAGGACATACACTTCGCCGGTGAAGTGGGTGTGCGGGGTGATGGAGCCGGGCTTGGCCAGCACTTGGCCGCGCTCGACTTCTTCACGCTTGGTACCGCGCAGCAGCACGCCCACGTTGTCGCCAGCCTGACCCTGGTCCAGCAGCTTGCGGAACATTTCAACGCCGGTGCAGATGGTCTTGGCGGTGGGCTTGATGCCGACGATTTCGATTTCTTCGCCGACCTTGACGATGCCCCGCTCGACACGACCGGTCACCACGGTGCCGCGGCCGGAGATGGAGAAGACGTCTTCGATGGGCAGCAGGAAGGGCTTGTCCACCGCCCGCTCAGGGGTGGGGATGTAGCTGTCCAGGGCGTCGGCCAGTTGGAAAATGGCGGGTTCGCCGATTTCGGACTGGTCGCCTTCCAGGGCCTTCAGGGCGGAGCCCTTGACGATGGGGATGTCGTCGCCAGGGAATTCGTACTTGGAGAGGAGCTCGCGCACTTCCATTTCGACCAGTTCCAGCAGTTCGGCGTCGTCCACCATGTCGCACTTGTTCAGGAAGACGATGATGTAGGGCACGCCCACCTGACGGGCCAGCAGGATGTGCTCGCGGGTCTGGGGCATGGGGCCGTCAGCGGCGGAACAGACCAGGATGGCGCCGTCCATCTGGGCGGCACCGGTGATCATGTTCTTGACGTAGTCGGCGTGGCCCGGGCAATCCACGTGGGCGTAGTGCCGGGTGGCGGTTTCGTATTCGACGTGGGCGGTGTTGATGGTGATACCGCGGGCCTTTTCTTCGGGCGCTGCGTCGATCTGGTCGTATGCCTTGGCTTCGCCACCGAACTTCTTCGACAGAATGGTGGTGATCGCTGCCGTCAGCGTGGTCTTGCCGTGGTCAACGTGACCAATCGTGCCGACGTTAACGTGCGGCTTCGTACGCTCAAACTTTTCCTTGGCCATTTCTCAATTCCTCAATTCGCAAAAATTCGATTACTTCTTGTTAATCACGGCTTCGGCGACGTTCTTCGGCGCCTCGGAGTAGTGCTTGAACTCCATGGAGTAGGTCGCACGGCCCTGGGTCAGGGAGCGCAGCTGGGTGGCGTAGCCGAACATCTCGGCCAGGGGCACTTCAGCCTTCACTTCCTTGATGCCGCCGGGCAGATCGTCCATGCCCTGGACGATGCCGCGACGACCGGACAGGTCGCCCATGACGTTACCCATGTAGTCTTCCGGGGTTTCAACGACAACGGCCATCATCGGCTCCAGCAGCGTGGGCTGGGCCTTGCGCATACCTTCCTTGAAGGCCATGGAGGCGGCCATGCGGAAAGCGTTTTCGTTGGAGTCCACGTCGTGGTAGGAGCCGTCGAACAGGGTGAACTTCACGTCCACCACCGGGAAGCCGGCCAGCACGCCGCTGCTCACGGCATCCTGCAGGCCCTTGTCCACCGCGGGGATGTACTCCCGGGGCACGGTGCCGCCCTTGATGGCATCCACGAATTCGTAGCCCTTGCCGGCTTCGTTCGGCTCCAGCTTGATCCAGACGTGGCCGTACTGACCGCGGCCGCCGGACTGCTTGACGAACTTGCCTTCCTGTTCCACCGCCTTCTTGATGCACTCGCGGTAGGCCACCTGGGGAGCGCCGACGTTGGCTTCCACGCTGAATTCGCGCTTCATGCGGTCAACGATGATTTCCAGGTGCAGCTCGCCCATGCCGGAAATGATGGTCTGGCCGGACTCTTCGTCGGTACGCACGCGGAAGGAGGGATCCTCGGCGGCCAGGCGGTTCAGGGCGATGCCCATCTTCTCCTGGTCGGCCTTGGTCTTCGGCTCCACGGCCACGTGGATCACGGGATCCGGGAATTCCATGCGTTCCAGGATGATCGGGGCATCCGGATCGCACAGGGTTTCGCCGGTGGTCACTTCCTTCAGGCCAACGCAGGCGGCGATGTCGCCCGCCAGCACTTCCTTGATTTCTTCCCGGTTGTTGGCGTGCATCTGCAGGATGCGGCCGATACGCTCCTTACGACCCTTGATGGGGTTGTAGATGGTGGAGCCGGAAGCCAGCACGCCGGAGTACACGCGCACGAAGGTCAGCTGGCCGACGTAGGGGTCGGTCATCAGCTTGAAAGCCAGGGCGGAGAACTTGGACTCGTCGGCAGCGACGCGGGTGTCCCGTTCGCCGTTTTCCTTTTCGCCTTCCACCGGGGGGATGTCCACCGGAGAGGGGAGGAACTGGATCACCGCATCCAGCATGCGCTGCACGCCCTTGTTCTTGAAGGCAGTACCGCACAGCATGGGCTGGATTTCGCAGTTGATGGTACGGGTACGCAGGCCGTCGATGATCTCGGCTTCGCCCAGGTCGCCGTTTTCCAGGTACTGGTTCATCAGCTCTTCGGAAGCCTCGGCAGCCGCCTCCACCATCTGCTCGCGCCACTTGCCGGCTTCTTCCTGCAGGTTGGCGGGGATGTCCTGGTACTCGAACTTCATGCCCTGGGAGGCTTCGTCCCAGATGATGGCCTTCATCTTGATCAGGTCCACCACGCCGGTGAAGGTATCTTCGGCGCCGATGGGGATCACGATGGGCACGGGCACGCCCTTCAGGCGGGTCTTGATCTGCTCGACCACCTTGAAGAAGTTGGCACCGGAACGGTCCATCTTGTTCACGAAGGCCAGACGGGGCACCTTGTACTTGTTGGCCTGGCGCCACACGGTCTCGGACTGGGGCTGCACGCCGCCCACGGCACAGTAAACCATGCAGGCACCGTCCAGCACGCGCATGGAACGCTCCACCTCAATGGTGAAGTCCACGTGCCCCGGGGTGTCGATGATGTTGAAGCGGTGCTCGGGGAAGGAGCTCGTCCATGCCCTTCCAGAAGCAGGTGGTGGCGGCGGAGGTGATGGTGATGCCCCGCTCCTGTTCCTGCTCCATCCAGTCCATGGTGGCGGCACCATCGTGCACTTCACCGATTTTGTGGTTCACACCGGTGTAGTAGAGGATGCGCTCGGTGGTGGTGGTCTTGCCGGCGTCAATGTGGGCGCTGATACCGATGTTGCGGTAGCGCTCGATGGGGGTTTTGCGAGCCACGGTAGTAACCTTCGCTAAAAACGTTCGTCAGACGACGGTTAGAAACGGTAGTGGGCGAAGGCCTTGTTGGCTTCGGCCATACGATGCACTTCGTCGCGCTTCTTGACGGCACCGCCGCGGTTTTCGGCGGCTTCCAGCATTTCGGCAGCCAGGCGCAGGCCCATGGTCTTCTCGGAACGCTTGCGGGCAGCCTCGCGCAGCCAGCGCATGGCCAGGGCCATGCGGCGGGCGGGACGCACTTCCACGGGCACCTGGTAGTTGGCGCCGCCGACCCGGCGGGACTTCACTTCCACCATGGGGCGCACGTTGGCGATGGCGGCGGAGAACACTTCCAGGGGGTCCTTGCCGGACTTGGTGGAAATCTGGTCGAAGGCACCGTAAACGATGCGCTCGGCCACGGACTTCTTGCCGCTTTGCATCACGGCGTTAACAAACTTGGAGACATCCACGCTGCCGAACTTGGGATCGGGCAGGATGTCGCGTTTCGGTACTTCACGACGACGGGGCATATTTACCTCATGGGTTCACTATTCAGTTGCCGCATTTCCGGAATGAAAATGCAGCGAGGCCGCCCATCGTGGGCGGCCACTTACTAAAACGGCTTTTAGAGAATCAAGCCGCCTTCGGACGCTTGGCACCGTACTTGGAACGGGCCTGCTTACGATCCTTGACGCCCTGGGTATCCAGGGAGCCGCGCACGGTGTGGTAACGGACACCGGGCAAATCCTTCACACGACCACCGCGGATCAGCACCACGGAGTGCTCCTGCAGGTTGTGGCCTTCACCGCCGATGTAGGAGATGACTTCGAAGCCGTTGGTCAGGCGCACCTTGCAAACCTTACGCAGTGCGGAGTTCGGCTTCTTCGGGGTGGTGGTGTAAACACGGGTGCACACGCCGCGCTTCTGGGGGCACTTCTCCAGAGCGGGAACCTTGCTCTTGGTGATTTCGGCCACCCGGGGCTTGCGCACGAGCTGGTTGATGGTCGGCATAACTAATCCTCGTTTAGGCGGGCATACCGCCAGACTGCCGCAACTTGGGGGCCCAAGGCCCGGGCAGCCGCAGCGATTTTTTGTTCAAACAGAGGCAATGATTAGCCTCTGCCGCGAAAAGACCCGAGATTCTATTGGGAAGCAACCCCCGAGTGAACGGTTGCTTCCCAGCTTTCCTTGCAGGCTTACAGGGGCTGCTCGCCGGCCGGAGCCTCCACGGCCACCGTTTCCTCGCCGCCGATCAGCAGGTCGGCACCCTGGTCGGTGCCCGTGGCCTGCTGGCGGCGGGAGTTGTGGTAGGCCAGGCCGGTACCGGCGGGGATCAGGCGGCCGACGATGACGTTTTCCTTCAGGCCGCGCAGCTCGTCCCGCTTGCCCATGATGGCCGCCTCGGTCAGCACCCGGGTGGTTTCCTGGAAGGAAGCCGCGGAGATGAAGGAGTCGGTGGACAGGGAAGCCTTGGTGATGCCCAGCAGCATGTAGTCGTAGGTGGCCGGCAGCTTGCCTTCCGCAGTGATGCGATCGTTCTCGTCCAGCACGTCGGCGCGCTCCACCTGTTCGCTCTTGATGAACTTGGTGTCGCCCGGCTCGACGATGGTGACGCGACGCAGCATCTGGCGCACGATCACTTCGATGTGCTTGTCGTTGATCTTCACGCCCTGCAGACGGTACACGTCCTGCACTTCGTCGGTGATGTAGCGGGCCAGGGCCTCGACGCCCTTGAGCTTGAGGATTTCATGGGGATCGGGCTCGCCGTCCACGATCACCTCGCCCTTGTTCACCACCTGGCCGTCGTGCACCATGACGTGCTTGTCCTTGGGGATCAGGTACTCGTGGGCGATGCCTTCCAGGTCGGTGATGACCAGGCGCTGCTTGCCCTTGGTGTCCTTGCCGAAGGAAACGGTACCGGTGTACTCGGCCAGCATGCCCACATCCTTGGGCATACGGGCTTCGAACAGCTCCGCCACCCGGGGCAGACCACCGGTAATGTCGCGGGTCTTGGCGGATTCCTGGGGAATCTTCGCCAGCACGTCGCCCACCCCCACCTGCTGGCCGTCGGCCACGGTGATGATGGAGCCCACCTGGAAGGTGATGGCCACGGCGTGGTCGGTGCCATGCATCTTCACTTCCTGGCCGCTCTCGTCCAGCAGCTTGACCTGGGGCCGCAGGCCCTTGGACTGGGCCTTGCCGCCGCGCTTCGGGTCGATCACCACCAGGGTGGACAGGCCGGTCACATCGTCGATCTGCTTGGCGACGGTACCGCCCTCTTCCACGTTCTCGAACCTGATGGTACCAGCGTACTCGGTAATCATCGGACGGGTGTGGGGATCCCAGGTCGCCAGGGTGGCGCCGGCCTTCACCACCTGGCCGTCATCCACGGTCAAGGTGGCGCCGTAGGGCACCTTGTGGCGTTCCCGCTCGCGGCCGTTGTCGTCGGTCACCAGCACTTCGCCGGAACGGGTAAAGACGATCTTCTCGCCCTTGACGTTGGTCACGTAGCGCATGGTGGCGGTGAAGCGCACCACGCCGTTGGACTTGGTGTCCACCCGGTCGGCCACGGCGGCACGGGAAGCGGCGCCGCCCACGTGGAAGGTCCGCATGGTCAGCTGGGTGCCCGGTTCGCCGATGGACTGGGCGGCGATGACGCCCACCGCTTCGCCCACGTTCACCATGGAGCCGCGGCCCAGGTCGCGGCCGTAGCACTTGGCGCAGAGGCCGTAGCGGGTGTCGCAGGTGAGGGGGGTGCGCACCTTGACTTCGTCGATGCCCAGCTTGTCCACCAGGTCGCAGAGGTCTTCGTCCACCAGGGTGCCGGCTTCCACCACGGTCTCGTCGTTGTCCGGATTGACCACGTCGGAGGCGGTGACGCGGCCGAGGATACGGTCGCGCAGGGGCTCGATGACCTCGCCGCCTTCGATCAGGGCCTTCATGGTGACGCCGTTTTCGGTACCGCAATCGTCCTCGGTGACCACCAGATCCTGGGTCACGTCCACCAGACGGCGGGTCAGGTAGCCGGAGTTGGCGGTCTTCAGCGCCGTATCCGCCAGACCCTTCCGCGCACCGTGGGTGGAGATGAAGTACTGAAGCACATTCAGGCCTTCACGGAAGTTGGTGGTGATCGGGGTCTCGATGATGGAGCCGTCCGGCTTGGCCATCAGGCCCCGCATGCCGGCCAGCTGGCGGATCTGGGCGGCGGAGCCGCGGGCGCCGGAGTCGGCCATCATGTAGATGGAGTTGAAGGACTCCTGCTTCACGGTCTTGCCGTGGCGGTCCACCACTTCCTCGTGGCCCAGCTGTTCCATCATCACCTTGGCCACCTGGTCGCCGGTGCGGCCCCAGATGTCCACCACCTTGTTGTAGCGCTCGCCGAAGGTCACCAGACCGTTGGTGTACTGGGTCTCGATTTCCTTAACTTCCTTCTCGGCCTCGGCGATGATGGTGTGCTTCTCGGTGGGCACGCGCATGTCGTCGGAGCAGAAGGAGATGCCGGCCCGGGTCGCCAGGGCGTAGCCGTTCTGCATCAGCTTGTCGGCGAAGACCACGGTGTCCTTCAGGCCGCAGCGGCGGAAGGCGGTGTTGATCAGGCGGGAGATTTCCTTTTTCTTCAGGGCCTTGTCGATGACGCTGAAAGGCAGGCCCTTGGGCAGGATCTCGGAGAGGATGGCCCGGCCGCAGGTGGTGTTGTAGCGGGTGATCTTTTCCACCCAGTCGCCACTCTCGCCGCGCACGTATTCTTTCAGGCGCACCGAAACCTTGGCATGCAGGTCGGCCAGGCCGGAGTTCACCGCCCGCAGCACTTCGCTGACGTCGGCGAAGTTCATGCCTTCGCCCTTGGCGTTGATACGGTCGCGGGTGGCGTAATACAGGCCCAGCACAATATCCTGGGACGGCACGATGATCGGTTCGCCGTTGGCCGGGGAGAGCACGTTGTTGGAGGCCAGCATCAGGGTGCGGGCTTCCATCTGGGCTTCCAGGGACAGGGGCACGTGCCACGGCCATCTGGTCACCGTCGAAGTCGGCGTTGAAGGCGGCGCAGACCAGGGGATGCAGCTGGATGGCCTTGCCTTCGATCAGGGTCGGCTCGAAGGCCTGGATACCCAGGCGGTGCAGGGTCGGGGCGCGGTTGAGCATCACCGGATGTTCGCGGATGACGTCTTCCAGGATGTCCCACACCACGGGTTCCTGGGATTCCACCATCTTCTTGGCCTGCTTGATGGTGGTAGCCAGGCCCATCAGTTCCAGCTTGTGGAAGATGAAGGGCTTGAACAGCTCCAGGGCCATCAGCTTGGGCAGACCGCACTGGTGCAGCTTGAGCTGGGGGCCCACCACGATCACGGAACGGCCGGAGTAGTCCACCCGCTTGCCCAGCAGGTTCTGCCGGAAGCGGCCGCCCTTGCCCTTGATCATGTCGGCCAGGGACTTCAGGGGACGCTTGTTGGCGCCGGTCATGGCCTTGCCGCGGCGGCCGTTGTCCAGCAGGGAGTCCACGGATTCCTGCAGCATGCGCTTTTCGTTGCGCACGATGATTTCCGGGGCCTTCAGCTCCAGCAGCCGCTTCAGGCGGTTGTTGCGGTTGATGACGCGACGGTAGAGGTCGTTCAGGTCGGAAGTGGCGAAGCGGCCGCCGTCCAGGGGCACCAGGGGGCGCAGGTCCGGGGGCAGCACGGGCAGCACTTCCAGGATCATCCACTCGGGCTTGATACCGGACTTCTGGAAGGCCTCCAGCACCTTCAGGCGCTTGGCGATCTTCTTGTTCTTGGCTTCGGAGCCGGTGGTTTCCAGCTCGCCGTGCAGGCGCTCGACCTCGTGGTCCAGGTCCAGGGTGCGCAGCAGTTCGCGCACGGCCTCGGCGCCCATCAGGGCAACGAAGTCGTCACCGTACTCTTCCACCTTGGCCAGGTAGTCGTCTTCGGTCAGCAACTGGGCCCGGTTGAGGGAGGTCATGCCAGGCTCGATGACCACGTAGGCTTCGAAGTACAGGACCCGCTCGATGTCCCGCAGGGTCATGTCCAGCACCATGCCGAGGCGGCTGGGCAGGGACTTGAGGAACCAGATGTGGGCGGTGGGGCTGGCCAGCTCGATGTGACCCATGCGCTCGCGGCGCACCTTGGCCAGGGTCACTTCGACGCCGCACTTCTCGCAGATCACGCCGCGGTGCTTGAGGCGCTTGTACTTGCCGCACAGGCACTCGTAGTCCTTGATGGGCCCGAAGATCTTGGCGCAGAAGAGGCCGTCCCGCTCCGGCTTGAAGGTGCGGTAGTTGATGGTTTCCGGCTTCTTGACTTCGCCGTAGGACCAGGAGCGGATCTTGTCCGGGGACGCGAGACGAATGGTAATCGCGTCGAACTCTTCTTCCTGGGTAACCTGCTTAAACAGATCGAGCAGTGCTTTCATTGTTCACTCCAACCGGGATGTGAATCCAAAAATTCCGTATATCGGGCCTAGTTGCTGCGTGGGACGGATCAGTACCGTTCCAGGTCGATGTCGATCGCCAGAGAGCGGATTTCCTTCACCAGCACGTTGAAGGATTCCGGCATGCCGGCATCGATCTTGTGCTCGCCCTTGACGATGTTTTCATAAACCTTGGTCCGGCCGTTCACGTCGTCCGACTTTACGGTCAGCATTTCCTGCAGCACGTAGGAAGCGCCGTAGGCTTCCAGGGCCCACACTTCCATTTCACCGAAGCGCTGGCCGCCGAACTGGGCCTTGCCGCCCAGGGGCTGCTGGGTCACCAGGCTGTAGGGACCGGTGGAACGGGCGTGCATCTTGTCGTCCACCAAATGGTGCAGCTTCAGGTAATGCATGTAGCCCACGGTCACCTGGCGCTCGAAAGCGTCGCCGGTGCGGCCGTCGCACAGGGTGATCTGGCCGGACTCGGGCATGCCGGCGAGGCGCAGCATGGCCTTGATCTCGGCCTCGTCGGCACCGTCGAACACCGGGGTGGCGAAAGGCACGCCGGCCTGCAGGTTCTCCGCCAGCTCGAGGATTTCGGCGTCGTTGAGGGCGCCGAGGTTTTCCTTCTTGCCTTCGGAGTTGTAGATCTGCTCCAGGAACTTGCGCACTTCGGCAGCCTTGGCGCCGGCCTGCAGCATGTCGCCAATCTTGTAGCCCAGGCCCTTGGCGGCCCAGCCCAGGTGCACTTCGAGAATCTGCCCCACGTTCATCCGGGAAGGCACACCCAGGGGGTTCAGCACGATGTCCACCGGACGGCCGTCGGCCATGTAGGGCATGTCTTCCACGGGCACGATGCGGGAGACCACACCCTTGTTGCCGTGGCGGCCGGCCATCTTGTCGCCGGGCTGCAGGCGGCGCTTCACCGCCACGTAGACCTTGACCATCTTCTGCACGCCGGGGGGCAGTTCGTCGCCCTGGGTCAGCTTCTTGCGCTTCTCTTCGAAGGCGATGTCGAAGTCCTTGCGGGTCTGCTCGATGGACTCCTTCAGCTGCTCCAGCTGCTGGGCCACTTCCTCGTCGGCCATGCGGATGTCGAACCAGTGGTGGGGGTCGATGCCTTCCAGGTAGTCCTGGGTGATGGCCGTGCCCTTGGCCAGCTTCTTGGGGCCGCCGTTGGCCGGCTTGCCGGCGATGAGGCGGCCGACCCGGGCGAAGGTGTCCCGTTCCACGATACGCATCTGGTCGGCCAGGTCCTGCTTGTAGCCGCGCAGGTGGTCGTCGATGATGGACTGGGCGCGCTTGTCCCGCTCGATGCCTTCGCGGGTGAACACCTGGACGTCGATGACGGTGCCGGCGATGCCGGAGGGCACGCGCAGGGAGGTGTCCTTAACGTCGGAGGCCTTCTCGCCGAAAATGGCGCGCAGCAGCTTCTCTTCCGGGGTGAGCTGGGTCTCGCCCTTGGGAGTGACCTTGCCCACCAGCACGTCGCCGGCTTCCACTTCGGCGCCGATGTACACGATGCCGGACTCGTCCAGGCGGGACAGCTGCACTTCGCCCAGGGAGGCGATGTCCCGGGTGATTTCCTCGGGGCCCAGCTTGGTGTCCCGGGCCACCACGGTCAGCTCCTCGATGTGGATGGAGGTGTAGCGGTCCTCCGCCACCACCCGCTCGGAGATGAGGATGGAGTCTTCGAAGTTGTAGCCGTTCCAGGGCATGAAGGCGATCAGCATGTTCTGGCCGAGGGCCAGTTCGCCCTTGTCCGTGGAAGCGCCGTCGGCCACCACGTCGCCCTGGGCGATGACGTCGCCCACCTTCACCAGGGGACGCTGGTTGATGTTGGTGTTCTGGTTGGAACGGGTGTACTTGGTCAGGTTGTAGATGTCCACACCCACTTCGCCGGGCACGGTTTCATCGTCATGCACCCGGACCACGACGCGGGAGGCATCCACGTAGTCCACCACGCCGCCCCGCAGGGCCTGCACGGCGGTACCGGAGTCCACCGCCACGGTGCGTTCGATGCCGGTGCCCACCAGGGGCTTTTCCGGACGCAGGCAGGGCACGGCCTGGCGCTGCATGTTGGCGCCCATCAGGGCCCGGTTCGCATCGTCGTGTTCCAGGAAGGGGATCAGGGAGGCGGCGACGGAAACGATCTGGCCCGGGGCCACGTCCATGTACTGCACCCGGGAAGGTTCGGCCAGGATGGTTTCGCCCTTCTCGCGGCAGGTCACCAGCTCGTCCACCAGGGTGCCGTCGCCGGCCAGGGCGGCGTTGGCCTGGGCCACCACGTAGGCGCCCTCCTCGATGGCGGAGAGGTATTCGATCTGGTCGGTGACCTTGCCGTCCACCACCTTGCGGTAGGGGGTTTCCAGGAAACCGTAGGAGTTGGTGCGGGCGTACAGGGCCAGGGAGTTGATCAGGCCGATGTTCGGACCTTCCGGGGTCTCGATGGGGCAGACGCGGCCGTAGTGGGTCGGATGCACGTCGCGCACTTCGAAGCCGGCCCGCTCCCGGGTCAGGCCGCCCGGGCCCAGGGCGGAGACGCGGCGCTTGTGGGTGATCTCGGACAGGGGGTTGGTCTGGTCCATGAACTGGGAGAGCTGGCTGGAGCCGAAGAACTCCTTGATGGCGGCGCTGATCGGCTTGGCGTTGATCAGGTCATGGGGCATCAGGTTGTCGGACTCGGCCTGGGAGAGGCGCTCCTTGACGGCCCGCTCGACCCGCACCAGGCCGGCGCGGAACTGGTTTTCCGCCAGTTCGCCGACGGAACGCACCCGGCGGTTGCCCAGGTGGTCGATGTCGTCGATTTCGCCGCGGCCGTTGCGCAGTTCCACCAGCAGCTTGATGGAATCCACGATGTCCCGGGGGGACAGGGTCAGCTGTTCGCGCAGTTCCACGTTGGCGCCCAGGGTCTTGAGCTGGGCGGCCAGGGCCTTGGCGGCTTCTTCCGTGAGGTTCTCGGCGGCGGCGCGGGGACCGTACTGCAGTTCGCCGAGGATTTCCTGCACGGTGCCCAGGTGGGCACCGGTGAAATCGGCGATGGCCTTGGACAGGGCGTCGGTCTTGCCGGGGGCGTGGTTGATGAGGACCTTGTACTCCACCACGTCGGGACGGCCGATGCGGCGGTTGAACTTCATGCGGCCCACGGCGGACAGGTCGTAGCGCTCGTCGGAGTAGAACAGGCCGTTGAAGAGGATCTCCACGGCTTCTTCGGTGGGCGGCTCGCCGGGACGCATCATGCGGTAGATGGCGACGCGGGCGGCCTGCTTGGTGGCGGTGTCGTCGGTGCGCAGGGTGTTGGAGATGAAGGCGCCCCGGTCCAGATCGTTGGTGTACAGGGTCTGGAACTCGCTCACCCCGGCCTCGTGCAGCTTGGCCAGCAGGGGTTCGGTGATTTCGTCGTTGGCGTTGGCGATGACTTCGCCGCTGTCCTTGTCGATGATGTTGTGACCCAGCACGCGGCCCAGCAGGAAGTCGTCGGGCACGGCGATGTGCTTTATGCCAGCGGCGTCCAGGTCACGGATGTGCTTGGCGGTGATGCGCTTGTCCTTGGGCACGATGACCTTGCCGGACTTGTCGCAGAAGTCGAAGCGGGCGGTCTCGCCGCGCAGGCGCTCGGGGACCAGGGTGAAGTCGGCGCCGTTCTTCAGCAGCTTGAAGTCGTCGAAGTCGAAGAAGCCGGCCAGGATCTGCTCATTGGTCAGGCCGATGGCCTTGAGCAGGGTGGTGACGGGCATCTTGCGGCGACGGTCCACGCGGAAGAAGAGGATGTCCTTGGGATCGAACTCGAAGTCCAGCCAGGAGCCACGGTAGGGAATCACCCGGGCGGAGAACAGCAGCTTGCCGGAGGAGTGGGTCTTGCCCCGGTCGTGCTCGAAGAAGACGCCGGGGGAACGGTGCAGCTGGGAGACGATGACCCGCTCGGTGCCGTTGATGACGAAGGAGCCGGTGGTGGTCATGAGCGGGATTTCGCCCATGTACACTTCCTGTTCCTTGACTTCCTTGACGGTGTCGGGGGTTTCCCGGTCCATGATCACCAGGCGCACCTTGGCGCGCAGGGCGGAGGCAAAGGTCAGGCCCCGCTGCTGGCATTCCTTGACGTCGAAGGCGGGCTCGGCCAGCTGGTAGCTGACGAACTCCAGGCGGGCATTGCCGGAATGGGAGACGATGGGGAAGATGGAGCCGAATGCTGCTTGCAGGCCCTGGTTGCGACGCTTGTTGGTGGACAGTTCCGCTTGCAGGAAGGCCGTATAGGATTCCAGCTGGGTGGCCAGCAGGAACGGCACGTCGAGCACGCTTGCACGCTTGGCAAAACTCTTGCGGATGCGTTTTTTCTCGGTATAGGAGTAGGTCATGGTCGCTCCGAGCTCAGAAAGCAAAAAACCTCAAAGAGGTTGGGGCCGCCGCGCTTGGCGGCAGTTACAACGGATAAACGCAAGCCTCATCGAATCGGACCCGGAACCAGCCGGCAGGTGGTGATGGTGCTTGCGTTTATGCATTGCAGGGCGAGGCTGAAAAAACCGTTTTACTGCGGGGAAGCGCCGTAACGCTTCGGAAAAGCACAAATGGGCTGGCGGCAAAAATGCCGCCAGCCCACGAAACGCAGGGCGAATTTACTTGATTTCGACCTTGGCGCCAGCGTCTTCCAGTTGCTTCTTCAGGGCTTCGGCATCGGCCTTGGAGATGGCTTCCTTGACGGCCTTGGGAGCGCCGTCCACCACGTCCTTGGCTTCCTTCAGGCCCAGGCCGGTAGCGGCACGGACGACCTTGATGACTTCAACCTTCTTGTCGCCGGCGGCAGCCAGGATGACGGTGAACTCGGTCTGCTCTTCCACGGCAGCAGCAGCGGCGGCGCCAGGAGCGGCGACGGCCATGGCAGCGGCGGAAACGCCGAACTTCTCTTCGAAAGCCTTGACCAGGTCGTTCAGGTCCATCACGGTCATGGAACCGACGGCTTCCAGGATGTCTTCTTTGGTAATAGCCATTTAGATAACTCCTAATTCAAATCGGATATGCAAGTGTTCGACAGCGGGGCTTAGGCTGCAGCGCCTTCGCGTTGCTTGGCGAGGGCGCCCAGGGCGACGGCAAAGCCGCTCACCGGAGCCTTCATCACGCCCAGCAGCTTGGCCAGCAGTTCGTCGCGGCTGGGGATGGAAGCCAGGGCTTGAACGCCCGCCTTGTCCATCACCTTGCCGGCGTAAGAGCCTGCCTTCAGCACCAGCTTGTCGTTGGTCTTGGCAAAGTCGTTGAGGACCTTGGCAGCGGCAACAGGGTCGGCGGAAACGCTGTAAATCAGCGGACCGACCATGTGCTCAGCCAGGCCGCCGAAGGCGGTGTCAGCCACCGCACGACGGACCAGGGTGTTTTTCAGCACGCGCAGGTAAACACCAGATTCGCGGGCCTTCTTGCGCAGCACGGTGAGATCACCCACCTCGATGCCGCGGTATTCGGCCACCACGATGGTCTGGGCTTTGGCTACTTGTGCCGACACCTCAGCCACAACGGCTTTCTTGTCATTGAGATTGAGACCCATAGGTCTTTTTCCTCCTTTCAAGTCTAAACACGGCGACTCGGAAGCCGAATCGCCGCACCCACGGCGACCTGAATCAGGGAATCACGCCGGCGAACCGGCAAAAATCCTGTTTCGGGAACACCGTCTGCGCAGGCCCCTTGCGGAACTTAAGCCGTTGGCGGGCGAACCCGCCAACGGCACCTGCGGTCTTTGACGATCTGCAGCCCTGACCTTGCGGCCGGGGCTGCAGCCCAAAGTTTTGTTGCTCCCCAGACGCCTTAGGCGACCAGGGTGGATTGGTCCACGCGCACGCCGGGGCCCATGGTGCTGGACACGGCGACCTTGCGCAGGTACTGGCCCTTGGCGGAGGCCGGCTTGGCCTTGTTGAGGGCTTCGATCAGGGCCTTCAGGTTCTCCTCCAGCTTTTCCACGGAGAAGGAAGCACGGCCCAGGGTGGCGTGAATGATGCCGCCCTTGTCGGTACGGTACTGGACCTGACCGGCCTTGGCGTTCTTCACGGCGGTGCTGACGTCCATGGTCACGGTACCGACCTTGGGGTTGGGCATCAGGCCACGGGGACCGAGGATCTGGCCCAGGGCGCCGACGACGCGCATGGCGTCGGGGGTGGCGATGACCACGTCGAAATTCAGGTTGCCGGCCTTGACCTGCTCGGCCAGGTCGTCGAAACCGACGATGTCGGCACCGGCGGCCTTGGCGGCCTCGGCCTTGTCGCCCTGGGCGAACACGGCGACACGCACGGTCTTGCCGGTACCGGCGGGCAGCACCACGGAACCGCGCACCAGCTGGTCGGACTTGCGGGCGTCGATGCCCAGGTTGACGGCCACGTCGATGGACTCGTCAAACTTGGCGGTAGCGGTTTCCTTGGCCAGGGCCAGGGCCTCGGTGGCGGCGTACAGCTTGTTGCGGTCGATCTTGCCCTGCAGGGCCTTTTGCTTCTTGGTCAGCTTAGCCATTTACAGACCCTCCACCGTGATGCCCATGGACCGGGCGGAGCCGGCGATAGTGCGAACAGCTGCTTCCAGATCGGCAGCGGTCAGGTCGGGAGACTTGGCCTTGGCGATGTCCTCGCACTGGGCGCGGGTGATCTTGCCCACCTTGTCGGTATGGGGCTTGGCGGAACCCTTCTGGATGCCGGCAGCCTTCTTGATGAGGATGGTGGCCGGCGGGGTCTTCATCACGAAGGTGAAGGACTTGTCCGCGAAGGCGGTGATCACCACGGGGATGGGCAGGCCGGGTTCCACACCTTGGGTCTGGGCGTTGAACGCCTTGCAGAATTCCATGATGTTGAGGCCGCGCTGGCCCAGGGCGGGGCCGATGGGGGGCGAGGGATTCGCCTTGCCGGCCGGCACTTGCAGCTTGATAAAGCCGATGATTTTCTTTGCCATGATGGCTCCTGTCAGATGAGTGTTAGCGCGGTTTCGGCCCGGGGACCTACTGACGCTCCTCTTGCACGGAATTGGCGGGTTCCGGCCCCCGTGAAACGACTAGGGCGCCCCGGGGGGCGCCTGGCGGTCAGGACTTTTCGACCTGGCCGAATTCGAGTTCCACCGGTGTGGCGCGACCGAAAATGGTCACGGACACCCGCAGCTTGCTCTTTTCGTAATTGACGTCCTCGACGGAGCCGTGGAAGTCCGTGAAGGGACCTTCCTTGACCCGCACCACTTCGCCGATCTCGAACAGGGTCTTAGGACGGGGCTTCTCCACCCCTTCCTGCATCTGCTGCATGATCTTTTCCACTTCCTTTTCGGAAATGGGGGTGGGCTTGGTGGCGGTGCCGCCGACGAAACCGGTGACCTTGGAAGTGTTCTTCACCAGGTGCCAGGTGTCGTCGTTCATTTCCATTTCCACCAGCACGTAGCCGGGGAAGAACTTGCGTTCGGAAATGCTCTTCTGGCCGCCCTTCATTTCCACGACTTCTTCCACGGGAACGAGGATGCGGCCGAACAGGTCTTCCATGCCGGCGCGCTGGACGCGGTCCACCAGGGCGCGCTGGACGCTCTTTTCGAAGCCGGAATAGGCGTGCACTACATACCAGCGTTTGCTCATGACTTTCTCCACCCGAGGACCACATCGTAGAGGAGCCATTCCAGGCTCTTGTCCGTCAACCAGAGGAAGATGGCCATGACGACCATGAAGACGAACACGATGCCGGTCGTCTGCAGGGTTTCCTTGCGGCTCGGCCAGACGACTTTCTTGGATTCGGCCACGGCCTCCCGGGCAAAGACGAAGAAGCGCATTCCGGGTTCGGTCTTCCAGGCCACGGCAGCCGCCAGACCCAGACCCAACAGAACCACCAGAACGCGCAGGATCATCGCCTGCTCGGACAGGACATAAAAGCCGGCCACGCCAGCAGCAAGCAGAACCAGCGCCAGCGTAAACTTGATCTTGTCGGCCATGACTCTCGTGTCTTATTGGATGGCAGGGGCAGAGGGTCTCGAACCCCCAACCTTCGGTTTTGGAGACCGACGCTCTGCCAATTGAGCTATGCCCCTGCAGCAGAGACTACAAAAGCGCCCCGGGGTACGGGACGCTTTTACTAAATCGAGTGCAATTACTCGATGATTTTCGCGACGACGCCGGCGCCGACGGTACGACCGCCTTCGCGGATGGCGAAGCGCAGGCCTTCTTCCATGGCGATGGGGGCGATCAGCTTCACGGTCATCTGGATGTTGTCACCAGGCATGACCATTTCCACGCCTTCGGGCAGGGAGATGGCGCCGGTCACGTCCGTGGTCCGGAAGTAGAACTGGGGGCGGTAGTTGTTGAAGAACGGGGTGTGACGACCGCCTTCGTCCTTGGACAGGACATACACTTCGCCGGTGAAGTGGGTGTGCGGGGTGATGGAGCCGGGCTTGGCCAGCACTTGGCCGCGCTCGACTTCTTCACGCTTGGTACCGCGCAGCAGCACACCCACGTTGTCGCCAGCCTGACCTTGGTCCAGCAGCTTGCGGAACATTTCGACGCCGGTGCAGATGGTCTTGGCGGTGGGCTTGATGCCGACGATTTCGATTTCTTCGCCGACCTTGACGATGCCCCGCTCGACACGACCGGTCACCACGGTGCCGCGGCCGGAGATGGAGAAGACGTCTTCGATGGGCAGCAGGAAGGGCTTGTCCACCGCCCGCTCAGGGGTGGGGATGTAGCTGTCCAGGGCGTCGGCCAGTTGGAAAATGGCGGGCTCGCCGATTTCGGACTGGTCGCCTTCCAGGGCCTTCAGGGCGGAGCCCTTGACGATGGGGATGTCGTCGCCGGGGAATTCGTACTTGGAGAGGAGCTCGCGCACTTCCATTTCGACGAGTTCCAGCAGTTCGGCGTCGTCCACCATGTCGCACTTGTTCAGGAAGACGATGATGTAGGGCACGCCCACCTGACGGGCCAGCAGGATGTGCTCGCGGGTCTGGGGCATGGGGCCGTCAGCGGCGGAACAGACCAGGATGGCGCCGTCCATCTGGGCGGCACCGGTGATCATGTTCTTGACGTAGTCGGCGTGGCCCGGGCAATCCACGTGGGCGTAGTGCCGGGTGGCGGTTTCGTATTCGACGTGGGCGGTGTTGATGGTGATACCACGGGCCTTTTCTTCGGGCGCTGCGTCGATCTGGTCGTATGCCTTGGCTTCGCCACCGAACTTCTTCGACAGAATGGTGGTGATCGCTGCCGTCAGCGTGGTCTTGCCGTGGTCAACGTGACCAATCGTGCCGACGTTAACGTGCGGCTTCGTACGTTCAAACTTTTCCTTGGCCATTGCGGTACCTCGAATTTAGAGAATAGTAAAAAAACTTCGGGGCATTTCAGTGGTGCCCATGGGCAGGATTGAACTGCCGACCTCTCCCTTACCAAGGGAGTGCTCTGCCACTGAGCTACATGGGCATCCGCTTTCAACCAACCGTGCGGAGTGGAGCGGGTGAAGGGAATCGAACCCTCGTCTTAAGCTTGGAAGGCTTCAGCTCTACCATTGAGCTACACCCGCGCTCGATTTTTCACCCACAGCCCCCGTACTTCAGACCGGGCGCTGCGAACCGCAACAAAAACTTGGTGGAGGAGGAAGGATTCGAACCTTCGAAGGCAGAGCCGTCAGATTTACAGTCTGATCCCTTTGACCGCTCGGGAACTCCTCCAAAACGAAGCCGCGAATTATGGCAACGCCGGTTACCGGTGTCAAGCCCTGCATCGCGAAACGAGGGCGCATTATAGCAAAAGATCGGCGCCCGTCCAGACGGGCCGCAGGGAATTTGTGATCCCGGAGGGAAGGCCTAGAATGCGGCCTTCGCCTTTTTCCCGGACCGCACCATGACCGCCCCCCGTCCCCCGCTCCCCGAAGCCCTGCTCGCCTCCCTGCGCCAGCAGTTCGGCTCCCGTTTTTCCCAGGGCGAATCGGTGCGCCTGCAGCACGGCCGGGACGAATCCAAGCACCCGCCCATGCTGCCGGATGGGGTGGTTTTTGCCGAAAGCACCGAGGAAGTGGCCGCCGTGCTGCGCCTCTGCCGGGAACACCGCACGCCGGTGATCCCCTACGGCGTCGGCAGCTCCGTAGAAGGCCACGTGCTGGCGGTGCGGGGCGGCATCAGCATCGACCTCTCCGGCATGGGCCGGGTGCTGGCGGTGCACGCCGCAGACCTGGACGCCACCGTGCAGGCCGGGGTCACCCGCAAGCAGCTCAACGAGGAACTCAAGGGCAGCGGCCTGTTCTTCCCCATCGACCCGGGGGCCGACGCCACCTTGGGCGGCATGGCCGCCACCCGGGCCTCCGGCAGTTGATTTTCCGAGTACCTCGCGCGCGGTACGTGCAACACCTGTTGCCGAAGCGTACGTTTCAAGACAGCCGTGTCTTCCGCAACCGCAAAGATGTCCGTGTTCCGTTCTATCCATAATCACGTGACCGAGTTCGCCGGCAAATCCATCGTGTCCATATACAATTTTACCATCGATAACAATACCGCTTCCAACTCCCGTACCAAGTGTTATCATTACAAAATTTTTCATCCCTTTTGCCGCACCGTAAACCATTTCACCTACAGCTGCCGCATTAGCATCGTTTGTTACTGCCGTAGGGACAGCGAATGCCTCGTTAAGCAACTTAGCAAAGGGTATCACTCCTTTCCAAGGTAAGATTAGGTGCAAATTCGATATTTCCGCTATAATAATTTCCGTTAGGACATCCGGCTCCTATTCCTTTGATTTGTTCAAATCCTCCAACAGCGTTAACAAGTACATTTATCCCAGCTTTTAGCTCTTCTAAATATTTTGTGATATCGGGCTCATCTGTCCTTATAGCTCCTTGTGACAAAACAGTGCCACGAGCATCAACAATACCAAACTTGGTAGTAGTTCCACCCATATCAATCCCTATAACATACGGTTTCTCCATATCAATATGATAAAATTTAAGTTAATTATTCGACCGGAATATCTTTGTTTACATTTTTAGACCCGAATAATCCGTAGAATAGCAAATATGCTAAACATAAGAACATTACCCAATAACTATTTAGATAACCAAAATGGTCGGAAATAAACCCTTGAATAAGCGGGACAATTCCACCACCCATCACCATTACCATAAAAATACCCGAGCCTGCTGCAGTATATTTTCCTAATCCTTCCACTGCTAAATTGAAGATTCCACCCCACATAATGGATGTACATAATCCGCAAAGTACGAAGAACATTACATTTATAGGCACTTGAACTGTTGTAAATGAGAATGTATTTGTCAACGCAGGCATATTCACCGTTGTGCTAACCGGCATATAAATTCCTAAAAACAAACAACATACCCACCGCTGAAACAACGATTAACATCGTTTTACTTGACACCTTCGCTCCAATAGAAGCGCCTGTCAAACGTCCCACAAGCATAAGCAGCCAATATAATCCAACAACAATACCGGCAGTTCCGGCATCAATACCCAAGCCTGCGTTTGTTGCCGAAGTTTGTGCTGTCATAAATAAGTTAGCTGTACTTGGAATGCCGATTTCGATACCTACATAAATAAAAATAGCAATGGCACCTAAAATAAAATGGCGAAACGAAAGTGGGCTGTGTTTGTCTTTCACTCCTTTTTCTACCACTTTTTGCATGTGCGGCTCAGGTATATCTACGAATAATAAAACAACAAATGCCAATGCGAATATACCCATTGCCAAGAAGAGTGCAGGGCTAGCTTTTTCGATTGTTCTTCCGGCAATATCGCCCATTAAATAACCTACAAGGATAGGTACAATCGTTGCACCCATCGAATTGATAGAGCCTCCCCACTGAATCAATTGGTTTCCCTTGTTGCCACCACCACCAAGAGTGTTTAACATTGGATTAACAACGGTATTCAACATACACATTGAAAAACCTGCAACAAACGCGCCTAATAAATATACCCAGAAATTACCTACTTGACCCGAAAGCCACTGTATGCCTACTCCCAAAAAACCTACTACAATCGCAGCTAAGGCTGTTTTTTTGTAACCGATTTTTTTGAGCATTATTCCGGCGGGAATACCCATAAAAGCATACGCCAAAAAATTACCCAAGAATCCTAATTGAGACTGAAAATTTGAAGCTCCGAATTGTTTTGCTACAATAACCCCCATCGGACTTGGCAAGCCTGTAACAAAAGAAATCATAAAAAACAGTGCGAACATCATTGCTATTGGCAATGTGTAATTCCTTTTTTCTAAAGTGTGTGTCATAAGATATTTTTGATTAACTGATTAAAATTTTGAGACCAAAGATACAATAATTCAATTAAATTCAGACGCTACAAGTCGTTTTTTGAAAAAATCTTTTAAAAACATAATTAATGGTACGATAATTATTTGAATATCAATAAAACAAACCTGTAATTAGCTCTTATGTCGGAGGATGTAACAATATCAAATGTTACATCCTATCGTTTTTTTACTGTAGTAAAACATGAAAATTATCATTTCATTTTATTGTGTCGTATTATAATTTTTTGTGTGTCAGTACTTTTTTGTACCTTTGTACACAAAAATATTTTTACCCGTCGTTGCATTTTGAGAAAAATGAACGGAAATTTACAAATTAAATAACTGTTCCAAACGGATAATAGACAACATTTTAATAAATAATGTTGATTTACCTGAGGAGCCTAAAAAAAAGATAATGGGAAATATTGTAGCAATTGTAGGACGCCCCAACGTGGGAAAATCTACACTTTTTAATAGACTAACCAAGAGTCGCCGTGCTATCGTAAACGAAGAAGCCGGAACAACCCGAGACAGGCAATACGGAAAGAGTGATTGGAACGGACGTGAATTCTCCGTAATCGATACAGGAGGTTGGGTTGTAAATTCAAATGATGTTTTTGAGGATGAGATAAAACGACATGTTGTCTTAGCTATCGAAGAAGCAGATGTAATTCTTTTCCTTGTAGATGTTTTAAACGGCATCACCGATTTGGACGTACAAGTTGCGCAGATATTACGTCGTTCAGATAAACATGTAATTTTGGTAAGTAATAAAACGGATACTTACGATTTGCAATATCAAGCTGCCGAATTTTACAAGTTAGGTCTTGGAGATCCTTTCATTATTTCTGCTATAAATGGATTGGGCACCGGTGAATTGCTGGATGAACTGCTGAAACATTTCGTTCCGGAATTTACTGACGAGGTAGAATTGGAATTGCCTCGTTTTGCCGTTGTAGGTCGTCCAAATGTAGGAAAATCATCACTTGTGAACGCTTTCATTGGTGAAGAACGAACTATTGTTACTGATATTGCCGGTACCACACGAGATAGTATTTACAGTCGATTCAATAAATTTGGACACGATTTTTATTTGGTAGTATACTGCCGGAATACGTAAAAAAGCTAAGGTAAACGAAGATTTGGATATATTTCGTGGTTCGTTCCATACGTGCAATTGAAAATTCGGATGTATGTATATTGATGGTTGATGCAACGCGTGGTCTCGAAAGTCAAGATTTAAATATTTTCTCTTTAATTCAGAAGAATAAAAAGGGGTTAGTGGTTGTAGTTAATAAATGGGATTTGATCGAAAACAAAGAAGCCAATGATATTAAAAAGATAGAAAAAAATATCAGAGAACGCTTAGCGCCATTTGTTGACTTCCCAATTATATTTACTTCGGTGCCGGGTAAACAACGTATTTTGAAAGTACTTGATACGGCAGTAAATGTGTATGAAAATAAGCAGAAGAAAATACCGACAGCCAAGCTAAATGAATTCTTTTTGCCGTTGATTGGAAATTATCCGCCGCCAGCTTTAAAAGGGAAATACATAAAAATAAAATATGTGACGCAACTTCCTAAAACACATGTCCCTACTTTCGTTTTTTTTGCTAACCTTCCACAATACGTCAAAGAACCTTATAAGCGTTTTTTGGAAAATAAACTTCGGTCAAGCTGGGACTTTAAAAGGAACACCAATACAGATTTTTATAAGACAAAAGTAACTTTTCCTGTTTTAGTTGAAAATCGTAAGAAGCTAATAATACAAGTAGCGCTGAAATAACCGATATTAAGGTAATTTCAGCGCTACTTGTATCTCTGATGTTTTTTGCGGTCAGATCATAATGCACATATTATCAAATGTTTTCGTCATCTTCGTAATAATGTGTATTTTTATCATATTCTTTCTTTTTCTTAGACTGATTATTGCCATACCCATAACTATACCCATAATTACTGTAACGTCCGTAGTAATTTGATTTTTTTGAGTTAATGTCGTTAATTACCAAATAAAGATTTCTTACATTATCGGCTTTGAGTTGCGCGTTCAGTTTTTTAAAGAACGTTTTATTGGTTTTTTCGCTTCTGACTACAAAGATATTGGCATCCATTAATGGGGCAAGTGAATAGGCATCGGCCACCAAGCCGATTGGACTTGTATCAACAATGACATAATCATATATCGATTGCAACGTTTTGAACATATCTTTCAACTTGTCGGAACGAATAAGTTCACCGGGATTAGGCGGAACGGTGCCAGCCAATAATATATCGAAGTTAATATTATCTTTTTTCAGGATAAGTTCTTCTAACGATTTTTCGCCAATAAGATAATTTGTAACACCGTCTTTTTCCGTTAATCCCAATCTATCAGATACACTTGGCTTTCTAATATCCATATCCACTAAAATGGTTTTTTGTCCGGATAAAGCATAAACTGATGCCAGATTGGTACAGAAATATGTTTTTCCATCACCTGATTCTGCCGATGTGGTAAGGATAGAAATCTTACTTTTACGTTGAACGATAAATTCGATCCTTGTCCGGATAACTCTGAACATTTCAGTAAATGATGAACGGGGTCGATGTGCAGCAAGTATTGGGTCGCTACTTTGGGTGTGTCTTACAGCCCCAACAAGTGTAAACGGACTATTTTTCTCAACATCCTTGATGTTGCGTATTGTGTTATTCAGTAACTCGGTAAGTAGCACAATCAAAAACGGAATTAAAAGTCCGATAACTCCGAAGGTCATATACGTTTTTGATTTAACACCGCCATTTGTCATTCCGAGAACCCGTGCTTTATCCAATACGCTATTGTCCGGGCTGTTTGAAGCCTTTTGTATGGCTGCCTCAGCTCTTTTTTGGAGGAAGAAGGTATAGTAATTATCATCTACCCTGTATTTCCTTTCGAGTGTTACCATCTCCATCTCTTTTTGAGGTAAAGCTGTAACTTGCTGTTTTATTGTACCAAGCTGTTTGTTGAGATCGGCTTTATCCATCGCCAAAGTTGTTTTCATATTCTTAAGAATTTCGTTGATGGAATTTTTCAAGACCTCAATTTCTCGCTGTAATTTCGGATATGACGGATTTCTTTCAGTTATTTCATTCCTTTTGATGATGGCATCGTTAAATTGTTGCACCATCGTCATTAATATTGGTCTCATTTAGCCCCAAACTAACCGGAACAATGATGGCACCCGACTCTAAATTAGTTTTAAGATAGTTTGATAAATAGTTGAAGTATAGTTCTTTGATTCTAAGCTCATTTTGTTTCTCGTCATAACTGGCAGCTTTACCGAGAATTTCGGATGAGTGACTCGACATATCTAAAATTTGGTTAGATTGTCTGAACTGAGTCATAGCTCCTTCTGAAGCCTCTAACGATGTTTTTACACCATCTAACTGCTCATCAATGAACTTTATAGTTTTGTTGGCAGCGTCATTTTTCTGATTTAAGTTGTCGAACAAGAATATCCCCGCAAGCTTGTTTATAAAATCAATATCGCGCTGGGGGGTTTCGCTGACTAACGAAACGGCTAATACCGATGAACCATCCGATACGTAGTTAACATTTAATCTCGATAAAAAATCGTCTGTTAACCATTCTTTTGTTCTGAATGTGAAATATAGATCAAAATCCTCATTGATTGACGAATTTGGAGTTATAGTCAGAAAAAAGAGATTGTGTTGCAAGGGTGTGTTTAGTTGTCCGTTTATTTTCAAGGTGGCATCGTCCTCATCCGTAATGGTGTAATTCCCATTTGCCTTTACACTTATTTTGAATAAATTATCGTAAGCATTTGGCGAAATATAGTCAGCGTTTATTGTTACATTATTGTCATTATACCTATTTCTGGTTTTTGAACCTTCCTTTTGAAAAGTAATCAACCTTGAGTGAAGGCATACTGTCAACTACTCGGCTGATAAAATCATAAGATTTTAAGATATAACTTTGATTTTCTAAGTTCCTGAAACCGGACTGAACGCCAAATCCCTGCATCAATACTTGTGAGCCTGACCCTCGTTGCGATTCTTCAATCATCAATGTTCCGGTGCTTTGATAACTCGCAATCCATGCACGATTTTTCAAATAAGCCAATCCTAATGATAAAGCTATGAATATTGCAAATAGATACCAATATCGAAGAAATAAAAGTCCCCATTCTTTAATATCGAAATTCGATTCCTCTTCATTAAACTGTTGTGGGTACTGGCTGTTTGATTGGTTTTCTTCCATCGTATTTTATTTTTGTTTGATGATAAATTGATATTTCTTAGTTTAGTTTGATTTGTTTAAGTAAAATGCCGTTATAAATAGAGAAATTGATGAACTGATTAATCCTAAAAGCGTAGTGTAACTACTTGATTTATAAAAGCTTGAGCTGCTTTTTTGAATGTAGATAATGTCGTTAGGATATATATAATAATATTTTGATTCGATAATTGATTTCGGGCGTATATCAAATTCTAATATTTCCGGTTTATCGGAGGTCTCCCTTATTATTTTAATGTGTTTTCGGTCGCCACTTTGGGTAATACCTCCGGCTTGAGATAGTGCCTGAAAGATAGATAGTTTGTCGCGATAAACAGGAAAAACACCGGTACCAACTTCTCCTATGACAGTATATGTTTTGTTTGCCAACGTTAGTTTTACTTCTGCATCAGGAGTAACTTTTTTGAACTCTGATTCAATAATCTCTCTCGCATCTTTCAAGCTATAACCGGCAACCTTTACCGTATTAACAAACGGAAGATCTACAACACTGTCGGGATATACCCTGTAAGTTATTGTTTGGTTTGACCCTATGCTGTTGCCCCCCATTCCTGAGAGGTTTATAAAATCTTCGTCAGAGGATAAAACTCGGAATAGCAATTCATCATTTGGTTGGATTTTATAATTGGAGAAATCAGCTTTTTCGTATGTAGGGAGAGACTTAGACTCCTGCAATAACGCTGTATCGTGCAAAGTATAGCAAGAGTTGAAAGTAAACATTATGCCTACTAAAAAACATATATAAGAAAAGGCAGAAGCCCATCGGGATAAAAATGTATGTTGTTTCATAACTTGCCTAGATTGTATATGAATAGTCCGAACGAAATAGTGGAGAAAATAACAGATAGAGCCGAGCCCAATGATGATACTGAAAAGAAACTTTCTTTAACATCCTGTATGTAGATGACATCATTGGGTTGAATGTAATAAAACTCCGAGTCGATAATGTCTTTGCTTCTGATATCAAATGTTTTTATTTGGGTAGAGCCGTTTGATTCGCGTATTATTCTGATTTTACTTCTGTCGCCATACGTATTTATATCGCCGGCCATAGCAAGCGCTTGAAATATATTCATTTTTTCTTTAATAATGGGGTATTTATTGTTGGCTTGGCTACCAATGATACTAAAATACCGTTCGACAAGATTGACATTAACGGCAAACCTGTCTTTAAATAATGGCGACAAGGAATTCTCAATTTCTTTTTTCACCTCTCTTAATGATTTGCCTAATAAGTATATATCCCCTACAGAAGGGAGTTTAATCATCCCGTTTTCTTCCACCAAATAAGCATAGAGATCAGCTCCTTCGCCACCGGACGATGTTAATGAGAAACCTTGAGAGGAACCGTTAACACGCGCGTTTAGATTTTTATCCTTGGAAAGTAAGCGTATATATAATCGGTCTCCTTTAGCTATTTTATATTCTTGATATTTGACAGAATCATTATAAGCGGGAATTTTATAAGAAGGATTTTGTAGATAATTGGTCTTTCTTGATGTGATACAGGACGTTAACAGACCTAAGAAAACGAGCGTTATAAAAATAGGTTTGTATCGAAACATACTTTTTTTCATTGGTTTGATATTTTTTGCAAAGATATTAAATTCTGATTATAATTAAAGAATCTTAATAAATAATAGTTGTACGTTTTTTACAAAGATGCAAGAGGATGTATTACCTTTGCAATATCTTTATGTTATAAACAAAAATAGATATAAAAAACGAGAAAGTATCTATTCTTTGCGAGATTTTTTTTATTATCAAAAATAAAGCCAAAGATAGAAAATAATTATTATTTTTATACGTTATTTATTAATTAGTCGTCTTAATCTATGAATGAAGAAATAAATAAAGCCATAGAAGTATTGCGTTCGGGAGGAGTTGTTCTATATCCTACCGATACTATTTGGGGTATAGGCTGTGATGCTACGAATGAAGAAGCGGTAGAAAAAGTATATAAAATAAAACAGAGAGCAGAGGCAAAATCGATGCTGGTGTTGATTGATTCTCCGGCTAAATTAAATGCTTATGTTGAACAAATTCCTGAAATGGCTTGGGATTTGATTGAATTTACCACAAAACCGTTGACGATTATTTATCCCGAAGCAAAAAACCTTGCAAAAAACTTAATCAACGAAGATAAAAGTATTGGTATAAGGGTGACGAGCGAATCTTTTTCAAAAAAACTTTGCGAACGCTTTCGAAAACCCATTGTTTCTACTTCTGCAAATATAAGCGGTTGCGTTGCGCCTGCTTTTTTTGACGAAGTTTCGGAAGAAATTAAGTCGGCGGTTGATTATATCGTTAATTTCAGGCAAGATGATAAAAATCCATCCAAACCGAGTTCTATATTAAAATTGGATGTTGGAAATGTGATAAAAATAATAAGAGAATGAGAGATAAAAATAAACGCTGGAAATTAGCGCAGGGATACGAACAGGGTTGGTGGAAGAAGAAGGAAGAACACATCGGCACTGCTTATTTAAACAATCGGCAGATAAAATTAAAAAGGTATATGGTACGGTGTCGCTATTGACCCAAGAAACACGAATTCTCGAAATTGGAAGCGGAGCTTTCGGGCTGATAAGTTTTTTCCCTGAAAGTAATTGCCGGTATGGCATTGATCCGCTGGAGTATTATTATTCTACAGTTAACGAATTTGTGAATCAAAGAGACAGTATTGTTACTTATAGTACCGGCAAAGGCGAAAAATTGGCTTTTGAGGACTCTTTTTTTGATATTATACTTCTTGATAATGTACTTGACCATTGCGAATCGCCCAACGAAGTGTTGAAAGAGATAAAAAGAGTTGCTAAACCGCAATCGTTTATCTTTTTTAGACAGAACACGTATAACTGTTACGGAAAATTAATGAGAAACATTATGGAGTTTTTCTTAATTGACAAAGGGCATCCTTACACATTTACCAAAAGCAATATAACCCGTTTATTCAAAAATGATTTTGAATTGATCGACTTTAACAGAAATGGTTATTGCTCGACATGGAAAGCGGAAATAACATCAAACAAAACGATTGATAAAATAAAGGCTATCCTTTTTATTACGAGAGATAAAAGTACTTATTTTTGGCGTAAAAAATAAAAATTATTTGTGGATAAAAAGAAAATCATATACTTATATATAACTTCAGATATTGTTGTGTCTATCATTGTTTGGATTTTAATTATTATATATCGAAAAACAATATATTATGGTTATTTGTCAAATAATATCGAACTTTATTTCCCGAATTTTGACTACGCATCTTCCATTATTTTTTTTCCAATAGCTTGTTTGTTTGTTCACTATCTGTCCGGCTATTATATTAATCCGATTAAAGATTCAAAAATAACGGAATTTTTCACAACACTTGTGTCCTCTCTTGTTATTTCTTTCGGGGTATTTTTCGTTTTAATGATAGACGATGTTGTGGTTTCCTATGTCTATTATTACTATTCGTTATTGGTTTTGATAGGTTTACTTTTCTTTTTCACGTTATTATTTCGAACCATCATAAGCGCTAATATACGTCGTGGTTTTAGACAGAAAAAAATGACTATAAATACGCTGATTGTGGGTACGGGTAACAACGCAAAAAAAATAGCCGATGAAATACAGCGGAATTCAATGTACAATACTTTAGTGGGATTTATACAGGAAAACAATGCGGAGAATGAAATCCCGAAAGAAAAAATACTCGGTCATCTGAAAGATATTTCAAAAATTATTGATAGAGCGGTTGTTAAAGAAGTTATTGTGGCTGTTGATGCCGCGAGCGAGGAAAAAATATTCGGTATTATCAATAATTTGTTTCGTTATGATGTTGAGATTCAATTTACTCCTCGTTTGTATGAAATTCTTACCGGAAGCCGTATTCAAATAAATAAATACGGTATCAATCCGTTGGTGAGTGTAAGTAAACCTTCAATGATGGATTGGGAATTGAGTGTAAAACGTTTTTTTGACGTATTATTGTCTGTTATTGCTTTGATTCTACTGACTCCGATTTTAATTTATTTTGCTATTGTTATAAAAAAAGATTCAAAAGGTTCAATATTTTACAAACAAGAACGGGTCGGGTATCATGGAAAAAAATTTAAAATGTACAAATTACGTACGATGTATTCAAATTCTGAAAACGGAAGACCAAAGCTAAGTAGTCCTAACGATGACAGAATAACACCCATAGGTCGTGTGTTGCGCAAGTATCGCTTAGATGAAGTTCCTCAATTCTGGAACATTATTAAAGGCGATATGAGTCTCGTAGGACCTCGACCCGAAAGACAGTTTTTTATAGATCAAATAACCAAAGAAGCCCCTTATTATTGTCTTTTATACAAGGTACGTCCGGGACTGACATCATGGGGACCTATTAAAATCGGCTATTCGGATACGATTGAGAAGATGGTGGAAAGGCTGAATTACGATATTGTTTATATGGAGAATATGTCGTTGTTCAACGACCTGAAAATACTTATTTTTACATTTGAAATAATCATCAACGGGAAAGGGATTTGATTTTATTTTTTGTTTTAATATAAAAATTATTACCTTTGCCGTTCGCAGATAATTTTTAAAAATGGAAAATAATATTTTGTATTTGAAGATAATAGCTTGGCGAGAGCGTTATATTTCAGAGAAGCATTTTATACTTCTACTCAGTTTGGTCATAGGTGTTTTTAGCGCAATAGCCTCATTTCTTTTAAAATCCACCATTCATCTCATTCAGCATTTGCTCACAAGTCACTTTAGTTTAGAAAAAGTGAACTACTGGTATCTGATTTTTCCTTTTATTGGGATTACATTATCTTATTTGTTTGTAAGATATATCGTAAAAGACGATATAAGCCACGGTATAACGCGTATTCTTTATGCCATTTCACAGCGAAAATCCATTATAAAGTTTCATAATACGTGGACGTCAATTGTAGGTAGTGCCATTACCATCGGATTTGGTGGATCGGTAGGAGCGGAGGCACCCATCGTGCTTACGGGATCGGCAATAGGGTCTAATTTGGGTAAATTCTTCAAAATGAACCAAAAAACGCTGATGTTACTTGTCGGATGCGGAGCTTCGGGAGCCATTGGAGGGATTTTTAAGGCACCTATTGCCGGATTGGTTTTCACATTGGAGGTTTTGATGCTGGATATGACCATGACTTCCATCTTACCAATATTGATTTCGTCGATCACAGCCACGTCTCTTGCCTATCTGTTTTCGGGCGACGCATTCATGTTTAAGTTTGATACTTACGTCCCTTTTGAGGTAAATAGGATTCCTTATATAATGCTTCTTGGAGTGGTGTGCGGATTTGTATCGTTGTATTTTACGCGTGGAATGAATTTTCTCGAGAATCAATTCAGAAAAATAAAATCACCGGTGCAGAAATTACTTTTGGGCGGTACTGTTTTGAGTTTATTAATCTTTTTTCTTCCTCCGCTTTATGGAGAAGGTTATGAAACCATTAATGCACTCCTAAACGGCGATGCACGTTCGGTATTAGATCGAAGTTTCTTTTTAAATTTTGGCGATAGCATTTGGGTGCTGGTTATATATCTTTTGTTGATTATTATATTTAAAATATTTGCTTCAGTTGCCACCAATAGTCCGGGCGGTGTCGGTGGAATTTTTGCGCCTACATTATTTATGGGGAGTATCACGGGGTTTGTCGTGAGTACGGTATTTAATCAATTCGGATTTGAGACACCAACCGAAAATTTTGCGTTAGCAGGCATGGCCGGACTAATGTCGGGTGTAATGCACGCGCCGTTAACGGGAATTTTTCTGATAGCCGAACTCACCGGTGGTTACAACTTATTTATGACACTGATGATTGTGTCGGTTATCTCTTATCTTACTATCATCGTCTTCGAACCACATAGTTTGTATGCAATGCGGTTGGCTCAAAAGGGCGAACTGCTTACACATCATAAAGACAGAGCTGTACTTACACTTTTGAAAATGGAAAATGTAATTGAAACCGACTTAACGGAACTTACACCCACTATGAAGTTGGGAACATTAGTGAAAATTATTTCGCGCTCTTGTAGAAATGTTTTTCCGGTGGTGGATGTGGAAACACATCGATTACTTGGTATTGTGTTGCTTGACGAGGTTCGGAATATTATGTTTCGTCCGGAATTATATGACCGCTTTACGGTGCAAAAATTAATGATTTCGCCCCCCGCTGTGATTAATGTGAATATGCCGATGGAAAAAGTGATGCAGATTTTTGAAGATAGCGGAGCGTGGAATTTACCGGTGGTTGACGATCAAAAAAAATACTTGGGTTTTGTCTCTAAATCTAAAATTTTTAATTCGTACCGACACGTTTTAGTGCATTTCTCTGACGAATGATATTTGCTGAATCTGTTCCAATACCGGATGCGAATTTAGATTCAAACAGTTTTTTCAGATTTATTTGTCTGAAATAAAGTAAAGATATTTACCTTGATTACCGTATATATTGAACATCAATAAAAATTATGCCAAAAACAAAAATAAATTATACCGAAGCAGTAGCTGAGTTAGAGAAGATTCTACTTGAATTGGAAAATAACTCGGAAATTGATATGGAGCAAGTTTCTGTTAAGGTAAAACGTGCCGCTGACCTCCTGACTATTTGTAAGAAGCAACTTCACGAAATGGACGGCGAATTAGAAAAGATTCTGGAAGAGTTAGATTAATGGATATTGCAATGTCGATTTTAATACCTCTTGCTTCTATCGGCTAAAAATTCATTTCTTTTGCCGGAAAATATCTCATATTTGCAAAACAAACAATCCAAGGCGCCATTCAAAAGAGGAATTCTCTTTGACGGTTTGAGTCCTATTTTACTAAGCGCTCTTTCGTCGGAACTAATCACCCAAACGGCATTGTTTGCAAATTTGTGTTTCAGAATATTCCCCAAGTCTGAGTAGGTACGGGATAAGTCCTGTGTTGTGATGCGTTCTCCGTATGGCGGATTAGTCACGAGTATGCAAGGCTTTGCCGGAGTTTCAAGTTGCTGAAACGGCATTAGTTTAAACTCTATGTATTTATTTAGTCCGGCACTTTGTACGTTTTCGGAGGCAATTTTTATCGCCTTTGGAGATATATCGGAGCCATATATCTTATTCTCAAACGGTTGCTCTTTACTGTCATCATTAAAAACTTCATCAAATAGTTCTTCATCAAAGTCTTTCCATTTTTCAAAAGCAAATTCTTTTCGGTATATTCCGGGCGGTATGTTTAAGGCTATCAATGCTGCTTCAATCAATAATGTTCCGGAACCGCACATAGGGTCAATAAAATCGGTTTCCCCTTTCCATCCCGTCATTAATATCATTCCGGCAGCCAACGCTTCGTTTATCGGCGCTTCGGTGTTTGCTTCTTTGTAGCCTCGCTTGTGCAACGATTCCCCCGAACTATCTAACGATAACGTACACGTATGGTGTGATACGTGAATGTTGAATACGAGCTGTGGATTGTCTAAGCGCACCGAAGGACGTTTTTTGTGTTTTTTATTAAAATAATCGACAATAGCATCCTTTACTCTATACGACAGATATTTGGAGTGATTGAAATCCTCGGAATAAACAGTAGCATCAACTGAAAAAGTTGTGTCGGCGCTCATTACTTTTTCCCAGTCAAAATCTTTGAGTGTATCATACACTTGGTCGGCGTGCTTGGCATTAAACGTGTATATGGGTTTTAAGATGCGCGAAGCTGTTCGCAACCAAATATTAGCTTTGTAGAGCATACGGTTGTCGCCGGTAAAACTAACCGCACGACGATGGATTTGAATGTCGTTTGCACCCAAAGTCACTAATTCGGTGGCAAGGAGTTCCTCCATCCCCTTGAATGTCTTGGCTATCATCTCAAATTCCATCATTTTTCAAATCCTCTTTTATCAATTTTTACACCATATTTTTTTTCGTACTTTTCACGGCATTTTTTGCATCCGTACTTGCTGTTGCAGTTATTACAAGGGGTAAAGGTAGGGATACTTTTCTTATCGAAAATATTGGATAATAAAATTTGTTACCCTTGCGATCTTTTTTTCTTTGCTCATCAGCTTTCTCGCTTTTTTTCTTTTGAGAAAGGCGAGCGCCTTCAGGCACATCGGCATCAACCCAAAGGTTTCCCCCGATAATGGCATTGTTTCCTACTTTTAATATTGCCTAATATCGTTGAATTTGAATAAATAATTACATTGTCGCCGATTTTAGGATGACGGTTGATTCCTTTAATCGGGTTGCCGGCTTCATCTAACGGAAAACTTTTAGCTCCGAGCGTAACTCCCTGATACATACGCACATTTTTGCCAATAATTGATGTTTCGCCGATCACAACTCCTGTGCCGTGATCAATCATAAAATAGTTTCCGATGATGGCGCCCGGATGAATGTCGATACCTGTTTCGGAATGTGCGAGTTCTGTAATGATACGCGGAAGTATCGGAACCTCGAGTTTCAACAAGGCGTGAGCAATACGATAATTGGTAATTGCCTTGATGGAAGGATAGCAAAAAATAACTTCGCCGTAGCTTTTAGCTGCCGGATCTCCATTGTAAACGGCAATGATATCAGTATGTAGCGCCTTGCGAATTTCGGGGAGTTGCGTGATAAATTCGTCGCAGATTTTTTCGGCTCTATCTTGTAGTTTAGGGCATTTGTAATCTTGACTTTCATTGATAAAGCAAATTCCCGATTTAATCTGCTGAACAAATAATTCGCGAAGCAGGTACACGTTTTTTTCAATGTGTCCGCTTACATTCTCAGGATTCACGCTCGAATCGCCAAAATAACCGGGATAAAAGATTGCCCTAAGTGTTTTGACTATCTCTTTAATGACATCGGTAGAAGGCATCGGATGATTTTCTTCTTGCTGACGGCAAAAATATTTAAGTCCTTCGGAATCTGAAAGTAGAATAATGCTATGTTGTATTTTATCCATTTCTGTTTGAAAACCGATAAAGGTCTGTTTTTTAATAATGTGAGTTGCTCTTATCTCTTACCAATAAAACCACTTGCTGATAAGGCGTTTAGTGCATTTTGAAGCCGTAATTCGCCGGCTCCGTTTATTGTGTGATATGGAATTTGCAGGTTTTCAATTTCACGTTTGTACCAGTCGAAAAAAAAGTCTCTGTCATTTCCGTGTTCGCGGACGTGATCAGGTTCCCATGCCAAATCAGGTTCGCAGAGTAGATAACAATCAATAAATCTGTCGTTCAGGCGATTTGTTACAAACTCAGGAATTCGTTTATACTTATATGCTAACCAAACTTTGGTAATAATCAGATCAGTGTCAAAGAAAACGATTTGATCCTGTTGTTTGTTTAGTTCATATTTTTTTTCGTTCTCGATTTGTCGCTTGGCTATTTCGCAGACATCGTCAAAGGTATATTCTCTATTTAACTGTTCCACATATTCGCGTGCAAGTTCGGGTTCCCAAACGGTATCAAAGTGAGTGGCAAGCGCTTGGGTAAGTTCGGTTTTGCCGGTAGATTCGGGTCCGATAATCGCAATTTTCAGCATAATAAGTACGTAATAAAGTCATTTGACGGTTGCGTTGCGGGCGAAATAAAATTTTATGATTATCCGCTGTGTTACCTAAATTGATTTTTGTATGTAACCGATGCTATCATAAGCCTGTCAAATAAATTTTCACCAAAGTATCTTCTATTGAATTTGTAACAGAATTCGTTCAGATAATTTTGAAGATATTCAGGTTTAATATCGTGATAAATATCCAGTAACATTCGTTTAGCGTTACTGATTGCTATATGAACCCAAGGTAATACCTTTCCAATTTCTTCTTTTGGTATTACTTGTGGTCGGTGCTCTTTGACAATATCTTTTATTTTGACGTAAGAAGTTGAATCGTCAGAATCAATGGTTGATTCTTTAGTTACATTGTTTTCAACCAATGAGGTTATTGTAGCTGATTTTAAGTCATTTATAACAATCATTTTGATATGTCCCACTTGTCTTGGCTTACCTGTTTTGGTCGTTTGTCCTTCAACGGGTTGACTTTCTGCCATTACAAGGACTTTGCTTTTTTTCTGACTTCCACGACCTCTTTTCAATGGCTTTTTCTTTTCATCGTCAGGAGTTTCTGTTGAAAAGAAACCTTCATCTAATTCAATGACACCTGATAATGAATATATTTCATCCCGCTTGCCCATAATCTCACGTAGCTTATGAAGCAAAGTCCAAATTGGTTCATAGCGTTTATGACCCAACTGTCGTTGGAGTTCAGCCGCTGAAAAGCTTTTCTTTGTGCTTGTCAGCAAGTGAATGGCTATAAACCAATAACGAAATGGCAATTGTGAACCATGCATTACTGTATTGGCACGTAAACTTTGACGTTTACCGCATTTTTTACATTCATAGCATTCTTTATCTTTCTTCCAATAATGATTTGTTCCGCCACAATGAGGACAAACAACGCCTTGTTGGTCGCGATACTCTTTAAATTTTACTCTACAACTTGTTTCGTCTGGATATTGTGCAACAAAATTTAGTAAATTCATGTCTTTTATGATTAGTTCTTACAAAGATAATCATTTTAGGCGAAATACCGGATAATCATTTAAAATTATATACGAGCAACGGATATTTTCTAAAAATGCGTTATATTTGTAGAATAAAGCTACTTTATCTTTGAAAATATTTATATAAAAACATGCAATTCAAGTGCAAAGTTACAATAATTATTCTGCTTTTTGTCGTTTTACAGAATGTTAATTCTCAAAATTGGGAGGTTAGGACTTTACATTCAATTAATGAGACAGAAAGTACAAAAGGTTATTCCATTTTTATTTCGAACACAACTCGTACTATTGTATTTGCTACACCACTAACGCTTGGTGCGGTAGCATTAATCAAAAAGAACGATGAATTATTAAAAGATGCAGCGTATTTAGGAGCAACATCAATTATTGCCGCTTTGTTAACTGACGGTATGAAGCGTTCCATAAATCGCGCTCGTCCGGCAGAAACTTATCCTTTTCTTATTAATGCCCATAGTATGACGAAAGACAGAGCATTTCCTTCGGGGCACGCTTCATCGGCTTTTGCGCTCGCTACATCGCTTACACTCAAATATCCAAAATGGTATGTCGTTGCTCCGGCATATTTTTGGGCGTCATCGGTTGGCTATTCGAGAATGAATCTGGGAATGCACTACCCGTCAGATGTTGCAGCGGGTGCTGTTTTGGGTGCCGGCAGTGCTTATCTTACTTATCTAATCAACGACTGGTTTTGGAAAAAACACGATAATAAAAAGCTTCTGTCGGACACATCGTATTGGAATTGAAAATTATTTTATGCAAAGAATCATCACTTCTGTATTATGTATTATTCTTACGTCGAATGTCTTTTGTGGCTATTCCAAGAATAAAAAAATAGCATCTTTTCCTTTTGAAAAAGTAGGAAGTTATGTGGTATTGAACGTGAAAGTAAATAATTCTTCGTCACTTAGGCTAATTTTAGATTCAGGCATCAAAAATACGATTATCACAGAACTTTTTGAGGATGATAATTTAGAATTGAATTACATTGATACTGTTCAACTTCAGGGGCTTGGCAGCGAAAGAGAACTAAATGCGCTGTATAGCAAAGATAATGTATTGAAAATAGGAAAGTTGCAGTTGCCGAAGTCAATAGTTTATTTTTTGCGGGAGGATGTGTTTAGTCTTTCGACTATGCTCGGGAAAAAAATAAACGGGATTTTAGGCTCAGATATATTCAAGCGTTATGTTGTGGATATTAACTACGGTTTATCTCGAATAAATATTTATGACCCGACCGATTATGTGGCTTCCGAAAAGTACGAATGGCTTCCTATGGAAATTTCGGCACAGAACAAAATGTTTATTAATGTGAATATAAAAGAAGAAAGTAGTGAGGCATATAAAAACGTAAAAGTACTTCTCGATACGGGTGCTGAAGCTGCAGCTTGGTTTCAAACGATACACGAAGACAATCGGGTGAAAGTGTCGGAGAAGTATATTTACGGAGTAATCGGAGAAGGGTTAAATGGTGAAATTTTAGGAAAATTCAGTCGTTTGAAAGAACTCTGTGTAGGTTCGTATTGTATAATAAATCCTATTGTGGCTTTCCCGGATTCCAATAGTATTACAAATGCCGTGCAAATTGCCGGACGAGATGGAAGTGTGGGTAGCCAGGTTCTGAAACGGTTTAATATGATTTTTGATTATCGGAACAAACGATTTTATTTTACAAAAAGCAGACTGTTTCATGAGCCTTTTGAGTATAATATTTCCGGACTTGAACTTGTTCAAACCATACTGTTTTATCCGGTGTACGAGGTAAACAAAGTGTGGAAATATTCAAAAGCCGAAAAAGCTGGGATAAAGCCGGGCGATATTATTTTTGAAATAAATAGTGAAAAAACATATTTTAAAACCCTCCCCGAAATAAAGAAAATCTTTTCTACTCCGTCAAGGTCTCCTTTAAAATTATTGGTAAAGCGAAACGATACATTTATATCAATCATGTTGGATATGAAAGATGAATTACAAACTACAACCGATTGATGTACGGAACAGCATTACCACAAACACTGCTGACACCCCTCCAAAAGGTATCAGCAGTGTTAAGTGATAATTGTTTTAATACAATCAAATAGAATTTTTCTGAGTTTTAAGCTCTAATAGCATCTGCTACCACTTGAGACAGGGGAGTGGTTTTCCGTCCGATAAGCTCTGATAAAACATGGCTCGAATCGAATAAATCACCTTTTGATGCACTTACGTCCCAACTTGCTATGGCTTCAGCAAATACATCAGGAATGCCGAATGACTTAAGAATAGTGGCGTACTCATTTGCCGGAAGGTTGTTGTAAGGGATGTTTTTACCCGTTTGTTTGGATATTTCGGCAGCCAGGTCGGCGAGTGTATAGCTTTCGTCACCCGAAAGTTCGTACGTTTTTCCACTATGTCCTTCCGAAGTCAAAACTACGGAGGCGGCTTCGGCAAAATCAATCCTTGCAGCCGATGATATCTTTCCGTTGTCGGCGCTTCCTATAAATGCGCCGGCGGAAATAGCGTTTTTTACCGAACCGGTATAGTTTTCAGTGTACCATCCATTACGTAATATTATGTAACTCAAACCACTTTTTTTCAATGTGTTTTCGGTAGCCAAATGCTCGGCAGCCAAACTTAACGAAGAGGTATCAGCGTGTAACAAACTGGTATATACGATTTGTTTGACACCGGCAGTTTTTGCGGTTTCAATCACGTTTGAATGTTGGCGTGCGCGCTGTCCCAATTCATTTCCGGAAATAAGCAATAACTTATCTACTCCTTGTAGCGCATTTACATTCGGCTCGTTATAATCGAATGGACGTACTTCAACTCCCAAATCGGTAGCTTTTTCCGGTGTGCGAACCAGTGCAATAATGTTTTCGATGGTAGTTTTTTCTTTCAACTTTTCTAATACAAGGTGTCCCAATTGTCCGGTAGCACCTGTGATGGCAATTTTCATTTTTTGTTTCCTTTCTTTTAATTTGTTAGTATGATTTTTTTTATTGATTTTTTACGTTTATATTTGTAACATAAAGTAACTAATAATAGTTTATATCTGCGACTAAAAAATGGAGAATCTTTGCAAAAAGTAGTAACCGATAAGTAACAATTATGCTTAAAACATACGAAACTATTCCCTGTCCTGTAACCGCAACATTGGGATTAATCGGCGGAAAATGGAAAACAATTATACTCTATGTACTGTCAAACGGAACAAAGCGCTTTGGAGAGATAGCGGTGCGTATTCCCGCAATATCTCGTAAAGTACTTACCCAACAACTGAAAGAATTGGAAAATGACGGACTTATTTCACGGCAATATTTCAAAGAAACTCCACCAAGGGCAGAATACTCACTCACAGAGCTTGGAAAGAGTTTACTCCCCATTTTTCGTGAACTGGAGTTATGGGGAACTCAACATATACTGAGGTCTGTCTGATTTCATCAACGCAGCTTAGCTTATTTTAAAATCCTCATTCTGCTTCTGCTAAATTTATCGGAAGCATTCTATTTTTGTCTCTGTTATTCTTGAATTTCCCATCCTTTACGGCTCTTTATTTTTAGAAGTCCACTTTAACTCTTCGTTTTATTACTCCTTTTTCCGGCTATTTATATCTTTCACCCTTTTGTAATACATATTTCCTATTTGTAATTAAACTGTCTCTTTGCTGTAACATAAAATACGGAATTTTGCGCCGTAAAACATAAATAATTTTTATTTGATGAAACGGGCACGATTAGTTAAACGCACAAAAGATATGGTTTGCTTAACGTGTGAGTTACATCTGAAAATCAAAAGATTAATTATCAACAGATGAAAAAAAGTGACACTTTACAACTAAGCAAACGATTGATTTATAGATTTTTATACGTCTGTTTGTTTCTATCATCTTTTACCGCTACATATTCGCAAAACGGTGTGATAAAAGGTAAAATAACGGATAAAAACAACAACGAACCATTGATAGGCGCTTCTGTCGTTATAAAGGGAACCGGAGTAGGAGCTGCTTCTGACTTAGACGGAAACTTTACCATCACAAACGTGAAACCGGGTAAATATATAATAAGAGCATCATTTATCTCTTACCGTACCGATTCCATAACAGGAGTTGCCGTGGAAGCCGGTAAAGAAACTATATTAGACATAAAGTTATCTTCGGCTGACATCAGCTTACGTGAAGTGGAGGTGGTTGCCCGTGCCAATCGCGAAAGTGAAAACATCTTGTTGATGGAGCAAAAACAGTCGCTTATTGCTACGCAAGCCGTTGGGGCAAAAGAGATGTCTCGGAAAGGAATAAGTAATGCTGAAGCCGCAGTGGCTCAAGTTTCGGGAGTGTCTAAACAAGAAGGAGTGAAGAATGTAGTCGTTCGAGGATTGGGTGATAGATATAATTTCACAACGCTGAATGGCTTCCCGATCCCATCGGAAGATCCTGAATATAAGAATATTTCGCTCGATTTCTTTGGGTCTGATGTTATACAAAATGTGAGTGTAAAAAAAGCTTTTTCAGGTAATAATTATAGTGATGTAGGTGGTGCTGTAATTGATATTTCCTCCAAAGAATTAGTTGGAGATAAAGAGTTGGGCTTGAATTTGTCGGCAGGATTAAATACGCAACAGACAATAAATAATTCTTTCCTAAAAATGGATGGAGTAAATTATTGGGGTTCTTCAAATAATGTGCAACCGGGAAAATCGTATAAAACTTCATATAATTATGGCAATAGCCTTGATCCCCAATCAATAAATTTACCGATAAACAACAGTTACGGATTTGCAGGAGGTAAAAGATTTAGATTGGGAGAAAATCAAAACCCATTATCTTTCTACATCGTAGGAAATTACAGTACAGATTATTCCAATACGGTGAAAGAAAAAATTTTGAAATCAACCAATGGCGGGGTGATTTATAATAACTTTCAAAACGGACACAATTCATCACAAAACATCAGTCAGCTATTGCTCGGTAATCTTAATTTTTCACTTAACAAAAAGCATACTTTTGACTATAATTTTATGCTTGTGCATAATAATTCTCAATATGTGGGCGAATATAGCGGATTTCTCGATGCTTTTGTTTCCAGTGTTCAATTACCCGAATATGAAAACCAAGGATATGTCAGATGGCAGCAATCGAATGACAATTTGCTTATAGTTAATCAATTGCTTTCTAAATTGACTTTAAGTGAAAAGTTGAAGTTAGACGCTGGTATTTCATATAATGTTGTTAATGGATCAGAACCTGATAGGCGTGTCAATAAGTTAGTTCGGATAAACGAAACGGAATATCAGCCATTAGCCGGAGACGGTGCTCATATCAGAAATTTCAACAAATTAGTTGAGAACGATATGAACACGAAAATTAATTTATCGTATGAATTACCTAAAAAGTTCAAAGATGACGCGTCATCTGTAAACATTGGATATAATGGCAGGTACATTACCGATGAGTTTGAAGGAACAGAGTATAGTATGGTTATTACGACTTTGAATAGCACCCAGACATTAGAGAATTTATCATTGAATAAGTGGTTTAATCAGTCAAATTATGATAGTAAATTATTTGTGGGAAATGCCCGATTCAGTACATATCAAGTAGATAAATCGATCAACTCAGGTTACATCTCTGTTGACTATCAATTTTCTCAGAAATTCACAGCTAACCTTGGTTTAAGAGCTGATGCTGTCCATTTAGCTGTTGATTATAATGTTCAGGGAGGTTACAATGGCGATGGCACCGAAACCTTAACTCCTTTCTATTTACTACCGAGTTTGAACTTAAAGTACTCCCTTAATGATAAAAACGCTCTCAGATTAGGACTAAGCAAAACATATACTCTACCGCAATCAAAAGAAATTTCGCCCTATCAATATATTGGAAACAGTTTTTCAAGTCAAGGTAATCAAAATATTAAACCGTCGGATAATTACAATGCCGACTTAAAATGGGATTATTATCTAACGCCTTCCGAATTAATCTCGTTAACCGGATTTTATAAATATATAAAAATGCCGATAGCGCGTGCTTATGAAGCAAATGGGGCAGGATATTTCACTTACGACAATATAAGTGATAATGCCCACAGGTTGCCGGAGTGGAAGCTGAAATCAAGAAAAATATTTCAACCAAGTTAACACTAAATTAGAAAAGATAAACAGATTGACATTGGGATTAAATGCTTCATATATTTACTCCAAAATGTTTGTTTCTATCGTCGGAAGCCTTCCCAAATATTCATCGTTAGAGGGAGCGTCACCTTACCTTGTAAATACCGATTTAAGTTACGAATATACCTATAAAAACTGGTCAGTTATAAACTCTTTTGTATTAAAATACTTTAGTGATAGAATTTACACCATTGGCGTAGGTGGATTTGAAGATGTGATCGAGCGTAGCGTTCCTACATTAGATTTTGTCTCAACTACTAAAGTGAATAAACATCTTAGTTTTAAGCTAAAAGCCAAGAATATACTCGACCCTACTTTTGAATTTACGCGCAAAGTTACCAAAACAGGTGTCAATCAAGTACTGCATAGTTACAGGAAGGGAGTTGACCTAAGTATTGGCATTTCGTACCAATTTTAATTTGAGAATTAAACTAAAATATTACTCATCAACTAATTTTTAACAAAAATGAAAAAACTATTTTTTAATTTATTAGTCGCTTCTGTGGCTATTTTATCATTGACTTTTGTTGCTTGTAAAGATGACGAAAAAGAAAACGAAAAAACAAAAGATTCAGTAGATGTATTGATTGAACAAGGTGTACTTACCGGAGAACTCGAGCCATGAAGTTACGTTAGATGCTTCTGTAACTTACAAATTAACAGGTACTTTTATTGTAAAAGACGGAGCGGTGCTCAATATCCCGGCAGGAACTACGATTAAGGCATCCGAAGGTTTTGGAAGCTATATACTTGTTCTTCAGGGAGGAAAAATAAATGTAAATGGTACAGCTGAGAAGCCGGTGACTATGACATCGGATGATAGTAATACCGGTAATAACTCAGGATATTGGGGAGGTTTGGTGATTAACGGAAAAGCCAAAATATCAGGCGTTTCGGGCACTACGGCAACATCTTCTTGTGAGATGAACGCAAAATATCCTTACGGAGGGAGCGATGATGCCGATAATTCAGGTTCAATCACTTATTTGATTATTAAGTATGCCGGTGCGCGCGCCAGCTCGGAAGTTGAGCACAACGGTTTAACATTGGATGCTGTTGGAAGCGGAACAAAAATCGAGAATGTATTTATATTGGAAAGTGCAGACGATGGTATCGAATTTTTCGGCGGAAGCGTAAATGTAAAAAACATCTTGGTAGTAAATTCGGATGACGATTGTTTCGACAACACACAAGGTTATCGTGGTACTTGGGAAAATATGTACGGAATATGGGAAAAAGGATACACAAGTACCGAAACTGATCCTCGTGGTGTAGAATCTGATGGAAATTTAGATGGAAATACACCGACAGACGTTAATCAGACAGCTTTTACCGTTAAAAATATGACTATTGATCTTAAGTTGGATTATAATGCGGCAACACAAGCTACATTTATGCAAGATGTAATCAAAATACGTCGTGGCTCTAAAGCAACTATTACCAATGCGTTTGTAAAAGGTACTGGCGCCGTACAAGATTTAGTGGATTGTACAGATAGCAAAGGCGATGCTGCTTCTGGAACAACAATTGATATAACTAAATCATTAACTAATCCAATTACCGGTGCAGAAAAGAAAGCAGGTGCCAATAATGCTACAATAACTGTTTCGACTACAAACACAGGATGTAGCTCAAGCATTTTTGCTTGGACAGGCTATACAGGATTTTAATAACGAAGCATTTAGTCGTTCATAAATAGATTTTTGAATTAATAACAGAAAGGCGTTTCAGTAAAATGGAATGCCTTTTATTGTACTAAACGGATGCACGCACTAATTCGATTGTATTGTAATACATATTAAATTTACGCTTTGTAGCGGTCTTTAGCATCGTTTTTGCATACATATTCATATCTTTGTTGCAAAGTTATTACAAAGTTATTTAGTAAATATTTCACCAATAAATTATAACACATGAAAAAGATAATATTTTCTATTCTGACGGCGTTATTAGCGTTGTCAGTAACAGCTCAAAAACAGCCCAATAATATTGTTCAAAGCAATGGGGTTTATTTTTCTGATGCCGCACAAACAATTTTGTACACAGGAGAGTACAAAGAATACTTTGACAACGGTTCGTTGAAATTAGAAATGTATGTCAAAGACGGAAGACCGGAAGGGGCGTACATCATCTACTTTCAAAATGGAAAACCAAACGAGGTGCGTTCGTATCGAAATGGAGAATTTAATGGGATGTGGCGTACATATAACGAGGGTGGACTGTTAATTGCCGAAGCGCAATATAAAAATAATAAAAAAGACGGCATCTGGCGAGTATGGGACGATTCGGGCATTATGAGATACGAAATGAATTATGACAAAGGAAAGAAAACCGGTACGTGGTATATGTGGGACGAAAAAGGAAAACTGCTGTCAGAAAAAAAATACTGAAAAATTCGTAACAACATATTCATTGCATTGTATTTTGTTTGTAATGAAAATGTAACCTAAAAGTGAGAACTTTGCATCATCTTAAAAAATTAAATGTATGAAAAAGTTTATTACATTATTTTGTGCAGTTGCATTTTGCGCTGCTGTCGCATCTGCCGAAAGTAACAACAAATCATCTGTAAAAGAATCCAATGTTGCCAAATCGGAACAAGTAATGTCTTTAAATGTAACCATTTCGGGAACAATTACAGATTTGAAAAATAATGAAACCCTTGCCGGTGCAACTATTTATGTGGATGGTAAAAAGTACTATTCCGACTTAGATGGTAACTTTAATTTTAGCGCCTTATCGGTAGGGAAACACCGTATCTCGGTAGAATTGATATCGTACAATGCTACGGAAATGGAAGTGGATGTGAAAAATAATACTAATTTGAAGATTCAGCTCGTACAACAGTAAAGTTTTCTATTTCATATAAATTGCAAGAGAGTGTTTTTTTCGGGACACTCTCTTTTTTTATTTCGATTTGTTGTTAATGGAGAATTGCGAAAATACACTAAAAGAAAGACTCAATTTCTTAGTTGTTTTGAGAACAGTTTTTTAATTTATCTGTTATATACATTAAAAAGCTAAATTTGATTAGTTTCATCTCGGTTCTTTAAACACTCACTCTGTACGAATCTGCACTTCCTTATGTGTATTATGTAAGATTTACAGAAAGATTTTAAAAGAGTTTTTTTATGAGAGTCAACAGAATGATATGATAAAAAATAAAATAGAGGAATTTAGTGTAGGCAAAAAATACGGTGAAACTTGATTGAAGTCATTTATAGTCAAATAAATTTTAAAATATAACAAATATGGCATTAAAAGTAGGAGATAAGGCTCCCAATATTCTCGGAGTCAATCAGGATGGAACAGAAATCACATTGTATGCATTCAAAGGGAAAAGGATAGTACTTTATTTTTACCCCAAAGACAATACTACGGGCTGTACAGCAGAGGCTTGTAGCTTACGTGATGAATACAGTGAGTTGAGAAAGCAAGGATACGAAGTGATTGGAGTAAGTGCCGATTCAGAAACATCGCACCGGAAATTTATTCAAAAATACGAACTCCCTTTCAATCTGATAGCAGATACCGATAAAAAATTGTCGGAGAGTTTCGGTACTTGGGGCGAAAAATCGATGTATGGACGAAAATATATGGGTATGCTCAGAACAACTTATATTATTGATGAAAATGGAGTTATAGAAAAATATTTACTCCCAAAGAAATAAATACAAAAATACATGCTTTGCAAATTCTCCAAAAAGCAAAGTGATGATGATAAATGACAAAAAGTCAATATGTGTATTTTGATTAACTTGAAAAAGAGGCTGTTACATTAGTTGATAGTCTCTTTTTGCTTTTTCTTGGCTAATGAATTAAAAAATAGTTATACCTTTGTATCAGTAAAAACAATTTAATTTTATACATGCGAAATACTTTCAACCCTTGGCATCACGTGAGTCCCGGTGAAAAATTACCCGATATTGTAAACGGAATTATTGAAATCCCGAAAGGAATTAGAGGAAAATACGAATTGGACAAAGACAGCGGATTGTTAAGATTAGACCGGGTGCTGTATTCGTCGGTATATTATCCCGCCAATTACGGTTTCATTCCACAAACTTTTTGTGACGATAAAGACCCTTTAGATATACTGATATTATCTCAAATAGAAGTAGTGCCACTTTGTATTGTTCCGGCAAAAGTAATTGGTGTAATGCGTATGCTTGATAATGGTGAAGCTGACGACAAGATAATTGCCGTAGCAGCCGGAGACCCCAGTGTAAATCATTACGACGATATATCAGAACTACCGCCACATTTGATTACTGAAACGATGAGTTTTTTTGAAGACTATACCAAATTGGAAAATAAAACAGTTGTGGTTGAAAAATTTTTTGATAAAGAGACGGCTATTAAAATCATGGAGGATGCTTTCGCGTTGTACAAAAAGCATTACGGAGAACTCCATCGTTGGTTTTTTGGATAGAAATTTAACAGTAATCAGTATTTTGGTATTATAACCCCAATGATTATAAGCTAAAAAAACGAATTTTATATGTCAGTACATAGCGAAGATACGAGAAAAGTGACCACTCACCGGTTGATAGAAATGAAGAACCGGAATGAGAAAATCAGTATGCTCACGGCGTACGATTATACAATGGGCAGCATCGTTGATCAGGCGGGCACAGATGTGATATTAGTCGGTGATTCGGCATCCAACGTTATGTGTGGAAACATCACCACAATTCCTATCACATTAGACCAAATGATTTTTATGGCAACTTCTGTCGTAAAAGCTGTAAAACGTGCTTTAGTTGTTGTGGATATGCCTTTTGGAAGCTATCAGGGTAATTCGGAGATAGCGTTGGCATCGGCGCTTCGCGTAATGAAAGAATCGGCAGCAGATTGTGTGAAGATGGAAGGTGGCGAGGAAATCATAGAGTCGGTAAAGCGTATATTAAGCGCAGGTATTCCTATTATGGGGCATTTGGGGCTGATGCCGCAATCCATCAATAAGTACGGGTCTTATAACGTACGTGCGAAAGAACAAAAAGAGGCTGAGAAACTGATAAAAGATGCCCATTTGTTAGAGGAAGCAGGATGTTTTGCATTGGTACTCGAGAAAATACCGGCTCAATTAGCTGCACAGGTAGCATCCGAACTCACGATTCCGGTGATTGGTATTGGCGCCGGTAACGAGGTAGATGGACAAGTGCTCGTGTTGCATGATATGTTAGGGCTTACAAAAGGATTTTCACCGCGTTTTTTGCGTCGCTATGCCGATATGGGAACCATAATGCAAAGTGCAATAGAAAATTACAACCTCGATGTAAAGGAAGAAAAATTCCCAAACGAAAGTGAGCAGTATTAATGTGGTCTGAAAATAAGCAATATAAGGTCATTCCTTTTTGCAAATTAATTTCTTTTTAATTTGCTGATATATAGCCTTATATGTCTTTGTTGATGTTGTGAGAATAAGAAAATTATTTTTTAGTCGCTAATTATTTTGTCAGATTTATTAAAAGTTCTATCTTTGCAGTCGCAAAAAAAATGAGGGAGATGACTCGCCTTTAATAGGCCGGGAAAGCAATGGTCGATATCAAGTTTGAGATAAACAGAAGTATAAAAGAATATCCTTCAAAAATGAATGGCGAGATAGCTCAGATGGTTAGAGCGCATGATTCATAATCATGAGGTCGCGAGTTCAATTCTCGCTCTCGCTACATACCTAAAAGGGTTTTTCACAGATACGGTGAGAAATCCTTTTTTCTGTTCCAAAAATAATTCGTTAAGTTTCAACAAAATATGTCTATATGGTTACACTCACTATTATTGTGGTAACTTCAATTATCTCTTTTGTAGCGTTTTATAGTAAAGCATTGGTTGAGAATTTTATATTTATACCGTCTGCTGCAAATAAAGGGCAATGGTATCGCTTTATTACCCACGGTTTGCTTCATGCTGATCTCGGACACTTGTTTTTCAATATGTTTGCCTTGTATCTTTTCGGAGTAGAAATAGAACGGGTATTTTGTGATGTTTTTGGAGACGGGAAAGGAAAACTTTTCTACGTGTTGCTTTATCTTACAAGTTTGATAGTGGCAATTCTACCTACGTATTTTAAGCAAAAATACAATTATGATTATCGAAGTTTGGGTGCATCGGGTGGTGTATCAGCAATTGTTTTTGCTTATATTTTGGTTTATCCGATGAGTTTTATGGGGATTGTTTTCGTACCCGTATTTCTTCCAGCCTTTTTGTTTGGTATTATCTATATTGCTGTATCTATCTATTTAGACAAAAAACAATCTCAAAACATAAATCATTTGGCGCATATTACCGGTGGTATTTACGGTATTGTTTATATATTTATTGTATTTCTGGTTTTCGCACGCATCAATCTTTTCTCTTTCTTCATCCAAAATATACACATCTCTTCGGTAAACGACTTGATTCGTTTTGGCTATAATTAATTGACTCGTTTTGCCTCCATTTAAAAGCTGCCACAAAACGCAGGAGTAAGAAATAACTGGTTGTCGTTGGTTTTAGTTTAACTTTCTACTGTGATTTAATTCGCGGGTTATTTTAATGGGTAAATTCAGCTTCCTGTGTATCGTTTTTTTCTCTGTCTATTTGTTTTTTCTCTTGATATTTAAAAAATCTAAAATATTTACGCAATTTATATCGTAAGCGATATATTTGTGTAATTTTGTGTCGCAAGAGACGTGAATATTAATCAAACACTATAAAAAAAATGGAATCAACGTTTTACAATTTCAGCGCTACATCTTTACAAGGTAAAGAAATAGGTATGGACACGTACAAAGGTAAAACTGTCTTGGTGGTTAACACGGCAAGTAAATGTGGCTTAACACCGCAATACGAAGGGTTGGAAAGGCTTTATCGTGAATATAAGGACAAAGGCTTGGTTGTTCTCGGGTTTCCCTGCAATCAGTTTGGTAATCAGGAACCGGGTGATGAAATACAAATAAGCGAAGGATGTTTGATCAATTACGGTGTGAGTTTTCCCATGTTTTCAAAGATCGAAGTCAATGGGCGGAATGCGCACCCTGTTTACAAATACCTGAAAAAAGAACTACCGGGTTTTCCGGGCAATGAAATTAAATGGAACTTCGGAAAATTTTTAATTGACAAAAACGGAAAACCAATGAAACGATTCTCTCCGCTGATGAAGCCGGAAAAACTGAAAAAATATCTTGATAAATTGCTTTGATATGCTTAATTCCGCACCGAAGTTGAAGACACAGCTCCGGTTTATTCATTGAAGTCATCTTGACTTTTCGTGATTTATTGTGTGTTATTCCTACGGAACTTTTTATAGGTTGATAATCATTCTGTTATTAATATGTCGTACCTAACGGAACTTCACAGCCCCATTGGGCTAAATCTTAATAAAAGAACATATATCATTGGTTTTAAGCGCCGTAGGTGTAATATCTATTGATTGTTATTTCTACAAATTAAAAAGCAAGACGACCTCATTATAAAAATGTACGAACAACTTAAATTAGAAAATCAACTGTGTTTTCCGTTTTATGCCGTGTCGAGGCTAATTATCAGAGCCTATCAAGACGATTTAGATGCTCTCGAAATAACTTATCCGCAATACCTTGTGTTGATGGTGTTATGGGAGAAAGACCAAGTTTCGGTTGTAGAAATAGGAGAAAAACTAATTTTGAACACCAATACAGTCACTCCTCTGTTGAAAAGAATGGAAGTGCAGGGGCTTATTCTACGCGTTCCCTCACAGATTGATCAACGGAGAGTGATTGTAAGCTTAACCGAAAAAGGAAAAGTAATGCAGCAAAAAGCAGCTCAAATTCCGTATAACTTGATAAAAAAACTAAATATAGATACAGGTAATGAAAAAATAGCAGAAATAAATCGGCTTAAAACTCAACTATATGAATTGATTGATTTACTGAAACTGATCGAAGATATTGTTTGACTAAAAATACGAAGAGAACGATCTTGGATTCAAAAATACAGAAGTTAGTGCTTTATGCACAACGTACCGAGATTATAGAGCATTTCATATATTACGAACTGGCAAAACGTACTAAGAATGAAGGCAATGCCGAAGTGCTACGCCGTATCGGTGATCAAGAAAAAAATCATTATAATTTTTGGAAATTAAAAAGCGGTATTGATATCGCTCCCGATAAAAAACGAATTTGGCGTACCGTATTGCTGGCGAAATTATTGGGACTCTCTTTTGTGTTGAAACAAATGGAAAAACGTGAAAGAACCGGCTCCAAGCTTTACAACGAACTTTCGGTATATTTTCCTGAGACCAAATGCTTTTCGGAAGAAGAACTTGAGCACGAAAAAAAATGTTGAATATGCTCGATGAAGAAAAACTTCGGTATGTAGGATCAATTGTTTTGGGGCTGAATGATGCACTGGTAGAATTGACCGGTTCGTTAGCCGGATTTACGTTGGCGCTTAGCGATAGGCGGGTAATTACGCTTGCGGGCTTAGTAACAGGGATTTCTGCCACGTTCTCAATGGCAGCGTCCGACTATCTGTCATCGAAAACAGAAGGTGATGAAATAGCAAAAAAATCGGCACTCTATACCGGCGTAGCATATTTGATTACGGTCATTTTGTTGATTCTGCCGTTTTTACTTTTGTCAAACAAGTTTATATCATTGCCGATTACACTTTTCACGGCGGTGTTCATTATTTTTGGTTTCAACTATTATATTTCAGTGGCTAAAGATTTAAATTTTAAAGTCCGTTTTTGGGAAATGACCGTTATAAGTATGGGAGTTACCGCATTTTCGTTTGTCGTTGGTTATTTGCTGAAAACCTTACTCGGAGTAGATATATGATTTTTTAATCCCATTGATTTTGCAAATAGTGGTTTCTTTGTTTGTAAGTGAATGAAATATTATGATCAGAAACGGTTATTTGCAATTCGTAGAGCATTGGCAGTTTGTAGCTGACAATCAAAAATCAAAAATATAAAAATACATTTATTATTAAATAGATGCTTAGAACAAAAGTGTTTTATTTTCAATAGATTATAAGTGACGATTGTTTCTGAAGGGCTTATTTTGTAATCTAAGGTTTGCAAAATGGAAAATAATATCTATCTTTGCACTCGTTTTATGAGATGTGTTCAGCACATCTTTTTACCAATAATTCTTATCAATTACAAACAAATCGTATGAGTAATTTATCACTATTCGTGGTAGTTCTTATTACCGGAATTACATTGGTTGTTGCCGGCCTCTGTGCAGCCATATTACTATCTCCCAAATCCTTCAATTTCCAAAAAAGCGAAACGTATGAATGTGGTCTTCCTACCAAAGGTACGTCTTGGATGCAATTTAAAGTGGGTTACTATTTGTATGCCATTCTTTTTTTGATGTTCGATGTAGAAGCGCTTTTTCTTTTCCCTTGGGCAACCGTAGTTCGTGCTCTTGGTATGAGTGGATTGGTTAGTATTCTTATTTTTATTGTTATTCTTGCTTTAGGCTTGGCGTATGCTTGGCGGAAAGGAATTCTGAAATGGATGTAAAAAAAATCAAAATAAAAGACATTCCGAGCGAAGACTTCAAAGACAATAATTCGCTACAGAAGTACATTGATGAGTTGAATGCCAACGGTACAAACATCATTGTCGGAAATTTGGATCAAATGATAAACTGGGGACGTGCCAATTCGCTATGGCCTCTTGCATTTGCAACCAGCTGTTGTGGTATAGAGTTTATGGCGTCTGCCGCCGCTCATTACGATATTTCGAGATTTGGTATGGAAGTGGTGCGTAATAGTCCTCGTCAAGCCGATTTAATGATTGTTGCCGGGACGATTGTAAATAAAATGGCGCCGCTCGTGCGCCGTGTTTATGATCAGATGGCAGAACCGAAATATGTGTTGGCGATGGGGGCTTGTGCTATATCCGGAGGACCTTTTGTTGATTCATATCACGTGGTAAAAGGTGTCGATCAATTACTTCCGGTGGATGTATATGTACCCGGATGTCCTCCAAGACCTGAATCGTTGTTTTATGGACTACTCCAACTTCAACGTAAAGTGAAAGTGGAAAAGTTTTTCAACAACAGAATTATCGATCGGGCATATTATGCAGATACATTGGTTGATCCGGAAACCGGAGAAAAAATTGATACCACCGTTCAAAAATAAAAAATACACACGTACAAAACATCATTACATCATAAAAAGATGAAAGATATAAAAGAAGTAATTCTAAGTGCTGTAAAAGAGGCTGTTATTGAAGAAAAGCAAAAACTCACGGTTACAGTAGAACCCAAACAACTTCGCTCGTTAGTTGAAGCGCTTTATAACAACTCCGAACTGCCTTTTAACTATTTGATTAGTTTGATAGGGATGGATTGGGGCGAAAAATTAGGCGTTATTTACCTGCTTTCTTCTTCCAAAGACCTTTCGCAAGAGTTGGCGGTTATCACCGCGACATCAGACCGAGAAAATCCGTTGCTTTACACCATTACCGATTATTACGAATCGGCACATTATAACGAACGTGAAGTGTTTGCAATGTTCGGCATTCGTTTTATCAATAATCCTGATATGCGTCGCTTTTTACTTAGAGACGACTGGAAAGGATTTCCGCTCAGAAAAGATTATGATGCTGTGAATCCTGTGAATGTGGTGAGCAAAGAGATCGTGGACAAAGCGCCACGTATTATGGAATTGGCTGATGGGATATTAAAAGAGGAAGTCGTTGATGTGTTTGATGACGAAGATTACATTATTAATATAGGTCCTCAGCATCCTTCAACTCACGGAGTGATGCACTTTCGCACTGCCTTAGATGGTGAAATTATCAAAAAAATTGATGTACATAGCGGCTATATCCACCGAGGTATCGAAAAACTGTGTGAAGGAATGACTTATCCTCAAACACTCCACCTTACCGACCGTTTAGACTATCTTTCGGCAAGCATTAATCGCCACGCATTATGTATGTGTATAGAAAAAGCAGCAGACATAGAAGTGCCTGAACGTGCTCAATACATCCGTACCATAATGGACGAATTGAACCGTATCAGTTCGCATTTGATTGCTTGGGCGGCTCAGTGTAACGACTTGGGCGCTACTACCGCATTTGTTTACGGGGTACGCGAACGCGAGCATATTATGGATATTTTTGATAAAACCTGCGGTGGACGGCTTATTGTAAATTACAATGTCGTAGGTGGCGTTATGTTTGATATTTATCCCGATTTTCAAAAAGATGTGGCTGCCTTTGTGGTGTATATGCGCGAAAAACTGAAAGAATACGATAATTTCTTCACACATAATGTAATAGCACTTGGTCGTATGGTGAATATCGGAAACTTAAGCATAGATGACGCTGTGAAATATGGTGTTACAGGACCTGCTGGACGTGCTTCCGGTTGGTCATGCGATGTGCGAAGACACAAACCTTATGCGTTGTATAGCAAAGTTGAATTTAAGGAAGTAACCCGCACAGAAGGAGATTCGTATGCACGTTATTTGAATCGCTTAGATGAAATAGAACAGTCGTTGCATATCATCGAACAATTAATAGACAAAATCCCTGAAGGAGAACATTGTGCAAAGACCAAGCCGATTATTCGTATTCCGGAAGGTCAGTATTTCCAAAGTGTTGAAACCGGTAAAGGAGAGTTCAACGTATTTATCGAAAGTAAAGGTGACAAAAATCCATACCGCGTAAAATTCCGTTCGCCTTCTATGGCGGCAGTCTCAATTATGCCGTTGATTTGCAAAGGTGAAAAAATTGCCGACTTTATAGGTATCGGCGGTTCATTAGATTACGTTATTCCTGACATTGACCGTTAATACACAGGTATTTAATAATTATACGCTTCGCTGTGATAAATGATTGTCTTTACAATTAAATAACACCGAAGATATATAACGTTTCGATTTCACCGGTACTCATAACACAAAGTAAATAACAAAAATATACAAAAAATTATATGTTGTTAAATTATTCACAACCATTGGAAGTAACAAATCTTTTCAAATCGATTGATACACTTTTGAGAAGTAGTCTGCCTTCGTTTTGGGCAACTTTTATAGAAGGAGCTTTGGTTTTGGTTTTATTACTTGCCGCTTATGCCGTAATCGCTTTGGCGCTTATCTATATCGAACGTAAGGTCACAGCCTTCTTTCAGGCGCGTATCGGACCTAACCGTGTAGGTAAATATGGTATAATACAAAGTATTGCCGATATGGTAAAAATTTTAATCAAAGAAATTATCCATGTCAACAAGGTAGATAAATTTTTGTTTTACGCTGCTCCGTTTTTTATGATTGTAGCTTCGATGCTAACATTTGGTGCTATCGCTTTTGGTAAGAATTTACACGCTGTCGATTTCAATGTCGGAGTTTTTTATGTGATTGCCGTATCTTCATTAGGTATCATTGGGGTATTGTTAGCGGGTTGGTCAAGTAACAATAAATATTCGATGATTGGTGCAATGCGAAGCGGAGCTCAATTTATAAGCTATGAATTATCTGCCGGATTTGCATTGATGACTATTGTTGTGCTATCGGGCACGATGCAGTTTTCTACAATGATTGAAAATCAACGTTTTTGCTGGAATTTATTCAACGGACATATCGCTTCTATTATCGCATTTATCATCTATCTGATTTCAGGGCATGCTGAGACCAATCGTGGCCCGTTTGACCTACCCGAAGCCGAATCAGAGTTAACAGCCGGTTACCATACAGAGTATTCAGGTTTACAGTTTGGATTCTTTTATTTGGCTGAATATTTGAATATGTTTATTATCGCCAGTATTGCCACCGCTGTATTTCTTGGAGGTTGGATGCCGATACAGGTAAAAGGTTGGGATACTTTCAATCAATTTATGTGGTATATACCATCTTACGTGTGGTTCTTCGGGAAAACCGGTGTGTTGATATTCCTTAGTTTGTGGGTTCGCTGGTCATTCCCGCGTTTGCGTATCGACCAACTCCTTAACTTGGAATGGAAATACTTATTACCGATAAATTTGGTAAATCTTCTTTTGATGGTAATCTTGGTTCTTACGGGATTGACACTGACAGATATTTTTCCATCGCTGTTTAAACTATAATAAAACAGATAAAAATTAAAACAGAATCTGACATCGTTCATCTGATGTCTAAAAGTCTAAATATAATATGAATTCTTTTGTAAAATATATATCCGGCATATTCACAGGAGTAAAATCCTTGATAGGAGGTATGATTGTGACATGGAAAGAACTGTGGACTAAGAAGGTTACTATGCAGTATCCCGAAAACCGTGAGACATTGGTTATTTCGGAGCGCTGGCGTGCGACGCTGGTTATGCCACACGATGCCAATAATGAGCACGCTTGTACTTCCTGCAGTATTTGTCAAACCAATTGCCCTAACGGAACTATCAAAGTAATTTCAAAAATGATAGAGACCGAAGATGGTAAGCAAAAAAAAGCGCTCGACAAACATATTTGGGACAACGGGATGTGTACTTTCTGCAATCTTTGTGTGATTACCTGTCCTTCAAACGCTATTGTTTTTACCAATGAGTTTGAAAATGCCGTTTATAACAAAGATTCTTTGGTGCATCAGCTTAATAAAGAAGGCTCAAAATTGAGGGAAAAGAAAAAAGAGATGGCGCCCAAGTCTCCCGAAGGAGATTTGAAAACAGCAAAACCCGAATAAGAAGTAATGATTATACTTTCAAAGTCTATATAACAAAAATAATTATCAAAAATAAAAATCCTCTTTTAGGAGGTTAGGAGGCTTATATGGCAGAACAAATTATATTTTACATTTTAGCATTAATAATGGTTGTGTTTTCCATTATGGCTGTTACAAGTAAACGAATTATCCGCGCGGCAGTGTACCTTTTATTTGTATTGCTCAGCACTGCTTTTATCTATCTGTTACTGAATTATCATTTTCTTTTCGCAGTTCAAATAGCTGTATATGCAGGCGGTATTATGGTATTGTTTATTATGGCAATATTTTTAACTCACCAGCCGGGCAAGAAAATCAAGGTGCAGCGAAAAAGCAGAGCCATTCCGGCTTTATTACTTTCAATTGCGGGTATCGCTATCAGCGGATTCATCATTGTCAAAAATGTAAATTCAGTTTATCAGTTGGTTACAGGTGACGAAATAAATATGCAGGAAATCGGAACTACATTGATGGGATATGAAAAATATCAGTACGTATTGCCTTTCGAGGTTGTGAGTGTGCTTTTGCTGGCGTGTATTATCGGTGCAATTTTGATTGCGCGCCCCGAACCGAATGAAGAAAAACAATTACAAGAAAATAAAGCAAAAGGAGAATAATTATGGGAGAACTATTAATAAATGCAGGTAGCGCTCCGGTGCCAATGATGGCTTACCTTATTGTGAGCGTAATTATGTTCTTTGTTGGAATTTTCGGATTTATCACCCGTAAGAATCTGATCTCCATATTAATTTCGATTGAATTGATACTTAATGCGGTGGATATAAATTTTGCCGTGTTCAATCGCTTTCTATATCCCGGTTATTTTGAAGGTTTTTTCTTTGCATTGTTCGTAATTGCTATCGCAGCTTGTGAAACAGCCATCGCCATTGCCATCATTATCAATATATACAAACGTTTTGGTGATGTGGATGTGGATAATCTGGAAGAGATGAAAGAGTAATTCAATCATTGAAAATTATAAATATCTAAAATAGAGGTATTCTGACAAATATAAAATAATTTTAACATCCACTTTTACTCCCCCTTTAGGGGGTTGGGGGGCATTTTTATGACATATACAATTCTTATAGTTTTACTACCGTTGTTGAGTTTTATTACGCTGGGGCTGCTCGACAGCAAATTAAAACCGCAAGTGGCAGGATTGATTGGAACCGTTTCTCTTTCGATTATTACTATTCTTTCCTACTACACTGCATTTGTGTATTTTACAGAGCCACGTGTTGATGGCGTATATCAGACATTAATTCCTTTTAAAACCTTGTGGGTAAATTTAGGAGCAAACCTTCATATTGATTTGGGTATTTTACTCGATCCTATTTCGGTGATGATGTTGGTGGTAATTACTACAGTTTCATTGATGGTACATTTGTACAGTTTAGGTTATATGCATGGTGAAAAAGGCTTCCAACGCTATTATGCTTTTCTCTCATTATTTAGCTTTGCTATGCTGGGGCTGGTGGTAGCTACAAATCTATTTCAGATGTACATCTTTTGGGAATTAGTGGGTGTTTCATCTTATTTACTCATCAGTTTTTACTATACAAAACCTTCCGCTATAGCTGCAGGTAAAAAAGCGTTTATTGTAACGCGTTTTGCTGATTTATTTTTCTTAATAGGAATATTAGTTCTTTCATATTATACAAAAACGTTCGATTTTGGAATTTTGAACGGCGGAGAAGAGGGCGTTTTCAGTAGTGCGCTGGGTTCAAGTTTTATGGGAGCTTCTATATTAGCTTGGGCTATGGGTTTGATTTTTATCGGAGGTGCCGGGAAATCGGCAATGTTTCCGTTACATATTTGGTTGCCGGATGCAATGGAAGGTCCAACACCGGTTTCGGCATTGATACATGCTGCGACTATGGTAGTAGCAGGGGTGTATTTGGTTGCAAGATTATTTCCGGTATATATTGAATTTACTCCCGAAGTATTGCATGGGATAGCGTATGTAGGTGCGTTTACGGCTATGTTCTCAGCATTAATAGCCATCGTTCAAACGGATATAAAACGCGTACTTGCTTTCTCTACCATATCTCAAATCGGATTTATGATGGTAGCGCTTGGTGTAAGTACAAGTATGGAGCTCAATCATCACGAGCACGGAGGTTTAGGTTATATGGCATCTATGTTCCATTTGTTTACTCACGCTATGTTTAAGGCGTTGCTGTTCCTTGGTGCCGGTTCTGTTATTCACGCCGTTCATAGTAACGAGATGAAAGATATGGGAGGGCTTCGCAAGTATATGCCTGTTACGCATATCACCTTCTTGATAGCTTGTCTTGCAATTGCTGGCATTCCACCTTTCAGTGGTTTTTTCAGTAAGGACGAAATATTGACAGCGACTTATCATTTTGGTACGGGAATGGGCATTTGGATGACCATTACAGCCGGTATCACCGCTTTTTATATGTTCCGTTTGTACTACAATATTTTCTGGGGGAAAGAACAGTCGCACGATGCACACGGTCATCATACGCCACATGAATCGCCGGCATTAATGTCTATCCCACTTATTTTCTTGGCTTTGGTAACCGTAGTGAGCGGTTTTATTCCGTTTGGAAAATTGGTGACGGCTGACAGAACAGAATATCTCATCCATTTAGATTGGAAAATAGCCGTTACGAGTATCGTTGTAGCATTAGCGGCTATTGGATTGGCTACGGCGCTATATTTCAAACCAAGCAGTGTTCCTGATAAGGTTGAACAACGCGTTCCGGGACTTTACAAGGCTATGTATAGAAGATTTTATATTGATGAAGTATATTTGTTTATTACCAAGAAAATTATATTTAACAACGTATCACGCCCACTTGCTTGGTTTGACCGTCACGTAGTGGATGGCGCCATAAACGGAATAGCTTGGTTGACCGGTTGGACGTCAGGACGAATCAAAGGATTTCAATCGGGTTTATTGCAATGGTATGCGTATGTATTCTTAATCGGTACATTAGTAATTACGGTGTTGGCAATATTATTGTAATCTTTCAATAACATATTTAATTAAAAAATAGAATTTCCATTAACCTTCTATTCTCTCTCTAAGTAGGGCGACCCCCGATGGTTGAATAGAAAGAAAAATTGGGAGATAAAATAAATAAATTATATGAATTTCTTATCCATTTTCGTATTAATTCCGGTACTGATGATGCTTGCGCTTTTCGTATCTCGTAATCGCAAGCAAGTACTGGGTGTTATGGTAACAGGTAGTATTGCACTGGTTGCAATGGCGGCATACTTAGTAGTTGCCTATGTAGGTGCACGCAACGCCGGCGAAACAGCTCCGATGCTTTTTACAGCGTCTGAGGTTTGGTATGCGCCGTTAAATATTCATTATTCGGTAGGTGTGGATGGTATTTCGGTAGCTATGTTGTGTTTATCGGCTATTATTGTGTTGACCGGAACATTTACTTCGTGGAAAGTTGAACCACTGACAAAAGAGTTCTTCTTGTGGTTTTGTTTGCTTTCAACCGGAGTGTTTGGCTTTTTTATATCGGTTGACCTGTTCACTATGTTTTTGTTTTACGAAGTGGCACTTATACCGATGTATTTATTAATTGGTATTTGGGGAAGCGGTAAGAAAGAATACTCAGCAATGAAACTCACATTGATGTTGATGGGAGCGTCCGCATTTTTATTGGTAGGTATCTTAGGATTATATTACAGTGCCGGAGCTACTTCTATGAATGTTTTGGAAATTAAAGATATACACATTCCTGTAGAACAACAATACTTGTTCTTTACGCTTATTTTCTTCGGATTTGGTGTATTGGGCGCATTGTTTCCGTTTCATACTTGGTCGCCTGATGGTCACGCTTCTGCTCCTACGGCAGTTTCGATGCTTCATGCGGGCGTATTGATGAAACTCGGTGGTTATGGCGCTTTTCGTATAGCCATTTATCTGATGCCTGAAGCTGCTAAGGTGGTTGGTCCTGTTTTCCTCGTGTTGACCGGCATAGGTGTTGTTTATGGTGCTTTTTCTGCTATTCATCAAACAGATTTGAAATATATTAACGCCTATTCATCTGTAAGCCACTGTAATTTAGTGCTTTTCGCCATATTGATGATGACTCGTACAGCTATGACCGGCGCTGTGCTTCAGATGCTTTCTCACGGTTTAATGACAGCCTTGTTCTTTGCTTTAATTGGTATGATTTACGGACGAACTCATACACGCTTGATAACCGAGATGGGAGGGTTGATGAAAGTACTTCCATTCTTAGGTGTTTCGTTCGTTATCGCGGGGTTAGCCTCGTTAGGTTTACCGGGATTAAGTGGCTTTATTTCCGAAATGACCATATTTGTAGGCTCTTTTGAAAATGCCGATGTATTCAGACGTGTATTGACCATTGCAGGTACTGCATCTATTGTAATCACTGCGGTTTATATTCTTCGTATGGTGGGTAAGTTTCTTTATGGTTCTATTCAAGATCCGCATCATGCCGAACTAACTGATGCTGTTTGGTTTGAGAGAGTCTCCGTAGTTGTTCTTATTGCCGGGATTGTTTACATTGGGTCTTTCCCGTTGGGTGTGTCAGATATGATCAATCACAGTTTGGCTGATGTAATGGCACAGCTTGCGAGATAGTGTAGAGTGCTCCTTTAAAAATATAGTCGATTGAGTTTTATAAACGTTAGAAAATTTGAACAATACAAGATATGAGCTATTTCAGTAATTTTTTATATATGCGGGATGAGGTGTCATTATTGATTTTGATGCTATTCCTGCTAATGTATGACCTGATTGCGGGTAAAAAAGGGATGAAATATTTTCAACCGGTCGCCATCATAGCATTTGCCGTGCATACGGCGCTTAATGTAATCCCGTATTCTGCAGGAGAATCATTCGGAGGTATGTACCAGTATTCACCAATTATGACATTAGTGAAAACGATTCTCAATGTTGGTACATTGGTTGTTTTTTTACAGGCAAAATATTGGTTCGATACCGAGAACCAACAAAATAAGCGAGGTGAATACTATTTCTTGACATTAACAACGTTATTGGGAATGTATTTTATGATTTCCGCCGGTAATTTTCTTTTGTTTTACATCGGTCTCGAAATGGCGTCAATTCCGTTGGCAACATTGGCAGCATTGGATAAATATAAAAGAAAATCAGCCGAAGCCGGAGCTAAATATATCTTGACCGCCACCTTTTCGTCCGGTATTATGCTGTTCGGCATTTCACTTGTTTACGGAGTTTGTGGTACAATGTATTTTATTGATCTACCGCCATTGGTACAAGTTAATGCGCTTCAAATTTTGGCATTTGTATTTTTCGCCGTCGGATTGTTCTTCAAAATTTCGCTTGTTCCATTTCATTTATGGGCAGCCGATGTATATGAAGGAGCGCCAACCAATGTTACTTCGTATTTTTCGGTAATATCAAAAGGCTCTGCCGTATTTGTGCTGATGGTAATTTTTTACAAAGTGTTTGGAAACTTGATACAGCAATGGCAGGGGATATTATATGCCGTAATCATAGCAAGTATCACCGTCGGTAACCTGTTCGCGCTTCATCAAAAAAATCTGAAACGTTTTCTCGCTTTCTCTTCTATATCGCAAGCCGGATACATTATGCTTGCCGTAATCAGCGGTTCTGCATTAGGTATGACATCTTTAGTGTATTATATTTTGGTATATTTATTCTCCAATTTAGCTGCATTTGGCGTAATTTCAGCTATTGAAGTACGTACCGGAAAAATAAACATCCTCGACTATAACGGACTGTATAGCACCAATCCCAAATTAAGTTTCGTGATGATGCTGTCGCTGTTTTCATTAGCCGGTATTCCTCCATTCGCCGGATTTTTTAGTAAGTTTTTTATCTTTGCAGCAGCTGCCGAAAAAGGATATTATATGTTGGTTCTTATTGCGTTGATAAATACCATCATCTCATTGTATTACTATTTATTAGTTATTAAAGCAATGTTTATTGATAAAAACGATGAACCAATAGCTACATTCAAAACCGATGCGTATAACAAAGTGAGTTTAATTTTTTGTACCACCGGCGTTATTGTAATTGGTTTTTTGAGTATTATTTACCAATATATAGGTACCTTGAGTTTTGGCCTCTAACGATTTCTAAAATTCTGTTTCATTGATTTGTTGAGGTAGAAGTTTTGATAAAAAATCCCGAACATGTGAAAAATGTCCGGGATTTTTTGCATTTTAAAAACTTTAGCACGCTTTTTGTAGGCGAAAGAGCACAAACAATTATTTAAAAATTATTAAATTATTTACGTATATGAAAACAATTAAACAGTTATTATTCGTGTTGCTGATTGGTATCAGCTTAAGTAGTTGCAAAACGTATTACTTAGGTCAAAAAACAATGATGAATATTCAAAAGGGGATGACCAAAGAAGAAATTACTCAAATGTTGGGTGCACCGGATTATCGTCGTTTTGGAAAAGAAGTAGATCAGTGGATTTATAGAAGAGCCGATAGAGTATTGGCTTTGAATTTTACAAATAACCAGGTAGAGAGCATGAACACACTTCCTGATATGTCGTATTTGTATATAGATAATGCGCCTATTACAGAACAATATGGCTTGTCTGGTACAGACGATAAAATTGTACAAAACCAATGATAAAAGCTATTTTATGCTTTTGCTATACACATATTATGAAAGTAAAGAGGTTGTCTCAAAATAGGATAACCTCTTTCGTTTTGTTGTATTTGACGATTGTTCTATTTTTTCAGTAAATTAAACGGAGATCGGCTTAATTTTAGTTTTTTTTACAAGGCTGTTTAGGTGAGTGACTCTGTTAAATATTGGAAAGTACTTTTAGCTATTATTTTATATTTGTAGATAGCTTTTTATATGCTTTAAGTAGATTTTTAGCAGCTATAAATGAACTCAGTTCGTTAGAAAGTACTTTTTGCTCGGCAAGTATTAATAAATGCTGAATTTCTTCGTTGTTGTAGAAGTCATATTTTAGTTTTTCATTGATACTTTCATACATCCAATATTTTGATTGTGATGTTCTTTTGTGCTCAAAATAACCGTTATCTTTTGTGAATTGAATACATTTCATAACCATCTCCCATACCTGAGGGACACCATTTTTTTCGATGGCGGAACAAGTGACTACTTCCGGTTTCCATCCCGACTCTGGCATCGGGAAAAGATGAAGTGCATTCTCAAATTGCCTTTTTGCCAATTGAGACCGCTCTATATTTGTACCATCACATTTATTAATGGCAATTCCGTCAGCCATTTCCATAATTCCACGTTTAATTCCTTGCAGTTCATCGCCAGTGCCGGCTAATTGTAAAAGTAAAAAGAAATCGACCATAGAATGTACCGCCGTTTCCGATTGCCCTACACCCACTGTTTCAACAAATATGGTGTCGAAACCGGCAGCTTCGCATAATACAATACTCTCGCGGGTTTTACGCGCCACTCCTCCCAACGAACCGGCAGATGGTGAAGGGCGTATAAAAGCATTTTTAGCCACGGATAGTTCCTCCATTCGGGTTTTATCTCCCAATATACTACCTTTGCTTCGTTCGCTACTCGGATCAATAGCCAGTACAGCTATTTTTTTTTCGGAATGAATCAAATGCATTCCCAATGCTTCGATAAAGGTGCTTTTCCCTGCTCCGGGAACACCTGTAATGCCTAAACGTACTGATTTTCCAGCATACGGAAGACATTTCTCTATTACTTCTTGCGCTATTTGCTGGTCTTGTTGCAATGAGCTTTCTACCAACGTCACTGCTTGACTTAAAATCGCGATATTACCGCTCAGAATACCGTCAACATAATCTTGCACCGTTAATTTCTTTCTTTTTGGGCGATTCTTTGCATACGGATTCACGGATGGTACGTCTGAAACTCCTTTGTTAACAGAGAGACCTTTATATGCCGGATCGTTCTCCGGATGGTGGTGTTTATAGTGCATAAAAAAATGTAATATCTTGAGGTGTAAATGTATATGAAAAATTAATCTCCCGCAAGATTTGCAGAATAAAACATAGCTTTACCAGCTAAAATCAGCAAATATTACGGGAGTTTTATTGCTATATCTGTTTAAAAAAGAATGTTTAAACAGTATATTATTTAATTATAACCCAAAAAGAATCATTCGTCGTTGAAGTCTGATTTATTTTACTTTCCAGGAAAAATTAAGTATTGTGTAAGAGTTTTGAGGGTCATTCGTTTGTACTGTAACGCTTCTTTTATAGTCTCCTTTTGCCAATGTTTTTGAATCCACATCAACAACGATGTGGATAGTTTTACCTCCCTTTACGCTTAATTGAGACGGATGAATAAATATTTCACCGTTGTTATTCACAATCCTGCGTATTTCTAATGCGTTTATTCCTCCGTTTTTAATATTTATTTTGCCGCGAACTTTTTGCCCTTTGGTTATTTCTCCCATAAATATATTCTGAGATTTTATTTCAAGGATGGGCGAATTTCTTTTTTGCTCTACGGTCATTTTTCCGAAGTCTTCTACAACGTTTGCCGATAGCGAAACTTTATATTCTTCAGTCAAAGCCTTTTTTCCATTGAGTACTAAAAATACATCATCATTAATTGGACCCCAAATATTTGTTTTTGCCGAATTAAACGTGAAATCAATCCTACCGTCTTGTCCTGCTTTCAGCGTTGAAGGGGTTGCAACAGCGGTTACGTATACCGGTAGATTTACTACATCAATTTTCAGATCACCGTTAGATGTGTTTTTAATAACAAGAGAACGAGTTTGTGCACTGTTTTTTGCTATGTTATTTACTTGTAATGTTTTAGTTGCATATTTTAATACGCCTCCCATTTGAAATGGTAAATTATTGGCAGATGAGGCATCTTGTTGATTAGAGATTACTGTTCCTTTGATATAGAGTATCTCGTTTTCATTACTTGCATTGGAATATACCGTGATTTGCTTGTTAAATGGTCCGGGTCTTCCTTGGGGATTATATGTAGCTGTTACCGTACCTTTTTTCCCGGGTTCTATCGGCTCTTTAGTCCAGTCGGGAGTAGTGCATCCGCAAGAAGCTTGTACGCGCTGAATGATAAGTGGGGCTGAACCGGTATTAGTAAACTCAAAAACGTGCGTTGCTTTTCCGTCTTGTTCGTTTATTTGACCAAAATCATATTCTTTTAATGAGAAATTAATAACCGGTTTTTGCGCTTCTGCTGTGAAAATTAGTGCAGTAAAAGCAGCCAAAAAGATTGCAAATTTACTTTTCATATTGTTATTATTTATGTTAAATAATTTATTTTCAGACCTGCAAATTTATAAAATAACTTCCAAAAAAAACTAATTTTGTGAATAATATCTGTTTAAATAAGGTTAATATGCCTCAAAATTGAGTTATATTTGTGTTTTATTTCAGAAATATCATTCACAATGAATCCTACATTCGATCAATTAATAGAACATTATGCAAATTACACCCGAGATGTATATCGTCATTTACATGCCAATCCCGAACTCTCGTATCAGGAAATAGAAACGTCAGCTTATATACGGCGTGAGTTGGCGAGTATGAATATACCGTTTCGGGCGGGTATTGCCGGCACAGGTATATTGGGTGTCATCGAAGGAAAGAATCCGAAGAAAAAGATTATAGCTTTGCGGGCAGATATGGATGCTTTACCCGTTGAAGAGAAAAATAATGTGCCTTATAAATCGAAAAATGCAAATGTAATGCATGCTTGCGGACACGATGCTCATACAGCTTGTTTGCTGGGTGTGGCTCAAGTGCTTAATCAACTGAAAACTGATTTTGAAGGAACGGTGTTGCTGATATTTCAACCGGGCGAAGAAAAAGCTCCCGGTGGCGCTTTTTTAATGCTTCAAGATGGAATATTCAATGAATATAAGCCACAAATGATAATTGCTCAACACGTCTCGGTAGATTATCCGACGGGAACGCTCGCTTTTCTCCCGGAAAAATTATGGCATCAGCCGATGAAATTTATGTTACGATTAAAGGTACGGGCGGACACGGAGCTTTACCGCATCTTTGTAATGATACGGTACTGGCAGCTTCGCAAACAATAGTAGCGTTGCAACAAGTCAAGAGTCGATTGTGTAAACCAATCATTCCTATGGTACTTACGTTTGGTAAAATGCTTGCGAATGGCTCAACAAATGTTATACCGGACACTGTTCAGCTTGCCGGCACTTTTCGTACCGTTGATGAAAGCTGGCGTGCCGAGGCTGAAAGAGCATATTCAACGCATAATCACACAAACTTGTGCAGCTTATGGTTGTACTGCCGAAATAGAACTCCCCGAAGGATATCCTTGCGTAGTAAATGATGAGGCTGTAACGGCAACAGCAATGTTTTTTGCAGAGCAGTTGGTTGGAACAGAGAATATACAACGTTTGGAGTTAAGAATGACTTCGGAAGATTTCGGTTTTTTCAGCCAACAATATCCGAGTTGCTTTTATCGTTTGGGAGTAAAGGGAGCGGCAAATTCAAATACCGGCGGTCTGCATAGTAGTACATTTTGCATCGATGAAGAGGCTCTTAAAACAGGAGTGGGCGGATTAGCCTGGATAGCGTGGAATATGATGAAATAACGAGAATTAAACACTTCGGTGAGATAGTTACGACACTATTTCACCAAAGCGTGAATATTTTGTTGCTTAATCAGACTGAAATATCTGTTTTTTACTACGTAAGTTTGACACCGTACACATTTTTATAAATGCGAGTTTTTATTTTATCAAAGTTTATTAACACAAAGCCTAAATCGTCTGTCATCAGATAAAGCGGTTGTGAGTGTCCATAGTTATTGTAAGGAGGTTGTAAATATTCTCTTCGGAACAATTTCGTATCCGAGTCGTCGATAAAACTCAATTCGTCTGGCATTTGTTTCGTTGTCAGGAATCTCTACTTCAAAAATCAGAGGCAATTTTGCCGCACTTTGAATCATTTTCATCACTTTCTCACCAATTTTATTTCCTCGTACGGCTTCAACAATGGCAAAATGTTCCGCAAAATTGAAATCTTTCAAATCCCAATAATTAAAAAAGCCGACAAATGATTTGTTCAATAAAACGGCATTGCAACGAAAATCTTTTTGCCGGGACTCAACCAGACTTTTAAAATCAGTTGCCGTATGTCGCTGGTTTTCGGGAAACGCTTCCTGATACAGAGTCATAATGTCTTGAAAATAAGTTTCTTCAACAGAGGTTATTTGAACGAATTCCATTTTTATTACGATTAAAAAACGGTTTCAACTTTTAGATGTCGAAACCGTTTGTTTTTTTGTAAAATAGTTGTACAATTATTAATGACATCCACATCCGCCGCTTCCGCATCCGCAACTGTCGTCATCACAACTTCCGCCTCCACATCCACAGCTTCCTCCACCTAATAGTTTATTGATTTCTTCCTGAGTTGCTTGGCGCACTTTCATTACTTTTCCTTTAAAATGCAATGTTTCACCTGCCAATGGGTGGTTTAAATCTACGCGTACAAATTTATCGTCAACAGATACAATTTGAGCCTGCACTCTGTTACCATCGCTATCCATCAAAGGTACTACATTTCCTTCAAACACCATTTCTTCATCTAATTTTCCATCAATTTCAAATACGGAACGTTCCAAATCAATGACCGCTTCATCTTCATACTCTCCATAGGCATCTTCTTTTTCTAATATAAAATCGAAGGCTTCTCCTTCTTCAAGATTTGCCAATTGTGCTTCAAATTTTGGTAGCATCATTCCTACGCCATAAGTAAAATTCAAAGGGTGTTCTGAAGTGGCTCTTTCCATCAATTCCGGTTCTCCGTTTTCGCCGGTAACATATAATTCATATTCGGCATCTACTACTGTTTGTGCTGTAATTTTCATTATCTTTTTGTTTTTTGTTGTTATTATTTACAATTGCTTGGTCGTACAACTGTTCTTTTTTTGAAACTTGTTACTATATAACTCAATACCATACCACATTGTTCTGCGAACTGTATCTACTTCCTTGTTTTTCGTATTTTAAGTCTTGTAACATGCTGGAGTTTACACCAATACGGAAGCTGTAAGTCTTGTAAGGTCCAAATGGAACCATACTACCCGTAAGTGTCCAACAGTGTAGGTTTCTTGTGATATTAAAAACAGTATAGCTAAATTGTTTCGCATTAAAGTCATAAGATGTAGTACCGTTTATTTGCCAACCTGGCGTAAGCTGTATGTTGCCAGAGATAGAAACATTGTGTGTCAGTTTTCGCTGATAATCCATCTTTTCGTAATCGAATTTAGCGGAATTATCTCCATAACGCATTGTGTAGTTGAATGATAAACTCCATGGGATATTCACTTTTTCATATCCATCCGCATCTCTTTCGATATTATCATCTTTGTCTTTTTGATTTTGCTCATTGAGTATATCATTTACATTTTCATCTTTAAAGTTGCCATCTGCGCCGTTAACACTATTTGGGTCTTGGTTTTTGTCGTCTTCTTTTTTCTTGTTTTTCTTTTTGAATGTTTGGTCGGAAAGGGTGTATGAAAATGATGTTCCGGTGCCCATAAAACGCGGAAACTTGCCATGATTCCAGCGAAGCTCATTTACTCGTACCGGCGTTTTTCCATCACTTGCCAAACTCCACATATACGGGTCGTAGGATGTACTCAGATTTAAACTGTACGACTTGAATTTTAATCGAAGATTTACCCCAAAGTTAGACCAATTCATAGAGTCTGCTGCCATATTATAGCTGCCGTTTACCGAAAAATTATCGATTAAACTTATGATTCTGGTTGCATTTTCGTTGATGGTGTCTTTTGAGTTTTTAACCTTCATTTCTAAATTGTTTCCGAGCGAGAAATTGATGCTACCCGATTTTCCTCGTCCGGGACCACCGTACATTGTGCCGGCATATTTAGAGTATTGGACTACGGAAACAACTTCCTGCTGCGTTGTTTTATTGTACTCCCTTTTTGTGTATGAATCCCAAGCGCCCCATATTGGGTTAGAAAAGTCAGGATTGTAACTTACACCGATACTCGGAGTCATAACGTGGCGAATTTTTTGAATTTTATCTCCAAAAATAGCACGTAAAGGTGTGTAAAATCCGTATATCGTTGTGTTTGCCGAAGCTCCCACACTGAAATTGTAGTTGCGCCCGAAGTTATAAATTGTATCCGTTATTTCTTTTCCTGTTTTGGTGTTCTCATTCCAATCCCACGATTTTTCGTAATGACTCATTGACCATCGCTCGTTGTAATTTGCAGAGGTAGTAAATGTTATGTATTTAAGAATATTGAATGAGGCTGACACAGGAATACTGTGTTGCATACCATTTTTCCAGTCTTTAGACAAAGACGAATGAAGCAATAAGTATTCTTTCGTATAAATGCTATTTGATAATGTACCCGAGTAAGACATCGAAATTTTTTCGTACCATTGCTCATTTCCTATCGCATTTCTTCTCTTAAAGGGGAAAATACGGCTCATCGAAATAGAGAGGTTCGGTAACGTTAGATTGATAGTCGAGTCTTTGGTTCTTTGGTTGATCAACATCGAGCCCGAAATAGAAAACGGATTATTGGGAAAGCGTTGCGAGAATGAAATGCTTGAGCCCTTGGTGTTCTCAGAGTTTATCGGTGAATAGTAGCTATTGATATTGCTTCGGTTATATCCGCTTGTAGAGAAATTGACACTGGCAGACAATGTGCGAAAAGGATTTACTTTCGGGTTTTGAGAGTGTGTCCAACGAATACTTAGGTTCTTTACTTTACTGTACGTATCCAAATCTTGATCGCCAGTGACATCTTCTCGGTAAGAAACACCTACGCTTCCGTTGAATTTATATCGTTTCAGATAATTTGAATTAAGATTTACTCCCCACGTACCACGTGTATAAATATCTCCTTTGATGTCTAAATCAACATAATCACTGATGGCAAAATAATACCCTCCGTTTGTTAGCGCATACCCTCTCGTATAATCAGTTTCCAAACTCGGGGTTTCTATTCCCGAAGAATATTTTGAATTAAATGGAAAGTATCCGAACGGAATGTAGAGTGGCAAAGGTATATCTAACAGAACCATATGTGCTGGACCGGTAGCGATATAACTGCCGGGCTTGACTTTGGCTTTGGACAAACTCAAATAGAAATGCGGATGGTCATGGTCATCACAAGTAGTGTATTTGCCGTCAGCCAAACAAAGCGCGTCCTCTTCCGTCTTTTTTGTCCTGTCGCTTAATATATATGCTTCGCCTTGCTGCGTGACGGCTTGGCGAATAAATCCTTTTTTTGTTTTCAGATTATAAGTTAATTCTTTGGCTGAAAATGGTTCACCTTCCCCTTCGGTAAATTCGGGATTTCCCTGTAAAACACCTAAAGAGTCAAGTTTTCCTTTCGCAAAAATCAAACTACTGTCCATTTTAACACGAACGTAGTCTGCCTTCAAATTTATTTTCTTATACTTTATATCGCTGTTTCCGTATAAAATGCCGGTACCATCTCCTAAAAAAACGATAGAATCATTGGCAGTATAAGCTATTTCGCTGTCGATTTGATTCGGATTATTTTTTGGTGCCGTACTCACGGAGTCTTTTTTAACATCAGCTATTTTTTGACTATCCGCAGGTAGGACGCTCTTAATAGGTGCTACTTGAGGTTTAGCTTGTTGAGCGGTCAAAGATACGCCACCAATCAAACACAACATCAAGAAAAGTAAAGCTAAGGGTTTTATGTCATTTAAATACTTATTGGAAAGCATTTTGCGCAGTTTCGTCTTGGTGAAAAATATTTCCTGCAAATTTAACTAAAAAAACACTGTAAAATTGCATTTATACGTTTTTTATGAATAATTTGATTTTTCGTGTCTTAAAACTATCATCGTATGTACAATAAAATTTGTATTTTTGCATTATTAAAAGCAGACAGAATCAGCTGTAGATATTTTACAACAATTTCAATCTTCCAATCCAAGTTTATTATGAGAAAAACGATAAAGTATTCCCATTTATTTTTTAACTCATTTGTTTTTCTGTTATTATTTATTGCCCAATCCGCGTTCGCAAAGCCTTTCACCATTGTTATTGATGCAGGGCACGGAGGACACGATACTGGTGCGGTAGGCAAATATTCAAAAGAGAAAAACCTAAATTTGTCCGTCTCATTGCTTTTCGGTAAAATGGTCGAAGAGAACCAGCCCGATGTTAAAGTGATCTATACTCGTAAGACCGACGTTTTTCTCACACTCCAGGAGCGCGCCGACATAGTGAACAGAAATAACGCCGATGCTTTTTTTTGTATTCATACTAACGCGAATAACAACTCGGCTGCGCACGGTACAGAAACATACACGCTTCGGGTAAACAGTAGTCGCACACAGGGGAACTTGGAAGTAGCAATGCGCGAAAATTCGGTGATGCTCCTCGAAGAAGATTATAAAACCAGGTATCAGGGATTTGATCCTCGCTCGGTAGATTCATACATCATGTTTGATTTTATGCAAGATAAATATATTGATAAAAGCATACAACTTGCTTCACTTATACAAAGACAATTCGTACGCTTAGGCAGATTTGATAGGGGAGTGCAGCAAGCCGGGTTTTGGGTGCTATATAAGTCGGCTTGTCCGAGCGTGCTGATAGAAATGGGTTTTATTTCCAATAAAATAGAAGAGAACTACCTTAATTCGCAAGAAGGTCAAAGTGAAATAGCAACCTCTATTTACAGGGCGTTTCTTACTTATAAAAAAGACCACGACAAAAAAACAGGAAAAGCCACTTCTTCCAAAGATGCAAGCTATAGTAGAAATAATGCAGATGAAACCAACGATGACGTAAAAGCAGACACGATGGTAGAAATACCTCAGAATAAAAATATATCAAATGTCAAAATACAGCCCAAAGAGTCGAGAACAGAAACTCCAGTGGAAAATAAAGATAAAGTCATTTATAAAGTTCAGATTTTGGCTACCAAAGAGAAGCTGGGGGAAAAAGATGACGAACTAAAAGGGCTGACGGATGTCGACTATTATTACGAAGGAGGATTGCATAAATACACTTATGGCAATTGCAGCACAATGCAAGAGGCATTACGCCTCAGAAAGTCGATAATTAAAAAATTTCCTTATGCTTTTGTCGTAGCTTTCAAGAATGGAAAGAAGATGGATGTAAAATAAGAAAAAAGTGAAAAGTTAAATAAATAACCATTGCTGTTATTTATAATCATTCTAAACAGGTTAAATGATAAAAATATTTTTATTACATTCTAAAATTCTAAAAAACAAGTAAATAAACAATAATTCAGTCTTATTTTCTATTTTTTTGAATAAATTGTTAAATGCTTTATTTTCAACAGACTTCATGTTTTTGTCATTCTAAAATTGTTGATTTTCAGATCGTTGTGCAACTTGCTAATAATCTGAAAGTTAAACTTAAGACTAAATATAATAAAAAATACATTTGTTTTTCAAAAATATTATTTTGATATTTGTAAAACAGAAGGATGCCCATTTCAATGAAGTATAACGGTATTTTTTGATTTTTTTTACTCAAATTATTTATAACTCGACCGTAGTGTCGATTTTTTTATCCCAAAAAATAGAATTTTTAAAAGTGAGGAATCACGAGCAGTTGTGGAATGAATGTCTGGATATTATTCACGATAATATTCCGGAAGTATCATATAAACATGGTTTGCTCCTATTCAAGCGATAAGTTTCAACGAGGGTGTGTTTGTACTACAAGTTCCAAGTCAGTTTTTTGTAGAATACATCGAAGAGAGATATATCGACTTGCTGGGGATGACCTTGGCTCGCGTAGCAGGGAAAGGTACAAGATTAGAGTATCGCGTACTGATAGATAAATCAAATGATAAAGGGACACAAATACCAAGCGCTAACGATTCGACGACCAATTCAACAAATTTTTCGCCCAAATATCAATCCGACAAGGCTATTGTTTCTCCCTATCAACGCAGACAGTTACCGGAAATAGATCCGCAGTTGAATCTATCCTATAATTTTGATGCGTTAATCGAAGGTAAAAGTAATCAGTTGGCACGCACAGCGGGCTTAAGCATAGCATCAAATCCGGGGAAAACCGTATTTAATCCTCTTTTTGTGTATGGAGTGTCAGGAGTGGGAAAAACACACCTTGCCAATGCTATCGGAGTGATGACTAAAAAAATGTTTGCTGACAAGCGTGTATTATATGTTTCGGCAAATACATTCTTGATTCAATATACCGATGCCGTTCGAAATAATACGCAAAATGATTTTCTGAATTTTTATCAAACCATTGACGTGCTAATAATGGACGATATTCAGGAATTTGCTGGAAAAACCGCAACTCAAAATACATTTTTCCATATTTTCAATCATTTGCATCAAACGGGCAAACAACTTGTGCTTACTGCTGATCGTTCTCCGTTGCAAATGGAAGGAATGGAACCCCGATTATTGACCCGTTTCAAATGGGGACTTTCAGCCGAAATAGAAAAACCCGACTTTGATTTACGGAAAAAAATTCTGAAAAATAAAATTTACAGAGATGGACTCGAAATTCCGGAAAATGTGGTAGATTTTATCGCAGAGAATGTGACGGACAATGTTCGGGATTTGGAAGGAGTATTGGTGTCGTTGCTGGCACATTCTACTTTAGCCAACAGACCCATTGATTTGCAGCTTGCCGAAAATATTGTGAGTAGAATTGTGGCGATAACTCCTAAAGTGAATACAATGGAGCAAATCCGTCAGGTTGTATGCGACTATTTCAAACTATCGGTGGACGCGATTTCAACCAAATCACGTAAATTGGAGGTGGTTCAGGCACGTCAAATCGCAATGTATTTTTCTAAACGATTGACGAAAAATTCTCTTTCTGCCATTGGAAATTTTATAGGACAACGCGATCACGCAACTGTACTTCACGCTTGTAAGAAAGTAGAAGATTTGATTGACACGGATAAGTTTTTCCGTCAAAATATAATTGAAATCGAAGAAAAATTGAAAAAGTAAATAACGTAACAATATAACATAAAAGAGTTTGAAATGTTATTCAAACTCTTTTATGTTTTTATACGACACATTTTTTTCAGAATAAAATAAATTTGTATTTTTACATCGTAAAACAAATTATTCAAAAGACCAACTATGATTTTCAAATTTACAATTATTTCTGATGAAGTGGATAATTTTCTTCGGATAATAGAAATAGACTCCGAGGCTTCTTTTCTTGATTTTCACCACGCCATTCTTGATTCTGTTGATTACGAAAAAAATCAACTAACTTCGTTTTTCCTATGCAATGATGATTGGGAAAAAGAACAGGAAATTACACTTATTGAGATGGAATCAAGTTCAGAATACGACAATTTGGTGATGGAAGATACCGTTTTAGATGAAATACTGACGGATGAAAAACAAAAATTGATGTATGTGTTTGATATGATTTCAGACAGAGCGTTTTTTATCGAGCTCACAGAAATGATCCCCGGAAAAGACCTTGACGAACCGGTATGCAAAGCATCCAAAGGAAAAGCGCCGAAACAACTGGCAGAGCAAGATGATTTCGTAAATGTTGCTACCAAAGCGGCACCGTCGGCAACCGGAGATGAAAGCTTTTATGGAGACGAAGATTTTAATATCGATGAATTAGATGAAGAGGGTTTTGGCGATTTAAACTTTGATGACGCAAGCTTATTTGGTGAGGATTCAAAATTTTAATATATAAATTAGTATAATTCTGAAAGACAGAAGATCTCTTTAAAAAAGAATTTTCTGTCTTTTTATTTAAAGATTTTATCTGAAAACATTAATTGTCATATTAGGTCCTACCGGAGTAGGTAAAACAGGCATCAGCTTACGATTGGCAGGGAAATTCGGTTGTCCGATAGTTTCGTCGGATTCGCGACAAATATTTTGTGAGTTGAGAATTGGAACTGCTTCGCCCGATGAAGACGAATTAAAAAGAGCGAAACATTATTTTATTGGAACTCATTCAATATTTGACAATTACAGTGCAGGGCAATACGAAGAAGATGCCATCAAACTTTTGAATGAATTATTCAAAACGAATGATGTTGTTTTATTTGTGGGAGGTTCGATGATGTATATTGATGCCGTATGCAATGGGATGGACGATATTCCGCAAGTGAAACCGGAGATTAGGGAACTATGGCAAAAAAAATTTGCAGAAAAGGGGTTGGAATTTATTCAAAATGAATTGAAACGGTTAGATGAAAAGCATTATGGAGAAGTAGATTTGCAAAATCCCAAACGAGTATTACACGCATTGGAAATTTGTACACAAACCGGCTTAACTTTTTCGGAGTTTAGGACCGGAGAACGCAAAAAACGTAACTTTGAAATTCTGAAAATTGGCTTGAACCGACCACGCGAAGAGCTTTACGAACGCATAAACAAACGTGTGAATATGATGATGCAACAAGGGCTATTAGACGAAGCTCGCCCTTTTTATCCGCACAAGCACTTGAATACGCTGAATACTGTCGGTTACAAAGAATTATATAAATATATGGACGGCGACTGGACGTTGGACTTTGCTGTGAATATGATAAAACAGGATAGTAGGCATTACGCAAAACGACAACTGACGTGGTTTAATCGTGATAAAGATATTTATTGGTTTCATCCGGATAATGAAGAAGAAATAATTGAATTTATAAATAACAAGATATGAGTATTCAGCAAAATATATCGCTAAAACCGTACAATACATTTGGGATTGATGTAAAAGCAAAATATTTTGCCGAATACAATTCTGTGGAAGAGTTGAGGGAACTTTTACAATCAGACATCCTGAAAAAAAACAAACATTTGCATATTGGTGGTGGAAGTAACTTGTTGTTTTTGAGTGATTTTGATGGAGTTATTTTACATTCAAAAATTGATTCAGTAGAAAAACTGCAAGAAAATGACGATTTTGTGTGGGTGCGTGTTGGTTCAGGGGTAATTTGGGACGACTTTGTAGCTTACTGTGTAGATAATAATTGGTGTGGGGTCGAAAATCTTTCACTAATTCCGGGCGAGGTTGGCGCATCGGCAGTACAAAATATCGGTGCTTACGGTGTAGAGGTGAAAGACACCATAGATACGGTTGAAGCGCTTGAAATAGAAACTCTTGACAATAGAAAGTTTCTTAATCAGGATTGTAAATACGACTATCGTAACAGCATTTTCAAGAGTACACTCAAAGGAAGATACATTGTAACCTTTGTTACATTTAAGTTGTATAAAAAAATAAATTATATTCTTGATTATCAACACTTAAAAGATTCAGTTTTGAAAAGCGGAGAAATCAATTTACAACACATTCGCCACACCATCATAGCCATCCGTAAAGAAAAACTCCCCCGACCCTGCTATTACCGGAAATGCCGGCAGTTTTTTTATGAATCCGATTATTTCAAAAGATAAATTCGTCAAACTGCAAGAAAAATTTCCCAATATCCCGCACTACAACGTTTCTGAAAACGAAGAAAAAATTCCTGCCGGATGGTTGATTGAGCAATGTGGATTCAAAGGAAAACAGTTTGGAAACGTGGGAGTACATAAAAATCAGGCATTGGTCATTGTTAATTTAGGAAATGCCACCGGAAAACAAGTTGCAGCATTAGCCCAACAAATACAAGAGTCGGTAAAATTTAATTTCGGGATAGAAATATCGCCTGAAGTGAATTATATTTGAAAATGTAGCGTTTATTCGTCACTCGTTCCGTTTTTTTTCAACATAAAAACATGATAGCCTACACAATTTAAACGTGTAGGTTTTTTTGTCTCGTCTTCTTATGTCAATTCAACTCTCCGAATGTTCAGTTGGGATTTAATTTCAGCCCATTGACTTATAAACTATTTTTTATCGCCCAAATTAGAGTTTATTTTTGCATCACAGATTATCTAATTCAGCCAATTTGTAGTATAATAATCACATTTAAAAATGCAAAACTTATGAAAAAATTAATTTTATTAACTGTAACTTTATTGATGCGTGTTGGTTTATTTGCTCAAAATCAGAATGATATGATTTTAGGTGAATGGGAAAACAAAGAGAAAACCCACATTGTTGAGTTTGTTAAAAATGGAAATACTTACGAAGCTATTATTCGTAAATCCAAAAATAGTAGCGTGATAGGTAAGAAAACAAATTGCAGGATTAAAACCATCAAACAAAGGCGTTTATGTCGATGGAGAATTGTTTTTATATCAAAAAAACACATCTGCAAAGTGTAGTATAAAAGTAGTGAGCGACACTAAAATTGAAATCCAAGCTTCTAAAGGATGGATATCGAAAACTGAAGTATGGACAAAATTATAACAAAATTAAGATTTACGATGAATAAAAAATGGATTTTATTAGCATTGGTTTGTCTTGCAGGACGGTCTTTTGCCCAAATACAATTTAATTCGTTGCAAGAGGTGTTGAATTATGCCGATGGTCACTCTTTCACCATTCAAGCCTCTGTTGCTCAGCAAGCAATTGAGCAGTCGGGCAAGAGACAAGCTCAATCTTCCTTGTATCCTACGTTGAATATCGTCACGGGATTTACCGATAATATTACCCTTCTGCCCACATTGGTACCCGCTAAACTTTTTAACCCAACTGCCTCTGACAATGAATATTCTGAAATGACTTTTGGAAAAAAATACATTTATAACGCAGGCTTGGTGGCACAGTGGGATATATTAAACTTTCAGAAAATTTTTGCCATACAAACAGCGAATTTAAAAACCAACGCCGGAAAACTAAATACTCAGAAAGTAAAATACGAGACTTATAATAAATTAGCATCCGTTTATTATTCTATTCTTTTGATAAATAAATCATTGTCTATTTACAATGAGAATGTAAAAGTCACAGATTCCTTACGTAAAAACGCACAAGAAAAATATCAAAAAGGAATTATTAGCGAAGAAGATATGAATAAGGTTTTAATCCGGCATCTTCAAAATAAAAAGAATCTGGAGTATGCGCAAACCAACCTCCAACAGTTGCACTGTCAGTTTCAGATGTTATTGAATACGAAAAAAACGCTACTGGTTTCGGGGGAAATTGATGAACCTTTAGTGCTGAATACTCAAATAAACACTACCCATCCTGATGTTTTGTGGCAACAATCACAAGTGAAAATTTCCGAATCTGTTGTGAAACAAAACAAAAGCCTTCATACGCCATCGTTGAGTATGCAATATCAGTATAATTACAATTGGGCAACCAACGAGATAACAAATTTATCGGGAGCAAATAAATTGCCTTCGCAGTATCTGGGGGTTAAGTTATCCCTGCCGATATTTAATGGTTTCTTAACCGAATCAAAAATTAGAGAATCAAAAACACAATTAAAAATTCAGCAAATGCAGTTGGAAAATATCACGCTTAATCAACAAAAAGAAGACGAAACGTTGGAATTGCAATACAAACAGACGGGAAATACACTCGAAAAAAACAAAGAAATATTGGAACTGCAACAAAAAAACGATGCTCATACCGAAAATAAATATGAAATCGGAATCATCGGATTGGATGAACGAATGACCAAGTACAATGATTTACTAACAGCGCAATACAATTATCTGCAAAGTCTTGCCGATTTTTCATTGGCACAATATCAGATTTATATTCGTCAGATTAATTTTTAATAGCATAACAAATGAAAAAAACATTAACATGCCTGCTTATTACATTGATTAGCGTCACGTTTGTTTCGTGTAACAGGAAAGAGAAAACTTCGCCCGTGCGAAAAAATATACAAGACGCCGTGTTTGCAAGCGGTAACGTAGAACAAGACGAAGAATATATTATTTCTTCAAAAACAACCGGTATCCTTCAGTCGGTAACGGTAAAAGAAGGAGACACCGTTGACACAAATGAGTTAATAGGAATCATCAAGAGCGATGCACAAGAGGCTCAGTTTCAGGATGCAAAAACGGTATATAGTGATTCTAAACGAAATAACTCCGACAATTCTCCTCAGCTGATGCAAATTCAAACACAAATAACGCAAGCTAAGCAACAACTAGAGCTGGATAAAACCAATTATCTGCGTATCAAAGAATTACGAAACAAAAATTCGGTGTCTCAATTGGATTTTGATAAAACGGAATTACAGTATAAAAATTCGCAGGGAAACGTACAACTACTCGAAAAAAAATACGTCGAAATCAAGAATGCTCTACAACTCAATGCCCAGCGAAGTCTGTTTCAGATAGAAGCACAAAAAGCGCTACTGAACGATTATGCCATTCGTGCCGATAAAAAAGGACAAGTAATCAATGTTTCCAAAAAGGAAGGCGAACTCGTGCGCATAGGCGATCCGATAGCCAAAATCGGAAGCGGAACATACATCGTTAAATTATTTGTTTCGGAAGATGACATTACAAAAATAGCTCTGGGACAACATGCTTCTGTACATCTAAATACCTATCCCGATAAAACTTTTCCTGCTAAAGTTACAAAGATTTTCCCCGGTTTCGACAGTAACGAGCAATCATACATTGTTGAAGCCACATTTGAATCGATACCGAAGATCTTGTTTTCGGGTACACAATTGCAAGCAAATATCGAAACAAAAAATAGAAACAACGTATTGGTTATCCCAACTTCGTTCATAATAAAAGAGAAATTTGTAACTCTTGATAACGGTACGCAAAGAGAAATAGTAACAGGTAGCAGTAGCAATGATTGGACCGAAATTATTTCGGGTATTACAGAGAAAGACATCATTACAAAGAAAAAAAGTAAAAATAAATAATATGAATACCAATAAAAAAATATCGTGGGTGCATCTTACATCTAAAATAAAACAACTTTTGGTTGCCGTATTGAGTGTGACTTTTGGTATTTCAATGTATGTTTTTATGAACAGTTTTATGTCGGGGGTAAACGATGCACAAGCCGAAATTACTTTTACCTCGATGCCACACATTAAAATATATAACGATTTGGCTTCGGAAGTTCCCGTTTTACTGCCGCAACCCAAAGACAGCAACACAGTTGTGATGGTAAATAATGCCCGAAATATCCGTTATTCCGAAGGGATAAAAAACGCCGAACCAATTATAGAAGCAGTATCAAGATATAAGGAAGTAACAAGCGTAACCGCTCAGTTGAATCAAAATGTATTTATCCGAAACGGTGTAACAAAGTACAGCGTTAGCCTTTCGGGGATAGATGTTGACAATGAAAATCAAGTATTTAATACCTCGCAATATATGATAGCGGGCAATTATTTTGATTTGAATAAACAAAATGACGGAATTTTTATCGGTAGTAAGCTCGCTAAAAATTTGGGAGTAAATATGGGAGATAATGTCAACATAGTTACATCCGATGGTATATCAAAAATATTTAAAATTATAGGTATTTTTGAAACAGGTTCTGCCGGTACAGATCGTGGTAAGGCAATGATTTCGATACGAACGGCACGGCAACTTTTTTCCAAAAATAAAAACTATGCCACCGATATAATGATAAATGTTACAGATTTCAAAAAAGCCACAGAGGTAGCAAAAAAAATGTCGGGTGTAACCAATTATAAAATAGAATCGTGGCAGGAAGGAAACAGCCAGCTTGATTCAGTTAATATCATTCGAGATTTATTGGCAATGGCAGTTTCATTTACCATTTTGATTGTAGCCGGATTTGGAATTTACAACATTATGAATATGACCGTGAACGAAAAAATCAGAGAAATTGCTATCCTGAAAGCTATGGGATTCAACGGAAAAGACATTGTTGAGATATTTCTTACCCAATCCATTGTGATTGGAGGAATTGGAGGAATTAGCGGATTGCTTTTAGGCTATGTTATTTCGTTAATAGTTAACAGTATTCCATTTAAAATCGCATCATTTGACTCACTGCCAATAAATTTTAAACCTTCTGATTATATATTAGCGTTTTTCTTTGGACTAATTATCACTATTATAGCAGGTTATCTGCCTGCTTACAAAGCATCAAAAGTAGATCCTGTATCTATTTTAAGGGGCTAAAAACCAATAATTTTATCAAGAATGAAAGCATTATCAGCAAACAATATCAATAAGTTTTTTTACGAACCACAAGAATTTCAGATTCTAAATGACGTATCGTTCGATATCAACAAGGGTGAATTTGTGGCAGTAGTCGGTAAATCGGGCTCAGGAAAATCTACTTTGCTCTATCTTTTGTCAACAATGGACACTGATTATGAAGGCGAAATCTTTATCAACGAAAAAAGAGTAACGGGTATGACACAAAACCAATTAGCGAATTTTCGGAATAAACATATCGGCTTCGTCTTTCAGTTTCACTATCTGTTGCCCGAATTTTCGGTGCTTGACAATGTGATGCTTCCGGCGTTGAAACTCAATAAAAAATCCAAAGAAGAAATTCGCGAAAAAGCAATGGATTTAATTACCTTACTCGATTTGAAAGGAAATGAGTTGAAACCGGCATCGAAAATATCGGGCGGACAACAACAACGTGTAGCCATTGCCAGAGCGCTAATAAATAATCCGGCAATTATTATGGGTGATGAACCTACGGGAAATCTCGATTCGAAAAACACAAAAGTTGTTTTCGATATATTCAGACAATTGGCAAAAGAACAGGGGCAAACCATTATCGCCGTAACACACGACGATGAGTTTGCCGCTAACTGTGATCGTATTATTGAGTTTTCAGACGGTAAAGTGGTTTCATAACTGACTGATAATACGATGTATTATAAAATTCAGATGCTTATTTTCGAATGTTTTTTATTCCCAAAGATAGACGCTCAAGAACTACCCCAAAGAATTACCGGGTGTTAGTTATTCTGTTAATCAAATCAAAAACGATACCATAAACGGTGGGAGTCATAACAGTGAGTTTCGGTTATTCGTTTCGGCAAAATATTCGTTTGTATGATGATATTAAAGAAAAGAACTGGAAGATATTTACGTTTAATTTATCAGAAAAAGCGCTACCTGTTTCCGAAGCAAAAGTTGCCAAGCTCTCTTGTTTTATAAAATATAATTTTGTACTTTAACCCCCTGAAATTTTTGCCAACTTATTGCTCGTGAAATCAAAAATTAACATCATATTACCCATTGCTTTGTCGTTGATATTGCCGGGTTTGAACTTATTCACAAATACCGAAAACGTAGATGCAGTATCGTTTACTTTTATGGCAAAGTGGCTTTACGCTTCACTTATCTTATATTTTATTTGGCACATTTTATTTCTAACTTCCAAATATAAGGGTAAACATCGTTGGTTGCTAACTGCTTTGACGGTTGTTGTGTCCACGTCGGTTGTATATCTGCTTTTTTCGTTGGCAATTTTCAAAACTTCATCGAACATCAAATGGATTTTTATTGGCAAAATTACATCTGCTTCTGTACTTTTTTTACTAATACAGTATGCGCAAAGGGCAACCGATGACATTGCCCAATTAAAATTAGAGAAAGAACAGATGCAAACCGAAAACTATTTGGCACAGTTGCAAGAGTTGAGATTAAAGGTTGATCCCCATTTCTTGTTTAACTCGATGAATACGTTGCGTACAATGCTTCGAAATAATCATGAGCAATCGGAAGCATTTGTGATGAATTTATCTAACTTTTACCGTCAGACACTTAAATTAAATAATTCTTCGACAGTGCGTTTGGAAGAAGAATTGGACGTGCTCAAGTCGTATCTTTTTCTGATGCAGATAAGAAACGAGGGAAATTTAACAATTGATATTGATGTGAATAACGAGTGGAAAAATTTTCTCATACCAACGCTTACACTGCAAATTGTAGCCGAAAATTGTTTCAAACACAATCAAATATCATCGGCAAGACCATTGACAATCAAAATTCAATCGGCAGACGATTTTTATATTTTCGTTGTAAATAATTATCAACCAAAAATAGTAAAAGCTGAAAGTTCGGGTTACGGACTAAGTAACATTAAAAAAAGATATGAACTGATGGGTATAAAAAATGGTTTAATCGTAAATCAGACCGATAGTGTTTTTGAAGTCAAACTAAAACTGATATAATGAACATCTTAATTGTAGAAGACGAGATACACACGGCTCAACTTCTGAAAGAAATAATTGAGCATGACAAGGAATTTATGGTTGTAAACACTGTTGACTCTATTGTTGATACCATCTCTTTTCTCGACAAATATCGTCAGAATATTGATTTGATTTTTCTTGACATTAACTTATCGGACGGACACAGTTTTGAGATATTTAAACACATAGACATCCGAATTCCGGTGGTTTTTTGCACCGCTTACGATGAGTTTACGCTGCAAGCAATCAAAAATAATGGTATTGATTACATTTTAAAACCATTCAAAGACCAAGAGATATACGATGCGCTCAGCAAGTATAAACAATTGGTTGGAGCAATTCGCGAAAAAATACTTCTTTCGTTTACCGCTACAAGTAGTCAAAATGCAGTGTGCAAGTATCAAGAAAGTTTTCTCACACAGCAACGCGAAAAATCGTTCATCCTCTATACCAAAGACGTAGCGCTGTTTGTTATTGAGTTTGAAACGGTTTATTGTTATACATTTGACAATAAAAAACATCCTGTTTTCAAAAATTTAGATTATATAGAATCGGTTTGTAACCCTCAGCAATTTTTTAGAATCAACCGGCAAATGCTTATTAACCGCGCAAGCATCGTTTCCATAGAGCCTTATTTCAACCGAAAGGCAACACTTCATCTTAATATAAATATAGGTGAGAAACCTATTGTAAGCCGCTTGAAAGTAACTCCGCTGAAAGAGTGGATCGAAAAAAGGAGATAATCGACGATTCTTTTTCTTTGTTTTTTCGTCATTCATTTCCCAATTTTCGCCCTTCAACGCCAAGATTCATTGCTCATTAGTCAAAACCTGTCATTCGAGCGATTATTATTGCTTTTTTCTTCAATTAAAATTATCTTTGTATAGCAAATTTTACAAAAATGTAATCCCTTCTAATGGTAAAGATATGGTTGGCAGACTTTTAAAACAATTACGAAAATCGTTTCAAAAGAGTCAAAACGATGCCGTCGCTATATCCTCTGAAAATTCCTTTGCTGATATTGAATTACACAAGCTACATTTGGTTTTTGAGCAAACTCCCGGCGCAATATTTATCCTGGATAAAATGTTTCGGTTTGAATATGTAAATCCCGGTTATGAGAGAATTTCCGGTTTTTCTCAAGCTGAGCTCATAGGTAAACCACTTTCGCATATCTTCAATTAACAAGAATTTACAGAACCGAGAGATGAAATTTTGAACAGTATCCTTGGCAGGCAGAAATGGGAAAGTGAAATGCAGACCTATAAAAAAGACGGTTCCACCTATTGGACAGCAACAGTGGCATTGCCTTATCGAAACGAAGCGGGTATTATAGAGGGCTAAATCGTTATTCAGCAAGATGTGTCTGTTCAAAAGAAAATGGAACAAGCGCTACTTGAAAGCGAAAAACGTTATCGAAACTTGATAAAAAGCTTGCAGGAGGGGCTTTTTGTTATTCAAAACGGCAAATTTGTATTTTTGAATAATTCCATTGTAGATATTGTCGGATATACGGTAGAAGAGTTAACGGGGCGCTCTTTTTAGATGTTATTTCTTCCAATTTTAAACAAATTGTGGCTGCCAATTATCAATTACGAGTAGAGGATAAAGTAAGTCTGGATACCTACGAAGTAAGATTGATTAAGAAAGATGGTGTGACTGAAGTGCCGGTTATTCTTTGCACGATGAATTGGTGTATGCCGTACGTTGTAATCAATAATTCTTAAATATAATGACAATTATCTTCCATCGAAACTTGAAAGTAATCATTTGTTTTATCGTGATGTAGTGAGAGGTGACATATTAATTCTTCAAGCCATTTGCAACAGTTGGAGCGATAAGTTGCCGGTAGAAGGGGAGGGGTTTCTTGCCGATTATATTGCAAATAATTTGGAAAAAGGCAATTTAACACCCATTGATAGCGCACGTTTAGAAAACTACGCCATAAAAATGATCTTCAAAAAAGAGAATAAAGAAATCATCGTTTTTTTTGAAATATATCACGATTACCCCATCCCGGATGTGCCGTGGATAAGTATGTTTATGATTAATGGTCGGGAACAAAATTAGGGATTTGGTAGCTATTTTTATATTTCACACAACTAACGATTAAACCATCGGATAACAATGAGTTTTAATATGATTATGCTTTATCTATTTGCTGTTTTTTACTATCTTTGCACCCACTAAAATCATTGGATGTTTAAATTAATTTCGGATTTGGTAAAGTAAATAATCACCGTAGGCGTTTGCTGCTGTGATTATCCCTTTCGTTTCCCCGGACACATTCTTGTCAGGGCTATTCAATATGTCTTTTTTTAATTAATAATACGGTTGAAATTGTTTGGCTGATATGCCTCGCTTCGACCAATAAAACTTTACCATTATGAGTAACGAAGAATATAAAAACATACACGAATTTGATTTTAATTTAATCTGCGAATATTTTTCAGGTATCGAACGTCAGGGTCCAGGCAGTGTGGATTCCACCCTCAAAGCTCTGAGTTTTATCGACAATCTTAGCAGGGAATCTGTAATTGCTGATTTGGGTTGCGGCACAGGCGGACAAACAATGACGCTTGCCCGGCATACTTCCGGAAAACTGACAGGATTGGATTTGTTTCCGGGCTTTATTGACCGATTCAACCAAAATACTGCAGAACTGAATTTGCAACACAGAGTAACCGGCATTGTGGGAACGATGGACGAGTTGCCTTTTCTGCCGGAGTCGTTAGACCTTATTTGGTCCGAAGGTGCCATTTACAACGTTGGCTTTGAACGGGGTGTAACCGAATGGCGAAATTATCTGAAAACGGGCGGATACATTGCTGTAACCGAGGCTTCGTGGTTTACCGGCGAACGACCTGACGAAATCAATGACTTTTGGAACACGGCTTATCCCGAAATTGATACCATTCCCGTAAAAATGGCTCAGCTGCAAAAAGCAGGCTATGTGCCCGTAGCTGCATTTTGCCTTCCCGAAAGTTGTTGGACGAAAGTTTTTTACGAACCTCAGATGGAGGCTCAGGAACTTTTTCTGAAAAAATACCCCGATAACTATACGGCTAAAGAACTGATAACCAATTTACGATTTGAAGAATCAATGTATCAAAAATACAAAGAATACTACGGATATGTATTTTACATTGGTCGAAAACTTTAAATAAAGAAGGATTGCTCCATTCAAGCGGAGCAATCCTTTGTTTTAAGTTTCAAACGAAATATTGTTCCACTTGTTGATGTGAGCATTGAGGATAATTATGTTGGAGTGTGTCATACAATTTTATTTTTACGGCTGCAAAAATATCGTTTTTATAAATCTCAAAATTGGATAAAACCGGTAAAATCATAGGGTGTCAAAATCGGCATTTTGCCGGCATTCGGGGTGATGGGATATAAATTGCCCGGGCGTAGATCCGGTAAATATTTTGAAATCGCGGATAAAATGCGACTGATCGGCTGCGGTAATAAGACATTAGTTGAACGCTTTCGGTAGGTGGTATCACCCTTTCGCTCACATTGGGTTCACCCGTTTCTGTCTCCATAAAACAGTAATGCTTTACGTAGTTTTAAAGTTGTGCGGCAGGCTGTACCAACCGGATATACATAAACGATATCAACTAAAGACCATTTGTATCACACAAAAATACAACTTCCGCAGGAAATATGCCACAATAAAGATGACGAAAGGAGGAAGATTAGGATTGTGAATAATATATCGTTCGGTTTTATTCACACATTTTCTACTCCTTACAATTAGGACAAACACCTTTCACTACCATATTGATAGAACTTAACGCGAAACCTACGGGTAAATGCACCGACGGAATGGGAGTGTGATTCAGGCAATAAGTGTGCTGGCATTGAGTGCAGAAAAAATGAACGTGCAAATCCTGAGGTACGCACTCGCATTGCTCACCGCAAAGGGCATATTTTACCGAACCACTGCCATCGTCAATGCTGTGAATCAGTTTATTGGCTTCAAAGGTCTTCAGGGTGCGGTACAGGGTAATCCGATCCACTTTATCAAACATACTTTCCAAATCGGTAAGGCTTACTGCTACGCGTTGTTCCATCAGTGCCGAGAGTACTAACTCGCGCATAGCTGTGGGCTTCATATTCCGGTTGATTAATCTGTTATCGGCTTCTTCCTGCGACATAATCGGATATTTTTACAGAGATGTTTATCTCTTGTTTTTCAAGTGCAAATATAAGATATTTTACGCAATTAACTAACCGGCCGATATTCCTGTATCGCAACTTTGCAATTGTGTTGCACGGCTATTGCCCTTATCTTTGCAGGAAAAAAAGTTATGACAGATTTTTTAAGAATAGCATTGCCGCTTTATTTCGTTGTATATTTCAGCGTAGCCATTTTCGCGAAATCGTTTGTTGTTGCCAAGCATATAGGCAAAAATCCATTGGTGTTTCCTTCCGACGATACGGCTTACGGTCTGATCGGCATTTATTTCAAAATAACACTGGCGATCGCTTTTGTATATGTGTTGGTTTATGCTTTCTTGCCAAGCATTTATATATACTTTCTACCGATGGCATACCTCAATAAGGAGCTGGTGAGTTACGTTGGGCTGGTGTTTATGTTGTTGTCGTTTATTTGGACAGTGTTAGCGCAAAGCCATATGAAAAACTCTTGGCGAATTGGCATCGACAGTGATACAAAAACAGAGCTTATAACTATCGGTTTATTTTCAATATCGCGTAATCCTATTTTTTTAGGAATGATAGTTACCCTTGCCGGACTTTTCCTCACCACGCCCAATGCCCTCACATTGCTGATATTTATTTTGGGAACCATACTCATTCAGGTACAGGTGCGGCTTGAAGAAGAATATCTGACCAAGCAACATGGACAAGAATATTTAACATACAAACATAACGTAAGGAGATTTTTATAATGAAACATCAACACATTTACGATGCGCAGGGGCGTCAGCTTTGTTGTACACAAGAAAAGAAGATTTATACCAATGCAGGTGCCGGCAAATTAACCGGAAATCATAGTCAGTCCGGTAACAAAAAGAAACATGTTCATTAACACGAGCACGGAGAACACAAATCCGTATTCGGCATATTTTTGCCCGCAGTGTCTTCGTTCATATTCTTATCAATAGCCATCATTCTCGACAACTGGATACAATCGTCGTGGTTTGGTGGATGGATACGCATATTGTGGTACGTGGTAGCCTATCTGCCCGTAGGTTTTCCGGTATTAAAAGAAGCGGTAGAAAGTATAAGTGAAAGGGATGTTTTTTCCGAATTCTTTTTGATGAGTATTGCCACCCTCGGGAGCTTTTGCCATTGGCGAATATCCCGAAGGAGTAGCCGTGATGCTATTTTATTCTGTGGGCGAAGTATTTCAGACTATGGCTGTGCAAAGAGCCAAAGCCAATATCAGTACACTGCTCGACCAGCGCCCCGACGAAGTCACCATATTAATAGATAATCAGCCTCAAACTATAAAGGCAGAAAAAGCAACCATAGGCGATATCATACAACTGAAACCCGGCGAAAAGCTGGGCTTAGACGGTGAACTGCTTTCGGATATAGCTTCATTCAATACCGCAACGCTTACCGGCGAAAGCAAGCCGGACACCAAGTCGAAAGGAGAAACCGTACTTGCCGGAATGATCAACCTCAACACCGTAAGTTTGATAAAAGTAACGACCGCCTACACAGATAGTAAATTGAGCCGGATTCTGGAATTGGTACAAAACGCTACCGCCCAAAAAGCCACTACCGAGTTGTTTATCCGCAAATTTGCACGCGTGTATACCCCCATAGTTGTGTTCTTGGCTGTTGCTATTTGTGTGTTGCCCTGTTTTTTTGTAGAAAACTATGTATTCAGCCAATGGTTATATCGCGCACTGATTTTTCTGGTTATTTCCTGTCCCTGTGCTTTGGTTATCTCCATTCCGTTGGGTTATTTCGGTGGAATAGGCGCTGCCAGTCGCAGAGGTATTCTTTTCAAAGGCAGTAACTTTTTGGATTTGATTGCCAATATCCGGCACGTGGTGATGGACAAAACAGGTACTATGACCGAAGGCGTTTTTAAAGTACAAGAAGTGGTTTTCAAACCCGAACACAACCGGGAACAAATGCTGCAATTAGTCAATGCGCTCGAAAGCAACAGCACCCATCCCGTGGCTGACTGCTATTCACCAGTTTGTGGGCAATGTTGATACCAATCTGCTTCTTACCGGAGTGGAAGAAATACCCGGACACGGATTGAAAGCCATCGTAGACGGAAAAGAATTATTGGTAGGAAATTTCAAACTGCTTGATAAACATGGCGTGACATACGATACCGATCCCGCTTCCATTGTTTATACACTTATTGCAGTGGCTTACGGGGGGCGCTATGTGGGCTATCTCACTATTGCCGATAGCATTAAGCCTGATGCCAAACGTACCATCGACCACTTAAAGGCATTGGGAGTGAACGTTACTATGCTTAGTGGCGATAAGGGGACAGTGGTAAAATATGTAGCTGAAACACTGGGCATAGCGCATGCCTACGGCGATTTGCTTCCCGAAGACAAGGTGGCAAAGGTAAAAGAGCTGAAAGCCCGCCACCAAACCGTAGCCTTTGTAGGCGATGGGGTGAACGATGTCCCGGTAGTTGCCTTGAGCGATGTGGGCATAGCTATGGGTGGCTTGGGCAGCGATGCCACCATTGAAACTGCCGATGTGGTTATTCAGGACGATATGCCGAGCAAAATTCCATTGGCTATTGCCATCGGCAAACAAACCAAACGAATTGTGTGGCAAAATATCATACTGGCATTCTCGGTAAAAGTGATTGTGCTCACACTCGGAGCGGGGGGCATAGCCACTATGTGGGAAGCCGTTTTTGCCGATGTAGGCGTGGCGCTCTTAGCCATTCTGAATGCCGTATGCATCCAACGAATGAACTTTAAGGAATGATTTATTAGAGTGAGGGTTTTGCGTTGAACGAAACCTGCGTTTGATGAAAATACTTAATTCGCAGTTTTTCCCAATCGTATTTCATAAAGTCGTCTTGACTTTTTTATGAAACTTTTTATGGGTTGATAATCATTCTGTTATTAATATATCGTACCTAACAGTGCTTCTTAGCCCCATCGGGGCGAAATCTTAATAAAAGAATATACATCATTGGTTTTAAGCACCGTAGGTGTGACACCTATTGATTATTATTTCTGTAAATTAAAAAGTTAAGACGACCTCATTATAATTAAATGAAATTACTTTTATTCTTGATGGATAATTCTCTCTCATAGTAATATCTCGTATGTGATTTTTTCCGCAAGGCAAGGTTACTTTTGTTATTTATATCGATACTCATCGCAAAAATAGATGTGCTGTTTTTGAACGAACTCTTGAACCCACCGATTCACGAGTTGTGTGAAAGGTCTAACCGGTTTTAGTCAATATAGCATTTGTAATTTCATTACCATATTTTGTATTGTTCTCCCCGTTTAACCAACCCTACGGATTCAGCCCACTTATTTATTGCAGTAAATCGGTTATCGGTATTAAGCAACTTTAGTCTCGAAGACTCACAATGCTTAATTGCACCGGCTAAAAGTGCTGTGGCAACTTTGTCTCGGGTTAACTGCGATTTGAGTAATATCACCGGAACTCGGTTCAAAGATACAGTATCCTGTTGGTATGTTGTTGATATAAGCTATTTTGAAAATAAAACTCTCCTTTTGTTTGCTGATAGATTCGACAGAATTTTGCCACAATTGCTCAAAGTCATACCAGATATTATGTGCATTCACCGTGTTTAAATCGGAATCTCGAACAAAGATATTGTTTTTAACGTTTTTGTCCGGTAAATACATTTGCAATGGATTCGGTAAAGTAAGAGAATGTTCTAACTATTTCAAATCCTTGTTTTCTATATACCGATATTGCCGACACGTTGTGAGTAAGTACCCCCAGTACGTTTTGTTTCACGCCGGCTTTACATAAAAATGGGAGAGAATACTGAAAAATCTCACTTGCCGGTTTTTCCCCTCGATGTGTTATCAGAGTGATAGTTCCTGGATGAATTGGAGATAAAAGATACGGATTTAGTACTTGAAACATCAACCTGAGCTGCCGATAATTTTAGATTTATGAATAAAAAAGCACGATACGTAGGTTTAGACATCTCGCTTGAGATGTTACGACAGGCGAAAAAGAACTGTAAACGCTGGGAGCATATCATCGTCAACATTGGTGCATTGTGAGGCAGAAAGTTTACCTTTCGAAGATGCAAGTTTCGATGTGGTTTTTCACTGTGGTGAGCTCAATTATTACAATGATAAACAAAAAGCCATTACTGAAATGATTCGGGTTACCAAGCCTGGAACAAAGATTTTAATTGTGGATGAGACAGATAAATTGGTCAAAGAGAATTATCAAAAGAATCCGAAGCTAAAGGGGGCATTATGCCGATGCAGCCAAAGCTACCCTTCCTATCAATTTAATTCCGAAAGGGATGCTGAATGTCCGTTTGGAGATTGTATGTAATGGGACGATGTATAAGGTTCTGTTTGACACACCTTAATTTGTTGATAACGAAGTATGTTTGATTTTTTTATTGCTGATCTTATACTTCGGTTAGCAGACGTGTGAGTTCATAGCAGTTGCGTTGATGTTTTTTTACGAACCGTTTTATCTTGTAAAAAAACAAGTGATTTTGTTTAATTTATTGAGGGGAACATTCCAAATGTTCCCCTCAATAAATTAATTTGATATTATTCTTAAGCAAACACAATGTACACAGGGTTTATTCTTGCCTTAGATAATAGTTGTCAAGCTATAATTTTACTTTTCCACTTTTTTGATGTCTCTGATGGTGAGCTGAATCGTTGTGTTGCCGTTGAATGTGTTCTCGTCCAATGTATAGCAAATATCAAGTGGATTTAACGCCTTGAGATGATCATTAAACTCATACATACGGAATGCAATACCACTCATTACATTTTCGCAACTGTCGTCAATGAGTTCTAATTTTAGGTGTTCTTGTTCTTTTCCCACCAACCGGCTGCTGTCGTTATAATCAAATACTCGACGAGACTCGAACATAGGCTTCATATTACCCGGGCCAAACGGTGCAAATTGCTTGAGAACACGAATAAATTTGGGAGTAATGTCCTTAAACTGTATTACGGCATCAATCTCTATTTGCGGATAGGTTTGCTCTTCCAATATGTTTTCTGTCACTGCTTTCTCAAAGCAGCGGGAAAATTCTTCAATATTTTCAACTTTCAGTGTAAGACCGGCAGCATACATGTGTCCTCCAAAATTTTCGAGTAAATCTTTGCACGATTCTATCGCTTTGTAGATATCAAATCCCGGTACCGAACGTGCCGAACCCGAAGCAAAACCGTTGGAATCTGTAAGTACAATCGTGGGTTTGTAAAATTCTTCGGATAAGCGTGAAGCCACAATTCCTACCACCCCTTTGTGCCAATCGGAGTTATAAACCACAATGGATTTGCGCGAAGAGTAATCTGGATCGCTGTTGATTACGTTAAGCGCTTGATCCGTAATATTTTTGTCTAAATCTTTCCGGTCGTTATTATAGGTATTAATGGTGCTCCCTTTTTTATAAGCATCGTCAAAATTATTGGAAATAAGTAGTTCAACAGCTTCTTTTCCCTGTTTCATTCTTCCCGACGCATTGATTCTCGGACCAATTTTGAAAACAATATCGCTGATTGTTATCTCTTTGTCTTTTAGTCCGCAAACATCAATGATGGCTTTTATCCCCGTGCTCGGATTGGAGTTGATCTGTTTCAGCCCGTAAAATGTCATTATACGGTTTTCGCCGGTAATAGGCACAATATCTGACGCAACGCTTAGTGCGATTAAATCCAAAAGAGGTGTTAACTGCTGAAATTCAATATCATTAGCTATTGAGAAAGCTTGCATCAGCTTAAATCCTACGCCGCAACCCGAAAGATGTTTGTAAGGATATTTACAGTCTTCTCTTTTGGGATCGAGTACAGCAATTGCAGGTGGCAGTTGTGCATCAGGCGTGTGGTGGTCGCATATAATAAAATCAACCCCTTTTTGGGTCGCATATTTTACTTTTTCTACTGCTTTTATACCACAATCCAGCGCAATAATTAGACTGAATTTATTTTCGGCAGCATAATCAATACCAATGTAAGATACTCCGTAGCCTTCGGTATATCTGTCGGGGATATAAAAGTCAAGATTTGAGTAGAACTTGGAAAGATATTTATAAACTAATGCTACCGAGGTAGTTCCATCAACATCATAGTCGCCATAAATTAAAATCTTCTCGTTGTTTTGCATCGCTATGGTAAGACGGTGTACAGCCTTGTCCATATCTGCCATAAGAAAAGGGTCATTTAAATCAGCCAAATTCGGACGAAAAAAACTACGTGCTTCGTCAAAAGTTTTTATATCTCGTTGCACTAAAAGTTGTGCTAAAATAGGGCTTATGCTCAATTCATTGGCTAATTGTTCTTTGATTCGTTGCTGCTCTTCGGTGAGTTCCGAGTAAATCCATGTATTTATCATTATGTTCCATTTTTTTTCGGCTTTATGTGGGAATGTGTTCCGCAGTTTTTCAAATAGGTATTTTCATCTTATTAATTCATCATCAGATATCAAACATTCGACACCGTTATTTGTTTACATAAATATTTTATAATAATATGTAAATATAATACATTTTATTTCTTTTCTATTTTATTTTTTTCGTGTTCAAACCGATTCTAAAGCGTTTCCAATTCTATTTTGTTTGTTAATCTTATTGAGAAAGCATTTCTTACGAGAAACGAGAGGCAATCAATTTTATTTTACGACTAACCGATTTAACGAGCTAAGTTCTTCAATCCTTGAAGATTTACAGGATTTGAACTTGAATTAGAGTTTGTTTTTGAATTGCCGAAACTCGAATTGGACGAATTGTTGCTGTTAGAACCTTTGTTCCCTTTTCCGTGTGTGTTACTGCTATCACTATTTGAACTTTCGGAGGGGAAACTTGGGCGCTTCTCGCTGTCAGGCCTTTTGGGCCGTTCTACTTTAACATATTTGCTGAAAACATCCTCAAATTTCATAGGTCGTTCTTTCTCATACCAATAAAAGTTTCGCAAATACAGGTCGTTTTCCCCCATCTCCTTCAACGGATACATCACACCACTCGAAGCGGAGGTAAGTACCACGCGTTCAATCTTTTTATTGTTCAGATAAGCTGTGATATAGCTACTCAACGTTTTATTTACACCCACAAATTCCTGTGTTTTTTCGTCTTTAGGGAAGTAAATGGTTTCTGCGTTGCCATTGACATTTACTTTTTTTACTTGCCCGCTATCGATATGCGCAATAATCTCTTTGCCCGCCAATTGATTATAATAATTTAGTGTATCCTTTTGAATAGAAATAGCGGCTTGTTCTATTCGTACTTTGTTGATTTTCTGATTTTTAGTGTAGGCAGTTATTTTGTTACCCATCAACTGATTGTTTTCAGCCCAAAGCACAGGGTCACCGTTGAGGTGCATAATTGAGTCGCGGGCGTTATACAACAGTGAGTCACACATTCCCTGAATGTCTGTTCTAAAAAATCGTACATTTTTATACGCTTCAACTTTATTGTATATTGAGTCCTTCATATTTTTCAACGTATCCGAACTCAAGTAAAGCGTATCTTTGGTTGACCAATCGACAAACAGCGCAGAATCGGTTGCCATTCCGTTTTTACTTATCTCATCATAAGAGACATAATGCCCGTACAACGTTGATTTTTGGATGGTGTCAATCATCATTACATTGCTGAATGACTCGCCGTATTTTCTTTTTTTATCGTAAAATATCGTGTCACCGGTAATGGATTTTCCTTCTTTGTGTTTAACCAACGAACGGTCGAGGAGCATCATTTGTTCGTTTGAGGTGTTGTACCATCCTCGTTGGCTGTAAATGTCGGTTTCGCCTTTGTAAATGATATGTGTTTTTCCTACAATATTGGCGATGTGATTTGATGTATTGTAGGTTAGTGTGTCCGAATCCATTGTAAACTCAGGGTTCACTAATTTTACGTTTTCTTTGAAAAGAGCAAATTTTGTTGCCGGTGAATATTGTCCCCAAATAGATGTTAGTGTGTTTGTGCCGTCAACTATTTTTCCTCCGGTTAAATAGTATGCCAAATTAGCGGCTCTGTCGTAATTCATACTGTCGGTGGTGAGGGTTGTATTTCTGTTCACCATCCGCACATTATATTTGAGACGAGCCAATTTGGTATTTCCGTCATAATTCAAGAAATCTCCATAAGCCGACAGAGTATCACCTTGTACAATCCGCACATTGCCATATGCGTCAAACATATTGGCTTTTTCGTTGAAATAAGCGCTATCGCAATAGAGTAGGGCTTTTTCGTGTCGAAACCGGACGTTACCCTTGAGCAACTGAATATCGGGGTGAAGCAGTTGATCAAAAAAGAGCGCATCGCTATTTTCAATAAAAATCAGCTTTGTGTTAGGTACCGCCATTGGATTTGCCGGAGTGAATATAGTGGCGCCTACGGGTAGCGCTTGGTTGTTTTTACGTTTAACGGGAGTGGTTTTTTTGTCGTTTTTTTGAGGGCTTTTCACGGGTTTTTGCTTTTGCATTATCTCGTTTCGTAATTGGCGAGGTTTCATTTGTGCCCCTGTTTGCGAATAGCAGAAAAGGGTTATGACGATAAGCATCATAACCCCCCATAGTTTTTTATATGTATGTAAAATCTTCATTCTCCGTCTTTACTCGTCATGCTGTTTTTTATTCAATAATTCTGTTGTTAAAATTTATTTTGCCTATTACTTAATCCAACCTTTGTATTGAAAATTACAGTTTCTCCATTCAGGATCAATGCTGATATATGTCTCTTTTTGTTTTTGAGTTATCCATTTGTCTAAGAAATCTTGTTTTTTCTTATTCTCCAAAATATTTTTAAGCGTTTGATAATCGTCTAATACGTTCGCTTTATGAGTTGGAGTCTTAGATTTAAGCTTCACGATGGCTAACATTTCTTTGTTGGTATTTTTGTCAATCATTAAAAATGCCTTTGAAACTTCACCTACATTCATATCATATACGGTTTTTGCTACTTCAGAAGGCAATTCTTGATATTCAAATTTGGACGTACCGGTTTGTGGATTATTCATTAGACCACCGTTCATTACGGTATTTTTATCTTGTGAAAAGTTTATTACGGCTTGTTCAAAAGTTATTTTACTGGTACGGATCAAGTCGGCTACCGAATCTAATCTCTTTAATCCATCTACTTTATCATCAAGTGAAATGTGCGGTTTCAGAAGTATATGTCGCGTGTTTATTTTATCACCTCTTTTTTCAATCAATTGGATGATATGGAAACCAAATTCGGATTCAACAATACGTGAAACTTTTTTAGGATCGGTCAGATTAAAAGCAACTGCCGCATATGCCGGATCTAATTGTGCTCGACCGAGAAAACCGACTTCACCGCCTTGCTTGGCACTGTTGACATCTTCGGAGTAAAGTCTTGCCAATAGACTGAAATCATTGGGGTTGGCGTTGATACGTTCGGTAAATCCTCTCAGCCGGTCTTTTATTCGATTGATTTCGGCTTGTGGAACCGGTGGTGTAACGCTTAAAACCTGTAGCTCGACCTGCGTGGGGATGGTGGGTACACTATCGGTAGGCAGATCTTTAAAATAGCGTCTTACCTCTGCCGGTGTTACCTGAATGTCCTTTACTAAATTTTCTCTTGCCATCATTATCAGGTTATTGTTTCTCACCATTGTGCGCAACTCTTCACGCAATTCGTTCATCGGTTTGCGAAAGTATTCTTCCATTTTTTCTTTAGAACCGAGATTGGTGATATAATAGTTGATACGCCCTTCCACCTCGTTGTTTACATTTGCTTCGCTTACGCTTAAACTATCTAACGATGCCTGATGCAAAAATAATTTTTGAATAGCAATCTGCTCGGGAATCACACAATAGGGATTGCCCTCAATTTTAGTGCCTTCGTAGCGAGCACGCATAATTTCCTGTTCTACTTCAGATTTGAAAATAGCTTCATCGCCAATAATCCAAATCACTTGATCTATGACTTTATTGTCTTGTGCCGATACGTTGATTACCAGCGAAAAAAACGCAATTATAAAAAATATCTTCCGCATTGTTGCTATAAAAAAATGTTTTTACTTTTTATTAAAAAAATTGATAGAACCGTCTTTGAGGGCATCGTTGTATATATCTTTCTCAAACTGAATGATAAAATCGGACTGGCGTTTGTTAAGCATTATTGTTTTTATTTTATCACGCGCCATGTCGTATGGTTCGGTTTCGCCTATTTGTACGGCATCTGATATTCTGAGCATATAAATATTGGTACTATCCGACGCTTCTACAAAAGATCTGTTGCCTACAAACGTACGTGAATCTTCAATCACAAACGGCGCTTTTTTCAGAATCTCTTTCAACGGCATCCAGTTTTTCATAAAGTAATCAAAACTGATGGCGTTTTTTAAGCTGTATTTTTCAATATTTTCCAATGATTTGTCATTTCCGGCTCTCACCCAACCTCTTACTACATCCAGCTTTGGTGCATTTTTGGGCAAAACCAACAGTATGCCTTTTATCAAATTATCTTGCGCCACCAACTGCAAACCATACGCACTATAAAATTGTTGCAATTCATTTTCCGGAATATCGTCAGAAACACGCTCTTGTATTAATGCCTGCTCGTATTGATGAATTACTAATGTTTTGCGATACTCTTTTACTTGTTCGTCAATGTCCGCATCGTTCTGCAAATTTCGTTCTCCGTTTTCGTACATTAAAACGTCTGTCACCCATTTTCGGATGTAACGTTCGGCTATTTCGGCGCTGTCTATTTTGTTTGCCGAAGTCGGTATCACCTTGTCGACCATATCTTGGTACAAAAATTTTCCCTCGACCTCTAAGACGGGAATGCGCTTCAGCTCGGGATTACTTTTTTTGCAACTCCACATCAGCGATAGAGAAATAACGCAAAATAGTAATATGTGGTGTAACTTCATAGCTTTAGCTTCAGACCGAATACGTTATGATACAACAATGCCAAAATAAAAATTCAAAGGTAGGATATTTATTTTGGCATTTGTTGATTATTAGTTTTTCTTAACCGTTTTCAGCACATTTTCATCAATGGTTACCTGATATTTCTCTCTCAGTGATTTAATCCACTCTTTTTCTAAGTAATTCTGATAATCAGTGGTAACGGCGCCACGTACATCTTCGTATGTTTCAGGTTCGTTTTTAAGTAGCTTACCGGTAATAAAGTAATAAGGATATTCTTTTGAAGGTTCAATTTTCCCTTTTTTGAATACCGATGAGTCGATGATTTTATTTTCTCCTTCAATCCAAAGCCCTTTTTCTGTTTTTACATATATAATGCTGTCGTTCAGTCTTTTCGGTAGGACTTTATCTATCGAATCGTTTGAAACATTTTTCACGATAAATTTGGCTGATTTTAATGTCTCCTTATTCTTGCAATAGATGATTCTTCCTTTGTAGTGAGGTTTGTTCCAAGCATAATTTGTTTTATTTTCCTTGAAATATTTTGCTAATCCGGCGGTATCTTTAGCTGCCTTGTCCCATACCTCGCGGTTGCTAATGTCAAATAATAAGATTCCGTCGTGATACTCTTTCATCAAATAGTAATATTCGGGATATTTGGAGCTTAACTGCGTTTTTTCGTAGTCAGTCGCTTTGCTGTTTACGAAGTTATTTAACTTGTCTTTTATGTACTCAGCTTGTACAGAATTACCTTCGGGTGAAGCTTTCAAAAATGCAGCAAAGTCGGCTTGAGTATAATTGGTATTGCCGATAGAGAATAGATTTTTGTTGAGCGTTGTTAAGCCAGCTTTGAATAATGAGTCCGTCGGAGCATATTTATTGGCAAGTATCTCAAAATCGCCTATGGCTACTTTGTCTAATTTGAAACCATATTCTTTTTTTACTTTGTCCGTGAATGCGTTTTTCACCATTTGCGCACGTTCGTCATTCATCACTTTTGATTCCAACGAAGATTTCATCGTTTCGTAATCAGCTAACGGTCTTTTGTCAAGTAACTTGATAATATGCCATCCGTAAAGAGTCAATATTGGTTTGCTCACATCGCCCTTGTTTTGTAGTGCAAAGGCAGCATCTTCAAATTCGGGTACCATTCGTTGTTCACCACCAAACCACATTAATTCTCCTCCGTTACGTGCCGAACCTTTATCATCAGAGTATTTTTTTGCTAATTCGGCAAAATCATCACCGGCTAATACACGTTGGTAAATAGAATCAATCTTTATTTTAGCTTTTTCTTTTATTGAGTCGGGGCGTATGAACTTCATTATATGGGCTGCGTGTGCCTCACCTTGCGATGCACGTTTGCGTGATACTTTGATGATGTGATACCCTAAAAACGTACGTACCGGTTTAGATACAGAGCCGGCAGGAGTAGAAAATGCGGCATTTTCAAATGCGTATGGTGTGCGTAATGCCGTAATCCATCCCACGTACCCTTTGTTTTTTTCTACACTGGGGTCTTCCGATGTTTGTGTTGCTAATTTGGAAAAATCTTCTTTCGCGGCGCGCTTCCATATCTCTAATGCTTTATTAAACGCTTTTAGTGTGTCGGCAGCGGTGCCGGCATTGGGTATTTTAACCAGAATATGGCTAACTTCCACTTCATTTGTTGTGCGGTTATATGCCTCTTTTATCAGTTTTTCTTTTGTCTCACTGTCTTGTAAGTATGGTTCGGCTAATTGATTTTGATAGGAAGCCAATTCGGATTGAAAGGAGGAGAGCGTGTCTAATTTTTGTGCAAGTGCTTCTTCAACTTTCAGACGGAAATTAACAAATAATTCTACGTATTCGTCTAATGTCTTTTTATCCAAAATATTATCGGAATTGTTCTTGTTGTAAATGTATTCAAATTCAGAAAGCGGAATACTTTTTCCATTAATTTTGATTAATGTTGGGTCATTTTTTTGAGCAATAAGAACTGTAGAAAATGTTAGAGCTAAAAAGCCCACAATCAATTTTTTCATACGACAATAATTCAAGCTTTTAAATTGATACTATAATTTTTCAAATAATAATGAACGCAAAGTTAAAAATAAAATTGTATATAAATCAAAGTTAAAAGTTTTAAGTGTTTCAAATACTTTAAAGTTTGAATTTTTTAAAACAAATAAACATACAAAAACAGTCAGTGAAAACGAGCCATCAATCGCATATTTTAATCCGGCCTGCTGTAATTAGGCGCTTCGCTTGTAATGGTTACATCGTGTGGATGATTTTCTACTACCCCGTGCCTTGTAATACGGGTAAATTTGGCTTTGTGAAGTTCTTTAATATTAGGCGCGCCACAATAACCCATACCGGCTCTTAATCCGCCAATCATTTGATATACAACCTCGTATAGTTGTCCTTTGAATGGTACGCGTGCAGCAATACCTTCCGGTACTAATTTTTTTATATCCTCTTCTACATCCTGAAAATATCGATCTTTCGAACCTTTTTCCATAGCTTCTAACGAACCCATACCACGATACGACTTGAATTTTCGACCATTGAAAATGATGGTTTCGCCCGGACTTTCTTCGACACCGGCAAAGAGTGAACCTGCCATAATGGTATCGGCGCCGGCGGCTAATGCTTTTACAATATCGCCTGAATAACGGATACCACCGTCTGCGATAACCGGAACATTGGTGTTTTCTGATGCTTTCGATACTTTGTAAATAGCAGAGAGTTGTGGTACACCAACACCGGCAATTACACGTGTGGTACAAATGGACCCGGGTCCAATACCAACTTTCACTCCATCAGCTCCGGCTTCTATCAATGCCTTGGCAGCTTCGGCAGTGGCGATGTTTCCAACCACGAAATCAATTTGCGGAAACTGTTTTTTAGCTTGTTGTAAGGTGTTGAGTACTCCTTTTGAATGTCCGTGAGCTGTGTCGATAACGATAGCGTCCACACTTGCGTTGACCAATGCCTCTATCCGCTCGAAGGTGTCGTGTGTAACACCTACGCCGGCTGCAACGCGCAAACGTCCACGTGAATCTTTGCAAGCCATCGGTTTGTCTTTGGCTTTGGTTATGTCTTTGTAGGTTAGTAAACCAACCAATTTATTGTCTTTGTCGATTACGGGCAACTTTTCGATTTTGTGTTGTTGGAGAATTTCGGCAGCTTCCTCTAAGTTTGTTGATCTTGACGTGGTCACCAAGTTTTCTTTGGTCATTACATCTTCGATTTTGGTTGACATATCGCGCTGAAAGCGGAGATCTCGATTGGTAATGATTCCCATTAAATAGTTGTCTTTATTTACTACGGGAATTCCTCCGATTTTGTATTCAGCCATCAACGCCAGCGCATTTCCAACGGTAGCGTTTTTGTCAATGGTTACCGGATTGGAAATCATCCCGTTTTCGGCACGTTTCACTATGCCTACCTGCCGGGCTTGTTCGGCAATGGTCATATTTTTATGAATTACGCCAATTCCCCCTTCTCGTGCAATAGCTATCGCCATTTTGGCTTCGGTAACGGTATCCATAGCAGCTGAAACTATCGGGATTTTTAGTTCAATGTTTCGGGAGAAACGGGTGGCTAAATTAACGTTGCGTGGCAACACTTCAGAATAGGCGGGAATAAGTAATACATCATCGAATGTAAATCCTTCGAATTGTATTTTATCTGCAATAAATGACATAGATTTAGAATTTTATTGGTTTTAGCTACGAAAATTATTGCGTACAAAGATAATCTTTTTTTGCGAGTCAGGAGTTCATTTTTAGAAAAATTATTATGAACTTGTTCCAGCTCCTTATTTGATTGTAGTAAGAAAATGGTCAGCAGCCGAATGAACAAACAGTAGCGGAATATAACTCAAAAGTGATAATATAAGGAAGCTTGAATCTGAAAAGTAGATTCCCCGATTAAAGGCTGTTTTCGTGTATTTAGAAGAACTTAATCTTTTGTTTTTCCATATATATATCAGTCAGTCTTGATACGGCGAATTTGTTGATGTCTTTGATTTTTAATTTTATGAACGGTTGAAAAGTATCATTTGCTTTTGAAATTTTCACGTTATAAAATTTGGCAAAAATAATTCGATGACTTAAAATATGTTTGATATTCAAAGGATTATGGACGATAACAATATCCTCGTTACCTTGAAATAAATCTTTGAACTCGGTTGTTTGTATTAATTCGTCCAATTCCATCGGCACGTTGGTTTCAATCAACGGAAATTCGTACAAATTTTGCCAAATATCTTTATTTACTCGTTTTTGCAGATAAGTAAAATCATTGTTTTGAATGAAGAAATAGTTGAAATACCGATTTGATACAGCCGTTTTACCCAGCTTTACCGGTAAAGCAGTTACCGTATTCATACGATACGATTTGCAAAATATCTTCAAATCACAGCTTTCACATTCTGGACGAACCGGCACACATTGCAGCGCTCCAAACTCCATAATTGCCTGATTATATGTGTGTGAATCAGTTTTATCTAACAGAATATCCGCCAGATTAGCGAACTCCTTTTGTCCTGCTCCAGTGTCGATTGGCGTAGAAACAGCAAATAATCGTGCCAGCACCCTGAAAACATTCCCGTCCAACACGGCGTAATTTTGATTATATGCAAAACTGCAAATTGCTGACGCGGTGTAAGTGCCTATCCCGGATAAACTTAAAACGTCTTCAAATTTACGAGGAAATTGACCTGAAAATGTATTTACAATTTGTTTTGCCGCTTTGTGCAGGTTGCGTGCCCGCGAATAGTAGCCTAATCCTTGCCAATATTTTAAGTACTTCATCTTCATTAGCTTCGGCGAGTTTTTCTATCGTAGGGAACCGTTCGGTAAATCTAATATAGTATTCAAGCCCTTGATTGACACGTGTTTGTTGAAGGATAATTTCCGAAATCCAAATCTTATAAGGATCGGAGGTTAACCGCCACGGTAAATCACGTTTATTTGAGCTGTACCATATTTTAATCGTTTTCCTGATAGTATTGAGTTCTCCTGTCATTTTTTTTTCGGTAATCAATCGATGACTTTGCTTCTGTATTTCTCAACAAAATTAATCTAAAAATCAGATAGCAATAACTGTTAATTCAATAATTTAATTCTTTTTATAAACAGCAGTTTGGTTTTTCTTGTTTCGGACAAAAATTGTGTCAGCAAAATCAAAATAAATTTGTTTATTTGAGCACTCAAATTTTGGCTTCAAAGAATGTAAAATCAGAGAATCGAAAGTCGTTTGGCTTTTGCTGTCGGTAGGTAAATAAGATAATGCGTACAACCCGAAAGAAAATAAGGAAAAATAAATACAAGAATTACTTAATCAAATAGTTACAAAATTCAAAAAAAACGTTTTTTCAAAAAAAATGGTCGATTTTCTTTTTTTTATAAAAATAAAACATGTATATTTGCAGTCATTTTCAAGAAAAAAGAAAAACGACAGAATTTATTAATTTATAAAAACTTATTAAAAATGACTAAAGCAGACGTTGTAAACGAAATTGCTACGAAAACCGGTATTGACAAAGTTACCGTATTAGCAACTGTTGAAGCTTTTATGGAGACCATAAAAGTATCACTGGCAAAAAAAGAAAATGTTTACTTGAGAGGATTTGGTAGTTTTATAGTGAAAGAAAGAGCTCAAAAAACAGCTCGTAACATCTCTAAAAACACAACAATTATTATTCCGGCCCATGCGATTCCTTCATTCAAACCGGCAAAAACATTTGTAAGTTCAGTAAAAGAATAATTTTTTAACAATTTAATTTTATAGAGATGCCAAGCGGTAAAAAAAGAAAAAGACATAAAATGTCGACGCACAAAAGAAAAAAAAGACTGAGAAAAAATAGACATAAAAAGAAATAGTCTGTTGGACATTAGTTCTTAAGGTCCAAGAAAACAAACTTAAAATCAAAGACTTGGATTTAAGTTTGTTTTTTGTTTTTTTAGTTAGAATTTTAATCAATGAAAATAAGGTGAATAGCGAATTAATTGTAGATGTAAATCCATCTGAAATTTCAATTGCGCTGCTTGAAGACAAACGACTCGTAGAACTCCACCAGGAAGGACGTGAAGAACAGTTCGCTGTGGGGAATATATACCTCGGAAGGGTAAGAAAAATGATGCCCGGTCTAAATGCAGCTTTTGTAGATGTAGGTCACGAAAAAGACGCTTTTCTCCACTATCTTGATTTAGGAAACAATTTCAACACATTTACAAGCTTTGTAACGCAAGTGCGCAGCGACCATAAAAAGACGCCTGCGATGAACAAAGCAAAACAATTTCTGGAAATAGACAAAAACGGCTCTATCAACGACCTACTGAAGTCGGGACAAGAAATCTTAGTACAAGTTGCTAAAGAACCCATCTCAACCAAAGGTCCCCGTTTAACTGCCGAAATTTCCATTGCCGGACGCTTTTTAGTTTTAATCCCGTTTGCTGATAAAGTATCAGTTTCACAAAAAATTAAAACAGAGGAAGAAAGGCAACGGCTAAAGCAACTAATACAAAGTATAAAACCCAAAGGATTTGGCGTAATTGTGCGTACGGTTGCCGAAGAGAAAAAGGTGGCGGAATTAGATAATGAAATGAGAATTTTAGTGAAACGCTGGGAAGAAGCGCTACTAACAATTCAAAAAGCAAAACCAATTTCGCTTATAACAGAAGAATTAGGTCGCACAGTCGGAATAATCAGAGACGTTTTCAACTCAAACTTCAAGCAAATTTACGTTAACGACCAAAAAGTATTTAACGAAGTGCGAGAATACATTGAGTTGATCGCTCCCAGTATGAAAGACATAGTGAAGTTCTACAATGCTGAACTACCGATTTTCGATAGTTTTGGTATTACAAAGCAAATTAAATCATCGTTTGGGAAAACGGTATCTTTCAAAAAAGGAGCTTACATCATTATTGAACACACCGAAGCTATGCACGTGATTGATGTGAACAGCGGGAATCGTTCAAAAGCCGGTGACGGACAAGAAAATAATGCACACGAAGTAAATATGGCAGCCGTAGATGAAATTGCTCGCCAGCTACGACTTCGGGATATGGGCGGCATTATTGTGATTGATTTCATAGATATGCACGAAGGCGAAAACCGCCAAAAAGTTTTCGACAAAATGCGTGATGTATTGACGAACGACAGAGCCAAACATAACATACTGCCTTTGAGTAAGTTTGGTTTAATGCAAATAACGCGTCAGCGCGTACGTCCGGTAATTGATATTGATGTAGAAGAAACTTGTCCGACTTGTTTCGGCAAAGGAAAGGCAAAGCCTTCAATATTGTTTGACGAACAACTCGAAAGCAAAATTGATTTGCTTGTAAATAAATTGAACATCAAACAATTTACTTTGAAAATAAATCCTTATGTGTATGCTTACGTATCAAGAGGATTTATTTCGCGAAAACTGAAATGGAAATTTATGTTCGGAATGGGTTGCAAGGTGATTCTCTTCGCAGCAGTTAGGATTCCTGCAATATAAATTTTACGACAAAAACGGTGAAGAAATTGACTTACAAGAACAAGTGGAAAAAATTGTATAAGTAAACAAAAGAGGCTGATTCATTTTGGAATCAGCCTCTTTTTTGTTAAAGTTTTTCTATCCCCGTCTCTCGTGTCAAAAACCACTGAAAACGACTTCCATCTTCATAGGTATCCGGCTGTTTTTCCCACTGTAAATGGCAGCGGCTTCCATACTATAACTCGGGTTCACTTCCATAAGTGTTGTAGATGACGAAGAACTGTATTTTAATTTTACGGGAACTAACACCATTTCTAATTCCTGATGATTCGTATTTTCAATTTCATCTAAAATCAATTTTGCTAACGCATCAAATTTATAATAGTACTTGTATTTGGTTGCAGAAATGGCTGTACTACTTATAGAAGAATTAAAAGCTATGGTGTCTGATGGCAGTTCTTTATTTGCAAAGAAGTCAGCCATTTTATCTTTTTTAATTAATAGCATATTGCTTATATAAGGCAATGCTGTTCCTAATGAATCCTTGTCTGCAATATTTACAGTTAGTATTGAGCTGTTGATAACCAATCTTTTTCCTTTGTTTGTTATTTTAGGAGCAATTCTATCACGCATTCTTCCGATAGGAATTTTAATCTGGGTGTAATAGTTTGCAGGCGCACAAATGTAATTCAAATTTGCATCGGTAAGCAATGCCGGATTTTGATTTGAATGCTCTACCCTGTTAACTCTCCTGACTTCTATGTTAGCAGGAAAAGTAAGTGGCGATAATGCAGTAGATCCATCACTTTTATATTTATAATGAGTATGCAATATTAACTGTATATCGCTGATGTTTATAAGTGTGGCGCTTCCAAAAGTAGTTGTTATATACAAGCCCTTGAAAAATTTCAGAAAGTTATATTTACTTGCATACGTCAATGGATCTGTTGTAAAGAAACGTTGTACAAATTCGTCTGACATTTTGATTCGAATGTTTTTTAAGCTGGTTTTCGAACTTGTTGAAGTGCTGTCAACTGTTTCTACCTGTTTTACCAATGGTTTTGAAAAATCAACGTATTTTGAGGGGTTGATATTGGTGTAATAATTCTCTTTTCTAATTAACGAATCATTTAATTCATACACACTAAATTGTACAGGAGATTCAGATAGTCCGAAAAACGACTTAGCGGAATAGCTTATATTTAGAACGGCTGAGTCAGCGGTAGTTTCTGCAATTGTCGGATCCATATACTGATACGCCTCAGGGTAATGAAATTGTGTTAAAATATCGGCACGAGTAGTTCCGTAGATATCATCCGTAAATGTTCCCAGTAAAAACGAATCAGGACGCGAAATTGAAGGTTCGGATAGCAAAGTTTCTGTTGATATATGGAAAGTATCCACGTCGATTATTATTTTATCTCCGGAGGGTTGAATTTCTTTTACAAAGTCGGTGGTCATATCGCCGGCGACATGAGGCTAAAGTGAAAGAAATAGCGATAAATAGAATAAAAAAAAGATTGAATTTCATTTGTTAATATATTATTTACTGAAACTTTTATAAACTATCATAGAATTGGAGATACTCATCAGCATAATCTTCATCTTTTACAAAAGGAAGAAACTTAATGTTTTTTTCTTGCGAGTATTTGATTAATTCAGTATTGATTTTTTTCTTCGGCTTGTATAACTCCGTCCGAAAAATCAACAGCTAATTTAGATAACGTTTTAAAACTGATTTCATTGCCTTCAAGAGCGGTAAGATGCTTTTTCTGTATTCCTTCCAGTAATAGTTTCTCGGCAAAGGTAGGGCGGAAGGGTGCATGGAAGTCATCGTTAAAAATAGAATAAACTACTTTTGAATGTTTAAAGAAAGGATCGTCGTTGTACGCTTTTTTAATGTATAACGGCGCTAAAGCCGTCATCCATCCTAAACAATGTATCACATCCGGTGTCCAGCGGAGTTTTTTTACGGTTTCCATCACTCCTCGAACGAAGAAGATAGCACGTTCATCATTGTCTTCATATTCATTTCCTTCATCATCGCCTACCGTGTTTTTTCGTTGAAAATAATCATCGTTATCAATGAAATATATCTGAAGTCGCGCCGACTGAATGGAGGCTACTTTAATGATGAGCGGGTGATCGGTGTCATCAATAATTAAGTTCATACCCGAAAGACGAATCACTTCGTGGAGTTGATTTCTACGTTCGTTTACCGAGCCGAACTTTGGCATAAAAGTGCGGGTTTCTCTTCCTCTGTCTTGTACCGCCTGTGGCAAGTAACGACCTTGATTAGCTATTTCCGATTCTGGCAAATAGGGAAAAATCTCTTGTGAAATAAAGAGTATCTTTGTGTTTTTTTTGTGTTTCATTCGCTCAATAGGCTTTATAAAACAAATTTATTTGCAAAGATATATAAAAAAAATCGGAAATATGCAAGAATAATTTGGCTACTAACAATGTTTAACGATGAATCTTTTTCTTTTCTTCAAAAATAAATAACGATTTTTTTTGTGAAAAGAATGAAACATGGAGTGAATTTGTCATTTCGTTATAGAATGGTGCTTTTATGTGTCAAATTTTCGTTTTATGGCTGTCAATAAGATAGATGATGCTATGCAAACCGCAACACCGGCAAGATTTAATGATAATGTTATCTTTTTTGGTCTGAAAAAACAGCTCAAACCTCCAAAAATAACTTATAAACCATCAAAAAAAATGCTTTAGGCGCAGGTGTTCTTGACCGTTTTTTCGTTACAATTACACTCTCGACGATGCTAACTCTTAATCAAATAATTTATCTATTTTATCGGTGTAGAAACTCATCAGTACCTTACGTTTTATTTTAAGGGTTGGGAGAGAAAACCGCTTTCCGGTGTCCACGTGTCGGGTATAAGTTCATATTTTTTGATCTGTTCGTAGTCGCCAAAATTACGATTGTATTTCTTTACCTCTTCGCTGTACTTTTTCTTTACCTCCTGAAGTTTGAGTAATTCGTCATCAGGAATGTAGGTTTCGTTTATTTTGTGTTTTTTACACCACGATCTCAGGTAAATGAAATCAGGAGAGATAAGGGCGGCGGCAAACTTTTTATTTTCACCGACTACAAACATGTTTTCAATAAACGGCGATTCGGTAAATTTTTCTTCTATAGCTTGCGGATTCACATATTTCCCAAATGAAGTTTTGAATATACTTTTTAGTCGTCCGGTAATGATTAATTGTCCTTCGGGTGTAAATCGCCCGGTATCTCCTGTATGAAACCAACCATCTTTATCAATAACTTGTGCTGTTAATTCAGGGTCACGGTAATATCCAAGCATAACGTTATGACCTCGACATAAAATTTCGTCTCGCTCATCCAGCATTATCTCTACACCCGGAAGTGCCGGTCCTACGGTGCCGAATTTCCGTCCGTTTTTACCGCGCTGACTGACTGCGATTACGGGGGACGTTTCGCTTAAACCGTATCCTTCAAAAACAGGCATTCCTATGGCTGAAAAAAATGAAGCGATATGGCTCGGGATGGCTGAACCGCCCGAAACGACAATGTCGAAATTTCCACCAATGGCGGCTCTCCATTTTGAATAGATTAGTTTGTCTGCAATTTTTAATTGAAATTTATCTACGGAGTTCATCCCTTCAAGCTGATATCTTTTGGCTAAATTGAATGCCCAGTAATAAATATTTTTTTGAATAAACGAAAGATTTTTTCCCGACAGATAGAGTTTGTCGTAAATTTTTTCGAGCAGACGAGGTACGCAGGTCATCATTGTGGGATGAACTTCTTTGATGTTTTCGGCAATCGTGCCCAAACTTTCGGCGTAATAAACAGACATCCCGAGGTATTGATACAGATATACCATCATCCGTTCGTAAGCGTGACAAAGTGGTAGAAAACTCAATGCGGTTTTGCTCCATTTAGCAGGAGTATGGTGCAGGCTAAGTATCTGATTCACGAGGTTACTATGCGAAAGCATCACCCCTTTTTGAACACCGGTGGTTCCGGAGGTGTAGATTATTGTAGCTAAATCCGAAGGTTGAATTTCAGCTTTTATTTGTGATAGTTTTTCAGGCTGAGGGTTGTTTTTCCCCAATTCCAGTAATCCGGAGAATTTTTTATAGGTCGAGTTGTCGTTGTCAAAAACAAAAATATCTTCCAATGTTTCTACAATGGGTAAAACCGGCTCGAATCGAGTTTTTAAGTCCTTACCATCAAGAAATATAACTTTTACTTCGGAGTGATTTAATATGTGCTTGTAGTCATCGTAACTTATTGTCGGATAAATGGGTACCGAAACAGCTCCTATTTGCATCGCACCAAAATCAACCATATTCCATTCGGGGCGGTTCGCGCTGACGATACCAATTTTATCCCCGTTTCTTACCCCGAGCGCAAGCAGTCCGTAACTTACGTTATTGATTGCTTCAATATATTCCTGAATACTGATTTTATTCCATTTGTGGTCTTTTTTATAAGCTAAAACCGTGTCCTGTTCCGGATATTTTTCTAAATAATACTCCGGAATATCAAATATTTCTTGTTATGTTCATTTTCTTATGATATTAAAATTTAATTGTTTATCAGGCTAAATAAAGGATATAAAAGTTTCGTTGTGATAGCCTTAGGATAAACTCACTGCAAATATATGGAAAAATATTTTACAAAAAACGTATTTTTTTTCTTTATAGTTATTGCAGATATAAAAAAATAGCGTATCTTTGCACCGCAATTGGCAAGAACAAATCTGGTGTGGTAGTTCAGCTGGTTAGAATACCTGCCTGTCACGCAGGGGGTCGCGGGTTCGAGTCCCGTCCATACCGCAAAAAAGCAGTTCAGAAATGAGTTGCTTTTTTTGTTGTGTTTATATGATAAGTATATTGTTGTTAAGAGTTTGATTATTAGTTCCTTGTTGTTTTGTCCGTTTCCTGCCTTTTTTATTATTATAAAATGATAAAAATATTGTGCTAATTAACAACTAATTTGCAAAAAATAGTATAATTTTGCTTGTCATTTATCCTCAAAACCTTTTCAATATGAAAGTTGAGTATTCATTAAACAATGTCGTTGTCAGATTAATTCGTCGAACGATATACTTCTTTTTCATTTTATCCTTTTTTCTTTCTGTTGTTTTTTAAAAAATCATAATCTAAACAAGGCGATTTATACTTAAAAGTTATTTTTCTGATAACATCTCAAGTATTTTTATTTAATAACATAAGATCTTGAAAAAAGATGAAATTTATTCAGTCACGTATCACCCTGATTCTTGCTTTGCTTTGTTTTGCGAATGGCTTTGCGGCTAACAGTAAAAGTAAAACGGCAAATGACGTACGAAGCAATGTCGTAGCGGTAGCGAATGCAACAATTGCAACAGCTGCAACCGTTACTAAAACCGCTGTTTGTAAAGATGACGAGTCGCCGGTGGTTACATTTTCGGTGTTATCGGGTGGAACAGCACCTTATACTTTTTTTTATACTGAAAATGGAACTTTCCACCAACAAAAAACAACCCAAGGTAGCAATACAGCGTCTTTTAAAGTAAATACAGATGTTGTCGGTATTGTGACGATAACGCTGGATAGTGTTTCGTCGACAGGATTGCCGGCGGAAGTACAAATAGACAAAACAGTAGCTATAACCATTTCAGATTTGCCGACGATTGATTTTACTTTTAATAATAATGTGTGTGCCGGAGTTGATGTGAATTTTAATTCGATAGTAAATATTCCGAGTGACTATACTTATTATTGGGAGTTTGGCGATAATAGTACCTCTACCGAACAGAATCCTGTGCACTATTTTTATACCGTAGGCTCTTCTGGTAGCGAAGACTTTGAGGTAAAGCTTACCGTGACTAATAAAAAAACGAATTGTAGCAGTACAGTAACAAAATCAGTAACCATAATAAAAGGGGGAGATACCAGCATTTTGTCGAGTGTAGGTGTTGCCGATTATAATGGATACAAAACGTTTTCGGTATGTGAGAATGTGACTAAAACAATAACCTTTCAAAACAATTCATCCACCAAGGCGACAGATACAAATTACGTTATTGATTGGGGAGACGGCTCGCCCGCTTTTTCCGGTAGTACTTGGACAGCGTTGGATCATACATACAATCCGGGACTCTGGAATCTGAAATATACCGTATTTACCGGAGCAGGATGTGAGGTTACCAGAATATATAAAGTATTCATTGGCTCTAACCCATCAGTCTCATTGGGAAATCCGGGTAATACCGATGTGTGCAGTGGCACTACTTTAAAATTCCCCATATATGGAGTTACAAACAATCCTCCGGGTACGACTTATACGATTTCTTTTAACGATGGTACGGCGCCTGTTGTCTATAATCATCCTCCACCGGCAGAAATAGAGCATGTTTTTAATAAAACATCTTGTGGTACAACGAGTTCAAATGGTACAACCTATTTTGATAACTCTTTCTCAGCCACTATTGTAGCGCAAAATCCTTGCGGAAAATCATCGGTGAATGTAGTGCCTATTTATGTGTCAACACTTCCGAAGGCTACTATTAAGGCTACAAAACTAACTGGATGTGTTAACGAGAAAATGTATGTTTATTATCCGAATTCGGAATCTACAATGGCAGGTCCAAACGGATGCGTAGGGGTAAAAGTAGTTTGGAGCATCACTCCGAATACAAATTATACATTGAACGGTTCAGTATTGGGCGATGACAACGGTTCGGACAATTATAATTTATGGAAATCGGGAAGTTACGCGATTACACCTACATTTACACAACCCGGTCAATACATTATTCGGGTGAGAACAGGAAATAAATGCGCTACCGATGAAGCGGTTGATACCATTTGTATTGGCGAAGCTCCTATGCCTACATTTACATTGGATAAGGCCGTTGGCTGTTTTCCTTTGAAAGTAAATACCAATAATACAACTTCCGAAATAAATAATTGCGGTAAAATGATGGAGTATCAATGGCAGATAGTGTCGTATGCTCAAGGCGGATGTGGTACATCCTCATCGTACACTATGACGGATGGAAGTAATATTGTTAACAACAGCTATTCTACGGCAAAAAATACGCAAATAGTTTTTAATGCTCCCGGTATTTATACGCTGAGGCTTGCTGCCACCAATAATTGCGGAACAAGTTATAGTGCCGTATTACAGACGATTACGGTCAATGCGCCACCTAAAGCCGAAGTCGCCGAGATAAAAGATCTTTGTCAAACTTTTCCGGAAACAATTATTAAACCGACTGTGCAAGTCACGAATTGCGGAGCCGATAGTTTAAATTACGAGTGGAGTTTTGTTGGTGGTGTTCCATCTTCTTCCAATAATAAATTACCCGGCGACATCAAATATGCTACCTTCGGAAAATATATCGTTTCGCTTAAAGTATCCAACGAATGTGGCTTTTCAACAATTTCTACCCGAAGTTTTACCATTAAACCTCAGCCGGTCATCACCAATATGCTCGAAGACCAAGATAAATGTGCCGGTCAAAAGTCGGATTTAATTCACTTTGACGGAAATGTAGAAAATATTATTTTCAGATGGACGAATAATAATACTCAGATAGGATTGTCTGCCAATGGTACGGGCGATATATTGCCATTTACATTGCAAAATACGGGGTCAACAACCATTACAGCTGTGATTACCGTTACTCCTACCCTTAACGACTGTGATGGAGTACCGCAACAAGTTAAAATCTCGGTAAAGCCTTCTACGTACATCAGTTCACAACCAACGTCAAGTTCCGTTTGTTTAAATGGTACTCCTGAAACACTATCCGTATCGTATAAGAATGGAACGGGAGTTCCTCTATTTCAGTGGTATAGCAACACTGAAAACAATACGACCACCGGCACGTCGATACCTTCGGCAACTTCTTCCACTTATATACCGCCTACCAATGCCCTTGGAACTATATATTACTACTGCATACTTACTTTATCGGATGGTTGTGGCTCCATTATCTCAGATATAGCTTCGGTGACTGTTACCGAATTTCCAACTATAAAAAACAATCCGTTACCATCTCAGACCATTTGTGTGGGTGGGATTATAAATCCGGTGACTGTTGCTACGCAAGACGGTACGGGAACACCTACCTATCAATGGTATACTAATACCGTAAACAGCAATACAGGTGGAACACCAATTAACGGTGCAAATGCAGCCCGCTATACACCTCCCGCTTTTAATGCGGTCGGTTCGTATTATTATTACGTTATTGTAAGCTATCCTTTGGGTGGCGCTTGCGGAAATGTTTTGAGTAATACAGCCGAAGTGGTGGTGGTAGCCGACCCCATTATCATAACACAACCGTTGGTCTCACAATCGGTCTGTGAAGATGCCATCGCTGATTCGTTGTTGGTAACGGCATCGGGTGGAGTAGGCAATTTCTTATATCAATGGTATGTAAATAATGTTAATTCTTCAACTAACGGACAAATAATAGCGGGTGCAACGAGCGCGTACTATATTCCACCAACCGGCACTGTGGGAACTTTGTATTATTATTGTGTGGTGTCGCAAAGCGCAGTAGGTTGTAGTGTGATCTCAACAGTGTGTGAGGTGAAAGTCACTCAGGCGCCTACTATAACGAACCAACCGCAGTCTGCGACCATTTGTTTGGGTAGCGCTATGCCTGTATTATCGGTAGCGTATAAAAATGGTGTGGGAACACCTCAGTATCAGTGGTATAAAAACGTAGTGGACGATACGCCGACAGCTATTTCTATTACGGAAGCTACCGGAGCTACCTATACACCGCCGGTGTCGTCGGTAGGAACGATATATTATTTTTGCGTGATAACATTTTCTTTCGGCGGATGCAACACGCTTGTATCTAAAACGGTGTCGGTAACGGTAAATCAATATCCTGTTGTTTCTGACTTTACACGAAGAATCGGTAACGGGAAAAGTTTTACGGTACTACCTGCCGATAACCCTCCTACCGATATTGTACCCACCGGTACAACTTATACCTGGACTGAACCGATGATTTTGCCGGCTGGCGCCATATCCGGTGCTTCGGCTCAATTGATACCGCAAACCATTATCAGTCAGCAATTGACTAATAATACAATGACCGCTGCCACTGTGGTTTATACCGTTACTCCGGTGGCAAACGGATGTGTGGGAAACTCGTTTAAAATTACAGTCATTATCGACCCTGCAATAAAAACAGATGTCATTCAGGGAAATATAACATGTTTTGGAACTAACGACGGCTATCTTGATTTGACTATTTCCGGTGGTGTTCCGCCGTATAGTATTCTGTGGACAGGACCGGGCGGGTTTTCTTCAACCACGTCAAACATATCCGGATTAATACCGGGCGAATATTTTTGACCGTGACAGATAGCGAAGGCATTGCTTATTCTACTTCTTATGTGATTGTAGAACCGTTAAAGTTAATACTTGCCAATGTGTCTAAAAAAGATATCACCTGTTACGGTGTCGGTAACGGTTCTATTTCATTAACGGTTTCGGGGGGTACCGCGCCGTATGAATACACTTGGACAAAGGATGGACAATTCTTCTCAAATGATGAAGATTTACACGATTTACTATCGGGTGAATATTCGGTTATCGTAACTGATACGTATCATTGTGCACCGCAAGCGGCATCCTTTACGATTGTAGAGCCAACGCCTATCTTGGTAAAATTGTCAGAGAAGCAAGATTTGAAATGCTTTGGTGACTCTGTGGGATACATTACCGTTGAAGTGACGGGAGGCACACCAAAAACATCAGGAACGACTTACGAATATCGTTGGGCAGGACCAAACGGATTTACAAGCAATAGTAAAGATATAAGTAGCCTGAAATCGGGGAATTATAAACTTACGGTGACCGACGGAATGGGTTGCACGCAGGGATTAGATGTGACGATAACTCAACCGGATAAGATTAAGATAGATATTACCAAAAAGCCTGTAACTTGTTACGGAGCTAACGATGCTTCGATACAGATAGTCGTAACCGGTGGTATGGCGCCTTATCAGATAGAATGGAGCAATTTAGTCAAAGGAACGTATCTTGAAAACTTAGGTCCCGGTGTATATGTTGTGAAAATAACGGATGCAAACGCTTGCGTATCATCAGAAAGTATTACCATTGACGAAACACCGTTTTCGATACATCCGGTGATTAAAGATGTATCCTGCTTTGGCGCGCAGGACGGAAGTATTGCTTTGAATGTGGTTGGTGGCGCTCCACCCGTTATGTTGGTGTGGGACGACGATGCGGTTGCCGGTTCTACGCGAAACAGACTGAAACCCGGAACATACACCGTAAGCTTGTCCGATGCTACTTGTTCGTTCTCCAAGACTTTTACGATTTTAGAGCCATTAGCTATCAATGTAGCCGCTACGGTAACCCACGCTTTTGATTGCGACAACCCCAACAGTGGTTCTGTCCGTTTGGTAGTTTCGGGTGGTACTGCACCATACAAATTCCAATGGTCAAACGGAAGCACCTCACAAAATCAGATCAATATACCGGCTGGAACTTATATTGTCAATATTACCGATGATAATGGATGTACTTTCAGTAAAAAATATGAGGTAAAGAGACAACAGCCACTTGAACTTTCGGTGAATATTGCAGCCCGATTATGATTGCAGCATCGGAACGCTCACAGAAATATGTATGGCGCAAGTTACCGGAGGTATGGCGCCTTATCAGTTCACTTGGTCAAGTGGAGTATCACGAGGGGCAAACAACGAATCGGTCGAGATTTCGAAAAGTGGTTTTGTAACGTTGCGTGTGTTAGATAACTTAGGCTGTACGGCTGAATATACGTTTGAAGTAAAATTCCCAAAAGTGGGAATAGAATACCGCATTGAGAATTGTAATCAACACCGTTTTAGCTTTGGAGCGCATGTTGCCTACGGACTTCCGGAAGATTATACATTTCTTTGGAACTTTGGTGATGGACAAACAAGCGCCACACAGTATGCTGAACATGCATTTTCATCACCCGGAACATATAAAGTTACGCTTAAAATGACGAATGACACTTGTGAAACTATATTTGAAAAGGATGTAGAGATTTCGGCGATTCCGGTATTGACATTAGACCGAATCCCCGTGTTTTGCCCGGGCGATTCTATGTTGTTGCACGTATCGGGAGCTTATTCTTATCAATGGTTCGATGGTTCTGCTACCGACAGTATTGTGATAAAAACGCTGGGCGATTACTCCGTATTAGGAACGAATAAATACGGGTGCAGTTCGATATTGAATTTTACCGCGAAGCATTTCGGATTGTACGGTTTTGCTATTCTGTCAGATAAAGACGCTGTTTCTATTGATAATTCGGAAGTGTTATTTTGGAGTGATAATAGCAGCGGCATCGAATATCTTTGGAACTTCGGAGATGGAACTATGGGGGCGGGCAATAGTCAAAGACACACGTATAGCGTTACGGGTGAAGGATATTACGATGTCAATCTGAGAGTGAAAAATACAGACGGATGTGAAGAGTACGCTACCAAGCGGATTTGGATCACTAACGGATCGCTTAAAAATACTTTTACACCTAATGGAGACGGTGTTGATGATATATATATGCGTGGTTGGGATATAAAAATTTACAACAGAAACGGGCTGTTGATATATGAAGGAAACGAAGGCTGGGATGGAACTTACAAAGGAAAACCGGTAAGTAATGACACCTATTTTGTAGTGGTATATTATCCAACGGCGCAAGGTACAAAAACGAATACGGGATACATAACCGTCATACGTTAACAAGGCAACTATGAAAAAATCAATTCTATCAATAATCACACTTTTAGTTTTCTTAGAGACATTCGCTCAATCCGATGTTCGGCTGAATAGCTACTTGTGGAAGACTTCCATTTTGAATCCCGCTTATATGTCGAAAGACAATTTGGTGGAACTTGATATGTTGTATCGTAATCAATGGATCAATGTTTCCGGGAGCACCCAAGACACTGTACGCTTCCGCCGCCTATTACATTGACGACCTGCATACAAAAATTGGAGTGAAAGTGCTGCAAGACAAAATAGGCTATACATCTTCTACGGATATAGACCTGATATACAGTTACGCGACAAAGATTGATTATTATTGGAGAATACAAATGGGATTGGCGCTAAGTTACCAAAACCAATCGTACGATATAACCAAGATAGATGCCACCACCCCTACTGACAATACATTATACAATCTTTTGCTCAATCAATCGCATTTGAATGCCGATATAGGATTTGAAATGACCGATGATATTTGGCTTTTCGGTATTTCCGGACAAAATCTGGCATCATTGTTCAGGGATGAAAATGCCCGTTTTTAAATGTCAATGTAGCTTATGCAATGTACACTCACCCTGTGAATTCGAAGATAGACTTTCGCTATGGCATAAACGGTATCCAAACCAAGAATCTGTTTCAGATGGAGTTTCATTTTACGAGCTATTTCAAAGTGTTTTCAGAAAGAAACGCCTTTCAGCTTGGCGCTTTCTACCGCACGAGAAACGAAATGGGAGTGATGTTTGGGGTCAATTTGGGCGACAATCTACATTTATACTATAATTACGATTACAATGTGGGAGGAATCAGCCGAAGCTCCATCGGTTCACACGAGATTATGCTGTCTTACAGTCTCGAAAAACTCTACAAATGTAATTGTTGGTATTGAACCTCGTATTTTTTTTATGATTATCCGGTAAGATAACCTGAAAGTTAATTGCCACACTGTAAAGGTAGGGCGGGGAGGGTCGGGTAGCTATGAATTTGATACACGAGCAACTGCCTCGCCTTGTGGAAGGGTCGGGTTGGGATGAAACATAGTTGCGGTATCTTCATAGCACAGCGATTATTATTTTGAAATTGAGGGGCGTACTCCTGATGTATCCCTGTGGTAAGCAGTAAGCTACGAGTTATTCAATTATTCAATATTTTGCCTCGTATGACTGTCCACCGTCTGATTTTTCAGGTATTTGGATAAAAAAACGGCAGAATCTCACGATTCCGCCGAATCTTTTAATCTTTCCGTTTAATATAAGGTTTATAACAAAATAATACCACTATTAATACAGAAGATTAATTTAATCACCCATTAATCCCAACGGAAAAGAATCGAATGTTGGGATGTAAGACATCAGCCTTACGCGATAAACCCTTTCGGGTTTGCTCCTTTAATTAATGAACACAACCATCTCCTACCTGAAAGAAATGTGATATTTTTCTCTTTTTGCAATGCCGACAAATAAAATGGTCTCGTTAAACCTACCCGGATTTTCTTGATTTTACCCATAACATTACATACCTTTTACCTTTGGTTGAGGTTATAAGTAAAACTTATAATAGGCTTGTTTTCCAATAAAACGGGTCTTCATCGCAAGCTGTGATATTTCACCTTTATTTTATATGTTTTTGATACAATTAACGCATTTTACTGCTTTTAGAACGTAGCATCATCATTTTTATTGTATTTATATATTTAATAGTAAATCAAGGAGAGTAAAAAATAAATTTCAATTTAGGAAATAATAAATTGACGTTAATACTGTACCTTTTTTAACGTATCTTAATCCATTTACAAAGAGACAGTATCCGGATGTTTTAGATACTTGCAAAAACAAAAACATCCGACCTTAGAATTTAGGTCGGATGCTTTTTGTTACTGTTTATTTATCATTTATATCCTTGTTCGTGTACCGAACTTACGGCACGTCCCGAAGGGTCGTTCATTTTCTGAATGCTTCGTCCCATTCTAATGCCGATGGGTGTGCTGCAAGCTACTGAAGGTACTGAAGGCACACAAAGCCAGCGCTATCCGAAGGGAATAATTCGCTGTAAATGCTGCGGTACAAATACTCTTCCTTATTCATCGGAGGCTGAATAGGAAAACGCTTGGTCACATTCTCCATTTGCTCGTCTGTTACTTTCTTAATGGCAATGGCTTTGAGCGTATCAATCCAGCTGTATCCTACACCATCGGAGAATTGTTCTTTCTGTCGCCAGGTGATTTCATCGGGTAAATAATCTTCAAAGGCTTTCCGCAGGATATGTTTTTCAATTTTACCGTTTCCAGCCATTTTATCTTTGGGATTCAGGCGCATAGCTACATCCATAAACTCTTTGTCTAAGAAAGGTACGCGCCCTTCCACACCCCACGAGGCTAGCGATTTGTTTGCTCGCAAGCAATCATAAAGATGTAACTTACTTAATTTACGTACCGTTTCTTTGTGAAACTCTTCGGCGTTAGGCGCTTTGTGAAAGTAAAGGTAGCCTCCGAATATCTCATCGGCGCCTTCACCCGAAAGTACCATTTTAACTCCCATTGACTTGATATAACGGGCAAGCAGATACATGGGAGTACTGGCTCGCACGGTGGTAACATCATACGTTTCGATGTGGTAAATAACATCGCGAATAGCGTCTAAGCCTTCTTGAACCGTAAAGTTTATTTCGTGATGTATAGAGCCGATATGATCTGCCACTTTACGTGCCGAAGCCAAATCAGGTGAGCCTACTAAACCTACTGCAAATGAGTGTAACTGAGGCCACCAAGCGTCTTCTTTTTTGGTCGCTTTCGATGCGTTTTGCCGAAAATTTTTTGGCAACCGCCGAGATAATGGAACTGTCCAAACCACCCGATAGCAATACGCCATAAGGTACATCCGACATCAACTGACGTTCAACGGCATCTTCCAATGCCTTGCGTAATTCATCTACGCTCGACGAGTTGTCTTTTACATTTTCATATTCGATCCAGTTGAACGTACCATTTGGTAGGAGCTTTATCGGGGCTGTAGATAGTAATGCCCGGCAAGATTCTTCGATTTTAGAACAATATCCTTCCAACGCTTTTAATTCTGAAGCTACATAATAATCTCCTTTTCGTCCCAAACCCTGATATAGCGGAATAATTCCGATATGGTCTCTACCGATAAGGAAACGATCATTTTCAACATCGTAAAGGGCGAAGGCAAAGATTCCGCTTAAATCTTCCAAGAATTTCTCTTTTTTGTCCTGATAAAGTGCTAAAATAACTTCACAGTCCGATTGTGTCAGGAATTCGTATTTACCCTCGTATCGTTTACGTATTTCGCGATGATTATAAATTTCTCCGTTTACGGCAAGCACAAGTTTTCCATCTTTGCTGTACAGCGGTTGTTTACCTGATTTGGGATCGACTATCGCTAAGCGTTCGTGTGCTAAAATAGCCTTCTCGCTTGCAAAAATACCAGACCAATCCGGTCCGCGATGGCGGATGGTTTTAGACATTTTAAGGATTTGAGGACAAAGCGCTCCGGCATTTTCTTTTATATCAAATGCACATACAATACCACACATAATTCAATTTAATTTTTGGGTTAAAAATTTCAATTTAACAAGGTTTGGCTAATTTTTTAGTTTCAAGAATTAACCCACCAACATATTATTTATTTTTTCGGCTACCTTACGTCCGTCCGCAATCGCTTTAACCACTAAACTTGCTCCCATTGTAGCATCACCTGTGGCAAACACTTTGGCTATGCTACTTTGGTATTCTTTGTTGACGGCAACATTGCCGCGAGCATCTAATTCCAAGCTAAGTTCGGTCAGAAGTCCTTCTTTGACAGGGTGAATGAAACCGAGCGACAAAAATACTAAATCTGCTTTAATTGTACGCTGTTTTCCGGTAGAAATCATTGATATTTTTCCTAAATCATCTTTTACCCATTCAACTTCTTCTACCAATACCTCTGTTACCTTGCCATTTTTGCCTTTAAATTCGAGTGTGTTGAGTGACCATATACGTTCGCATCCTTCTTCGTGCGAGCTTGAGGTTTTCAGAACATTGGGGAAAGGGTAGGGCAGGGAGTTGCCGGATTTTTTTTAGCAGGTGGTTGCGGTAAGATTTCTATTTGCGTGATTTTTGTTGCACCTTGACGTACCGATGTGCCTACACAGTCCGATCCGGTATCACCACCACCGATTACCAACACATGTTTCCCTTTGGCTGATATTGATTCTGAAGCGGTGATTTTTTCGCCCATAATCACTTGATTTTGCTGTGCCAAAAATTCCATTGCAAAATAAATTCCTTTCAAGTCACGTCCGGCAGGTGTAATATTGCGCGGTTGTCCGGCGCCGATAGCGATACATACGGCATCAAACTTTTTGACGATTTCCGTCCCCGAAATATCTTTTCCTATTTCCGTATTTGTTTTGAATATAACACCTTCTTCTTCCATTAATCGTATGCGGCGATCAATAATGTTTTTGTTTAGTTTGAAATTAGGAATACCGTAGCGTAATAATCCTCCAACGCTTGCATCTTTTTCAAATACGGTAACGGTGTGTCCTTTCTTGTTCAGTTGGTCGGCGGCAGCCAGTCCCGCGGGTCCCGAACCTATTACCGCCACTTTTTTACCGGTACGTATTTTCGGAGGATTTGCTTTGATAAGTCCTTCGATAAATGCTACTTCGGTAACGGCAGCTTCGTTTTCACGGATGGTTACCGGCGCCTCACTCAACGCAAGTACACACGATTTTTCGCAAGGAGCCGGACAAATACGCCCTGTAAAATCTGGAAAATTGTTGGTTTCATGGAGCACTTCAACGCCTTCTTTCCATTTTCCTTTATAAATTAAATCTTGCCATTCGGGCATTCTATTGCCCAGCGGACACGCCCAATGGCAAAACGGAATGCCACAATCCATACAGCGCGATGCCTGTAATTTGCGGTCTTCTCTGTTTAGAGTTTGTTCCACTTCTCCGAAATCATAGATACGCTCGAGAACCGGACGATATCCCGCTTCTTTTCGCGGAATATTCATAAATGCTTTTGGATTTCCCATATTTGTTTCCTCCAACCTCTCCAGAGGAAAGGCTTTTGAATATTGATATAATGTTTACAATCTTTTTTGCCCAAAGTCCCCCCCCCCTTTGGGGAGATCTTAAGGGGCTTCGTTAATAGTCTCTTTCTACTTGCGCGATTCGTTGTGCTAATTTAGCCGATTTTTCGTCTTCGAGTACTTTCTTGTACTCAATAGGAACTACTTTGATAAATTTTGTCACATATTCTTTCCAGTTGGCTAACATTCGTTTTGCCAGCGGACTATTCGTATGTTTGAAATGCGACGCGATTAAATCATATAATTCTTTGCTGTCGGTACTGTCTTCGATCAGTGAAAGTTCAACCATTTCCATATTGCAATAGTAGTCAAAATCTCCTTTTTCGTCATAAACATAAGCCATTCCACCACTCATACCGGCGGCGAAATTGCGTCCGGTGGGGCCTAAGACTACCGTACGCCCGCCGGTCATATATTCACAACAGTGATCGCCGGCTCCTTCCACAATGGCGGTAGCGCCGGAGTTACGCACACAGAAACGTTCGCCTACGACTCCATTAATATAAACTTCGCCGGAAGTGGCGCCGTAGAGTAGCGTATTGCCACAAAGGATATTGTCTTCAGGTTTGAATGTGCTTCCTTTTTGAGGCGTCACGATGATTTTCCCACCTGATAATCCTTTGCCTAAGTAATCGTTGGCGTCTCCCTCAAGTCGCAATGTCATCCCTTGCGAGGCAAAAGCGCCAAAGCTTTGTCCGGCAGAACCTTCAAAGGTGATGTTTATCGTATCGTGTGGTAATCCTTCCTGACCGTATCGTTTGGCTATTTCGCCGGATAGCATAGCTCCCGTGGTGCGGTCGGTGTTTTTTATTGAAGTTTTGTATTCCGTTTTTATTCCTAAGTCTAATGCAGGAAGCGCTTTTTCAATCAATGTTCTGTCCAATACATTCTCTAACTTATGCTCTTGTTCTACGCTCTTTTTCAGTGAAAACTCCTGAGATTCTTTGGGCAGATATGTGATTTTTGATAAATCGATTTTTTCTGTTTTCGGGAATTTTTCAAAATGCTTTCTTACCAATAAATCGGTACGCCCAACAGCTTCGTCCAATGTCCTGAAACCAAGACTTGCCAAGTGTTCACGTGTTTCTTCTGCCAGGAAGGTGAAGAAATTCACAAGATATTCGTATCTGCCTACAAATCGTTTACGCAATTCTTCATTTTGAGTTGCAACGCCCACCGGACAAGTGTTTAAGTGGCATTTACGCATCATAACGCATCCTAATACGATAAGCGCGCTCGTAGCAAATCCAAATTCTTCGGCGCCAAGCAATGTGGATATAATAATATCTCTTCCTGTTTTGAGTTGACCGTCAGCCTGCAAGCGTACTTTTCCTCTCAGGTTATTGATAAGTAAAGTTTGTTGCGTTTCGGCTAAACCAATTTCCACAGGCATTCCGGCATGTTTATCGAACTTGATGGACTTGCACCCGTACCTCCTTCGGCGCCACTGATTAAAATCAAATCGGCTTTTGCTTTGGCAACACCGGCAGCAATAGTGCCAACACCGCTTTCAGAAACCAACTTGACACTCACGATAGCGTTTGGATTGATGTTTTTTAAATCAAAAATCAATTGTGCCAAGTCTTCGATAGAGTAAATGTCGTGATGCGGTGGTGGCGAAATTAATGAGATTCCGGGAATAGAGTGACGGGTTTTTGCGATAATTTTGTCCACTTTGTATCCCGGTAATTGTCCTCCTTCGCCCGGTTTTGCCCCTTGCGCGACCTTAATTTGTAATTCGTCGGCATTCACAAGGTATTCGGCAGTTACTCCAAATCGTCCCGAAGCTACTTGTTTGATGGAAGAACGGGTGCTTAATCCATCGTCACGTTTTTTGTAACGTTCCGGATCTTCTCCTCCTTCACCGGTGTTGCTTCTACCGCCGATTTTGTTCATAGCTATCGCCATTGCTTCATGCGCTTCGCGGCTAATGGAGCCATAAGACATTGCGCCGGTACAGAATCGTTTCATAATTGCCTCTACCGGTTCAACTTCAGATATGTCGATGGGATTTTGTTTATAATCCAGTAAATCGCGAATAAAAACCGGTTCAGCTTTGTTGTCTACACTTGACGAATACTCTTTATATTTTTCGTAACTTCCTGTGCGGGTTGCAATTTGTAAGCGTGAAATAGTTTCAGGATTCCAAGCGTGGTGTTCACCGTTGTTGCGATAGGCATAAATCCCTAAGTTTTTTAGCTTGAGGGGTTCATTGCTTGGCGCAAAGGCTTCGTTGTGAGGTATCAATACTTCGTTTGCAATGTCATTAATGTCGATTCCTTCAATTTTTGAAGAAATACCCTTAAAGTAAGCGTTTAATACCTTAGACGAAATACCGATGGCTTCAAAGATGTGTGCTCCGCGATAACTGCGAAGGGTAGAGTTTCCCATCTTCGAGAGCACCTTTAAGAGTCCTTTATTTACCGCTTTGATATAATTTTTCTTGGCAGTGTTAAAGTCAAGTTGAATATCTCCCGATTTAACCTTATCACTCAATACGGCAAACGAGAGATAAGGATTGATGGCGTTGGCTCCAAAACCGAATAATAAAGCGAAGTGCATCACTTCTCTCGGTTCGGCGCTTTCGACCACAATATCTATCTGCATACGTTTTCTTTTGTCCACTAAGTAAAGATGAACAGCCGAAACAGCCAACAGCGATGGGATAGGAGCGTGGTTTTCATCCACCCCTCTGTCGCTCAATACAATGTAATTTTTACCTTCATCTACCGCCTTTTCCACCGCTATACACAGTTCATCCACCGCTTTTTTCAACCCTTTTGAACCGCCTTTCGGATCGAAGAGCATAGGTAATACGGCGGTAGAGAAGCCTTTGTAACGTAAGTTTAATAAAATATCGAATTGCGTATTGGTCAAAATAGGACTTTTGATTTTTACGATTTTCGAGAGTTCGGGAACACTTCCGAGCGGATTTTGATGAATTGCTCCCAAATATCCTGTAAGCGACATTACCAATTCTTCCCGAATAGGATCGATAGGTGGGTTGGTTACTTGAGCAAATTGTTGACGGAAGTAATTGAACAGTCGCTGTGGCTTATCTGAAAAAGCCGCCAATCTTGTATCACTCCCCATCGACGAGATAGGCTCTTTACCTTCTTCGCCCATTGGGACAATTAATTTTTCTATATCTTCGGTGGAATATCCAAACGCCACCAAAAGTTTTTCGAAATTATTGATATCGTTGCTAATGCTTCGTCCCGAGGAGATAATGTCTAAATTACTACAGTTTTTATTCAACCATTCTCTGTATGGAAAAGCATTTGCTAATGTTTCTTTTAATTCGTTATCGTAGAAAATTTGTCCCGTTTTTGTATCTACAATCAACATTTTTCCGGGTTTCAATCTTCCACGAGATTTAATATTTTCAGGAGCAATATCCACGTGTTTCGGTTTCCGATGCTATAATCATAAAACCATCGTTAGTGATGGTGTAGCGAGCCGGACGAAGTCCGTTGCGGTCGAGCATTCCGCCGGCGTAGTGTCCGTCGCTGAAAAGCAATGTGGCGGGTCCATCCCACGGTTCCATCAACATGCTGTGGTACTCGTAAAACGCTTTAACTCCGTCTGAAATCGGATTTTTATTGTTCCAGCTTTCGGGAACGAGCATCGCCATAGCGTGTGGTAACGATTTGCCCGAAACAACTAAAAATTCCAGTACATTGTCTAAGGAAGCACTGTCGCTCATCCCTTCCTGCACGATGGGGAATAGTTCTTTAATGTCGCCCAAAACGTCTGATTTCAGTACGCTTTCACGACTTTCCATCCATTGTCTGTTTCCGCGAATGGTGTTGATTTCACCATTGTGTCCGAGCATACGAAATGGCTGAGCCAAATCCCACGTTGGAAATGTATTGGTGCTGAAACGGGAGTGTACTAAAGCTATACGGCTTGTAAAATTAGGGTTACTTAAATCGGGATAGTATTCTCGCAATTGTAATGATGTGAGCATCCCTTTGTAAATCATCTGCTTAGAAGATAGACTGACAATGTAGAAACTTCTATCGTCTGCAAGTTTGGATTGCGAAATAAGTTTTTCTATTTTTTTCCTAACAATATATAATTTGATTTCCAATTCATCTTGATGAAGTGCGGGATTTTGAGCCGTAACGAAAATCTGTTTTATCAACGGTTCGTTCGAGCGCGAAATTTCGCCTAAAATGCCATTATTTACCGGAACGTCCCGGGTGGCTAATAACGTTAAGCCTTCTTTGGATACTTTTTCATTGATGATATTTAGGCATAACTCGGCTTTTTTCGGGTCTTTGGGTAAAAATACCAGTCCTGTTCCATACTTTCCTTTGGATGGAACGGCAATCCCTTGAAGCAAAATAAATTCGTGCGGAATGTGCACTAAAATTCCTGCTCCATCGCCGGTAGAGTTATCGGCGCTTTCAGCTCCACGGTGTACCATATTTTCAAGTACACGCAACCCTTTTTCTACAATCTTGTGCGATTTATCTCCATTGAGATTTATAACAAGTCCTACTCCGCAAGCATCGTGCTCATTGTTAAAAGAATAAAGTGTTTTTTGTTCTAAATCTGAGATTCGATGATTTGAAAATCGTTTCATTTCTTAGTTAAAATTAAGTGTGCATATTTTTGTTTTTTGACCCCATTACGGAATAACCGAATGGGGTCAAGAAAACAGGTTTGACACTTCAAACCCGTTCGTGCTTTGTATGATAAAATTTAATTACCTGATAAACAGCAATTCGCGATATTTAGGCAACGTCCACATTTCATCGTCAACAATCAATTCAAGTTTATCAACGTTGTATCTGATTGTATCGAAATAAGTCAACACTTTATCGTGATAACCAACAGCTTTGTCATACTCATGTTCAAGTTTGTTAAGCTGACGGCGGGTATCAACCATATCGTCCACAGCATTTTTAATTGCGGCAATTCTTTCACTGATTTCAATGATCAATTGTGCATTTAGTTTGCTTATAGTGTCGGCTTTTTCAGCAGGGAACAATGCTTTTACTTTAGCAACGTTATCAAGCAATAAACTTTGGTAACGTGTAGCCACAGGTATAATGTGGTTGAGTACAAGGTCGCCGAGTACGCGTGCTTCAATTTGGATCCACTTGGTGTATGTCTCCCATTTTACTTCGTTGCGTGATTCCAATTCTTTTTCGGTCAATACACCTAATTTGCTGAACAAATCAATGCTTTGCTCGGTAGTGTATGCTTTACATTTTTAGGAGCGCTTGTTTCGCAATCTAAACCACGTTTTGCAGCTTCTACTTTCCATTCTTCGCTGTATCCGTTACCGTCAAAGCGAATTGGTTTGGATATTTTGATATATTCTTTGATAACTTCAAAAATGGCGGATTCTAACGATGTGCCTTTAGCAACTTTAGCATCAATGGTTTCTTTGAATTCGATCAACTGAGCAGCTACGGCAGCGTTCAATGCAGTCATTGCCGATGAGCAATTTGCAGAAGAACCTACGGCACGGAACTCAAAACGGTTTCCTGTGAATGCAAATGGTGAAGTACGGTTACGATCGGTATTATCAAGCAATACTTCCGGAATATGAGCTATGCCGAGGCTTAATTTTTTCTTTTCGTCAAGTACAATAGCCTCATCGCTGGTGCTGTTTTCAAGTTTATCGAGAACAGCTGAAATTTGTGTTCCCAAAAAAGCCGAAATAATTGCCGGAGGCGCTTCGTTAGCTCCCAAACGGTGGGCATTTTGTGCTGAAAAAATAGAAGCTTTCAATAGAGCGTTGTTCTTATAAACAGCCATAAGAATGTTTACTAAGAATGTTATGAACTGAAGGTTTTCGTCCGGAGTTTTTCCGGGAGTTAACAATCCTACACCTGTATCGGTTCCCAGCGACCAGTTGTTGTGCTTTCCCGAACCGTTGATGCCTGCAAAAGGTTTTTCGTGCAGTAATACACGGAATCCGTGACGACGTGCAACTCTTTTTAGGATGGTCATTACAAGTAAGTTTTGGTCAACTGATAGATTGGTTTCTCCGAAGATAGGTGCCAGCTCAAACTGATTTGGAGCAACTTCGTTGTGGCGTGTTTTCAACGGAATTCCATATTTATATCCTTCAAATTCAACATCTTTCATAAATTCGGTAACACGACTCGGAACAGATCCGAAATAGTGATCTTCCATTTGTTGGTTTTTAGCCGATTCGTGACCGAGTAATGTACGCCCGGTTAGTGCAAGGTCTGGACGTGCCGCAAATAACCCTTCATCAACTAAGAAGTATTCTTGTTCCCAACCTAAATATGAATATACTTTTTTTACATTTGGATCAAAATATTTGGCAACAGCTGTTGCTGCTTTGTCAACAACTCCCAATGCTTTAAGCAAAGGTGCTTTGAGGTCAAGCGTTTCGCCGGTGTAAGAAATAAATACCGTAGGAATTACAAGCGTGTCATCAATAACAAATGCAGGAGATGAAGGATCCCACGCTGTGTAGCCCCGAGCCTCAAAAGTACTTCGAATACCACCGCTTGGGAACGAAGAAGCATCCGGCTCTTGTTGCGCTAATAATTTTCCTGAAAATTCTTCGATATTCCTTCGCCGGGTGCGCCGATGTAATCAATAAAAGAATCATGTTTTTCTGCAGTACCATCTGTTAATGGTTGAAACCAGTGTGTGTAATGTGTTGCTCCCAGCTCAATCGACCAGTTTTTTAATCCGGCTGCTACTTGATTTGCTAACGAAATGTCAAGTTTTGCCCCTTTTTCAATAACATTTTGTAGGGCTTTTGCGGTGTCCTTCGAAAGATATTCTTTTTGGGCAGCTTTGTTAAAAACATATTTTCCGAAGTAATCGGAAGCCAATTTGCTCGGTGGAGTTACATGAAGCGCTTTTTTCTTGAAAGCTTCTTCAACTGCTTTGAATCTTAAATTTGACATAAGTTTATATTATTAATGATTTGATTATTTATATGTTATTGATTGAAATATGTAATTTGAATGCAAAAATACAAAAGTTTTATGTAACAACCTAATAATTATTCAAAATTTCAGAAAAAATGTATTTTTGCTTTTATTTTGAAATATATATTAACTGTAAATTGTCTGTTTGATATATATTGTGTATATAACAACAAACCTGATATAATAGTTTGTTGGCATATTTATGCAAATATGCCAACAAATTTTTACATTAATATTCAAATTCAATGTTGTTTTAATCAAAACTTGTGTAGGCGGTTTCGCCGTACTGGGTTTCGTCCAAGCCTACGGCTTCGTCATTATCGGGAGCTCTTAGACCTAATGTTTTGTCCACAATAAAGAATAATATGATTGTTCCTATACCGGAATATGCAATGGTGGCTACCACTGAGATAAACTGAACCCCAAATTGATGCCAACCACCTTCTGCTCCTCCCGTTACAGCGCTGGTAGCGAACACTCCAGTTAAAATAGCTCCGATTATACCACCTACTCCGTGTACGCCAAAAGCATCGAGTGAATCGTCATAACCAAGTTTTACTTTCACAAATGCAACCATAAAGAAGCATATTAAAGCAACTGTAACACCTATTGCTATCGCACCAACCAAATTGACAGATCCGGAAGCGGGAGTGATGGCAACTAATCCGGCAACAGCTCCGGTAGAAATGCCTACTACAGTCGGTTTTTTACCGATAATCCATTCTAAAACAGCCCAAACAAATGCAGCGGTTGCTGTAGCAATGTGTGTTACAAGGAAAGCATTTGCAGCCAAGCCGTTTGCAGCTAATCCGCTACCGGCATTGAAACCGAACCATCCGATCCACAGTAGAGCAGCTCCCATTGCTACAAATGGAATATTGTGAGGTGGAAGTGCGTGTCCTTTGTAATCGCGGCGTTTACCAAGTAAGATGGCCATTACCAAGGCGGCAATACCGGCGTTAATATGTACAACGGTTCCTCCTGCAAAGTCTAATGCACCCATTTTGAACAACCAACCATCGGCAGACCAAACCCAATGTGCCAGTGGGTTATAGATAAAGAGCGCCCAAAGAACACTGAAAAGTAAGAATCCTGAGAATTTAATACGTTCGGCAAATGCCCCGATGATAAGCGCAGGAGTGATAACGGCAAACATACCCTGAAACAAAACAAAAAGTATGGTTGGAATGCCTGTGGCTTCTATATTGTTGATGCCTATACCATTTAAAAAAGCGTATCCAAATCCTCCTACAAAAGGTTTGAGAAATCCTTCGGAGCTTCCGAATGCTAAGCTATAACCTATAATAACCCATTCGAGACTTAATACACTGACTAATATAAAGCATTGCATAAATACGCTAAGTACATTTTTACGACGAACCAATCCTCCGTAAAACAGTGCAAGTCCGGGTATAGTCATCATAAGAACAAATGCGGTAGCAACAATCATCCAAGCGGTGCTTCCCGAATCGAGTTGTGGCGTAGCGTCTTGAGCAAAAAGTGACGTGCTGAATAATGCCAATAAACTGGCTAATGTTATATATTTTTTCATTTTTGTTACTAATTTTATTGGGATTAATTACTCTTTAATGTATAAAGCTTCAGGTCCTGATTCTCCTGTTCTGATTCGATACGTTTCTTCTATATCATAAACAAAAACTTTACCATCGCCGGTTTCGCCTGTTCGGGCTGACTCTAAAATAGCCTTTATGGTTTTTTCTAAATTCACATCGCGTACAACAATGGAGATAAGTCTTCTTTGGATGTAACCGGATTTAAAAACCTGACCGCGTACGACTTGTTCTTCGGTGCTTTTTCCAAGACCTGTAATATCCCAATAGGAAAACCAATCGATGCCGGCATCGTACAATGCTTGTTTAACATCTTCAAATTTTGATTTTCTGACAATTGCCTCAATTTTTTTCATATTAATTCATTTTTGATATTTTGATATTTTTTATTTAAAATGTGATTCCTCCCACTAAGAAAAATTGCTCGGTTTTAGGGTTTACGATGGCGCTTACTTTGAAAGGAATAGAAAATGAATCGGTAATTTTTATATCTTTTGAAGCGCTGATACCTACGTTCACTACGGCAAATTCGCCATCTGGAGTGTGCCATCCATCACCTGCGCCAGCAAACAATGTGAATTTTTTGAAAGCGTAACTGGCTTCAAAATATTTGTCACCTCCGACAGTTGCGGCGCCGCCCGCTTCATTAATCATATAGTTGGCGCTAAGTGAAAGCCCTTTGATGGTGTAGCCTAGATTCGCTTCAAATCCGTGTGCGCCAGTTTCTTTGCTGTAATCAAAGTATTTGTGTCCGGTGTCGTCAGCACGCAGAAGTCCTTTGGGGTAATAGTAGTCGGTGAGACCGACGGTTAACCCAAAATTAAAAGCATATTTTGCATATAAGTCCATTTCAAGAAATTCGTCAAATCCGGCTGATCCCCATGAACCAACAGAGAAGCCACCCGTAGAAAAGTTTAAAGTAGGCTGAATAGAAGGACCGGAAAATAGACTACCACGCCAAACGTAAGAGCTGACAATGTCAGTATTTACGGAAAATTCTTGCGCTTTTGTGTTTGATGCCGCTAACAGTGCGATAAATGCGACTACGAAAATTTTAGCTTTTTTCATACTTAATTATTTTATTAGTGAATAAATAGTGATATAATAAATAATTTTAAAAGTATCATTATGGTAGTTTATTTTGTGTGAATCTGACAAAGTGATATGAATACTTCGCAAAGATAATCATAATGTTTTCAAAATAAAATAAAATTGTGCAAAAATTTACACGGTGTTTTGAAAATATTGCAAAATGATTTAAAAATCAAGGTTTTTTATTCAAAGTGACATATTATGATTTGTGTGAAGGGGAGTTTTAAGAAGAATGTTTGACAGTTTTTATGTTGTAAAGCATAAAAAAGTGTGTTTTAGTGTGTTTTTTCTGTAATTAAATTGAATTTTATTGCAAAAAAAAGTGTCGAAAGTTACTTCGACACTTAAAGAGCACACTTTTTATGTAATTCTTGTGTTATTTTTCCAATCGTTTCATCGCTTCTATTGTTTTTTCTCTGTTACCAAAAGCTGAAAAACGAACAAATCCTTCTCCGCTTGGTCCAAAACCGGCACCCGGAGTACAAACGATATTTTTTTCTTTCAACAAATAGTCAAAATATCCCCAACTTGATTTTCCATCGGGTGTTTTTGTCCAAATATAAGGTGCATTCACTCCTCCGAAGACTTTTAATCCGTCTTTTTGGAGCGATGCGCGGATAATTTCGGCGTTTTGCATATAATATTGCACAAGCGCTTTAACTTGTTTTTTGCCTTCTTCGCTGTATGTAGCTTCCGCTGCGCGCTGTATAATATATGGTGTTCCGTTGAATTTGGTGGTTTGTCTACGCAGCCACAATTTATTTAGTGGCACTTTTTCGCCGCTTTTTGTAAATGCAAATAGCGTTTTAGGTATTACGGTATAGCCACAGCGTGTTCCGGTGAATCCGGCAGTTTTTGAGAAACTACGAAATTCGATGGCTACTTCTTTCGCGCCTTCAATTTCGTATATGCTGTGTGGTACATCTTTTTCGCTGATATAGGCTTCGTAAGCAGCATCAAAAAGGATTACGGCGTTATTTTCTTTCGCATAACGTACCCATACCGAAAGTTGTTCTTTGGTAAGTGTTGTTCCGGTCGGGTTGTTGGGGTAGCACAAATAGATTATATTTGCTTTTTCAGTAGGTAATTGCGGGATAAAGCCGTTTTCTTCGTTACAAGGCAAATAAATGATATTTCCCCATTGTCCGCTTTGAGTAGGTTCGCCGGCGCGTCCAGCCATAGCATTGGTGTCAATATATACCGGATAGCTCGGATCGGTGATGGCAACTTTGTTGCTTATATCAAAAATATCGCCGATATTTCCTGTATCGCTTTTGGCGCCATCACTAACAAAAATTTCATCCGGTTGTATATCGATGTTCCGAAATTTGTAATCATTTTCAACAATGGTATTTCGCAAGAAATCATAACCCTGTTCCGGACCGTATCCACGAAAAGTTTCGCTGTAACGTTGCTCATCGGCTGCTTTGACGATGGCTTGAATAGAAGCCTCAGGAAGCGGAAGAGTAACATCGCCTATACCCATACGAATAATTTCTGCAGATGGGTTTTCCGTTTTGTGTTGATTCACACGTCTTGCTATTTCCGAAAAAAGATACGTTTCAGGAATCTTGATAAAGTTCTCGTTAATTGTAATCATATTTTAGTTTGCCCTAACCCTAAAAGGAGAGTTTTTGCAGAGCGCTTTTATTAAATTAGTATAAAGTTTAACTGTAAGTAGCTGAACAGAATTGGTTTAATATATTTAATTTGTATGTTATTGATTTTTATAATCTTACATATACGTGTGTTGGCGATTAATTATGAACACTTACTTATTAAAAATAAGAAACAAGTTTAAATGGTTGTTTCTTTAGTTAATATGAGTAAAAGACAACGAGAGACTAACTCATTGATTTTCTTGTGCCAACGTCAAATTATATTGTTCCTTCGAAAACGGTTATAGCTTCACCCGTAAGATATACGTGATTGTTTTCTGCATTCCATTCGATTTGCAAGTCACCTCCTAAGAGTTCAACGGTTGTTTTTCTTTCGGATACGCCATTCAGTACAGCAGCAACTACGGTTGCACAAGCGCCTGTACCGCAAGCCATTGTTTCACCGGAACCTCTTTCCCAAACACGCATCTTTAAACGACTATTCGACACTTTTTCTACAAACTCAGTGTTTGTTCTACGAGGAAAGTAGGAGGAGTTTTCTATCACCGGACCTATTTTGGGTAAATCAAGACTTAAGACATCCTCTACAAATATTACCGCGTGAGGATTTCCCATCGATACGCACGTGAGTTCATATGCAGTCTGTTGACCAAAGGAAGTTAGCTGTTTTACAACGGGCGACATTTCAAAAGTAGTGGGTATCATTTTAGCATCTAAAATAGGTTCTCCCATATCTACTGTTACCTTTTCGACCTTATCGTTGTCATTGGTAAACAGTTTGAGGGTTTTGACACCGGCTAATGTTTCAAGTGTAATCTCTTTTTTGGTTGTGAGACCATTGTCATAAACATATTTCCCGATACAGCGAGAAGCATTGCCGCACATTTCTGCTTCAGAGCCATCGGCATTGAGCATCTGCATTCTGAAGTCACAAGTTTCGGATGGGTGTATTATTACCAAGCCATCAGAGCCTATTCCTTTATGTCTGTCGCTGTATTTTAGTGCAAATTCAACCGGATTTTCGATCTTTTCTTCAAAACCGTTTACGTAAATGTAATCGTTACCGGTTCCGTGCATTTTTGTAAATTTCATGTTTCTGAAAATATGAAGCATTAATTATTTCAGTTGCAAAGTTACTTTTTTATTTGTGTACTTAAAAACAAAATAAATAAAAAAGGTGTATTAAAGCGTTTGTTTTTATGTTTTGATAAAAAAAACACAAAAAAGTAAAAATTGTTTTATTTAATTATTACTTTTGTGCCCTATTTTTATTTAAAGGATAAAGAATTTTTACGAGGTATGAAAAATCTTTGGCAGCCAATTAAAACATCTGATATCTTTTCTCATTTCACCTCTTTAGCATATCTGCCGAGATGGGTTGTTTTTATAGGAGATATTATTGTTTGTGTATTTTCATATACGTTGTCATACTTATTGGTGAGTCGTTCGGCAAACGATTTGACTAATCCGATAATAATCAACAACTTTTGGTTGAGAATGACCTTGCTTGTATCGGTACAAATATTATTCTTCTGGATATTTCATACCTATTCCGGAATTTTGCGATACTCGGGTTTTGTTGATGCCATTAAACTGTTTTTCGCTGTTTTTTCGGTAGTTGGTCTGTGTGTGCTCGTTAACTTGATAACTTTTTGGTTATTTGATGTTTACGTGTTTTATTTTATATCTTTAATTTTTTACGGTGTAATTGCCTTTTTTCTTTTGTTTATGATAAGGCTAACTGTAAAAACAGCATTTGAGTTGATAGCTATGAATGTTGGCGATGTGATGCCGGTGATGATTTATGGTACTAAGTCGGCAGGAATATCTATAGCAAAAATGCTGAGAACCAGTGATAGGTTGAAATATAAATTAGTTGGATTTGTCGATATGGATAAAGTTGCCAGTCAGCGAGTTTTAATGGGTGTGAAGGTGTATGAGTTAACGGATAGAAATGTAAAAGAAGTTATTTCGCGAAAAGCAAAAGCAATCATCGTATCGCCTTTCAAAATGGAATCGGCTGATGTTCAAAAAGAATTAGATCTATTCATTAATTATGGGCTGTCAGTGTTGGTTGCTCCACCCGTAAGTATTTGGGATAAGCACGATATGCCATCTTTAAGGCAAATTAAGTCTGTACAAATAGAGGATCTGTTAGATAGACCTCAGATCGTTATATCTACGGAGAATATCTCGAAAGAAATTAAAGATAAAGTGATACTCATAACGGGCGCAGCAGGTTCTATCGGTAGTGAAATTGTGAGACAATTAGTTACTTTCAAACCACGAATGATTGTACTGGTTGATCAAGCTGAAACGCCGATGCACGAACTCACGCTGAGATTGAGAGAAAACTATCCCCAGCAAACATTCAGCGCTTTTTTAGCCGATGTTAGGAATATTGACAGAATGGACACTATGATGTCGTTATACAGACCGGATATTGTTTTTCACGCTGCGGCATATAAGCACGTACCGCTGATGGAAGATAATCCCACCGAAAGTATTCAGGTTAATGTATTGGGAACGAAAAATGTGGCTGATTTGGCTGTGAAATATAACGTTTCTCGTTTTGTAATGGTTTCTACCGATAAAGCGGTGAACCCTACCAATATTATGGGTGCCTCTAAGCGTATAGCCGAAATATATGTTCAATCTTTAAATAAAAATATAGAGAAAAAGGACGATAAATGTACGCGATTTATCACTACCCGATTTGGTAATGTGCTTGGTTCAAATGGTTCTGTGATACCGTTTTTCAAACACCAAATAGAAAACGGAGGTCCGGTAACGGTGACCCATCCTGAGATTATACGTTATTTTATGACCATTCCGGAGGCATGTTTACTTGTACTTGAAGCCGGTACGATGGGCGAAGGCGGAGAAATATATATATTCGATATGGGACAACCTGTAAAGATATTAGATTTAGCTCGCAAGATGATACGGTTGGCGGGGTACGTGCCGGATGTGGATATACATATTAAATTTACCGGATTACGTCCTGGTGAGAAGTTATATGAAGAGCTTTTAAATACCAAAGAAATAACTCAAAAGACTTACCATCCGAAAATTATGGTGGCTAAAGTGCGAGAGTACGATTATGATGAGGTTACTACACAGATTGAAGAATTAATACGATATAGTTATTTAGGAAAGGTTTATTTAACGGTTTCAAAGATGAAATCAATCGTTCCTGAATTTATTAGTAATAACTCTGAATATGAGAGTTTAGATGTTAAAAACGAGTTACAGAAATGAATTTTATATTACATTTTTTTGAGAAATATCCTTATTTTAATATTTTTTGTGTCATTTGTAATTGGCTATCTTTTTATGCCTATTGTCATCGAAATCGCAAAAAAGCATAATTTTGTTGTTAGCCCCAATAAAAGAACATCACATAATGGAGATATTCCGAACATCGGCGGTATCAATATCTTTGTCTCTTTTCTGTTGACAGTGTTTTTCTTCTCTTTCAACTTATTCTCTGAAATGCAATTTATTTTATTGGGATTAGCCATAATATTGATTGTTGGCTTTATTGATGACTTAATGGAACTGAAGGTGAGTTGGAAGTTATTAGGTCAATTGTTAGCCGGCTTTTTTCTTATAGTGGGAGGTAATCTGCGTTTTACAACTCTCGCCGGCTTTTGGGGCGTTTATGAGTTTCCTTTAATTATCAGCTACTTACTTACATTTTTTGTTTTTGTACTTGTTGTAAACGCGCTTAATTTAATTGATGGTGTAGATGGATTAGCCTCCGGATTGGGTATTTTATATTCGTTATTTTTTGGTATTTATTTTCATCTGACCGGAAATCAGGACTTATCCATATCGGCTTTTGCTATGGTTGGTTCATTGTCAGTATTCTTTTATTATAACGTATTTAGCCACAGAAACAAAATTTTTATGGGCGACTCCGGATCGTTGCTACTTGGATATATGATGTTTTTGTATATCTTGTCTTTTTGTGAATTAAATGCTAAAGGAGAAGTTCCTGAGTCTCTTAGAACATATTCGGCTGTTGCCGTGGTGCTTACTGTCTTGTTGGTGCCTCTGTTTGATACACTGAGGGTTGTAATCACACGATTAAAAAAAGGTCGTTCACCTTTCTCGGCTGACAGAAATCATATCCACCACCTTTTGCTTGGTTTGGGTCTGAAGCATCGTGAAGTTTCATTTTTGTTGATGTTTATTACTGTTGTACTTATAATCATAGCGTTACTAACAAGAAATCTTCCTGTATATTTAATTCTTCTGATAGATGCCGTAATTGCCATCTCTTTAACATTACTTCTTTGGAACCTGATCAATAAAAAAAACAAAAAAGAGGCTGAACAAAAAAATGAGAAACTATGATTTCCATCGAACAGCTCACCGTAGAGTTTGGTGGCACTCCGCTATTTGATACGATCGGTTTTTTAATAAATACAAAAGATAAAATAGCGCTTGTCGGAAAAAATGGCGCAGGGAAAACAACGCTGTTGAAACTTATTGCCGGCAAACAATCGCCCACAAGCGGTAATATCTCCATTCCTTCCGGTTTAACTATCGGATACCTTCCGCAACATATGATTCATAATGATGGAACAACTGTGCTGCAAGAAACAGAGAAAGCATTTGAACATATCACAAGGCTACAAATCGAAATTGACAAACAGACTCAAGAACTTTCTGACAGAACCGATTACGATAGCGAAGAGTATCATAAAATTATAGACAAACTAACACATAACAACGAACACCTACAAATCATCAACTCGGGAAATTTTCAGGCAGAGATTGAAAAAACGTTGTTAGGATTGGGCTTTGTGAGAGATGACTTTAACCGGCAATGTGCCGAATTCAGCGGTGGCTGGCGTATGCGTATTGAGTTGGCAAAAATTTTGCTTCAGCGTCCTGATGTTTTGTTGCTTGATGAACCCACCAATCATTTGGACATAGAATCCATTCAATGGTTAGAAAATTTCTTGATCGCTTCTTCCGGTGCGGTGGTACTTGTTTCGCACGACAAGGCGTTTATTGATAATGTGACCAACCGAACGATAGAAATATCACTGGGCAAAATATACGATTATGGTGTCAATTACTCCAAATACGTAGAGCTTCGTAAAGAGCGCCGCGAACAACAAATTCGCGCTTATGAGAATCAACAAAAGATGATTCAGGATACGGAAGACTTTATCGAAAGATTCCGTTATAAGGCAACCAAAGCCGTTCAGGTACAATCACGCATCAAGCAATTGGAAAAATTAGAACGCTTGGAAGTGGACTTAGAAGATAATTCAAGTTTGCGGCTAAAGTTTCCACCGGCGCCCAGATCCGGAATCATCCCTGTAGAAGTGGAAAATCTGTCGAAAGCTTACGGAAATCATTTGATATTGGACAACATCGGACTAATCATTAACCGAGGCGAAAAGGTGTCTTTTGTCGGAAAAAACGGAGAAGGGAAAACGACACTGGTAAAATGTATAATGGACGAAATTCAGCATACCGGGAAACTAAAATTGGGTCATAATGTGAAGATTGGCTATTTTGCCCAGAACCAAGCATCGTTGTTGGATGAAAAGTTAACCGTTTTTCAAACCATTGATAATGTGGCGGTAGGTGATATTCGAACGAAGATACGTGATATTTTAGGCGCCTTTATGTTTGGTGGCGAAGCATCTGAAAAAAAGGTAAAAGTACTTTCAGGAGGTGAACGAAGCCGATTGGCAATGATACGGTTGTTACTTGAACCGGTAAATTTGCTTATTCTTGATGAACCTACTAATCATCTTGATATGCGTTCAAAAGAAGTGTTGAAGGAAGCCTTGAAAGTGTATGACGGCACAGCTATTATAGTGTCGCACGATCGCGAATTTTTAGACGGCTTAGTGACCAAAGTATATGAATTTGGCAACAAGAAAGTTCGCGAACATTTAGGAGGTATTTATGAGTTTCTTCAACATAAGAAAATGGATAGTTTGCGTGAATTGGAAGCAGGGCAATCTCTTCAAAGCGGTGTGGCAAGAAATGCAAAAACGACTGATGAGAGTACCGAAGAAAAACCGTTCACAATTTCCTCATCGGGTGGTAAGGAAGCATACGAAGCTCGAAAAGAGTTTAATAAAAAAATAAGAAAAACCGAGAAAGCGGTAGAAGACGCAGAAAATACTGTTTCGGTGCTTGAGACGGAGATTGCAGCGATGCAAAATCAACTCAATAACCCCGAAAAAGCGTCTGATGCAGATTTTATTATGCTTTTGCAAAAGAGACAACGGGAACTCGAACAAAAAATGTATGAGTGGGAGATTTTGAGCGAAGAACTGGAAAGTCTTAACAAACAAATACAATAGACCAATATTTTATTCCTTCTATGTCAGCTGATACAATACATATTTCATCAGAAAAAAAATACACCTCAAAAAAGACTTTTGGAGCGCTTTATCTGATTCCTACATCGCTCGGTGATACGGACTTAGATAGAATTCTACCGGCTCACAATGCCGAAATAGTATCTTCAATCAAGCATTTTATAGTCGAAGATATTCGCACGGCAAGACGATTCTTGAAAAAAATAAGCAAAGAAATTAACATTGATGAGTTGACTTTTTTCACTCTGAATCAGCATACCAATTTACAGGAAGTCTCGTCGTTTCTGCAACCATTGCAAGCAGGACACGATATGGGAATTATTTCAGAAGCCGGTTGTCCGGCTATTGCCGATCCCGGCGCTGACGTTGTAGCGTTAGCGCAACAGCAGCATCTCAACGTGGTTCCTCTTGTTGGTCCGTCTTCTATTTTACTTTCGTTGATGGCTTCCGGGTTTAACGGACAGAGTTTTGCCTTTCTCGGTTATTTGCCGGTGTCACAAGCCGATCGAATCAAAGCATTGAAGAGAATGGAGAGCCGTATTTATTCGGAGCATCAAACGCAGATTTTTATAGAAACGCCCTATCGTAATATGAAAATGCTTGATGATATCTTGACTTCTTGTCAGGCTAACACAAAACTGTGTATTGCCGTTGATATTACATTAGAATCAGAATATATAAAAACAAAACCGGTCTCTGCGTGGAAATCGCAAAAACCGGATTTGAATAAACGTCCTTGTATTTTTTTATTGTATAAATAATCCTTTCGGACAGAGTTTTGCGTCAACTCATTTTTCTATCATAAGTTTTGTGATAAAATATTCATCGAATGTGTTTTTTAATTTAACAATGTATGTGCCGTTAGTCAGATTATCTACCGCCAGTACATTCACATTTCCATAGGAAGTATTTACAACGCTTCCGGTACTATTTATTATTTCTATGCTTTTGATGGTTCCTTTCGTCTCGATATGAATGTAGTTCTTTGCCGGATTCGGAAAAATTCTCACTTCATTGTCCTTTAGTTGTTCTACCGATGTTAATGATGTTTTTACCAAACGGAATCCAACAAAATTGTAACATTCGTCCGGCGAAATACTTTCACGATGTGTCAGGTGCAGATCGGTTGACCCTAACGATCGGTAGCCCCCACGAATCACTTTTGACACACCTTTGTCCGGACCGACAGGATCAGTTGTGGCAGTAAGTATATCTCCATAGCGCCCAAACCAGTCAGAGCACCATTCGTACACATTTCCACTCATATCAAATAACCCGATACTGTTGGCAGTCTTTGTTCCTATCTGATGGTTGATGTGTCCCGAGTTATCGTAAAACCAAGCAACAGTTGATGCGGTGCTACTACCACTATACGTATAAGTGTTTTTATTGATTCCTCCTTTTGCCGCATACTCCCATTCTGCTTCGGTCGGTAACCTGCCACCTGCCCATTTGCAGTAGGCATTAGCGCCGTACCAGGTAATTTTTATCGCAGGAAAGTTTTCGTAACCGGTTGCAGGTTGCCACGAATTATTGTTTTTTACAATTCCCCATAAGTCTTCTTTGAAAAGAGGTTTTCCCGCATTATCTCCTTCCAGCACCGTAGTGCTTCCATAAGCATTTAGAAATGTAGCAAACTGTACATTGGTTACTACATTTTTGCTCATATAAAATGTACTGATGGCTACCACTCTGGTTGGCGATTCTCTTGTGTATGTTCCATTACCCATCAAAAAAGAACTGCCGGTAACCTGTATCATATCTGCATCAGGGATTTGAGCCTTTATGCCCAACCATCCGATAAAAAATAGTGTCAGAATAATATGTTTTTTCATTGTTTTGCGTATTTGAGTGTTATTTATTCTGGATATCCGAAAAGCTGTACCGAAGTTACTCCTACATTATCGGTACCATAAGATGAGTTTATTCTAATTCGTACAAATTTCGCATCAGTTTCAGTAAAACTGATTTCTTGTGATTCGGTACTGTTTTGTAAACTTGCAGAAGTAACAGTTGTGAAGCTCGAATCATCGGCAGAGGTTTGAATGGCAATGTCTTTCGGTCCAATGCCATCAACTGATTTTATAATTAACTTGTTGCAAGCGTAATTAGCCGATAACCGAATGGTAATATTTTCGGGAGTGGCGGTAGTAGGCAAAATCAACGATTGATAATACGTGTTGTCATCATCGTCAATCATAGCAAAGGGAAAATGTTCTGCCCACTGATCGTCTGCAACTATATGTTTACCACGAGATATATTACGGTATCCTGCAGGGAAAATTGCTGCCTGCGAGACAATAACATTATTTGAAACACTGAAATACAAGCATTCGTTTGGTTTTACAGTAGCATTGTTTGTAGCATAACTACCATTGTTCCAAATGCTTATTGTTGTTTGAATGTCGGATGGATTTTCATTTTTTACATATACACTATAAGGAGAATCTCCCTGAACGGCTTTTAGTGGTAAAGCCGTACTTTGTACAAAACAGTATAACTCCTGCGGAGCCGATGTGTTAGTTGTGCAATTAAAAGTGGCTGTTCCGGAATTATTTGTAACGGTGGTTACTCTGTCAAAAACCGGTGCACCTTGCGCGTAACTTAATGTAAGGTCTGAGTTTACCAATGCGCGGAAATTAGACATCAATAAGTATCGTTTTCCATTCGGATCTTCGGCGGCAACAGCTTTCCATCCGTTAGCTACCGTAGGATATTGAGCTTTGGTTGATAATGCTTGAGTAGTAGCGCTGTTTATTCCGGGATAAGCAATCATGGAACGGGAGCTAAAGGAATTTCCGGATATAAATGATTTGGAACCTGTAAAGTACGAACCGTATAGTTTGGAAACATATACTGACGTGATTAATTCTTTTTCTCCAAAAGCAATACCGCTTCCGCCATTATATACTAACCCGTACAGATTGTCAACGTTTGCCCAGCTACCGGGTAAAGTAACTAATGAGGAACCATCGGTAACAACCGACCCTCCGTCGTAAAACAAAGTTCGTTTGAGTTTAGTAAGAATATCTGTGGTTATTCCCAGCAATAATCCTCCTTCTTTAGTAACACTACCGGAGGTATTTCCTACGTGTTCGTCGATATAAATAACGGCATTTCCGGGTGTAGCGTAGTAGGATATATACTGCGCCGCGCTGTTATCATTGATATTGAGTTTTCCTGTTGTTGAAAAGCTTTTAGGGAACATAGTGTACGTACTTGCTACAAACGAGGCGTTTCTCGTTTTTCCCGAAATATCGGTATAACCTGTAAAGTTTCCTGTATTGGAAGCTTTTAATGGGAAGATGATGTTGCTGTTGTTTGCATTGTTTGGCGAAGCCATTCCCATATATGATTTATAACTGGAACCATCAGCAGACTGAAACCATGAAAAAGTAACATAGCGGTCATCGTTGTTACTACGAATAATTCCACTGTAAGGTAAGTACTTGGTAAGTTCGTGATTTTTGCTGTAATCGCTCCATTTTGTAGCCGTAATATCTGCGGTAGAAAAATAATCGTGGTATAAATGGGCGAACACCAATCTGCGCCCGGTAACTGCCATACGGCGTTCGGCAACATCGGGATTTAGCAGAAATGAACCGTCTGAAGTAGTTGATTGACGATATTTAGCGTATTGAAGTACTAAGCTTTCGAGCATAAGCGCATCCGGATCGCGATAAATACAAGCTAATGCCGAATATGTTCCCAATTCATCGTAAATATACATTGACCAATCGTTTCCATTAGGCATCGCTAAAATGCCATCAGCCATAATAAATTCTTTCAACATTGAATTCCAAACGTTTTTTACGTTGTGTTTTAATGTTTGCGGAATTTCAAATGCCGGTGAAAATTGATTTTGAACAGCTTTGTAAGCCAATAACGATTCCGACATTTCCTGTATTGGGATATTTAAATAAGATGTATGGAAGAAATTGTGATTTTCGAGAGCATAATCGGGGAATAAATTTGCGCCAATATACCAATCACGAACGTATATTCCATCTTCTACATTATAATTGTATAAGTCCGAAGCTACGCTATACGTGTTGGCTGCAAACTGTTTACAGCGATAAGTCCACGCTTCGGCATTTTTTTCTTCGGGAAACATAGCGGCAGCGATAGCCAGAATGTTGGTGTCCCAACCGTTTTCTTCGGCTTTTGTGTCTGAATTTATCTGTGTAGGAATGGTTGTAGATAGCTTGTAGTTGGCTTCGGCTGTTACCATTGTTTTTACGGCAGCTTTATCGGTCGCGGTTAACTCGTTCCACATCATCCAAGCGGCATAAGCAGTGGAAGTACACCACATCGAAGATTCCCATACTAATCCCCAGTATTTGCTGTCGGTGCAATATTTTACCTTGTTAGCTGTGTGTGTGTTGTATGAATATCGAATGGCACTTAGCACATGTTGTTTGATAGTTTCAAAGGTTAAACCATTGGGAAGAGTTTGATCCTGACATTTTTTATATATAAATGAATATATCAACGCATAGTCGGCATTGGTGCGCGCTCCGTGCTCTACACTCTGTCCATTACCAAAATAACCTCCTGAGTTGAATTGTCCTTCAGCATACGGAAGATGTTTTGCCAGCATCTCACGGATGGTAGATTTTAGCGTTGCTTCCGGAATTTGGTTGTTGGATATTTCGATATCAATGCCATTTACCTCACCTATTTCGTACAATTCCCAGTTGTCGATATAACCTGTGGTGCCGGTTTTTTGATAATTGTTGAAGAAAGTAAGGGTTCCTGAAATATTTGAGCCGGTTTTGAAAGTTAAATCAACCGCTTTCCACTCTCCCTGAGTATCAACTACCTGGTTAATGTCTTGACTGGCGCCGTCATATTTTGCAATGCCCAGTTGGAATGTACCACCGATAGTTTTCACCATTGCGCGCATCCGGTATTTGGTATATGTTTTAAGAGCTAAACTTTGATCTATCGAACCCGATGTGGTTATCATTCCACAATATTTTCCACAATAAGGATTTGATGTATCCAATGAGGTGCTTCCCCAACCGGAATAGTTACTCAGGCTATTCAAAAACGGATCTTTTATTAAATTCGTTTTATCAGGGTACAAAGGGGTAAAGCAGTCGGCATCGCCTGAAGTTGCTGTTACGGAGATGTTTTTGGATAACTCGCCGCTACTAACCATAATCCTCTGATCGGTGATGGGAGTCACTTGGTCGTAATTGACGGTAATAGTGGCGCCGCATTGTGCTTCAGCTGCCGAAACAGAAGTAGGAGCTGCGGAAATTCCTGCGGGCGATGTGATGCTAACTGCTTCGGTTAGCGCATTTCCATTGATAATGAAAGTGTGAGTTTTGTCCACATCGTTGAATGCTAATGCGGTTTCGGAAACACTCAACGTCTTTGTTGTTTCTTTGGTAACAGAAAGATCGGCAATAGCACATAAGGCAGCTGTATTTGCTCCGATGGTAAAGTAATATATTCCCGAAGTTGGTACACTGAACGTAATCGTGCCTTCCAAGAACAACTGTTTGGTGGCGGAGCAGACAAAATCTTTTGTTATTATGGGCGAAGCTCCATTCGGGTCGGAAGAGATACCGGTAGTCCATGTGGGAACTGTTGCATTGTTAGCCCAAGCATACTTAAACATTAGGTTGTAAGTTTGGCAGGCTTCGAGTGATAGCGGATAACTAAATACCGATGAGGTAGTGGTAGCACCTGAACCATCCCAGCGGATGTACAAATCTCTTCCTGTCCAGCTATTACCATTAAAAGTCCACCCGGAGGTAACATCATTGTAGCGACAAGCGGTACCGGATGAGTTTGCCAAACTCCAACACGTGGTAGTATTGGAACAGCTCCATCCCCATAAGTTCGGGTACGAGCGATTGCCGGTGATTCCGTTTCCATCCCAATAATCGAATGTGGTGGGAGCGAAGTTTACCGTATAGTTTTTAGTTGTACTACCATCGCTGGAGGTGCACGTCAAAATGGTGGAAGGCGTAGTTGCACTAATGACCGAAGCATTGTTAGAGATAGAGGCTGCCGACTGAGAAACTGTACCTGTTACCGTAACGGATGAACTTGATGGTGGAACCAATGCATTATAATTTGTAACGGTAGCATTGAAATCTTTATCCAATACACCGTTTGATACATTAATGGAAGCAAGGGTGGCATCTTTTGTCGGTAGTGTGATATAGCTGTAATTACCACCATTTACCGTTGCATTTTTTGCATTGGAGGTTAAATCATTTGCATTTTGATTGTCAAAATTATAGTAGGTTACTAATCCGGCTTCACCTCCAGAGAGCGTAGTGCTTTTTGTCGCTTCAATCTGTGCCGGAGTCCTCGCCACGTTCCAAAATCGAACTTCGTCAAATAGTCCGGCAACGTTTCTGCCGGCTACTGCCGGGTCACTACCAACGTAAGATACGTTACTAAAGAAACTTGAATTCCACGATGTGGATGTATTTAATGCTTTATAATAGATACCGTTAAGTTCAACGATAACTGAATCGGAACGAACGATAAACGAAAGATGATTCCATACTCCTGAAGCCGGAAATGCTGTATTCAAAGAAGAAATAAACCGGGCATTTGCATTGAAATCACTTCGTAAGTAGCCGGTAGATACATTGTCATATTGAACACTGTTGATATTGCCCGAGCGATCTACAAAAAATCCTCCGTATGAAACCCAAGCGGTAGGTTTTACCCACATTTCTACGGTGAAAGGATATTTGTTGATGAGTGAATTTAATGCCGGAACCGACAGACTACTGGTGGATGAAGCGCTCGAACCTCCTGGTAAACTTAGCGCATATCCGCTTTGAGATTGGACTGTCTGTGAGAAACATACTGCTGTAACAAGCAATAGTAATAGTTTTTTCATGGTATGTCGGTGTTTTTATTTTCAAATCAAAAATAAGTCTTTTCTTAGATATGTAAGTAGAAAAAAATGTCATTAAGGTGTATATTAATGAACAAAAATGACAGAATTTTTACCGAAAAGCCAAGAAAATTGCTCTATATTTGTATCGCATTAAACATAAAATCTATGAAAAGACATTTACTATCCTTTTTTTTAGTTCATATTTCCATTGTTTTATTTGCCGAACTGCCATCAAAAACGGAAGTCATTGATCAAATGAAATCAGTCAACAATTATTGGATTTCACAGAACGAAAATCCCGGTAATAACCAATGGGCGAGAGCGGCTTATTTTGTCGGGAATATGGATTTTTACAAAATATATCCGAAAGATACATATTTGCAATATGCCGAACGTTGGTGTGGAAATAACAATTGGTCGCTTAACGGAGGCAATACTACCCGTAATGCTGACAACCAAACGTGTGGACAGGTATATGTTGATTTATATCACTTGGATGCATCGCATCCTCAATCTAAGATCGCATCCATCAGTCAAAATATCTACTCAATGGTCAACAGTACAAAATCGGATGATTGGTGGTGGATTGACGCTCTCTTTATGGCAATGCCGGTTTTTACCCGCTTAGGTGTTTTGAATAATGATTCGGTGTACTTTAATCGGATGTATGATTTGTATAAAGACAACAAGATACGGAGGGGGCTTTTTAATGCTCAAACCGGCTTGTGGTATCGGGATGAATCGTACAAACCGCCATACACAACGGTGAATGGTAAAGACAGCTATTGGTCACGTGGAAACGGCTGGGTAATTGCTGCGCCATGCGCGTGTTTTGCAATTGTTGCCTGAAAATAATTCACACAGATCCGAATATATCAGTACATTTCAGCAAATGGCTGCCGCACTGAAAGACAGACAGCGTGCCGATGGATGTTGGGGGGTAAGTTTGGATGACCCGAACGAATATGCCGGACCCGAAACCAGTGGAACTGCCTTTTTTATATATGCTATCGCTTGGGGAATCAATAATGGATTGTTGGATTCGTCAATTTATTATCCGGTGGTAGAAAAAGCCTGGAATGGTTTGACGACTATTGCCGTAAAAAGCAACGGCTTTCTCGGATATGTACAAGGGGTAGGTGCAGGACCAGCTTACGCGCCCGAAACTTCGACACAGGATTTTGGAGTGGGGGCGTTTTTGTTGGCAGGGAGCGAGGTGGTCAAATTAGCTGCCGGAATAATGCCGACACCATATAACTTCGGAATGAAATCGGTAAAAGCCGTTGATAAAAATCATGTTCGCGTTGCTTTTAACGATAAAGTAGATTACATATCGGGGCTGATTGTTTCAAATTACACATTGGATCAGGGTCTTGTCATAACCGGAGTATTAAGAGGAGACAATGACAGCACAGCGGTATTAACCGTAAGTGATTTAAGTTATGGAGTGCATACGTTGACGATACAAAATATTTTTAGTTTAACGAATCATCCGGCTGAAGATGGTGAAACAAATTCGTTTTCATACTCGGGTATTGTTGCTGTTACCGCCAGTGGATATCAGTCGGGTACAAGTAATACGCCCGACAAAACGTTGGATTTTGATTTTGATACACGCTGGTCGTGCGATGGTGATGGCGCTTGGATAATGTACGATTTAGGTGCCGCGAAAAATGTACAATCGGTAGAGTTGGCATTTTATAGTGGAAATGTGCGTAAAGCGTTTTTCAGTATCGAATTGTCAGAAAATGGAATAGATTTCACCGAAGTATTTAGTGGAACTTCGAGTGGAACTACGCAGCAACTCGAAAAATATGACTTTGAAGATACCAAAGCACGTTATGTGCGAATTATAGGATATGGTAATAGCCAAAGCACGTGGAACAGTATCACCGAAACCCGTATAAATTGGAAAGAAATTGTATCGGGCATTTTTAGTCCGACAGTAAAAACACTTGATTTCTATCCCAACCCATTATCGAAAGGGGAGGTACTTAACATTCAAGTTACCAATGATTTTCAAAATAGTCGATTCGAAGTATTGAATTTGGCGGGAAAGATTTGTTATTCGCGTGTAATTTCTTCCAATACCGCTACTTTTCAACTAAATGATATGGGGTTAATCTCTGGTGTTTATCTCCTTCGTTTACAGAACGTGTCGGCTCAAAAATCGGGAATGCTGGTAGTGAAATAATAGTTGTAATTAAGAAGTAATAATAATAAGCCCAAATAGATAAACTCGCTGTTTGGGCTTTTGTGTTACGTTTGGGGGTAATCACAATTTATAAAGAAACAATAACTTCATTCAACGGCAAACGTGATTTTGGCTTGAATGAAGATTGATTAAAATCATCAACGTCTCTGTAACCGAGTGCTACGGTAAACAAAACTTTATATCCTTTTTGATTCAAGATTCTGACGCATTCGGGTAGATTTATCCCTTCCATAGGTGTTGAATTAATTTCGAGCGATGCCACCGCACTTAGGAGAACCCCGAGTGATAAATAACCCTGATGTTATACCAAGATTTAATTTAGGCTTCAGACAATGATTTTATATTGGCATTATAATACTCACCGCTCCCTGTGGAAGATTCTTTGTAATATGCTCTTCAAATAGCAGAATATCGTCGATTCCGCTGAATACAACCAACTTAACTGTCACATAGCTAATCGAAGTTATAAACTCTTTGTGAATTTCACCCGAAGAACAAATTGCGTGGTTTTGTGTGAAATCTAAGATTTCTATTTTTCTCGTTTCTGACATAATTTGATGCTTTAGCTCATAAATGAAATATGGCTCGTTTTCACCACAAACGAGCTTTATTTTTTTTAATGAACCATAACGTCTGGCGGCTTGCCGTTCGGCCGGTTGGAGGGGGGCGCAGTCCTGTTAACCGAGGCTGAACTCCTGCGCGGGCGGAAAACTTCCAAAGTTTACTTTCGCCCGCCTGACGGCAAACCGCTTGTTATGCAGTCGGGTTTTTGTTTCCATAAAAAAGCATATATTTTTCTATATTTGATTTTATATACTCAATATTATGATGTCCTTCATAAACATAATTTTGTGAATCTATCCCTTTTCTTTTTAATATTTTATTTAAAATAGAACATCCATCATAAAACGCTCTTTCATCTTTATCTCCTGCATCAAGATAAACTTTGAGATTTGTACATTTCATTTGTTCCGCAATCTTAATTGGGTCATATTTTTCCCAATTATCTTGATTTTGAAAATAAGCTTTATCTTCTTCTTCAAGTTTGAGTTCTATTGCTGGCATATGTCCTCCAATTTTTGAAAATAATTCAGGATGACGAAAACCGTTATGGAGAGCACTATATCCTCCAGCTGAAATTCCTCCTATAAATCGACCGTTTCGATTTTTGATTGTTTTGTATCTAATGTCAATCATAGGAATGACCTCATTTATAAAATAATCCTCATACATTCCAATATTAATTACTCTGCCAAATAGGTCTTTTACGTCTTTACAATTTAACGATGAATTTAATCCTCGGCCGTTTTTTATGTTAGGACATACAATTATCATTGAGTCAATTTCATTGTTTTCTATTAACCTGTCGGTTACTGTGTTTAAATCTGCATTAATTAGAATGTTTTCGTCTCCACTTCTTCCGTGCAAAAAGTACAACGTTGACAAACTCTCTTTCTCATCGTAATCACTAGGCAAATAAACTAATATAGTCATTTCTCTGTCTAAACTTTTACTATGAATTATTATTTTTTCGATTTTTGATTTCGTCATTTTTAAGTTTTTTTGTCCATTTTCTTAAATTTCGATATTATGTCTTTTAAGCTACTGCCTAACGGAAGGGTCTAACTGCTATTGGCGGATTTGCGGGAGCTTTTCTGTAGGGAGACAGAAATGTGCGAGCGTAAATCTGACAATGTGAATACTTTTCGACCCCGCCGATGCAGATAGCCTGTGTTAGCCGTTCGTAGGTCTTGTTTAAATAAATCTGGGATTCTTCTTCTTACTTTTTCTTCAACCTTGCAAACCACTAATTTACAATCGAAAAGTGATTCTTATGCTCGAAAATTCAACGGTTTTTTCTTTCAAATCTGAAAATCACGATTTTGCACAAATTAACAAATAATTTTCTGAATTTCAATGCGTTTTCTTCTCTTTTTTCTTGACAAAACCTTTCTAAATGCAATTTCAGCCTGAAAATGAGCCGGTTTTATACGATTCGATTCTATTTCAGTTTGTTTTTGGCTTTGTTCCAGTTTTTTTGTGCAGATAATTTTATCTTTTCGTTAAATGTAGTAAGCGAAATTTAAGTCAGCCGGCTTTCTTTTTCAGAAAATCTACGAAGAATTGTCTGCGCATTAAAGTCGTTAAAAATCAATCGGATATAATTACAGAAAAGTCGGTTTATCTAGCAAATCGGACAGTCCATCACAGATTTTTCTTTTCAAAACTAATTTTGCTTGTGTTTCGTATACTGTCGCCTGTGTTGTAGGCAGGTTTTTATTATTCTGTTAATTGGAATTCATCAAATATCTTGAACATTTCAGAAATACCTTTTTGCATATTATCAAAGTTAAATTTACCTATTAATGTAGCATTTTTAATTGCTTTTCCTGACAATGGTTTCAACCGTTGATAAATGTCTTGTCGAGGGTTTTTAAAATATTTTTCTGTTTTTTGGTAGTCGGACAGATGTTTCTTAAGTTCTTTTTCCAAATCGGTGTATGTTGCAAAATACTTTGAAGTTTCTTTATTGTGCAACAAAAACCAAAATTCAAGGCAAGGATTATTTATGACAATAATTACATTTTTAGGTGTTTGAATATCAATTGTTCGTTATAATGAACAATTGATTAATATAGTTTTTCATCGGCAATGATCATAGGTGTTTTGAGATGGATATTGGGTAATAAATTGTCATAGTAAGTCAGCTTCTTGAAGTAAATCTTACGCCTATCGAAAACTTTTACTCTATTTTGTTTTTTTTGTTGTCTCTTTTTTATAAATTTGTGGATGATAAATTAACAAAGCAGGAGAAACTAAAAAACAGGAAGCCGAATATGGGGGTCAAAAAGAATTTTGTGTTGGATACCAATGTGATTTTACACGACTACAAATGTTTACATAACTTTGAAGAAAACGATGTGTATATACCTATTGTAGTGCTCGAAGAGTTGGATCATTTTAAAAAAGGAAATGAACAAATAAATTTCAATGCCCGTGAATTTACGCGCGAACTTGATTTGGTGGCTGACGACGATTTGTTTGATAAAGGCGCACCGCTCGGTCCCGGAAAAGGTAAACTTTTTATTGTTGCCAATTACGATTACCCCGATATTATCACAAAATCTTTTTTGGAAAAAACTATTGACCACCGAATATTGGCTGTTACTTACACTATTTCGCAACGAAAGAAAAAAAGTAAAACTATCTTGGTAAGTAAAGATATAAATCTGAGAATGAAAGCACTATCCCTTGGATTGCCGGCGGAGGATTATATTAACGATAAGGTAACGAATGTAAATATCTTTGAAAAAAATCATGAAACTTACACCAATATCACCACCGATATTATCGATAGGCTTTACAATACGCCGGAAGGCATCCCTGTAGATGAGTTTGATATTAAAAGTGACATCGAGCCACAGGATTGTTTTATCTTAAAAAGTTCACGATCGAGTGTGCTGGCAAGATATATACCGCAAACCGGAATGATAAAGCGAATAGAAAAAATGCGAAGTTTCGGTATAGAGCCGCGTAATGCCGAGCAGGCTTTTGCTATGAATGTATTATTAGACGATGAGGTGAAGTTAGTCGCGCTTACCGGAAAATCAGGTACCGGAAAAACCTTATTGGCGCTGGCTGCGGCACTTCAAAAAATAGAAAGCTACAAACAAATTTTGCTCGCTCGTCCTATCGTAGCATTAGCCAACAAAGATTTAGGCTTTCTTCCCGGCGATGAGAAACAAAAAATAGGACCTTATATGCAACCTCTCTTTGACAACTTGAATGTGATTAAACATCATTTTTCGTATCAGGGCAAAGAAGTAAAACAAATAGAAGAAATGCAAAAGAGCCAGCAATTAGTTATTGAGGCATTAGCATACATTCGCGGGCGTAGCTTAAGTGAAACTTACTTTATTGTGGATGAAGCTCAAAACCTGACTCCACACGAAGTTAAAACTATTATCACAAGAGCAGGAGAGGGGACTAAGATTGTGTTTACAGGTGATATTCAACAAATAGACTCACCTTATTTAGATATGCACTCCAACGGATTGGTCTATATGATTGACCGTATGCACGGACAAGATATTTTTGCCCATATCAATTTGGTTAAGGGCGAACGAAGTTATTTGTCTGAACTGGCAAGCAATTTGTTGTAAAAAAAGACTACCTTTGCAGTCTGTTTTTCAGTAAAATACAAAATAAATATTTATATCTGTTTAATGGGAAAAATAAAATTGATGAATCTAAGTATTCCCAAAAGTATAGCTCTGTTCGTTTTTACCTTCGTAGCAGGTACACAACCAATATCCGCTCAAACCGGAAGCTACCCTGATGAAGATGGATATACATTATCTACTCAGGCTACCATTGATTTTAAAGTGACTACGCTCAATACCGAGTGGCTCAGTTGCGCTACCTATGGTCCCGATAATGACAATCTACAAATAAATAATATCGTAACATTAATTAATACGGTGAATCCGGATGTGATTGCACTACAAGAAGTGGGTACAAGCACAAGCTATACAACCATTGATACACTTGTGAAAAAATTAGGCTCATCGACTTGGGCTGGTAAAATTATAACTTGGAGTGCCGATAATTGCAGCCAAAATCAAGGGGTAATTTTCAAAAAATCAAAAGTGCAATTAGTGAATTCATCGTTGATAAAGGATGGAGGTACTTCCACAAACTGGTCAAGTGGGCGCTATCCTGCGCTGTATAATCTTTCATTTGTGGTTGGAGCAGGTTCTGTATCAATATCTTTAATTAACATACATTCAAAGGCTTACAATGATGAAACCAGCTATAATAAAAGGAAGGGAGCTTCTGAAGGTTTGAAAGCTTTATTGGATGGAAGTTCGTATAACTCGAGAAATATTATTTTGTTGGGCGATTTTAATGATTACTTGGTTGGAACTCAGTGTACTACTAAGACTGATTCGCCTTACAAGAACTTTACGGACGATACGTCTAATTATTTAGGATTAACAAAGGGGCTAGTTGATCCTTATTATAGCAGCCCGGTGATTGATAACATAGTTATTTCCAATGAACTATTTTCGGCTTATGTTGCCGGTAGTGTAATGCGCGAAACTGCGGCAACCCAAAAAATAACGAATTATACCAGCACTACTACCGATCACACTCCTATCAGCGCTACATTTAGATTTACGGTACCCACCGGTCTGCAAAGTTTGTTTCAGGAGGCGAATATATCACTATATCCAAATCCGGCAAGTGATTGTGTTTTTATCAGGAGCGATGTAGGGGTGCAACGAGTTGCTATATATGACTTGACCGGAAGCTTGGTCTTGACATTGAATAGTGTGACACAAGGAGTGGATATATCACAATTACCACGTGGTATTTATATCGTGCAATTGAATACTGAGAAAGGAATTTATCTGCAAAAGATAATGAAAAAATGATAAGAAATGTTTTGTAATTGTGAAAAAGCCCGATGCGTTACGTGTCGGGCTTTTTCTATCTATTTTAGATAAAATTTTTAATTTATTGTTTTCTCAAAACATAATCGTTGGCTAATTCGCCTGTTGTCGTTTGTCCTTCTGAATTAAGTACCGTTAAGGTACCTTTATCCACTAAGTATTCTTGCGTGCCATCTTCTAATTGTATTGTGATTTTGCTATGATCTGCATTCCAGGTAAATACACCTTTATCAACAATGGGTTGCCCTTTTCCTATGTAATCCATCTTCAAAAAGTAAGTGGTGTCTTCATTCAAACTTAACAATGTCTCAATTCCTTCGCAATCGGCACAAGGCAATATCCCTTTGTAATCGCCAACCCAGCCGGGTTTTGATGTTTCGGGGGTAGTGTGACTTTGCTCCGTTGATGCGCCTATTGAATCTGCATCTGACGAATTTTCATTGGCGTTTTTTGCATTTTTAACGCATGCGGTAAATGTGAAAAGAAGAATAAGTGAATAGATGATGTTTTTTTTCATACAATTGTTTTTGCTTAGTTGAAATTGGGTAAACTGGAGTATTGTTTAGAATACCTCAAGTGTTGTGTTACATAATCTTCATCATAAGAGATCTGTACATCGGTAATTTTACCGTTTTTATCGGTTACAGCCGTGTAAACAGGATTAACAAATCCACGATAAGGAGCTAAATTTAGTTTTTTGTAGCGTTCTAACACTTCTTTGTGTAATGCTGGATTGACTTTTACACCGTATTTTTCAACTAAATCACGTCCGGAGGCAAAATCACCGGTAGATTTAATACGCTGTATTTCAGCTAGCAACTGTCCAAGAAGTGTGTGCATTTTAGAATAGTCGTTTATAACAACGAATGTTTTTCCGTCTCGTTTTTTGAATTCCACCACATTTTCGGCTTTTCCGTGTTCATATACCCAGTAGGCTATTAACGCACGGTTGCGCATATGTGCTTCTTCAATATTTTTGCCGGGCTGAATGCGAGTGAGTTGTGTCATCAACCCATTCATCATATACTTGTAATATTCGGCTTTGTAAGCATCGGCATTAGGTAATAAACCCAATTCAACTAACTTTTTATCACCCAGATAATATAAACCGAATAAGTCGGCACGCGCCTCTTCAATGGTTGAACCATAAGCTTTGAGAGCATCCGGATCAATACCCGGAAGAAGCTTGCCGGAGCCGTGACCAAGGCACTCGTGTAAGTCGGTATGTAGATTGTCTGTTAATTCACCGTATTGTTTTGACAGTTCAACCTCCGCCGGTGACCACATAAATTCTTCGGCAAAACCGTTTCCAAGCGATGCTTGATTGTATGCTTCGGTAATATTTTCGATGGTTACCGATTTTGAACCATAATGGGCGCGAATCCAATTGGAATTTGGCAGATTAATACCGATGGGTGTGGACGGATAACAATCTCCAGCAAGGATAGCAGCTGTGATTACTTTTGCCGAAACTCCTTTTACTTTTTCTTTTTTGAATTTTTTGTCGGTTGGCGAACTGTTTTCAAACCATTGCGCGTTTTGGCTAATGACTTCGGTACGTTTTGTGGCTTCTACGTTTTTGAAGTTTGCAATGCTTTCCCAGCTTGCTTTCATTCCAAGCGGATCACCATAACTTTCAGTAAATCCGTTTACAAAGTCAATTTGTGAGTTTAGGTCTTTGACCCATTCAATACAGTATTTATCAAACGTTTTTAAATCTCCACTTTTGTAATACGCCACTAAGGTGTTTATAACTGTTTTTTGCTGGTTATTTTCAGCCACAGAAGCCGCTTTTTCGAGCCAACCCGCAATTTTTCTCAGAGCAGCGTCATACATGCCGCCTACTTTATAGGTTTTTTCAACCAGTTTCCCGTTCTCTCTCACCAATTTACTGTTTAGCCCGTACGAAATAGGAGTGCTGTCTTTCGGATTTTTCATTTTACCATAGAACTCTTCCACTTCTTTTTGGGTAACTCCTTCGTAATAATTGGCGGCAGAAGTAGTTATTAAATCCACGCCGTCTTCTTGGTTTACTTTTTTGGGAAATACTGTAGGGTTAAACATTATCGGGGTAAGTTGCTTGATTAAATCGTCTGCTGACTCACCACTTTGAAGCGGTAGCTTCGAACTATCGATACTTTTTACCACCTCAGCAAAGAACGTTTTATCAAATTCGGGAAGAAACTTATCTTCCGAATAGTGATGATGAATTCCGTTTGCCATCCAAACACGTTTGAGATAGATGGTAAGATTTTTGAAATTCTCGGTGTTACGGTCACCTTTGTAATTTTCATACACGGCTTCCAATGTACGGCGAATGGTGAGATTGTATTTGTTATTTTGATCATAAATAATGTCACGTCCTTCCAACGCTGCTTGTGTTAGATAGTAGAGCAATTCTTTTTGCTTTAGTGATAGTTTTTCAAAGTCGGGAACGCGATACCGAAGAATCTCAATATCGGCGAATTTGTCACGGTGTATTTAAAACTATCAATATCGGGTGTCTTTTGAACTTGCTCCACCTGATTTTTACCGCCCCCGCAGGCTATTAAAATAGTTGTCATAAAAAATAATACTGTTTTTTTCATCTGTTTATATATTTTTTAGTTGTCAGATGGAACTCGCACATAAACATTTTCTTGTGTGTAAAAGTCTATTTGCTGTGCTCGTTTCATATTCTCTGTAGCTGTTTTTTTAAGTTCTAAAGATGTGTTGAAAATATTATATTTACCCTTAAATGCTTTTTTGTGATAATGATGCAACAAAGATACAAAATAGTTTATTTTCTATTTTTTATAACGAACATTTTTTATTTTTATTTGTAATAGATAAAAACTTGTTGAAATCGGTTAATCTTATTACTTTTGTGGTAAAACAATAAAACATAAAAATATGCTCGAAAATATTGATGAAGAATTGGTTCGCTGTCGTCCGTGCGGATATGTAATGAAAAAAAGTGAACTGGATAAAATAGGTGTATGCCCTGCTTGTGGTTTACCACACAACGTATTTGAACCATATCGCGAAAAGGTTTCACCTAAAAGATTGTTTTTGTTGAGTTTGGATATTCATCCCATAGCTATACATCTTTCCCAAACTTTTGTAGCTTTGATACCTTCTCTGATGATATTTCATTTAATGTTTCCTCGTTTCTTTCCGGAGGTATTAATGAATGTGGTCACGTTTTCTATTTTTGTGTTTCCGCTGACGCTGATAGTTTCTTTTGTTTCGGGCATTGTTGACGGTTTAACGCGCTTCAAAACCCTTGAAACCCCACTCTTAAAAGGAAAAATATATTATGGAATAGCCATCTTCATTATTTCTATATTGATGCTGGTGGCTTACATTCTTTTACCTGAGAAATATGATGTTGTGGATATTATTTTGGGAATTGCCGCTTTTTATTGCGCTTTCAAATTGGGTATAATGGGCAAAAAACTGATAGATGTGATTTTGCCGGGCACATATCAGCGCAGAAAGAAAAAAATAAACCCTAAAAAGGTGACGGAATAGGAGTGATGACGTGTGCAATTTGTTTTTGTCGGATGATATTTAAGTCTCGGTTGTAAAAATTTAAAAAATAAAATTGATAATTTTTTGTTCATTATTTTATGTTTGCAAAATATTGTGAATATGAAAAAACTTTTGATTTCTGTAATTGTTACTACATTTTCTTTTGTGGCAAATGCTCAATAAAATGTAATTAAAACAAATCCATTCAGTTTAGCTTTTGGAAATTTTAATGCAACCTATGAACAAGTACTTAATTCAAGCTCATAGGTATTGATCAAAGGAAGCTATGCTTATCAATTATTGGGGTTAGATATATCATTAGGTGGGGTAGGAGCCGGTTATCGTTATTATTTTACGTATGCTAAAAAACAAGTACCATCAGGTTTTTATGTAACTCCTGAGGCTTTTTTTTCTTTTGCTAATGTAAAAGATGATGCTGATGAAAATTACACGGCAACCTTTTTTGGTATAGGAGCTGAGATTGGATATCAATGGGTATGGGCAAGTGGCTTTACGTTAGATCTTGGTATTGGCCCTATGTACACAATAATCAGTGGAAATGAAAATTCAGGAATACAAAAAACGACTGGTATTGCGCCAGCGGCAACTATCGCCATTGGTTTTGCTTTTTGAGAACTATATTATTTAATATGATTATCCGCTGTGTTACCTAAATTGATTTTTGTATGTAACCGATGCTATCATAAGCCTGTCAAATAAATTTTCACCAAAGTATCTTCTATTGAATTTGTAACAGAATTCGTTCAGATAATTTTGAAGATATTCAGGTTTAATATCGTGATAAATATCCAGTAACATTCGTTTAGCGTTACTGATTGCTATATGAACCCAAGGGAATACCTTTCCAATTTCTTCTTTTGGTATTACTTGTGGTCGGTGCTCTTTGACAATATCTTTTATTTTGACGTAAGAAGTTGAATCGTCAGAATCAATGGTTGATTCTTTAGTTACATTGTTTTCAACCAATGAGGTTATTGTAGCTGATTTTAAGTCATTTATAACAATCATTTTGATATGTCCCACTTGTCTTGGCTTACCTGTTTTGGTCGTTTGTCCTTCAACGGGTTGACTTTCTGCCATTACAAGGACTTTGCTTTTTTTCTGACTTCCACGACCTCTTTTCAATGGCTTTTTCTTTTCATCGTCAGGAGTTTCTGTTGAAAAGAAACCTTCATCTAATTCAATGACACCTGATAATGAATATATTTCATCCCGCTTGCCCATAATCTCACGTAGCTTATGAAGCAAAGTCCAAATTGGTTCATAGCGTTTATGACCCAACTGTCGTTGGAGTTCAGCCGCTGAAAAGCTTTTCTTTGTGCTTGTCAGCAAGTGAATGGCTATAAACCAATAACGAAATGGCAATTGTGAACCATGCATTACTGTATTGGCACGTAAACTTTGACGTTTACCGCATTTTTTACATTCATAGCATTCTTTATCTTTCTTCCAATAATGATTTGTTCCGCCACAATGAGGACAAACAACGCCTTGTTGGTCGCGATACTCTTTAAATTTTACTCTACAACTTGTTTCGTCTGGATATTGTGCAACAAAATTTAGTAAATTCATGTCTTTTATGATTAGTTCTTACAAAGATAATCATTTTAGGCGAAATACCGGATAATCATTTTATTTAATAATGAGAAAAGAAGAGTGTTACTCTTCTTTTTTTATTGTTTGTATCCATACGATGACTACCTTTCAGGCGTTGTCAATGGTAAGTTTTTATTCTTATTTCTTTGCTCTTTTCAAATACCTCTCATACGTGTCAAACACAAAGGGTACATAGCGTAACGTTTCTTTTGCTCTGAAAATGCCATATTTACACACCGGATCTTTGTAATATTGCGGATTGCTTTTTTTTGCTAGAATAATATTCTACATTATTGTAATAGATATGTTTGTTTTTCCCGTATTTTTCTGCCAGTGCCATTGCGTCTAAAATATGCGCCGGTCCTGAGTTGTAGCTGGCAAGGATAAACTTAATACGCTCTTCCCGGTCTTCAATTCCCCGATAAATCATATTCAAACTTTTGATGTATTCCACGCCTGCTGCAATGTTGCTTTCCGGGTCTGTAAAGTTCTCCTGACCGAGACCAAATTCACGACCGGTTTGAGGCATTAATTGCATAATTCCTCTCGCGCCTGCCCATGAAGTTGCCCGGTGGTCAAATTGTGACTCGGCGTAGGCTACCGCCGCCAATAACCGCCAATCCCAACCAATGCGTGGAGCGTATTTTCTGAACAAGTGGTCGTAGGGTGATATGGCACCACGAGGAATATGAATTTTTCGGGAGCTGAGATATAAATTACGTTCCCAGTATTTACTGTAAAGTTGTCCGGCAAAGCGTTTTGTGGCATTTTGTGTGAGCCAGGTTTGAATGGTATCGGTCAAGGCTTGATTATCTTTACGTACGAGCCATCCGTTTTGTTGATTAAACCCGATTGGAATTCTGCAGTCTAATGAATTATTAAAACTTTTTTGTAATAATGCTTTATGGCGGTATGAAATGGTATATTTAATCTTTTTATCACTGACAAGTTGTATCAAGTCATCGGTCGTTAATGAATCGTCTGCAAATTTGATATTGATACCTCCACCAATCTCATCATTCAATGAACTTAACCGCTGATGCTGGATTGAGTTTCTTTTGACCCAAACTTCTTTCCCGTTTAATTCTACAGGGTCTGAAATCGCTTTTCTTCCTGTGTTTTGAACAACTACCAAGTAAGATTCTTGTTGCGGAAAAACAAAGTTAAACTCATTCTTTAGTTTCTTGGTTTCAAAAGTATTGTACGCGGCGATGTCCATTTTTCCGGTTCGTACCATATCAATCATCTCTTCATCGGTATTGGCTACTGTAACCTGGAGTGCGAGTTGGAGGTATGCCGCTAAGTTTTTTGCCATTTCATAATCGTAGCCCATCTCTTCATCACTATACAGAAAATAAGAGGTGGCGCCATATTGCGTAACAATACGAAGTGTATCCTCCGGGAAAGTACCTGCTGTACGCGATAAGCGGGTATTATTGTCAAGGTTTTTTTTACATCCTGATATCAGGAATAAGAAAAAAAGAAAAATAAAAAAGTTACTTTTTTGCATAACACATTTTATTTAGATGTGTTGTATGTTTTCTGCTTTTACCAGTGATAGATTGTTCATTTTCAACCAAACCTGTGCCGTTGCCACCACGTCTTTTTGACAATAAACGGAGATGCGTTCTACGTTTTTCTCTTTATAATACACATTGGCTACTTGGCTGCCGTCAATGTCATCTTTCGGTGTAGGAATGTCAAAAATCGCTGTAAGTAGTTTTAATGAAACATAGTTTTTGTAGTCGCCAAATTTCCAGTAATCCAGTGTGTCGATAAAGTTAAGCTCCCACGGTTTTTTTGTGTTTATTTGCAACACTTTAGGCAATGGCAATCCGTTGACAAGCATCCTGCGGCAAATATAGGGAATATCAAACTCTTTGATGTTGTGACCGCAAAAAGTATAGTCGGTTGTTTTGAAGAAAGTTTTGATAAGTTCACTAAAATCGGTTAAAAGTTTTTTTTCATCGTGTCCGGCGAAGGATTTGGTACGAAAGTAGGTTTCTTCGTTTCTAAAGTAGATAAATCCGACCGATATACAGACAATTTTTCCATACTCGGCGTATATGCCTGCGGAGTTTTCAAACGCCGCAGCTGTAGTTGACTCTTCGCTATATTTTTCGGGCAGGCGCTTTTTGAGAGACGAAAATTTTTCTTCCCAAAGCAATTGCAACTCTTCGGATAATTGGCTGAAATATTCTGTTTGTGGAATAGTTTCAATGTCAATAAACATTATTTTTTGCAATTGTTCAGTCATAATTTTTACAGTTTCGGGTTATCGTCATTTTTTGTAAGTTTATTTACTTATTGAAATATAATTCAAAAAACGTAATACATAACTTTGGGAATATATATATGTCATTTGTTTACTTACTCTAAAACACTCAAAATGTAGAAGTATTTTACTTTAGCTGTTCAAACAGAAAAACAGCGATGGCTAAATCAGTCAAAAAAAACACCCACAATATTAGTTGATTTTCGTAAATCGAAAACTATCCTAATCTATTTTCAATATATTTTGTCAAAATATCAATGGCGATGTGGTTGTTTCCTCCTTGTGGAACAATTAAGTCGGCAAATCGTTTAGTTGGCTCAATAAATTGCAGGTGCATCGGTTTTACGGTATGTTCGTAGCGTTCCATCACTTTGTTTACCGAGCGTCCTCGCTCTACAATGTCTCTATTTATCACTCGAATCAACCGATCATCAGCATCGGCATCAACAAACACTTTTAAGTCAAGGCTTTTACGAAGCCGGAGCTTGTAAGAATCAAGATTCCTTCTACAATAACGACTTTGCACGGTTTTACAGTAATGGTTTCATCAGCGCGCGTACACGTAAGATAGGAATAAATAGGTTGCTGTATGCTGTTGCCTTTTTTGAGTTCATCCAAGTGTTTGGTCAAAAGCTCCCATTCTATGGAATCCGGGTGGTCGAAGTTTATTTCCAATCGGTCTTCTAAGGGCAGATGGCTACTGTCTTTGTAATACGAATCTTGTGGTAGCACTACCACTTCACCTTCCGGGAGGCGTTCTAAAATTTTACGCACTACCGTTGTTTTTCCTGAACCTGTTCCGCCTGCAATTCCAATTATTAGCATAGTATAAAATGTGTAATATGTATAGTTTCAGTGCACTAAAATAATAATAATCTTTTAACGAACTTGCATTTTTTTCGAAATATTTTCATTGATTTTTTATTTTATTGATAAACAAATAATTAAAGGTTTATCCGTTTCGTTGCATTTGTATTGTTCGCTAAAGACTTCGTTTCGCCGTTTGTTATAAATCAATAAAAAGTATTTGTGAGTATTGTAAACAAGCAATTTTACTCTTTTTTATGCGTTTTTGTTAATAACGCTTCGCATAAATAATCTTAAGCAAATGTAACACAGATTATCAAACGACAGGTAATGGTTGGCGGGAGGGTCTTTTATCAACAAATTAAAAATAAGACAAATGTGTGAAATGTTTGATTTTTTTACGCTACTTTTGTGCTAATATAGAATGTGATTCATGGATAGGTTTAGATTTAGGAGTTTGGCGAGTGGGAGTAGTGGAAATTGTTATTTCTTAGGCAATGCTTCGTGTGGAATTTTGATTGATGCCGGTGTAGGGGTAAGGAGTATTCGTCGTTTTTTGCGTACAATGGGATTGGATTTTCATCAAATATGGGGTGTTTTCGTAACGCACGACCACGCCGATCATATTAAAGCAGTAGGTGTGTTGGGAGAGAAACATCACGTACCAATATATACTACAAAAAATATTCACGATGGTATTAATCGTAATTATTGTGTGACTCAAAAGCTTTCTTTATCGCAGCGTTTTATACAAATAGGCGAAGAGATAACCATCGGCGATTTCGCGATTAACGCATTTCCCGTATCACACGATGCTTCGGAGTGTGTTGGTTACACAATACGATACAAAGATAAAACATTCGTCGTGGCAACAGATATCGGGTATATCGGCGAGCAAGCATCCGAACGGTTGACTAATGCCGATTATATCGTGCTCGAAGCAAACTACGATGATGAAATGCTGCGTAACGGTCCTTATCCGTATTATTTACAGGCGAGGATAACAGCCGATACGGGGCATTTGAGCAATATGCAAGCAGCTTCATTTTTGACTGATAACTTTACGGAGAGGTGGCAATATGTGTTTTTATGCCATTTAAGTAAAGAAAATAACTTGCCTGAACTTGCGTACAATGTGATTAAAGAACGCTTTGCAGCGAACGCAATGGATGTTGACGAAAAATTGCATATTATCCCTTTGGATAGGACTTCACCGTCGCCATTGTTTGTTTTCGACTGACTTTATCAAAATAAAAAAGACTAATTTTTTTAATGACTATACCTAAAAACATTATGGCATCAAAACTTGTCATTATTCCTACGTACAACGAAAAGGAAAATATCGAAAATATTATACGTGCCGTCATTGGACAAAACGAAGGTTTTCATATACTGATTATTGAAGATGGTTCGCCTGATGGAACTGCCGATATTATAAAGGAACTTCAAAAAGAGTTTACCGATGTTCTATTTATGATTGAACGCAAGGGAAAATTGGGATTAGGCACGGCTTACATTACCGGATTTAAAATGGGGATTGGAGCATAGATACGATTATGTTTTCGAGATGGATGCGGATTTTTCTCACAATCCTAAAGATTTAATTCGTTTGTATGCCGCTTGTGAAGAGCAAGGTGCTGATGTGGCGATAGGGTCGAGGTACGTGAGTGGAGTAAATGTTGTTAATTGGCCTATTTCAAGAGTGTTGATGTCTTATTTTGCTTCAAAGTATGTACGTTTAATCACTGGAATGAAAATAGCCGATACCACTGCCGGTTTCAAATGTTACAAGCGGGAAGTGCTTGAAACTATAGGATTGGACAATATCCGATTCAAAGGATACGGTTTTCAGATTGAAATGAAGTTTACAGCATATAAGTGTGGTTTTACACTGAAAGAGGTACCGATAATTTTCATCAACCGTGAATTGGGGACGTCCAAGATGAGCGGAGGTATATTTGGCGAAGCGTTTTTAGGCGTTATACAGTTGAAATTAAGTAGCCTAACAAAGAAATATCCGCAAAAGTACCAATCTCGAAACATATCACATAAGAAATGATAAGAGATTTGCCCAAAAAAATCCATAAGCAAACATCTTACTTCTTACAACCAAGCCATATATGTTTACCAAGTTCTTTTATATATAGGTTTTTTAATGTTGCAACTTTCACATTGAAATACTATTTACAGTACCCGATGTGGAAAGTGTACCGGTTTCTTTCGAAGTTCCCGCTGTATATGTTCCTCCTGTGAAATAACCTCCGGTGTTGGTGCTTGTAGAATATGTTCCTCCCGTATAAATAGTGTATGAAGCGCCTTTTGTCATCGCAGGTGAAGAAATCAGAAATTTATAAGCTGTATTTTTTGGCTTAAATGTGATTACATCTGATGTCCCTATCTTGACATTGATAAACGTGGACGATGAAATAGCACTACTTGATGTGATGAACATATTGGGTTGAGTAGATGTTGTGCTCATCGCTTTGGTCATATTTGAGTTGGAACCCGCTCCGATAAATGTCCCGCCATTCATATTGAACGAACCGTTAAAATCTACGGCTTCTTCTACGCCTGACGATGGACCGTTAGCTATAACTAAACCGCCTGTTACCGTGATATTTCCGTTACTGTCAATGGCGTCACCGCTTGTGCAAGATGCAATTAATGTCGCTTCCGTCTAATATTCAAGTTGCTTCCGTCATTCTGCTCTGTTCCTCCGGAGGTTGTGCTTGCTGTGGTATTTATACCGTCATTTTTGGCAGTAATATCTAGCATGCCACCGTTCAACGTTACACTGTAACTCTCAACACCCTCATCTGATTTAGTTATGATAACGTTACCGCTCTCCTGTATGTATTTATTTATAGCCTTTATTCCTTTTCCACTCGTAGAAGCGAGTATTACGTTTCCACCATCCACTTTTACATAACCGTAATCTGTTTTCGAATTATTTGATTTTAGCGCGTGTCCTGAAGTACAACTTGCTGTTATATTTCCTCCGTGTATGATTAAATAATCTTTTCCGAAAATACCATCATCAACCGCATTGACATTGATCGTTCCTTTGTTGATGATTATTTGGTCGTCACTCGAAATTCCGTCTGCATATTTGCCATTCACATTCAATGTACCTTCATCCGTAAACGCTAAATAAGCGTTGCTGAAAATACAAGCGTCCGGTTCATCCGAATTAGAATAACTGGAGGCATCTGTAAACGTATTGGTGGAGCCGGTGGCAAGAAAAACAATTACTTTCGAAGCTTTTACGATATAAAAGGGAGAGGTTGAGTTATTGTTTACGGTAGCATTGTTCAACTTGATTTTAACTTCTGCGGAAGGAGCGTTTACGATTAGCTGTCCGTTAGAAAGATTGCCGGATATAGAGTAATAACCGCTTGTTGTTATTGTTGCCGTTGTTCCACTGATGGTTACCCCTGATGATGATGAAGAAATGGAATTATCGTTCAAAGTGATTGTATTTACTGCTGAATCATCCCAAGTGTAATCGGTGGTGGTTTCCGTTTTTGAAGTGTCGTCCGTTTCATCTCGACCAATCACGTTTTCAGGGTCACAAGAAACAACCATAATTACAAACATCAAGGTAAAGAAAATTGAAATTATTTTTTTCATACGTTGATAATTTAGTTTTAATTATTGTACGAAACCTGCACATAAAAGCATATTATCCGATTGCTATCAAGATTATCAATCGTGCTTGTTCCATACTCCTATTTTAATATTACAACTTATTATAAATGAATAGTGTATTTAACTCCTAAAATATATTTCCCCGAATAGTCGGCATCATCTTCTCCTAATTCGTGATTATATACACCGAAAACATTGATAAAATTGTGTTTGTTTAATTTATATTTTAGCGAAAGTGTATATCGCAGTTTATCAAATACGTTTCCATCCGGCTCATTGAGTGTGTAATATGATTTGAAATCAAATTCAGGTGTTATTTTACATTTGGGAATGTTGTATTCCACTTCTATACCGTTTTTCCACATCCACGCGTTATTCACTTTGTATGTGTCGATAGTTAAATCTTTTTTTATTCTTTTGTTATCGTTTTTTGTTGTGAGTTGTAAACCTTCAGTTAATGAAAATGAAAAATTGCCCCATTTCTGCTTTCCAAAAATGTCAGCAGTAAACCGATTCCTAAATTGATAATTCAGATATTTTTGATCTAATACATTCATAAACTGATAGCCAAATACTACTCCGATGGGTTTTACAATTTTATACTCGGCATCAATCCCTAAGCTCCATCGGTTTATCAACCGGGCATAATAGATGGTTCTCAATTCGGTTTCTGCCTGAAAGTTCCATTTGTGCACTTTTTTATCTATAGCAAAACTTGTCCATGTTCCATATTGAGATTGAGCTATTAAAGTCAAGCACATCAATGGCAAAAAGAATAATAAAATATGCCTTTTATTCATAATCTTATTTATTCGTAAAAGTAAATAGTGATGGTCGCACTATCTCGCAGATATGAGATTTCTTCAATGGATATGCGGTGGATATTTAATCCTGTTCGGTTTTTGAGTTCTTCAATTAACGCTTGCTCTTTGTCTGCGTGGATAAGCTCTATATCTTCAAAAAAAATAATTTTTGTTGATTCCCGCTTAATAAGTAGCTTGGTGTCAAATAAAAATATCATTAAAAATATGACAGCAAACACAATGAGTAACTCAAAGATAGCCAGCTGGATACCACTTAATAATCCCATAGCGATAAATACAAAGAGATATGTCATATCTTTAACACTGATACCCGCCGTGCGATAACGTAGCATAGAAAACACGGCAAATAAACCAAATGCTGCGCCCATAGATATTTTTACCTGATTGAGCAGAAATGTGAGCAAAAATATGATTACATTGAACAGAACAAATGTAAAAATGGTGTCAAGTCGTTTATAATTAGGATAATATATTAGCCCAATAATCAACAACAAAGCGACAATATTGACCGATAAATTAATAAAGAAACTTCGATTAATTTCGGCTTCTTTCTGCGCTTTATTGGATTTTATTACAGCCTTAAATACGGACGGTAGTTTTACGTTGGACTGCACCGATAAATTGTTGTTTTCAGCTGTGTCGTTGGCATTTTCAATACTTTCTTCGTTATTTTCTTGTGCAAAAGTGTTAGCAGAAGGTGTTGTCAGAAGCAGGAATAAGAACAGGATGTAAGTGAATTTAAATTGCATGATTATTACAAAGTTTGTTGACGAATAATATTTGTGTTTTAAAGTTGTTGTTTTTTATTCCCGGAATAAAATTGGCAATGCCAAAGCTGTATTTGCTTAAAGAAACTGAGTGTAGATGCTGGCTACACATAATTTTCAAGAATTTGGATTTTCTTGATTTGTCTTGTTTGAGTTCTATAATAATGACGTCAGGATACGAATGCCATGCTCCATTGATGTAATATTGCATATCAAAATCAATAGTGACTCTTTCTGTTAATTGCCGATTAACAAGAGTAGTACGCTTACACTTAATCTGAATTGATTTTTTCAGTAAATCAGGAGAAATTCCAATGACTTTTTTCAAAAGTTCGGCGGCATTTCCAGTTATTTCATTTTCTTGTTTGGGAATTTTTATTCTACTTTTTACCGTTCGGTTTTGATTTGATTTATATTTGATCTCAAAGAAATGTAATTCGGAATTTACATAGCTTCGCATCCTTACTTTATACCTTGCCGGACGGCGGTTATGATGGTCATAGTAGAATTTGTAATTATCCGTGTCAAAATAATTGGTATCATAATCAGCATAACGCATTTGTTGTATTTCTAACACACGGTAGCTTTGCTTGGCTTGCAGCAGTATTTCATTTAATTTGGCGCGATGAAATACAAATTTTGTGTCAGTTCTGTTGAGTAACGCCACACTATCCATCTCGGTAAGAGAAATAGGAGCAAACGTATATATGGTCTTCAAAAAGTCCTGCATAATCAATGCCTCAAAATGTTTGTGTCTTGTTTGATATTCTGAAAAATAAATGTTAAATAAACCTTGCTTTATACATCAAGTAAAAAACTGCAACTATTTTTACAAAACTGTAAAAAAATGATTACAAAAATACAACAATATCCTGAAACGTATCATTATATTCAATGAATTAGAAGTGCATAATAGAGGATTATGTTGTCATTAACATTTTTTGCCGTTCAAATAAAAAACATATTTTTACTTATGCGGAAATAAATATTCGTCCTTTAAAAATGTGTAAATTTTAAGCTTTATCAGAGATTCATGTTTTCTATAATTTTAATTTACCACGTGTTTTAGAATTGTTTGGTTTAATCGTTAATTGTGTGAAATTACATTCAATTATAAATCTGAGTTAAATGTTTTACCGAACAACAATAATTCAAGTATTGGCAACGTAGTCGCGGTATCTGTAATAAAACCAAATAACCTATAAACGTCGAGGGGCGTAGCGCTGATTTCTAAATAGGTCGCTATTTTTTATGTTTCACATAATTAACGATTAAACCTCTTTGTTCTCTTGTGTTTAAACTTTTAAATCTAAAACGAGATTGTATTCACTGTGCTTGATGTAGAAAGCGTCCCTGTTTTTTTCGATGTACCTGTCGTATAAGTTCCTCCTGTGTAATAGCCACCGGTATTTGTACTTGTCGAGTAAGACCCACCTGTATATATCGTGTACGAAGCCCCTTTTGTCATCGATGGAGAGGAAAATAAAAATTTATAACCTCCATTTTTAGGCTTAAATGTAATTACATCCGACGTTCCAATTCTTATATTTATAAATGTTGAAGATGATATGATTGAACTTGAGCTCACATACATATTGGGTTGAGTAGAGGTAGAACTCATAGCCTTAGTCATATTGGAGTTGGAACCGGCTCCGATAAATGTGCCGCCGTTCATATTAAATGACCCGTTAAAATCTACCGCTTCTTCAACGCCGGATGATGGACCGTTGGCTATTGCCAACCCACCACTCATTACGATATTACCGTTGCTGTCTATGGCGTCTCCACTGGTACAGTTGGCAATAAGTGTGCCACTTATGATGTAAAGACAGCTTCCATCATTTGATTCTGTACCGCCACTTACAGTGCCTTTGGTGGCATTTATAGCATCGTTTGTGGCAGTAACATCCACGTAAGCTCCGCTCACATAAATATAAGGCGCTTCAATGGCTTCGTATGAATTGTTAACGGTGATTGTTCCTCCATATAAATAAACGTTCGTTTCCGATTTTATGCCATCGTCAGAAGAGGATATGGTCGTCGTTCCGCTTGTAAATGTAATATTCCCATCTGCTTTGATAGCTTTGGGCGACGCGTAGCTTGTACTGCCTGATGCCAATTCTGTTCCAGATGTCGTTATCGAAAGCACCGGTGTTGTTGATGCACTTCCCATAGTAAATGTTCCGTCTGCGTTTATTCCTTTTCCGGCTTTGCCTGTTGCCGTTAAAGTAACCATGCCGTTAATGATGCTGATGTTTGCATCAGATGTGATACAACACGGACTATAACCGTCTGTTGTTGAAGAAGAATTCGTATAAGTAGCTCCTGAGCCGGCATTGCTAACTTTAACTGTCCCGCCGGTTATATTCAAATTCCCATCGGCAGAAATGCCTCTGCTACCGGCGCCAGAGGCTGTTATAGTGATATTGCTACCGCTAACGTTGACGATGCCATCTCCTTTGATAGCTGTACAATAGGAGGGATCGTAACTGGAAGCTGTCACATTCTCAAGTGTAACGCCTCCTTTTGTGGTAAATCCAATGGTGCCTCCGGTTAAGTTCATAGTGCCTGAAGATTTCAGCCCTTTGGATTGATTACCGTCCATTGTGATTGTAAAAGTACCACCATTTATATCCAATGTTCCATCTGAATCAATGATTTCCGCACCTTGTTGTGTTGCAGATAGAGTGAAAGTACCATTATTTATTGTGATATTTCCATCGCTTTTAATCCCTTTGGGGTCAGCATAAACAGCGGTTGTGTAATTAGCCGTTCCTGATACTAAAAGTTTGGTGCCGGTGTTGGTTACTTTTATCGTAGGTGATAGACTTGTAGTACCAATACTAATTGTTCCATCGGCAGAAATACCTTTAGCTGCCGTTCCCGAAGACGTGACGGTTACATTGCCATTTGTAATGTTCACGTTGCCATCTGCACTTATGCTTGTATTTGAGTACGAATCCGTTTCTCCTAATATGTTTTTATAAGTGGCTCCGTTTCCCGAATTAGTGATATTGATAGTTCCACCGGAAATATTGATATTTTCGTCCGATGAAATTCCCTTATTGCTTATACCGGTTCCTACAATTGTAATGTTTCCATCGGATAGATTTATGGTAGAATCGCATTTAATGGCAGTACAGTAAGAAACATCGTTTCCCGCGCTGGAAGCAGTTAATACCACACCTCCTGATGTATTTATAGTATATGTTCCACCCGATATTGTCATTATGTTATCGGCTTTTAAACCTTTTGATTGATTTCCTTTGATAGTTAGATTAAACGTACCTCCGGTAATATTCATAATACTATCACTGGCTATGGCTTTGGTATCGGCAGTGGCATTGGTATAGTTTACTGTTCCTCCGGATATATTAACATAGCCTTCCGAGTCAATACCATCGGATGTTGGTGTAAGTGTTAATGTCCCATCACTCATCTTGAAATAGTCTCCGGTGTGGATCGCATCTTTTGCGGCTGCGGTGACATTTAATGTGCCTCCTTCTATGGAAATATAGTCATCGCTACAAATGGCGTGTTTTCCTACACTTGATACATTTAATATGCCGTTTCCGTTAAAAATAATTTGTCCTTCAGAAAATAACGTAGCTTTTTGGTCTTCACTGCTGCTGGTATAAACTGCGCCGTCTGCTAATGTGTTTACAGAGCCGCTTGTTAATGTTAAAGTACATTTTTTACTGGATTGTATGTTTATTGCCGGTCCATCTAAATTGGTGATGGAGACATTATTGAGTACCAATTTATATTTATAATTACTGTAAATTTTCAGCATTCCATCTGGAGTGTTTCCAAGTATATTGTAGGTAATTTCACTACTTGTTGAGGCATTAATAATTACATCAGCACCGGTAGCTGTGACAGAAATACCTGCATTCGACAGTGGATTAATAATTTGTACTGCCGATCCTTTGTAAATAATCGTCACTTTATCGTCATCGTATGTTCCGAATGTAATACTATCAATATCCGAGAGTGAGTATGGTGTTATAGATAAATCAGTATTGTGAATATTTAAAACGGTTTGATTTGATACAAACTTGATGCTATCGGTGGTGTTGATAGTGTGGCTTTTAATAGTATTGTCTTTTTGAAATACAAAAAGATAATTTCCCGCAGTTAATGTGAAAATTACTGCCAAAAGGAACGTAAAGAGAAATATTTTCTTCATAATTTGATAAATTTAGCGGTTAATGAATTAACTTTAACTAAATAAACACCCTTTGGGAGTGCACTTACATTTATTGTTTCAGAGGATGAATTCATTTGAAAAGATACTATTAGTACTCCGGTAGTACTGTAAATGTTAATTTGAGGGCTTTTTTCCGGCAAATTTTTCAAAGCAATATAATCGCTTGCAGGATTTGGATAAACAGAAATAACATTACTATTATTATCTATACCGACATCTTCTGTTGATGTAGAAAGAGTGAACGTTAATTTTATAATATCAGAAATTGGAACGGATAACCCTGTTTCGTTGTACATAAGATTACTGTCGGAGAAATAGACTTTTGATGTAGCTGTTAACGAAAAAGTTTGTGTACCGCCATTTGCGCGTACAATGTTTATCGACGACTGCGAAAAACTATTTATTGCAAACGATAGCAATAATATCATTAAAATTAAAATGTTTTTCTTACATATATTTCTCATAAATATATAATATTGTGAATAAACATTGTTTATTCTGTTAAAAATATTGACAAATGTAATAGTTTGCATAATATAAACTGGCGATTTGTTTTGTAATACAAACGTAAAATTAGATAAAAACTGATTACAAAATGACCGAATTGCGGTATTTATGGTAAATGTTGCGGTAAAAAACAGCTTTAAGACTCAAAACGTTTAAAGAATAATTGCTCATAAGTTGGGCTGATGGGTATTTTTCGATTGCCTATAAGTATATGTTTGTTGCGAACTTCTGAAATCTGCCGTAATGATACAATATATGAACGATGTACACGGATAAATTCATCGGCAGGCAAAAAGTCAATGATTTTTTTTAGCGTCATTCGTATTGTTAATGACTCCTTATTTGAGAGATGAATGATGATATAATCGTCAAAACTTTCTATAAATAATACACTATCAATCTCTATTGTTTTTTTACTGTAATTTGCGTGAACGGTCAAAATGCGTTTTTCTTTCACATTGAGTTTCATTCGCAGGATTGCTTTGGTTATAGCTTCACTAAATCGTTGTTGCGTGTAAGGTTTCAGAAGGTAATCAACTGCGTTAACGTTAAATCCATCCACGGCGTATTCAGAAAAAGCTGTAGTAAAAATGGCTAATGGTTTTACCGATAATTTTTTGTATAATTCAATACCATTGAAATTCGGCATTTGTATATCTATAAATATTAAATCAATTTGCTTTTTCGTCATAAAATCCAACGCTTCTTGCGGGTTGGTAAATGTCTTTATCAGCTCTATCGCTCCATTGGTTTTACAAAAATGTTCAATAATGCGAAGTGCGGGTGGCTCGTCGTCAATAGCAATAGCTTTTATCATTGTAAATTTCTAATAGAAAGTTCAACTATATATTCGTTTTCATTATATGTTGTTTTTAGCATATGTCTTTGTGGATAGATAAGTTCAAGCCGCCTTATTACATTTTCAAGTCCTTTTTGTATTGTATTGTCGGCTTTTTTATTTCCGATTTCATTCTTTGATTTAAAATACAAATCATTTCCGATACTTTTGAATTGTATGTCTATTTCCGATACCTTCGATGTATTTACACCGTATTTAAAAGCATTTTCAACAAAAAAGATAAAAAGCAGTGGAGATATTTTCATTTGTGGCTCAATATCCGAGCTGTCAAGATTAATTTTTACCGTATTACCTAATCGCATACGTTGTAGGTCAATGTAGTTTTGCAAGTAATCAATTTCGTTTTTTAAAAGAACATATTCTTTTTCAATTTCTACTACAACATAACGCATAAGTTCAGATAATTTGACAATGGCTTCCGGTGTTTTTTGTGATTCTTCGAGCGAAAGCGCGTAAATTCCATTCAATGTATTAAATAAAAAATGAGGATTTACCTGTGATTTAAGAAAAGCCAATTCTGCTTTGCGCTTTTCTTCACGTGTTTCTTTCCACAACTCATTGGTTTTGAGCAAAAATGACAATAATAACACGAAAGTGAATTTAAGAATCAATTCTTGAAATTGAAACGTACGCATAAAATGCTCTATGGAATTATTGTTTTGCATATCGTGTGGTGGTACGCGAAAAGGCATATTGAATCTACTTTCGTTCTTGAACGGATGAAAATGAAACTGATTTACTATAAATCTCGAAAAAAATAAAATAAGAAAAAAGCTACACAAAATCACTACGATCCACAAAAGATATTTTTTGTTCTCAATGATTCGGGGCAAATAGTAATAATTGACGTAAAACAACAACACCAGGAACAATGAACTGACAAAACCCTGAAATTCGGGTGGGCCAAACAGAAAGTAACTATTGAACATATTATGTCTTGTCGACACAAATGGTAAAATCAAAAATGCGACACAACTAATTATATGTATCAGTCCTGTTCGGAGAGAAATGTTTTTTATAAAATGGTAAAATGACATTGTTTTTTTATCAACCTTTATTTTATTTGGCAAATATAGAAAGTTTATTTTAAATGATTCACTGATAGTGTGCCAATTCAACAAAAACAAAATGTGTTTTTATACAATGAATGATTTTACGAACTCATTTTGACTTTTGTAGTTGAAGTCATCTTGCCTTTTCACGAGATTTATTACGTGTCGTTCCTACGGAACTTTTTATTGATTGATAATCATTCTGTTATTAATATGTCGTACCTAACGGCACTTCTTAGCTTCATCAGGGCAAAATCTTAACAAAAAATATATATCATTGGTTTTAAGCACCGTAAGTGTAACATATTATGGTTTTACTGATTTTCCTGTGAAAATGAGCCATTCAATGTGAAATTATCAGGACAAGAAAAAGACAGCGTGGCTACGCTCCTCCGGTTTCTTTGATGGTCTTATTCTCTACAAAGGAAACTGAACTAATATCCCTAAAAAGTTTCTTAGTGGATTTTTAAGCAGTGTAGCTGTGTCTTCTTTGTCGTAAAAGTTAGATTTTAACTTTCGCACATATAAACAAAAGATATCCAGATATTTAAATTACCTTATATTTTTTTATACTCAATATAAAACAGCTCCCTGCCCTTGTGAAAGGGCTGGGCTGAGGTTATACATAAAAAGCGGTCACAAATTATCAAAAAGTTGTAACTAACGGAATAACAATAAATGTGAAATTTTATTCGTTTGTGTTTCAATAGCTTATAAGCTTGCAAAAGTTGAGTTGTATTCAAGATGTATTTGATGGGCGTACCCTGATGTCTTATCTTATAATGATACAGTAAGATGATGGCGATTTATCTTTTTCGGGATTGCTTTCACAGGAAAACCAGTAGAATCTCTATTTTAAATAATAAGGTGATTATTATCTGAAATGTACATATATTTTATCTTTTCAATAGCAATAGTTTATTTGTTTGTTATTACCTTATAGAAATAGGTTTGTTAAATTTGTCAAAGAATAGAAACTGAATATAAGCCTTAAGTTAATGGTTTAGGATTTAGTGTAAACAATACACTTAAAATGACCGAATTCTACATTTTTGAACGAATTTTACACTGCTGTCATAATATTTGTATATATTTTTGTCTTGGAAACACAGATTAGACTATTAAATATAATATAACCTTCAAATTTGGATGTCATGAAGAGAAAAACTACTTGTTTTTTAATGTCTTTGTTTTTTGTGCTGACTTGCTTCTCCCAAACGAGAACAACAATAACCGTCACCGGTGATATTGTTACCGTTGGTTCTTATAATAATAACGAAGTAATTGTAAACGGCGCAACAGAACTACACATTACTGCCACTACGAATTTATTGTACAAAAGTATCGTAAAATTAAACTCCGTAGATTCTTGGTTGTTCATAGATAATCAGCGCCCACAATATGTGCTCGATTCGCTATTGAGTAAAATCTATATTAATGATCAACTTGCATCTTATCGCTCGAACTGTCGCGTAGCAATATATAAACATGGCGCTGTGGTGATTCCTCAATCTTCCACCTTTCAACCATTAACCGTTTTCAAAGATCAAAATTTTAGTGGAGAGTCGTCCAGCGCAATTTCTCAATTTGTTGCAAATGGTGCTTTGTCCGGCTTTGATAATAGTATCCGCTCTTTTAAGTTAAAACGAGGCTATATGGTTACTTTTGCCACCTCATCGGATGGTATGGGGTATAGCAGAGTATTTATAGCCGACAGTAAAGATTTAGAAGTGCCGATTCTTCCTGACTTATTAGATAAAAAAATATCATATATTCGGGTTATGCAATGGGAGTGGCCCACTAAAAAAGGATGGTGTGGCTCTAATACAGCTGAGTATATTCCTTTAAATACTACGTGGCGTTACGACTGGAGCGCAGCAGGAAACACTACCACATCGGTGGAATATGTTCCAATCCGTCAGAACGGAAGTTGGCCAGGCTGGGATGAGATCGGAGGAAAATCGTATGTAACACACGTTTTGGGCTTTAATGAGCCGGATCATACCGAGCAGTCAAATCTCACAGTAACCCAAGCAGTAGCACAATGGCCCAATATGATGAAAACTGGGTTAAGAATAGGCTCACCGGCTTGTACTAATTTTTCGTGGCTGTACCAATTTATGGATAGCTGTAAAGCTAAAAACTATCGTGTGGATTATGTAGCCGTACACGCATATTGGGGAGGAAAAAGTCCACAGAATTGGTATAACGACCTGAAATATATTCATGACAGAACAGGACGTCCGCTCTGGATTACTGAATGGAATAACGGTGCAAACTGGACTACCGAATCGTGGCCTACATCAGATCATTCCTTATCGACCGAAAATGCAGCCAAACAACTAAACGATATTAAAGCAATTCTACAAGTGTTAGATACTGCACACTTTATTGAACGATACTCTATTTATAATTGGGTACAAGATTGCCGTGCTATGGTACTGAACGGAAATTTAACACCCGCCGGTCAATACTATGCTAATAATAAATCGGTAATGGCTTATAATCCGATAAACGAAGTGATACCTACGTTTGTGTATGGAAACCCATCCTTAAATATTGCATTTGGAACGAAAAATCTTACATTAATCATTACTGATCCAAATTTTGAGAACTTTGTTGGAGCTGTTGTCGAAAGAAAAATAGATGACGGAGAATATGCAGTTATTTATGATACGGATACATACGACGTTAAAACATTTTCCGATAATTTCGATATAACTTCCGGAGTAAATAAAGTCAGATATCGTATTCGTTCAAAATTAGCGAACGGAAGTTTATCAATTTACTCAAATGAGGTAGGCTATGATGTGACTTCAGGAAGTGATAATATTCAATACGGTAAACTATCAGCAGCCAACGTAGGTTGGAATTCTTTGTTCTTTTAAAAATACATATTCTCAATCTCCGGTAGTAATACTCGGAGCACCTACAAATAATAATGTATCTGCGTTATTGGTTCCGCGAGCAAAATTAATATCATCTACTTCACGTGTCAATTTGCAATTAGCCCCTTGGAGTTATCAAAACATAAGCCAGTTAAGCAAAGACGAAACTATTCCTTATTTTGTTTTGCCGGCAGGTAATTTTGATTTCGGAGGTCTCAAAGTGGCGTCGGGTAAACCCAGTGTGAACGGAAACTGGACACCGATTACATTTGCAACTCCATTTGACGATGTGCCGGTAGTATTTGCAAGTCAGTTGCTGGCGGGAACATCGTACGCTACTAACGTGCGGATTAGAAATATCACAAAAACAGGATTTGAAGCCAAAATACAGAAAGAATCAGCTGTGAAATTGACAATACCTACCGAGATAATCTCTTATATGGCAATTATGCCGGGTACGGGTACGGTTGACGGCAAAAAAATTATTGTAGGAAGAACAAATGATAAAGCGGTAAGCTCTGTATATGCTTCTGTCAACTATGGTGAAACGGTGTCTAATCCATTATTCTTATCGCAAATGCAGACTTGTAATGATGATACTGTCACCGCAGGATTGAGATGTACGTCTATCTACGACAAATACGCAAATGTCATAAAACAGCGCGAAAAATCTTCAGGTATAACTGTTCAGGCTGCCGAAATGGTAGGATGGTTGGTGATGAATCCGGCTGATATACCACAAGGAGTCAATTCATTGGCTCTACCTGAAATAAACATCTATCCTAATCCGGCAAAAGATATAATTTATATTTCTCAAAACGAAATTGAAACAAATCGGAATGTGAAAATATATAATGCGATGGGCATATTAGTAAATGACATTTCTATCCATGGAAATAAAATAAATATATCAACATTACCTTCCGGATATTATTTCATAATGATGGATGGCTACAGGGCTACTAAGTTTATAAAAATATAAAAAACGTTTAACTTGTTTATATTAATGACATACAAATGAAAAAGAATTCACTTCAAGTATTTTTAAGATGGGATAAAGTACTGTTATTATTTGTAACAATACTTGTGTCTTTATTGCCTTCGTGTAAAGACGAGTACATCTATGACGATAAAGAACCCGACTGGTTGGGGAATAGTATTTACGATTATTTAAAATCGGACGGGCATTTTAACACTACCGTAAAACTTATCGATGATTTGAACTATGGCGACGTACTTGCCAGAACCGGTAGCAAAACTCTTTTTGTGGCAACTGATAGTGCCTATAATGAATTCTTCAAGAATAATTCGTGGGGAGTAAAAACCTATGATGAATTGAGTTTGTCCCAGAAAAAATTATTGTTCAATTTTTCGATGATAAATAATATGTACACTTTGCAAAAATTTGCAAACTACAATTATGGAGGCAATCTGATTGAAGGTACCGCTATGAGACAAGAAACGGCTCTTGTTGCCGTAGATAGTATTACTTTTGATTCACCGGATAAAATTCCCGGCAATCTGTTTTGGGAGCGATTTAAGAGTAAAGGCGCTTATTTAACCAAAGACGATACTCCTCAAACTATTGTGTATTTTACATCAGACTTAATGACAAGATACGGTTTGACGGATGAAGATTTTGGTATGATATTTAATGGCGCCACCAGGAAAACCGGAGATGTGCATTTATTTGGCATAAAAGTGATAAAACGTGATGTGAGATGTAAGAATGGGTATATACACGTTTTACAAAGCGTGCTGGTGCCTCCTACCAATATGTCGGAGTATGTGGCTACCAATCCAAGTACTAAAATATTTTCAAAGTTATTGGATAGATTTTGTATCCCTTTGTATGATGCAGCCAATACGGCATTGTACAAAACATTTCATCCTGAATTTACCGATTCAATTTTTATTAAAAAATATATTGCCACAGTCTCCAACTGGTATATAAGTGTAAGTGGGTGGCCTACTACCAATAAACTACCCATTGATCCGGGATGGAACTCATATAAGTCAGGAGCCATTGAAGCGGATATGGCTGCTATGTTTGTACCCACCGACGATGCTATGAATAACTATTTTAATAGCGGAATTGGAGCGATACTAAAAGACCGATTCGGTTCGTGGGATAACATACCTAACGATATTATCGTACCTTTTCTGAAGAGACATATGAGAACCTCATTCTTAGAATCGGTACCCAGCAAATTTAGCAAAATGGTAGATGGTGAAAACTACCGCTTGCCGGTGGAAAAAAGCCATATTGAAAAAACATATACGGCAAGTAACGGTGAGGTTTACCTTACAAATTCTGTATATCCGCCGGTAGATTACATTTCTATATATAGTCCGGTATTATTGAGTGCCAATACAAAAGTTATGAATTGGGCTATTAATATATCAGAAACCAGTGTTGATGGAACCCAGTTTGCATTTTATAGATTGTATTTAAACTCATTAACCAGCAAGTACGGCTTATTTATTCCTACGGATGAGTATTTTACAAAGTATATTGACCCGATAGCTTACGGACAAGTTGTATCCGGTGCAATGAAATATTGGTACAATGAAAAAACAAGTTCGGTAAACGCTACGGTATATAGATACGATAAGACCAATGACGTAGTTGGCGATTCGGTTGACGTAATTACCAATTCAACTTTTTTGAAAAACAGATTGTGGGAACTGTTGGATAATCATATCGTAGTGGGTGGTGTAGAAACAGGAGATCATTATTTTATTACCAAAGGAAACGACTTGATAAAAGTTACCGGATCCGGAAACGCAATGAAAATTCAAGGAGGTGGTGATATTCAACGCAATACATATTGTAATGTAACTCAAGTATATGGTCAAACCAACGGTAAAACTTATTTTATTGATAAACAAATTCAACCATCGTTAAGGTCTGTTTACAAAGCCCTAAGCGAAAATGCCGAATTTAGTGAGTTTTTTACGTTGTTGAATGGCGTACCTGAAAGTTATGCCAGTAAGATTTTTGAGCAACAAGGTATTGATTATCGTGTAAAATTTTTCAATGCTTTCAGATACACTATTTACGTTCCTACCAATAGCGCTATACAAACTGCTATTGCCAACGGCACCATAACTACATGGCAAGCCATTGATAATATGAGTGAACCGCAGCGAACTGCCGCTATTGAAAAAACGGTACGTTTCTTAAAATATCATTTTCAGGATAATGCCGTGTTCTTTGGGCAAAGTGTCAATGGAGAATATCAATCTGCAACTCTCAAAACGGATAATAGCACAACACATTTCGGAACAGCTAAAAATAAATACTACAAGATAGGTGTAAATGGAAATGCGGGTTCGTTAGTGTTAACAATGGATACCCAGGTAGGTACTCCTGTTAAAACTACAAAGGTCTTAACTGATAACGGATTATATAATATTATAGTAAAAGACTATATCTTCTCTAAAGTTCCATCAGCCTATAAAAATGTTGACGGTACGGGTGCGGTATCCGGATTAGTGTTTAACTCATCAACCATCGTATCTTCTGCTTCTGCTGTAATTCACCAAATAGATAATGTATTGACATTCGAATAACAATGAGAAAAAATATGAAATCAACCATTTCAACTTTATTAATTACGCTGGTGCTATTGTTACCTTTTAGTAGCATTGGACAAAATGCCGGAGGTGACAATATTATTCAAGGTACGATAACATCAGCAACGGACGGAGAACCGCTAATCGGAGTAAACGTGACAGAAATTGATGCTAATAACCGTGTTGTAAACGGAGCAATTACAGATGTGAACGGACATTATGTGTTAAAGGTGAAAAATCTTAACGGCAGAATTTCTGTAAGTTACGTAGGGTTTATAAAACAAGTTAAAAAAATCACAGGTAAAAATATAAATATCGCGTTAGAAGAAAACGCCGGAACAATTAAAGATGTAGAAATTGTTGCCAGTAAAAGACAAACACAGGGAGGCTATAGTGTTCCCACGCGTGAAATTGGTACCGCAATGCAAACCATCGATTCAAAAGAATTTGAGGGGCTTCAGGTGTCATCAGTGGATGAGGCGCTGCAAGGACGTATTGCCGGTCTTGATATTGTGGCTAACTCAAGCGATCCCGGAACAGGAACATCGATGCGTATTCGCGGTGTGACTTCTATCAATGGTAATAATCAACCACTGATTGTAGTAAACGGTGTACCTTACGAAGTTCAGGTGGATCCCAATTTTGACTATGCCAACTCCAATCAGGAGCAATATGCCAATATGTTGAGTATTAACCCTGACGATATTTTAGAAATCACCGTATTAAAAGATGCAGGAGCATCAGCCATATGGGGTTCAAAAGGAGCGAATGGGGTATTAATGATCACAACAAAGAAAGGTATATCAGGACCTACAAGAGTTGATTATACCTATCGATACACGAGAACAGTGCAGCCGCAAGGGATGAATATGTTGAACGGAGATAATTTTTCTATGTTGATGAAAGACGCTTATTTCAATAGAAGCCAAAGTAAAACAGAATCCGATATTCCTGAATATAATTATTTACAATCGTTCACAGAGTATGAAAACTTTAATAACAATACAGATTGGATCAAAGCGGTAACACAAGTAGGAAATATTAGTGATCATTACTTAACGGTGTCCGGCGGAGGCGATAGAGCAAACTACCGTGTGTCGGCAGGGTATATGGGACAAAACGGAACTATCATCGGACAAAAATATAGTCGTATTTCGTCACGTGCAAACCTTGACTATAAAGTGTCTGATAGAATAAAGTTTACTACCGAGTTTTCGTTGACAAACGAAGATAATGACCGAAATTACACCTTTAATTTTGACGATAGTGGAGTAAATGAAGATAAATCTATATTGGCAATCGCATACAATAAAATGCCTAACGTAAGCATTTTTGCGCAAGATATGCAAGGTAATAATACCAACGCGTATTACAATATACGTCAAACGTCAGGACTTAACGCCGACCAAAGAGAACTTGTAAATCCGGTGGCGTTAGCATTGCTTGCAAAGAACAATTACAAATCATTCCGCATTACACCAACTTTCCGCTTGCAGTATGATTTGTTAAACCCTGAAAAAAATATACTTCGTTTTAGCTCATTTATCTCTTTTGATATAAACAATGGTAAAACATCACAATTTTTGCCTCAAGAAGCGTTGCCTTACGCTTGGACTAAAGACTATGTTAATAGAGCGGATAACTCTGATGTTGAGAACTTAACAATATTTGCAGACAACAATCTCGTATGGCAGCCTACTTTCACTTCCAAAGACCATAGTTTGATGCTCTACGGTTCTTTCCAATTTAGTTTGGGTAATGCTTCCGGTCAGGGGATTACTTCCTTTAATGTGCCCTCAAGTAGCGCTACGGATGCTTCCGCAGCAGCTTTCTTATCCGGTGCAAGTTCTTGGTATTCCAATTGGAGATCATTGGCATATATGGCTCGAGGACACTACGCATACAAAGGAAGATACATTGTTGACGGAACCTACCGTGTTGATGGAAGTACCAAGTTTGGTGAAGGTAATAAATTCGGACAATTCCCGGGTGTATTGCTCAAATATATAATTTCAGACGAACCATTTGTTAAGAAAAATCTAAAATGGTTGAGTATGCTTGCCGGAAGATACTCATGGGTATAAGCGGCAACCAGCCAGATTATGAATACCTGTTTTATAGCCGGTATCAAAACTACGGTTCTTACATTGATATGAGCGCTATACGACCAGCTAACCTCCGGTTGGATAACCTCAAATGGGAAACAACGACCTCCAACAATATTGGGTTAGACTTAGGATTATTTGACGATAAATACGTATTTGACATAAACTTCTACAAAAAAAATACAAAAGATTTACTTTTCAAAGATTATCCCACATCGTCCACCTCCGGTTATTCTTCATTAACCTATAAAAATGCAGGAACAATGTACACTGATGGATGGGAAGTAAATTTCTATGCTAATCGGTTTGTAAAAGTAAAAGATTTCAGTATGGATTTCACATTCAACCTTTCGAATTACAGAAATATACTGACGGACTTAGACCAAAAATTATTAGATTCGTATAACACCGATTTTAATTACGAAAATGGTTCTTACCTTACCAGAATACAAACCGGTAACTCTTTTGGATCTATTTACGGATTTAAGTACAAGGGGGTTTATACTTACGACAAATATATTGCCGGCTCACAAGAAGATGCACCCGTAGCTCGCGATGCCAATGGAAAGGTAATTGTAGATGCGAACGGTGAACCTAAAGCGATGTATTTTGCTTATGGCAATACCAAAGAATACATTTTTAGAGGCGGCGATGCCAAATACGAAGATATAAATCACGATGGTAGTATCGACGAACTTGATATCGTATATCTTGGTAATGCAAATCCAAAATTAAACGGTGGATTTGGACCTACATTCCGCTGGAAAGATTTATCGGTGAAGCTATTCTTCAACTTCCGCTACGGAAACAAAATTATTAACAGCGCCAGAATGAATGCCGAGAATATGTATTATGACAACAACCAAAGTGTTGCCACTAACTGGAGATGGCGAACTGATGGAAATGACACCAATATTCCTCGTGCATTGCACGGAATGGGATATAACTGGCTGGGAAGCGATCGCTTTGTTGAAGACGGATCATTTCTACGATTCAAATATCTGACATTTAACTACAGCGTTCCTTCAAAATTCTTAAAGCAGTATAAATTAAATAAAGTGAGCTTGTATCTTACATTCAACAACCTTTTTGTATGGACAAAATATACCGGTGTTGATCCTGAAGTAGGATATGGAGTGCTGAAAAGCGATAGAGGGTTAAGTATTGATAAATCAAGTACTCCTCGTACGAAAGATTTTACATTAGGTGTAACAGTAGGACTATAAAAAAATATAAGTATGAAAAAGACATATATAATAGGTATTTCGATTTTTTTAATCGCCTTTTTTTCGAGTTGTAGCGATTGGTTATCAACTCAGCCCGAAAGCGAGATTATTTTGGAAGAATATTGGAGAACAGAATCTGACGTACAAGCAATGGTAGCTTCTTGTTACAAACGAATGACGGAAGAAGATATTATGCTACGGATGATGATCTGGGGCGAATTACGCTCCGATAATATAACAACCGGACAAGGGTTTACATCCGGTTACAAGGATATAGGTAAAATATTGGAAGGGGATATAACCTCGTACAATGCTTATGCCGGCTGGGGAGGATTTTATTCCGTCATCAACTATTGTAATACGATATTGCATTACTCACCCATAGTGACCGAACGTGATAAAAATTTCACACAAGAAGATTTGCTAAGAACGCAAGGTGAGGTAAGAGCCATCAGAGCATTATGCTACTTTTATTTAGTGAGAGCATTTAAGGAGGTGCCTTGGATTGAAGATGCGAGTATCGCCGATACGCAGGATTATGACAAACCTAAAGTATCGGAAGAAGAAATGTTAGGTCATATAATTGACGATTTGGAATTTGCAAAGGTAAATGCTCCCACTGACTATGGAAGAAAGGATTATAACAAAGGACGCGTGACCAAAAGTATGGTATATTCACTGCTTGCAGATGTATATTTGTGGAAACAAGATTATTCGCTATGTCTTGATGCTTGCAGTCACGTATTAGAAGACCCTAATCTTAAGTTGGAAACAGGTACTTTTGCTTTTAGCCGAATATTTTATAATGGAAATTCGAGCGAAAGTATTTTTGAACTCCAATTTAAAGAAAACTCAATCAACAACGATGCCGTAGCCAAAATGTATGGCTCGTCATCAATAGTAACCGGTTTTGTGAGTTTTCCTACCTCGCTGGCGTATAATTCTTACGATAAAGAGAATTCAACCGGAATATACAGTCCGTTCAATTATAAAGTCACAACAACCGTTATTGAAAGCGAAGATGATGTGAGAGCCAAAGATTCGTATTGGTTATACAGTGGAAACTATTACATATTCAAATACGCAGGATTACTTCGTACAGAAAATAATGATAAAACGGCAAATTTATATGTGTTTCGTACCAATCCGGCAAACTGGATTATTTACCGATTATCCGATGTTATGCTGATGGCGGCGGAAGCGTTGGTGCAATTAACAAATAGCAATACAAATTATTATTCGCGTGCTATGGAATTAATCAATGAAGTGTATTTAAGATCAAACACTACGGCTTTAGAGTTAGAAGCACAAAACTACGCAACTAAGGGTGAGATGGAGAAATTGGTGCTGAGAGAGCGACAAAGAGAATTATTATTTGAAGGTAAACGTTGGTTTGATTTGGTGCGAGTAGCACGTCGTGCAGGTAATACCAATGATATAAATACCTATATGGATCATAAGGCAGCGGGTGCAAACGCTTCATTAGGAGTACCTGTATTGGATGCACTATATATGCCGATAGCTAACTCTGAGATAAAGGCAAATCCTAAATTGAAACAAAATAGTTATTACAAGGAAGTAAACTCCACAAACAGATAAACAGATTAAGTCATGAAAAATAACTTTTTATTATTTATAACAAAAAAACTGCTTGGTACAACTCTGATTGTCGTGATGTTTTTTTCATACATTGTTGTATCGTGTGATTCCGATGATATTAAAGGAAATCTCTATACATTTACCGATAAGATGATGGGAGAATACTTGAGAGAATCAGCAGAATATTCAGAATTTGTCAAATTACTGGATACCACAAAGGTGATGGGTCTATTAAATGCCTATGGAACATACACTTGCTTTGCCCCTACGAATGAAGCAATGAAACAGTTTTATCAATTGAAAGGGAGAAAGTCATTAGCAGATTTTCCTTTTGATTCGCTAAAACTCATTGCCTATGACCATATTATAAATGGAACAGAAATCAATGAAGCCAGTTTTATTCTTGGACGTCAAGCGAAAACTACAATGAGTGACAGGTACATCTCTGTATCGTACGATAGTGGTAATACATACATCAATAAACTCTCAAAAATTATTGAAAAAGACATTTTTGTACATAATGGGGTAATGCATAAAATAGATCAAGTAATTAACCCTACTCAGGCTGGAATTGTAGAGGCAATATCAAAATTTACTGACTTCTCATTGTTTTATGATGCCTTAATTGCAACCAGATTGTCAGACTCGTTGGTTTTAGATAAAGACGATTCTTATAATCCGGCACTTTACAAGAGTTTAGTTACCGTGCCTTTACAAAATAAAGATTGGTACTACCAAGAGGTACCACAAACACGAAAATTCGGATATACCGTATTTATGGAACGCAATGAGACTTTAAAAATTCATGGGATAACAAATATGGAATCGATGAAACAATATGCGGCATCGGTGTATGATGAAGTTTATCCTGAAGATGCGAATATCAAGGATGTTACAGATCGCAGAAACAGCTTAAATAGATTTATTGCTTATCATTTGATAAACAAACAATTGAGCAATACATCGCTTATAGATTTATATGATACCAACCATATGCTGAAAACTCAGAATATGTATGAGTATTTAGAACCGATGTGTCCAAATACATTAATAGAAATTAAAAAAGACAGATTGTTAAACCAAACAAACATTATCAACTACAACAGAGAAACCGGTAAATCTATTCAGATTGTTACAACATTAGGACGTGACAACGATGCTACTAACGGTGTTTTTCATGAAATAAACGAAATGCTTGTATATAGCAAAGAAGTTGAAACGGAGCTGTCAACCAAACGCTTACGTTTTGATGCGGCAAGTTTCTTCCCCGAATTAACGAACAATAATATGCGAGGAAGTCGTTTTCTGCAAAACACAAACAAAGATAATTACAACGACCCCAGTTTACACTATCAACTTCCGCGAGGATATATTCAAAGAATAACCTCTTCTGAACAAACAGTGGTTGGATACTTAGCCGGTTATCACAAATTTCAAGATTATATGGGTGATGAGATATTTTTGGGAGCTACCAAAGGCAACTTATACGACTTCTCAATCATAACTCCTCCGGTTCCTAAAGGTACCTATGAAATCCGATTTGGATACTTGACCAATGGAAAACGTGGTGTAGCGCAATTATACATTGATGACGTTCCTGCCGGCGTACCACTTAACTTAAATAAGGTTGCAAGCGATGTTTCCATCGGATGGGAGAAACCGGGTAGCGTATCAACCGACCTAAATGGATTTGAAAATGACAAAATGATGAGAAACAGAGGCTATATGAAGGCGCCCGCTTGTTTCAAAGTAATTACAGAAGGCTGGACTTCAGGCGAAAACGCTCGTTACTGTGATGCGGCATTAAGAAAAATTCTTGGAATTTATACTTTTGACAAAGCTGAAAATCATAAGCTAACGGTGAAAGGATTAAGTGGCGGCGAATTTATGTTTGACTACTTAGAGTTTGTTCCAACGAGCGCACTCGAAAGCGAAGATATATATTAATCGCAATTTCTTTTATGACAAGATTATTAAAAAATAGCATTGTAAAGAATAGTTTTTGTGTATGTGAGACAAATTCTTTACAATCTTAAAAAACAATTATTATCGTATGAAATTAAAATATTTTGAAACCACGGTTATAACGCTGATTATACTGTTTTCATTTTCTTTCAACTCTTGTAAAGATGAATGGGATCAGCACTACAACGACGTTTCGTTAGCTGAGAAAAGCGACTTGAATTTATATGATTTTATTAAATCAAAAGAAAACCTGAGTACTTTTGCCAAAATGCTGGAACTGACCGGATATGATAAGCTCTTGAGTAGTTCACAAGTGTTTACCGTGTGGGCGCCGGATAATCAAGCATTACAAGGAATTGATCCCACAAACAAAACATTAGCGCTCGAAATAGTAAAAAATTACGTAGCAAGGTATTCTTATACAACTTCGGGAGTTGTTGCCGCTACCGTTCCAATGCTCAACGGCAAACTATTGTCTTTTGCTAAACTTGGAAGCGCGTATGTGTTTAACAAAGAGGAAATTTCTACCTCCGATTTGGGTGCGTCTAACGGAATACTCCACATCTTGTCGGGATATGCTCCGTACAAGATGAATATATGGGAATATATCAATCAGGAGAATGGGCTCGATTCATTGAAAAAATATGTCAATTCTTTGTCAATCAAGACACTGGATAGTGTGGCAAGCTACGATAAAAACGGGATATTGCTTGACTCTGTTTTTAAAATAGAAAATGCCGTACTTAAAAGACTCGGCTCATTAAACGTTGAAGATAGTATTTATACCGCTTTTTTACCCGATAATTTAGCGTGGACTGAGTTATATAGCCGTATTGCACCTTATTACAAAACATTAAAAACCGATGGTGGTGATGCACAGCAAAGAGCAACTATTCAATGGACTATTGTGAAAAATTTGTTTTTCAGAGATAAAAAAACTTCATCTGAAAGCAAATTAACATCTACTGGCGGTATCGACTTTTTTGAACCGGCATCTTTGTTTGAAAATACACAGAGCACAGAGTTAAGCAACGGATTAGCGTACAAAGTATCTCCCAAATGGAATGTGAAGGATACCGCATCTTGGCACAAACCATTGAAATTTGAAGCGGAATATTTGTATGAATATAACAACATCGTAAAAACTACTTTTGTGTCAAATTATACTCCGTCTGTGATGACAAGTCTCGGAACGAATTTTGTCGCTTCCAACAAATATTTTTTATCACTCAGAGACGTTTCGACAAGTAGTTTGTCTAAGTTATACGCTATATTTCCTATTCCGTACACACTGTCTGCCAAGTATAATGTTTATTGTGTTTTTTTACCCAAAAAGATACTTGATCCAAATGATGCAAGACCTTACAAAGTGAAGTTTACGATAAATTATTTAAACAGCGCCGGTGTGACAACCCCCGGATATGTTGATGTCAATAATACGATACAAAGTTCTGTAAACTCTCAAGCAACTTTTATTACCGATCCAACAAAGATTGATAAAATGCTGGTAGCTAAGAATGTAACACTACCTTTTAGTAATATGGTATTTAATGGGAAGACCTCAGAAGATTTAATTAAACAAATTAAATTCTCGCTCAAAGTTGAAAATGCAACAGCAAAAAGTGGAACAGATATTACTCTATATAGTAGAGATATCTACATAGATTGTATTATACTCGAACCTGTTCAGTGATTGAAATGGATTTAATATGAAAAAAATGAAAATAAATAAATATCTTAATACACGATTACTCATGAACCGATACATTCATCGCTGTTTGAAACTGAAAAGCATACTTCTGATAGCTATGACACTTTTTGTGTCGTTGGTTGATGCTCAAACATCCTCAGAAAATAAACTTAATATCTCGATCAAAGGATTGGTACGTGATGCGCACACTAAAAAACCGATTAATGCAGCCCAAGTAAGCGTACTGGATAAAAAATCGTCAGCAGTCACAGATGAAAATGGGAAATTTGTCATCAAAGTGCAGTCATCGACCGATGTACTTCAGGTGGTTGCTTACGACTTCAATACTACGGAGGTGGCTCTTAAAGGGAGAGATTCTGTTATTATTGATTTGTATTCTAACCAATTTACCAATTATTTCAAAAATGTAGATGCAATAACAGGAAACGTAAGAAACTCTTCGCTCAACTACGGATTAAAAAGTGTGGATAATTTAAGTAAATCAAACGCTATTGCCATTGATGAGATGATGTACGTGTTAGGTGGCAATGTTCGTTCGGTATCGCGTTCCGGAATTACAGGATTAGGCTCATCACTACTTATTAGAGGGATTAACTCGTTGAATACTAATGCTCAACCATTGTTTGTGATTGACGGAGTAATTTGGAATAGTATGTATGATAGTGAATCTATCCACAGCGGTTTTTATTCTGACGTATTGGATAATATCGATGTGAATGATATTGAAAGCGTATCTGTTTTAAAAGACGGTACTTCTATTTATGGAAGCAAAGGTGCTAACGGTGTAATATTAATCAATACTAAGAGAGGTAAATCGATGGTTACAAAAATCGGTCTAAATATTTTTGCCGGCGTTAAAGACAGACCATCGGATTTACCAATGATGAGTAATGAACAGTTCAAAATCTATGCAAGCGAACTGTTAAGTTCCAAGGGAGTATCACCAAGAAACTTGTCCGGATACGATTTTTTAGAAAATGACCCATCCAACAAGATGAAATATAATATGTATCACAATAATACTGATTGGGGAGATGAGGTATATCAGCAAGGTTTTCTTCAAAACTACAACATTAATGTTACGGGAGGTGACGAAAAGGCGATGTATTATTTTTCACTTGGATATACCGGCAATAAAGATGTGATTAAAACGGTTGATTTTTCGCGTATCAATTCACGTTTTAATGCCGATTTTAATTTGGCTAAGAGATTGACAATGAAAATGAATATCGGTTTTACACGCATCGAAAGAACAACTCTTGACGATGGAGTATCGCCGTTTTCTGTAAGTTGGTTAAGTAAGATAAAATCGCCGTTTTTGAGCCCGTATAATTTTACCAATACCGGTTCAAGGGCAATCGATTACGCAGCTACCGACAGTTTTAATATTGGTAACCCATCAGCAATGTTAAAATATAGTGATGTAAATGGTATGAGAAAATTCCGTTTTAATATCGGTTTTTTACCTTCTGTTAAAATAACACCCGATTTGACATTAACAACAATGTTTGATTATAGCTTGGATAAGGCTATCGAACGTAGATTTTTACCGCTGGGTTATACTCCAGTTGTTTATATCGAAGAATTTAACGGATATTCTCATAATCAAGTTAATAGTCAGGTAATGCGTAATACCGCTGTTTTTGACGATACTCAATTAACTTATGCTAAAAACTTCAAAGGAATACACAACTTAAGAGCAACTTTAGGGTGGCGCTATATAACAAATTATTATGAATCCGACTACGCAGAAGGTCACAATACAAATTACAATAGCAATACTACGATAAACAAAGACCTTGATTTTTTAACGGTAGATGGTGTAAACAATCGAACAAATTCATTGTCAACTTACATTAACGCAGAGTATAACTATAAAAACAGATATTTTGCCACTGCTACCGTAAGTATTGATGGCTCTTCCCGATTTGGTAAAGAAACAGAAGGCGGATTTTCTCTCTTTGGACATACCTGGGCTACATTCCCATCGTTGAATGCTGCTTGGATTGCTTCGTCCGAAAAATTTATGAAGAACGTAACATTTATTGACTTTCTAAAACTGAGAGTAGGCTATGGGCTGACCGGTAACGATGGTATAACCGACAATAAATCAAAGGCATATTTTAACTCTGTTCAATTTATTAATCGAGCAAACGGATTAGTACTTGCTAATCTCGGAAATCCTGAAATTCAATGGGAAACTACGACTAAAGCAAGTGCAGGAATGGACTTGAATTTGTTGAAAGATAGATTATCGCTCTCTTTCGATGTGTTCAAAAGCAATACAAGCGACTTATTGGTTACGAGAAGTCTGTCCGAAGTTACAGGATTACTTACCTATTGCGATAACGGTGGAGAACTAACCAATTCGGGATACGAGGCTTCTTTAAATTGGAGAGCACTGAATCTTAAAAATGTAAAATGGGAAATCGGATTTAGTGTTGGACATTATAAAAATAAAATTACATCCTTACCTTATGGAGATTATTCTACCTCTGTTTACGGTGGAATAGTACGTACAGAAGTAGGACGGGCTGCCGGTGTATTTTACGGATACAAAACAAATGGCGTTTTTGCTACGGCTGCACAAGCTGAAGCTGCCGATTTGAAAGTATTAAACCGTGATGGAAGCTATACTGCTTTTAAAGCCGGTGATGTGATTTTTGAAGAGGTTAAAAAAGATGGAGTAATCAATGAAGAAGATTTGCAAGTGATAGGCGACCCAAATCCTGACTTGTATGGAACAATTTTTACTAAAATAGCCGTAAAAAGATTCACGTTAAATACTATTTTTACATACTCTTACGGAAACGATGTATATAATTATCAACGCAGGCTGTTAGAGTCAGGTTCGGATTTTAGTAATCAGACCACCGCGATGCTTAGACGATGGACTGCTGAAGGTCAAGTCACCGACCAGCCCAAAGCCTATTACGGTGACCCGATGGGAAATGCACGCTTCTCTGACAGATGGATAGAAGATGGCTCGTTTTTGAGACTTAAAACCGTTAGTTTATCTTATGATTTACCCATTAAAAGTGATTTTATTGAAGGAATTTCGTTATGGGCTTCAGCAGATAATTTAGTGACATTTACAAAGTATCTTGGATTAGATCCGGAATTTTCCGCAAAAAATTCAGTATATTATCAAGGAATTGACGCCGGAATAACTCCTATTACAAGAAGTTATTACTTTGGAGTTAAATTCAATTTATAAAATTACTTTGAATTATTTATAAAATATAATGTGTTATGAAAAAAATAAATAAAACAATAATATTCCTGCTTTTATCTTCCTTTGTATTTGTTGGTTGTGATAAATTATTGGATGTAGAATCAGAAAGAGACGTGTTTGCAGAAGATTATAATTTTACTTCTGCTAATGATACACTATACTCGATGTTTGGAATATTCTCTCAGTTACAAAAATTGGCTGAAAGCTACGTAATATTGGGTGAAGTAAGAGGAGATTTAATGGATTTAAGCTCCAAATCAAGTTATTACCTGAAAGATATCAACGATTTTAATACCGTAACTGCGGATAATCCTTATACAAATGTAAAGGATTATTACTCCGTAATAAACAACTGTAATTACGTAATTCACAATATTGATACCTCGATAGTAAGGAATGCTCAAAAAATAATGCTCAAAGAGTATGCTGCCTGCAAAGCTATCAGAGCTTGGACTTATATGCAATTGGCATTAAATTTTGGTTCGGCGGTGTATTACGAACAACCTATACTAACGGTTGCTGATGCTGAAAATATTCAAAAGCAGCCCGCTAAAACATTTGATGAACTCATCCCACTTTTAATAAGCGATTTACTTCCTTATAGAGATATTGAAGAACCGAAATTAGGTACATTGAGAGATTACAATACAAATCTATCTTATTTTCCGGTTAGATTTTTACTTGGAGATTTGTACCTATGGTCCGGACAGTATGAAAACGCTGCCAATGAATACTACGACTTGATTTATAACAACAGATATTTGATACAAAAAGATGTGTTTGTAACTAGTCGTGCTGTTGTAAAAGGGACGGATCATGATGCATTTACAGGTAGTTGGACATTTACTAATTTTGGATGGAGCGGCTTATTCCAACCGAATACAATTGAACAAATTACTGATATTGGAGTCACGAATGAATATAAGAAATTGTTTAGTTTAGATAGTTTGACCCAAAACAAAACGTTACTACCTTCTGCAATAGCTTTAAACAATTGGGATATACAGAATTATTTTTATTCGGCTAAGTTAGATACGTTGGGTGATTTGAGAAAATATCAATCTGTATATAATGACGGTTCGTGGTTATTCGAAGATATATTCAGTCCAAATAAGATTAAGGATTTCTATATTTATAAATATCTTATAATGAATCCGTTGCAAACTCCGTCAACTACGGCATATAAAGTTGCAAAACAAGTAATTGTGTATCGTGTGGCATTGTTATATTTACGATATGCCGAAGCCTTAAACAGATTAGGCAAGCCAAACTCGGCGCTTGCCGTGCTAAAGAACGGATTAAACGCCTCAAATTTGAAGAATCCAAAGGTTGTGCCAAACAAGGAACTGAATAGAGTAATAACTCAATCTATCATAAAATCGAAACTTCATCCCACAGAGGACTCAATTAAGTATGATACTACATATGTGGCTCCACGTTATATGAATTTTGCGGGTACTCAATTTAACACCAATATTGGTATAAGAATGCGCTCGCTTGGAAATGCAAACTTAGACACCACATACGTGATTCCGAAATTGAATAGTAAAAATGACTCAATACTTTATGTGGAAAATAAAATTTCGGATGAATTAGCGTTGGAAACGGCGTTTGAAGGAAACCGATTCCACGACCTGATGCGTTTTGCCATACGTAGAAATGATAATACTTATTTGGCTGAAAAAGTGGCTGCTAAGCATATAAATAATAAAGAAGCCATCAAATCTAAATTGCTTAATCGACAAAATTGGTACATAAGGAGATAGATTGTAGCACAGAAAATAAAAAATCTGCTTCACGTTTGAGGCAGATTTTTTTATGTCGATATATACTCACAGTAGACTTGTGAAGTAAGTAAGCCGTAAGCCTCCCAAATCAACGCCACTTAAACAAACGACAAACCGATTTCCTTCGTTCAAACTAAACATAACTTTTTTTCGACAAAGTTCTCTCTTTTGTTTAATTTTGACAATACGGCTGATTTGGGAGGCTTATTTTCTAATGGTCGGATACTTCATCAAATTTGGCTTTCATTGTAGGATTTCCTTGTGTTAATTTTTTGATAGTTAAATCCTCTGCTTTGTTATTTGCTAAACGCAGGTTGTTTTCTGACGACAGCAGTGCATCTTTTGTCTTTTGAAGATGCGTTATCGTTTTGTCAATCTCGTCAATTGCTTCTTTAAATTTACGACTTGCCAGTTCATAATTTCTCGCAAAACCTCTTTAAATGTATTCATTTTACTTTCAAAGTTGGTAATATCGATATTTTGGCTTTTTACCAGCGCAAGTTCGTTTTTATACTTAAGCGAATTCATTGCCGCATTTCTCATCAAAGTGATGATAGGTATAAAGAACTGTGGTCTGACTACATACATTTTAGGAAATTTATGAGAAACATCTACAATGCCTGTATTATAAAGCTCACTATCCGATTCAAGAAGTGAAACCAGTACGGCATATTCACATTTCTTTTCTGTACGGTCTTTGTCAAGCTCTTTAAAAAAATCTTCATTTTTCTTTTTTGTGGCAGTTTCTTCACCTTCGTTTTTCATTTCAAACATAATTGAAATAATTTCTATACCCGATTCGTCAAATTCTTTGTAGATGTAATCACCTTTACTGCCGGTTTTGGAATCGTTGTCTTTTTCAAAATAGGCTT
>JASGJK010000049.1:0-168513 GCA_049840795.1 Paludibacteraceae bacterium
GATATTGTTAGCTCAACTGCCGGAGATAAAAATCCAAACTTTGTAAACTTTACGCCTCAATCAACGATTGATATTAATGCCGGAACAACTAAAAGTGAGAACATACCACAAACCTTCAATGATTCTTGGGATTTTCCATTTAAAATCGGGTTCACCCGCGCTTACAGGCGGAATCAACACATTTACCCGTCATTTTGGCACATCTGGAATTACCATAGATGGTAAAACATACACTTCATCTGCTCCTGCTACGTATTTTGGAGCATATGGCTTATAATAAATTTACATTTTGATTATTAAGCTAACTACTTTTGTAAGTGATTACAGAAGTAGTTTTTATCATATTACATAAAACACGTCCTATAAGAATGGGATGGGTTAATAAGAATAATTATCTAACATAAAACAAATATATGAAAAAAATATTCACAATAGTATCATTTGTCATTTTGTTTTTTCTTCAAGTCAATAGTCAAAATAAGCAAATAATGATTACCGATGCCGAATTGGATGGATACAACGTGCTTGTAGCAAACGATTTGGGAAGGAATGGCTATTATGATCAAAAACCAATAGCCGAGCAAATGGGTATTTGGGCAGATAAAGCAGATATAGAATTTGTTGCAGCCGTTGGCGATATTCATCATTTTAATGGTATAGCCAGTGTTTCCGATCCACTATGGATGACAAATTATGAACTTATTTACAAACATCCGGAATTGATGCTTGATTGGTTTGCTCTGTGCGGGAATCACGAATATAGAGGCAATACTCAGGCCTTTTTAGATTACAAAAAGATAAGTCGCCGCTGGGTAATGCCTTCTAAATATTATACTTTTCTCCCGAAAAATTAACGACACAACAGCTGTTCGTTTTGTTTTTATCGACACTTCGCCTATGATTAACAAATACAGAAATAATCCAGAAGAGTATCCTGATGCCTGCAAAGAAGATTATCAAAACCAGTTACATTTTGTGGATAGTGTTCTAACGGTTTCAAAAGAAAAATGGAAAGTGGTTTTCGGGCATCATCCCGTTTACGCTTACACATTAAAAGATGAAGAGGAGAGAACAGATATGCAAAACAGATTAAACCCAATATTGAAGAAACACAATGTAGATTTCTACATTAACGGACATATCCATAATTTTCAACACATCCAAATGACAGATTCACCGGTACAGTATTTTACAAATAGTTCAGCATCGGGTTCTCGAGCTGTTTCAACCACCACAGGAACAAAATTTTGTTCAAACCAATCGGGTTTCTCTATTTTATCGGCCGGTGATACTAATTTATCTGTTTTTTTTATCAATAAAGCAGGTAATTGTATTTATAAGTATTTAAAAAAGAAGTAAAATCTTTTTTGAAGGATTTTTCGATCGTTGCAACATCGTGAAATTGTATATATAAAACAAAAACTCCTCTAATTTTCTTTTAGAGGAGTTTTTGCTTATTTTTTGGTTTGAAAAAAGTTTCTTTCTCAACAAACCGCGTTGTTTTTTATCTGCTGAAAGAAATCATTTCCTTTATCGTCCACCAGAATAAATGCGGGAAAGTCTTCCACTTCTATTTTCCAGATGGCTTCCATTCCTAATTCAGGATATTCAAGACATTCCACCTTTTTGATGTTTTGCTCTGCCAAAATGGCGGCGGGACCTCCAATAGAGCCCAAATAAAATCCGCCGTATTTTTTACAAGCATCGGTCACTTGCTGACTGCGGTTGCCTTTGGCAATCATCACCATACTTCCACCCTTTGATTGAAATAAATCCACGTAGCTGTCCATACGTCCTGCTGTGGTAGGCCCAAACGAACCTGAAGGCATTCCTTTAGGAGTTTTAGCAGGTCCGGCATAATAAATCGGATGGTCTTTAACGTATTGCGGCAGTTCTTTTCCGCTGTCGAGCAATTCTTTTAGTTTTGCGTGTGCAATATCGCGTCCTACAACAATAGTACCTGTAAGCGACAGGCGTGTAGCAACAGGATATTGCGACAAGGTTTTCAGAATTTCAGACATCGGTTGGTTCAAGTCTAATTTTACAGCGTTTCCTTCGCCTTGTCGGCGATATTCAGCAGGTATAAATTCCCCTGGATTATCTTCCATTTTTTCAACCCAAAGCCCGTCTTTATTGATTTTAGCTTTGATATTGCGGTCGGCAGAGCAAGAAACAGCCATTCCGACAAAACAAGAAGCTCCGTGACGAGATAAGCGGATGATGCGAATATCGTGTGCGAAATATTTACCGCCAAATTGCGCTCCGTAGCCCGACTTTTGAGAAGCTTTCAAGATTTTTTGTTCCATTTCCACATCGCGGAAAGCGCGCCCCAATTCATTTCCCGTAGTTGGCAAATTGTCGTAATATTTGGTTGAAGCTAATTTTACCGTTTTCATACAAGCATCGGCAGAGGTTCCTCCAATGACAAACGCAATGTGATATGGAGGACAAGCGGCTGTTCCGAGTGTTTTCATTTTTTCTGTCAAGAATTTTTCTAACGATTCGGGATTTAGCAACGCTTTTGTTTCCTGAAATAAATACGATTTGTTAGCCGATCCGCCACCTTTAGCAATAAAAAGAAATTTATATTCATCTCCTTCGGTAGCTACCAAGTCAATTTGTGCCGGAAGATTTGTTCCCGTATTAACTTCATCGTACATATTCAACGCTGCATTTTGCGAATAACGGAGATTTTCTTCGGTATAAGTTTCGTAAATTCCTTTTGAAATGGCTTCTTCATCGTTTGCTCCGGTCCAAACTTGTTGTCCTTTTTTAGCATAAACGGTGGCTGTTCCAGTATCTTGACAAAAAGGAAGCACTCCTTTTGCTGCAATTTCCGCATTGCGCAACATTGTTACCGCAACGTATTTGTCATTGTCACTTGCTTCAGGGTCGGCAAGAATAGACGCTACTTGTTTTTGGTGTTCGGGACGAAGCAAGAAAGAGCAATCGCGCATAGCGGTGCGCGCTAAAAGTGTCAACCCTTCGGGCGCAACTTTTAAGATATTTTCCCTTCAAATTCGGCGGTGGAAACATATTCTTTAGACAAAAGATAGTATTCTGTTTTGTCTTTTTCCATCGGAAATGGTTCCTGATAAATAAATGGTTTTGTTGGCATAATATGTTATATAGATGTATGAATAGTTTTTGATTTATTTTTTGAATTCCTCAATTGATTTTTCAAAAAACTCGATACTTTCGTTATCATTCGTCTTTTTTACCAATTCCAACGCCTTCGTTTCTAAAGTGAGGGCTTCTTTCTTTTTACCGGAGGCATAAAGCAGATGCGCATACGTATCCATTATTTGAAAATCATCCGGAGCTAAACCGTGTGCTTTCTTAGCCCAGCCCAATGCACTTTTTAACGATTGAGTATCATTAAATTTTTTATAATTTTCATATACAATCCAAGCAATGCGGTTTAATTCTTGTGTGTCGGTACTTTTATTATCCAAATACGGTGTAGCCACGTTTATGAAATTGGTCCAAATACCTTTATCATTACCGTTTCGGCGAAACTTACCGTAAGCTTCGTTCAAGTTGACAACCTCTTTTGTTTTTTCAAACAGCGCGAGGTCAATACTTTTCAACGACTCAAAATTAGCTTTATCTTTGTAATAGGTTTGTACAAACAAGTTCATCAGTTTGGTTTCAACTTCTTTTTTACCTATTTTGGTCTCAAATTTAGCGCGATTTGTCAAAAAATATTGAAAAGGAGCCGATTTTGGATTTTGGATATATTCGTTAAATATCTCCCAAGCTTCTTTATCGATTTTTTGAGAGTCTGTTAATGAATCAAAGTAATCAACGGCGAGTTGTTCATTTTCAGTGTCATACGGATTCAATTCAAGATATTTTTTCAATGTTTGAGCGCTTTTATCACCGGATTTAATCTTTTTGGTTAATGCCAGCGCGTTATTTTCCGAGTCTCCGGCAGTTTGCGCCACTTTTATAAATTCTTCGGCAGGCATACCTCCCAAAGCTCTGTGTGCCACTTCACCATCAGCATTTAAAAATAAATAAGTGGGATATGCCTTCACATCGTATTTTTTTGCAATTTCCAAATTTTCCAGAGCTTCCATATCCAATTTTAGATTGATAAAATGAGTATTGTAGTAGTTACCCACTTCTTCTAAAGGGAAAATTTTTGCCGCCATCATTTTGCAAGGACCACACCAACTGGCGTAAGCATCAATAAACACAAGTTTGTTTTCAGCTTTAGCTTTAGTTAACGCATCGTTAAGGTTATGATTCTCTTCAAATTTTATTCCTTGCGAAAATAACGAGATACCAAGTAAAGCGAAGATCGTAAATAAGATTGGTTTTTTCATATATTTAAAATATTGGCTACTGACCCCTCATAATGACTTTGTATCGAAGTCCGATATTTACAGTTTGACATAAAGGGGGAAATAGATTGGTTGTTAATCATATTTTTTTATCTCCCGATGGTGACGGGATTATTTATTTCGTTTGTTTTTTATGACAATAATACGTTTTGTGATATACATCAATAACACTAACTTGTGCAGGCAGAACATTGTCTCTTTGGTTCGTATTATTGATTTGCATTTTTCAAGAGCAATTCTATTTTGTCATAAAATATTGGATTATGTTTTTGAAATGAATGAAAATAGATTTTATTGTCGTTGTATGAATTTTGGAACAAATTTACCATTTTTTCTTCAACTTTTTTCTCTCCGAATAAATGAATATATTTTTTTATATTTTTTGCAAAAAAAACAACAGAAGCACTTTTAATATCACGTACATAATCTTTTAAAAACATCCAAGCCGTATTGGTTAGTTTTTCACTGTCAGAAAGGGTATTCAAATACTCTATTGATAGTTTCTCCTTTTCGTCGCTATAAGGTATAAAATTGAAATAGTTTGAAAGTGTTTTGGGGGTTCGATCGCCGTTCTTGACCCTTTGCGATGTAGATTTGAAATTATGTGAGGTATCTATGGCTGTTTCTCCCAAAGAGATAAATTCTTCCGCGGTCATACCATCCATACCCCGATGGACGATTTCACCCCGTGCGTCTAAAAACACAAAAGCAGGGTAAGAAGTAATCACAAATTTGTCGACCAACGCTTTATTTTCGGCATTGTCAGCATCTAAGCTAATGTTTATGAAGTTGGAATTATAAAATTCTCCTACCTTTTTTTGAGGAAATATTTCTTGCGCCATCCTTTTGCAGGGTACGCACAGGGGGTATAAAAATCTATAAAAACAAATTTATGTTCCTTTTCGGCTTTCGATAAAAGATTTTCTAACCGTGGGTGCTCTTCAAAGAAAATGCCCTGCGTAAAACCGCCGAAACAGCTACACAGAAATGCGATGAGTATAATTTCTTTTTTCTTCATTTTCGAGAAAAATTTACAATGCAAAGTTACTAAATAAAATAGAATGCGTAATATTGATTGTCTCAATCGAGATGATTGAAAAAAAAGGCTACGTTTTAATTTTTATCCCATAGCCTATTAACTTGCTGAATAAGAATAAGTTTTGTATCTTTATTCAATTTGTTATCGAGTATTGTCCCTGTTGAAATTGCGCAAATTGACATTGTTTTGTCAGAAAATATGTTATTTTGTTGCACGAATACTATCATTTTCGTAATTTTGCGCTTCTTATTTTAAATTATGTAAATTATGGGTTATAAAAAAACTTCGATTTTATCGGTAACATTCATTTTTTTAATTTCTGTTTTTTCTGTAGCGGCAGGTCAAAATAATTTACCGCAGGCTAATTTCACTATCCCCGGTGAGGGTGATATGGTGTATTGGCAAGAAAATTTTGATAATGGTGCCACCGGTTGGGTGATTCAGTCAACAAATACCAGTAGCGACTACAACTGGAAACGAATGACAGCCTTGACGGGGACTAAATCTTTTACTACGGTGGATCCCGCAGATAAGGGTTCAATGTTTATTATGGGTTTGGGGGCTCCTCGTTATGGAGCACAAAACGAGTGGTTGATTTCACCTGAAATTACCGCAATTCCGGCAAATGCCACATTGAAATTTTACGGAGGTTACTCTTTAGCTTGGTTTTCGAGCGGTATGAATGTGGAACTTAAGATAACCACGGATAATGGAACGAATTGGACAAAAGTTTGGGATGCAAAAACGCAATCTACCGGCGACAATCCTACCAAATTCCGCTTAGTAAGCATTAACTTAGAGAGCTATGTAGGGAAATCTATAAAGTTGGCTTGGGTGTACACGGCAACAAGTTACGGAGGTGATTTTGTTTTGGATGGCATTCGCTTGCTTACCCCTGCCGATAGAGATAATATTAGCATAATGACCGGTGATTCGGTCAAATTTTTCAACACATCGACCGGTGATCCTCAACGCTATTTGTGGACATTTGAAGGGGGAGTTCCGGCAACTTCTACTGAAACAAATCCGGTAGTTCGCTATTATAAATCGGGAATATATTCCGTATCACTGACCGCAATAAATAGCGAAGGTTCGCACAAAACCACAAAATCCAATATGGTGTCGGTTGACGATCGTTCGCCGGTAGCGCATATTGGAGCGCCTTCTATGTTTAAAACCTATGGTGGCTACCGTGCTTATTTTGTTCCTTGTAAAGAAAACATCAGTTTTTACGACCTGTCTGAAAACTATCCAAGCACTTGGAACTGGAGTTTCGGAGGTGGCGAGATTAAAAGTAGCACAAATATTGAAAAACCGGTCATCTACTATCCTACTCCCGATATTTACACGGCATCATTAACCGCAGGAAATACAAAAGGACAAAGTTCGGATATGATTGTGCTTCAAACGGGCTACAAATCGTTCGTATCAAACTTGAATGCGGGCGAGGTAAACACTTCTTTCAAAATGGATGAAAATCAATTTTTTCCGGGAAACAACAGTAAGATTGAAGCTTACGCCGAGTTTTTTGAAAAGCCTGCCATACCTGTTTTGTTGGATTCTGTTCAAATTTATTTTGTCGGACATTCTATTGATGCGCAAGATATTTTGACAAGAATAAAAACATTCCGGGTACGCATATACAAAGCTGAAAATATGCAGCCTGTGGGTAAAGAAATTGCATGGGGAATACAAGATAATCTTCAGGTAGAATACGATAACGGAAATCCTACCGGCATTTATTTTGGTAGTGATTTACCATTGGTTATTGACTTTCCATTTTTTGTAGTAGTGGAGGAAATACCTTACAGTACGGAATATCCGCTGAATTTTACGATGGGTATGGCTCCTTGGAGAAACTATGGTAATACAGCTTATTTGCGCAAAAAAGGAGAGGATAAGTTTATTTCGGCAGGTTCCTATTTTGGCAAAGACAAGCAAACATCGTACGCTATCACACCAAGAATCACGTATTTAGTACTTCAAGCCGAAAAAGATACGGTCAAATTTGATTACCCTCAAAGCAATAAAACGATAGAAGTAAAAAGCACTTATTCGTGGACATCCGAAGTGGAAGATGGCAAAACCTGGTGCCGAATCGCATCAAAAAACAGCCAGCAAATTGACGGTTCGCTCACAATAGCGTGCGACAAGAACGACACTCAACAAGAAAGGGAAGCCATCATTACATTGTATAACGGGTATAGAAGCAAGCAGGTGAAAGTGATTCAGGCAGGTATCGTCACCGGTGTGTCAAATGCAACTGAATCTCTACTGTTGTCAGTATATACAAATGCAGATGGTACGCTTACAATTCACCACGGTGAAGGTATAAATACGTTGGAAGTATATTCTATTGACGGTAAAAAAATGATGGAGCAACACATTTCAGATAAAGCTCAAACTTCAACGATAAACGTATCCGGATTACAAAAAGGGATATACGTATTACGGGCTCAAGGTAAAAACACAAAAGGAAGTATAAAGATTCTAAGATAAAGACAACAATGTAGTTGCAATATCTTCGTATAATAGCGATTATTGTTTTGGAATAGAGCGACGGAGTATCGGCAAATCAGGTAAACCTCCGTTTTATTCCCACAAAAGAAGTGCGCGAGCAATTGCAAAAAGCGATGTTTGCACCGGTAGAAAAACTGTAAAAAGTCATTGGTTTAAAGCCCGACGAGTCGGGCTTTAAACCTCGACTAATCGGGCAAGTATAGCCCGACAAGTCGGAGTGATGACAGCCGACTTGTCGAGCATCGTCACCCCGACAAGTCGGACAAAAAGAGACGATGAGTCGCGCAAAACGGACAATGCCCGCGAGCTTGGTGTTAAAGTTAAAAACCGTAACTATAAACAGATATTCATTTATACTCCCTCCTTTTCAAAGGGAAGAATATTTTCAATCCCCCTAGCCCCCTTTTCTCCCGATAGCTATCGGGAGGGGGAATGCGGAGTACAATGGACGGATGTATTTAATAATACTTACGATGCAAAAAGTCCCCTTTGGAGAAAGGGGATTTAGGGGAATTGAAAGCCGCTGTATATTAAGCATGTAACATTCTAATGTATATAATCAAGTCATCTTGACTTTTTTTGAAAAACATAGAAAACATAGTTTTCATTATTATTTTCTCTTATTTTCGTGAACATAGAGAAAAATATCTTCGATATTTTTAGACTATGTGGTCGAAATGCGGTAAAAATGAAATTAAAATTGACTTAAAAAGACTATTGTTCACTATGTTTTTAAAAGTCGAGACGAGTTCAATCTCTAATGTATAACAAATACGCCAATTACAACTAACAATCATAAATAATTAAAGTATGAAGAAGTTTTATTTATTTTTTCAACTATTTATTCTGTTTTCATTTTTATCAGTTGGAACACAGAATATATTAGCACAAAAAACGGCAACGCTACCGTTCACCGAGAGTTTCAACAATGCAACAACCTTCAGTAATCTCTGGACAGTGGTTGACAAAAACAATGACGGAAAAACGTGGACTGCGGTTACAGCCTCATCAAAAGCCCAATACACTTATAGCAAGGATAACGTCGCCGATGATTATCTGATTTCCCCGCTATTTGATTTAGTACCGGGTGTAACCTATCGGTTGAGTTTTAACGTGGCTACGGCTTCCTCTTCATACAAAGAAAGCCTCAAAGTCTTTTTGGGTACGGGGCTTACTGCCACTGATCAGAATACTGCCACCCCATTAGCAGATTATCCCAGCATAACAGGAACATCGTATCAGACAAAAACTATCAATATCACCGTACCCGGTGCGGGGCAATATTGTTTCTCTTTTTACGCTTGTTCTGCAAAAGATTTATTAAATATCTATTTGCAAAATGTAAAGTTAGAGGCGTTGATTACCGTGCCGGCTGCTGTAACCGATGTAGCATTTACAAAAGATGCCGGAAACAATAAAAAAGCGCTATTGAGCTGGAAGAATCCTACAAAAGACACGAATGGCAACACACTTTCACAAACCGACTTCAATAAAATAGAGATTTATCGCAACAACGAGTTGGCGCAAACCATTACCGACAATTTGCTTGTGGGCGAAACGATGAACTGGAGCGAAACAGTTACAGAAAGCGGAAAATATCAATATAAAATAATAGCTTACAGTGGAAACAATAAAGGTGGCGAAGCGCTTTCCAATGCACTCTGGCTCGGAGACGGGCTTACATTGCCTTATCAAAATGCGCTCGATACTGAAAGCAAGTTCTCGACAATGACAGTAATCGACGGAAACAACGACGCGTCCAAATGGACTTGGTCTTCGTCAGGGAACGCACAGTATTATATGGATAGGTATAATTCGGCGAATGATTATTTGGTTACTCCTCCGTTGACGTTGAGTCCGGGCGTTACTTACAAAATATCATTTGAATATACCGGCACAGGAACTTCAAGCGGCTATTATGAAAAAATGCAAGTAAAATTAGGGAAAGCGCCTTCAGCAGACGCGTTGACGACCTTGCTGAAAGATTATCCTCAAATTGCACTAAACGCGTTTACAAAAGATGAAGTTACGTTTACCGTACCCGAAGCCGACAACTACTTCTTGTCCTTCTATTGTTACTCTGACAAACAAAAAGGGACGTTGAAAATTAAAAATATTGTCGTTGAAAAACCGGCTTCCATTCCGGCGGTGGTAACAAATGCTTCTGTTGTAGCCGATGGAAGCGACGCGCTCAGAGCAACACTGACGTGGACAAACCCTATTGTAGATACTTATGGAGCAATATTGAGCCAAGCAGACTTCACGGCTGTAAAAATTTATAGAGATGGCGCAAGCGAACCTGTAACTACGATTTCTAATCCTTTGATTGGAGCCCAAGAGACTTGGGAAGATCAAAATGTTCCCGCCATAGGCTCATATTCATACAAAATTGTAACTTACAATGGCGATAATAAAGGAGGCGAAACAACCGTAAAAACCTGGATTGGTGGCGCTCTCACTCCTCCTTATACGAATAATTTTACTCAATCGGAATTTAATGATGTTACGGTTATCAATGCAAACAACGATGTGGATGCCTCAAACAATCCAAAAACTTGGACTTGGGAAACGGGTGATTTCGCTAAATATTATTCATACACGGCACCTGATGATTGGATGATTTTCCCTCGCGTTAATCTTGTTGGCGGGCAACAATATAAAATAACATTCAAGTATAAAACCGGTGGAAGTTACAGCTATTTTGTAAAACAACGGATCACATTGACCGCCGGATTAAGCAAAGATGCGGCAAGTCAAACGGAGATGATCAGTGATTTTACAGATATCGCATATTCAACATTTGTTACAGATAAAACGGCTAATTTTACTCCTGCCACTTCAGGAGCATATTATTTAGGTTTGCATCTGTGTACCGCAAGTTCGGCAGAGTATATTTACATTGATTCGTACACAGTAGAAGCATCTTCACCTTCAACAGGATTGAACGAAGGCGTGAATGGTGAAAAATACGCCATTTTTAATCAACAAAACGAATTAATTGTCAGCGCAGGCAACGAAAACATACAAAGAATAAGCGTACTTACACCCGATGGAAAAGTGATATACAGTAACAAAAACACAAATAACAGTAGTGCCAATATAAATGCTGGTCAATGGAATACCGGTGTGTATATTGTACAAGTAGAAACATCCGCGGGATTTAGACAGTATAAATTGATAAAAAAATAAACCACTTAGTTTACGATATAAAGCGAGAAGAAGGAAGTTGCTGTATACACTTCCTTCTTCTCGCTTGTAACCGGATGAAATCTAATACAATTCATTTTTGCTGTATTGAGTGAAATGTCATTTCTTTTTACTACCTTTGCACCCGATTTTTAAAATAACCGCACGTTGCGATTTCGACTTCCTTTTTTAATCGGTTTTTTAACCGGTTTTGTTGGGTACACAAAAAATCCTCCCGATAGCTTTTCGGCGAGTGGCATTTAGGGGGCTGGTTCAACATACGTGTACTAAAACTACAAACATGACTTTTAATGAAATGAATTTGAAAGTCGAGATTCTATCAGCAATAGAAGAACTCGGCTACGCACAACCTATGCCCGTACAAGAACAAGTGATTCCCTTTATGTTGAACGAAGATTCCGATTTGGTAGCATTGGCGCAAACCGGAACCGGAAAAACAGCTGCGTTCGGACTACCGATACTGAATATGGTAGAAACCGAAAAACACCAAATACAAGCTCTTGTTTTAGCTCCTACACGCGAGCTGTGTATTCAAATCTCCAACGATTTGAAAAATTATGCCAAACAACTTTCCGATATTAGGATAGTACCGGTATATGGTGGCGAGGATATCCGTAAACAGCTTAAGGAATTAGACAGAACACCGCATATCGTGGTTGCTACTCCGGGGCGATTGATAGACCTGACTGAGAGGGGAAAAATCAAGTTGGGCAATATCGATTATTTAGTACTTGACGAAGCGGATGAAATGCTCAATATGGGTTTCAAAGAAGACTTGGAAACCATTCTGAAAGAAACCCCGGAAACACGCCGTACCACACTGTTTTCCGCCACTATGCCTGCCGAAATAGCACGTATTGCCCGTCAGTATATGAAAGATTATAAAGAGATTACCGTTGGAGTTCGAAATTCAGGTAACGAAAATGTTGATCATATCTATTATATGGCTCCGGCAAAACAGCGTTATTTGGTACTAAAGAGAATTGTTGACCTCAATCCGGATATTTACGGGATAGTTTTTTGCCGCACGCGTCAGGAAACAAAAGAAATAGCGGAAAAACTGATGCAAGATGGTTATAATGCCGATGCGCTGCATGGCGATCTTTCGCAAGTACAACGTGATACCGCAATGCAAAAGTTTCGTATCCGTCATACGCAATTATTGGTTGCAACCGATGTTGCGGCACGTGGATTGGATGTAAGCGATTTAACGCACGTTATCAATTATAATTTGCCCGATGATGTAGAAATCTATACACACAGAAGCGGACGTACAGGACGTGCCAACAAAACAGGTGTCTCGGTATCCATCATTCATTCCAAAGAAAAACATAAGATTAGAGATATCGAACGTATTGTAAAACGAAAGTTTGAACAACATCAAATTCCGAGCGGTTTGGAAGTGTGTAAAAAGCAGCTTTTTTTCTTAATTGATAAGATGCAAAATGTGGAAGTAAATGAGGAGCAAATTGAGCCGTATATGGATAAGATTATGAACCAGCTCAACTATCTTTCAAAAGAAGAAGTGTTGAAACGCTTTGTGTCGCTGGAGTTTAATCGTTTTTTAGAGTATTACAAAAATGCGCAGGATTTGAATGTACCCGAACATAAATATTTAACTGAAAATAGTGGCGACAGAGGAAACAGAAGAGACCGGGAAGAGCGTGGCAAGCGAAAGTCGGGTGTGAGAGTCAGATTGAAAATCAATCTTGGAAATAAAGATGGTATCAATCCGAAGCGATTGCTGGGAATTATAAATGATGTTACGGATGACAGAACGATTAACGTGGGAAGTATTGAAGTGACCAATAAGTTTACTTTTTTCGATGTTTTTGAAGATCAATTAGATCGAATTATAACCTCGTTTGATGGAAAAGAGGATATGAAAGTGGATATTGCCAAAGGAAGTCGTTCGGCTAACGAAGGTGACTCCGGTGACCGTAAGCCAAGAATAGGTAATCGCAAATTCAACGATAGAAAATCGACGACCGATAGCAAACGAAGTTCTTATAAAAAATCGGATGATAACCGAGATTATTCTAAAAAATCATACGGCAAAAGTTCTTCGCCAAAATCTTCTTATTCCGAAAAAAAATCGTCAAATGATGATAAACCGTGGAGAAATAGAAGGAGGTAGAAAATACGTCTCGAAAACAAACAAAGGACGGTGTCTCAGAAATACCGTCCTTTGTTTTCTGTTGATAATATCTGATTCTATAAACCTAATTCTTCATAAGGTAAACCGAATGTATCGGCAACAGCCTTATAAACAACTTTGCCTTTTACGATGTTTAATCCTGAACGTAAATCCGAATTTTGCTTGCAGGCTTTTTTCCATCCTAAGTTCGCCAATTGAACGGCATAAGGCAGCGTTGCATTCGTTAATGCTAACGTAGAAGTAAATGGAACTGCGCCCGGAATATTTGCCACACAATAATGTTGAACATCATCTACTTTGTAAACAGGTTCGGCATGCGTAGTGGGGTGTGACGTTTCAAAACAACCTCCCTGGTCTATGGCAACATCCACAAGTACAGAGCCGGGTTGCATTTTCTTCGAATATTTCTTTAGTGATTACATAAGGAGCTTTAGCGCCCGGAATAAGCACGGCTCCTATCACCAAATCCACCGTTGGAAGCAATGCTTCGATATTGTATCGGCTCGACATTAACGTGTCAACATTTGCCGGCATAATTTCGCTCAGATAACGCAGGCGTGGCAACGAAATATCGGCTATAGTAACACGTGCTCCCAACCCGGCAGCCATTAAGGCCGCGTGAGTCCCAACAATACCACCACCAATTACTAATACATTGGCTGCCTTTACGCCAGGTACGCCTCCCAGCAAAATACCTTTTCCGCCTTGTGGCTTTTCTAAGTATTTAGCTCCTTCTTGTACCGACATTCTACCTGCAACCTCCGACATCGGGATTAGTAGCGGTAATGTGCCGTCTTTTTCTACGGTTTCGTAAGCTAAACATACTGCGCCGCTTTCAATCATTGCTTTGGTGAGTTTTTCTTCCGAAGCAAAATGGAAATAAGTGAATAGTAATTGATTCGGCTTAATAAGCTCGTATTCGCTTTCGATAGGCTCTTTTACTTTGATAATCATTTCTGCAATATCAAAAACTTCTTTAGCCGTGTTGATAATGGTCGCTCCCGCTTTTACATATTCGTCGTCAGGGAAACCGCTGTTCAGCCCGGCGTTGTGTTCCACAAAAACATCGTGCTTGTGTTGTGTGAGCGTGTAAGCTCCTGATGGGGTTAATGAAACCCTGTTTTCGTTGTTTTTAATTTCCTTTGGAATGCCAATTTTCATAGATATTGTAATTAATATTGTTATGTTTCTTTTGAATTGTATAAATTAGGCGCTTTGATGTGTCAATGTGTAGGTAAAAGCCATCTTGGGTGTAAAAATCGTCGCTAATTTGACTGCTAAATTACAAATATTTTTTTGTTTTGGTGTGAATTTGTTTTTTGTTTTTTTCTTTAAAAAACAAAAAAAGAGTATAACGTATGCGCCATTATACTCATTATTTTTTGTAGATTATAATCCTTCTTCTTCGTAACTAAAGTAGGGTTGATTACTTCGTGGTGCGGGTCGCAAGTTCTTTATAGGTACGTATTCTATGGAAACTACCGATGGGTCCAAATCTAAGATTTCGGTATCCGAAGTTGTAAATCTTTTTATGCCGTAATACAAATTTAAAATTGCTTTTTGGATAGTCGGTAATTCTACATTTCGTATAATTCGTTCTACCACTACGAAACGAAAATCTCCTTCTATTTTGTCGTCGCGTAACGAAGGATAACGACTCAATAAATCCACTTCGCCTTCTTTTTCGAGCGATTTGCAAATTTGATGTACATAGCTGTCCACGTGTAATCCCATTTTGAAGCCGGCTTCGATATCTAATCTGAAAATTTTCCCCGGAATAAATGTTTTAACTTCGTAATCAAATACGTAGGGTTCATCGCTTCTTTTAAGATATACAAACCAATAGGTATCTGCACGTTTAGGTTGTCTGTGAATTAACGATTGGATGATTTTTGTTTCCATCTCATCCGGATATTTTGCACGCGTAACATACACTAAGTGCGTGCAATATTTAGGAACGGCGGTGTCGTTACTTATTTTTTCAATGGTGGGGACGAATCTTCCGATCGGTGTGTATTTTGTACTCCTATTTTTGATTCTTCGCCCGTTGTACCATATATATATGATAAATAAAATTACTCCTGCAATTAAAATAGTAATATAGCCGCCGTGCGCAAACTTGAGCATATTGGCGACGAAAAAACCTCCTTCAATAATCAGAAAGAATGCTGTTAAAGGAATGGCGAAAACCATTGAAACATTCTTGTTTTTTAGATATATAAATAAAAGAATACTGGTCATCATCATCGTAATGGTGATGGCGAGTCCATAAGCCGCTTCCATGTTGGATGATGATTTAAAAATCAATACAATCAAAATACAGAGTACCAATAACGTATGGTTTATCAAGGGGATATACATTTGTCCTTTTACCTCGGTTGGATATTTGATATGTATGTTGGGCCATAAATCCAATGAAATGGCTTCGCTAATGATAGTGAAAGAGCCGCTAATTAGTGCTTGACTGGCAATAACTGCTGCAAATGTAGCCATTACAACCCCAATGATAGTAAACCACGATGGCATAATGGCAAAAAAAGGATTTATCTCGCCGCCGTTCAGAAGTTCGGGATGAGAGATGATCCACGCTCCTTGTCCTAAGTAATTTAATATCAGCGTTGTTTTTACAAATATCCATGATATGCGAATGTTATCCAATCCGCAATGCCCTAAATCCGAATACAACGCTTCAGCTCCTGTTGTACACAGAAATACGGCGCCAAGTATGATTAAGGCATTGGGCGAAGCAATAAGAAACTTTACGGCGTGTATGGGATTGAATGCCTTTAATATAGGCAAATACTCAAACATAGATGTTAACCCCAACACCCCGAGCATGCCAAACCATAAAAACATAATTACTCCAAAAGAAGTGCCTAATCTCGAAGTACCAAGTGATTGAATCAGAAAGAGCCCCAATAAAATGGCGATGGTGACGGGGATGATAGGGATGGCGTTGTGGACGGCATGTAATCCTTCCGATGCTGAAATTACGGTGATAGCGGGAGTGATAATACCGTCAGCAAGAAGAGTTGAAGCTCCTATAGCGGCAATGATGTATGCCCACCGATAGTTTTTTCGTATAAGTGCAAATAGCGAGAGAATTCCACCTTCACCGTGGTTATCAGCTCTTAGCGTGATAAAAACATATTTTACGGTAGTTTGAATTGTGAGTGTCCATATAATGCACGAAATGGCGCCGATGATATAATCGGCATTGCCCTTAGCTCCCGCCGGTAAGGCGGCAAGAATTGCTTTCATTACATATAGTGGCGAGGTTCCTATATCGCCATATACAATTCCCATTGCTAAAATTAATCCGGCAAAACCGAATTGAACTTTGTGTTGCTTTTTCATAAATTGCTTCCTGAATTAAAAAACGTGCAAATTTAGTTACATAAATCAAAAAATAACACATTTTCTCAAAAAAGAATTTGAAATTCCTGTCGGCTGTGAAATATCTTTAATTCGAAACTATTTTTAACCTAAATGTAATTGTAAATTCATTTAAACTTTTGTAATTTTGTCAGTTAAATATGACATTTTGTCGGACGTATGTATGAAACAGTCAGAATTACAAGCAGTTAAACAGAAGTTCTCCATCATAGGTACTTCTGAATTGTTGGACAGAGCAATAGACATTGCCGTGCAGGTTGCTCCGACTGATTTGTCGGTGCTTATTACGGGCGAAAGCGGAGTAGGAAAGGAAAATTTTCCTCAGATAATACACAGTTATAGCCATCGCAAGCACGGGGCTTACATTGCGGTGAACTGCGGAGCTATTCCCGAAGGTACGATTGATTCGGAACTTTTCGGGCACGAGAAAGGATCATTTACGGGTGCTACAAGCGATAGAAAAGGGTATTTTGAGGTGGCAGATGGCGGTACTATCTTTTTGGATGAGGTAGGAGAGTTGCCGCTATCCACACAAGTGCGATTATTACGCGTGCTGGAAGCCGGTGAGTTTATAAAAGTGGGCTCCTCGAAAATACAAAAAACAAATGTACGGGTTGTGGCTGCTACCAATCTAAATATGCAACAAGCTATTCGGGACGGACGATTTCGTGAAGATTTGTACTACCGTTTAAACACCGTGCCAATTCATATTCCGCCTTTACGCGAACGAAAAGAGGATATATCATTGTTGTTTAGAAAATTCGCGGCAGATTTTGCTGAAAAATACCGTATGCCTCCCATTCGGTTGACGGATGATGCACGATTGATGCTCATAAACTATTACTGGAATGGGAATGTACGTCAGTTAAAGAATATTACAGAACAAATATCGGTTATAGAACAGCAACGTGAAATAAATTCGTCCATTCTGCGTAATTATCTTCCGCAGGAGAATATGGAACGCTTGCCTGCACTATCGAGTGGTGTGGATGCCAAGACATTTAACAGTGAAAGGGAAATACTTTATCAGGTGTTATTTGATATGAAACGCGATATGGCTGAGTTGAAAAAAACGGTACACGAATTGATGAATGGCGGTGCAGTTGATTTGCACACAAGTTCGTATCACGATCAAACTCCATCGCATCCAATTACTATCGAATATAAAACTGACGATGCTTTTGGAAAGAAAAATACGAGATATGGGAAAATAGATGATGTGGAAACTATTCAGGAGGTGGAAGAATATATGGAGAATCTGGAGGAAAAGCATCAAACGTTGGCCGATATGGAGCGTAAAATGATACAGCAAGTCTTGGAAAAAAACAAAGGAAAAAGACGAGCGGCGGCGAAGGAACTTCAAATTTCAGAACGGACACTCTATCGCAAAATAAAAGAGTATGGATTGGATGTTTGATTTATTGTCGCAAGTTTTAAGTTTATGAAAAGTGAATACTTGCCAACGTATTAATTTGACAAAAAATAAATAGCTGAAACAGGTGATGAGGGCGGAAGTTTACAGCATCAGACAATATGTGCCCATTGTAAGTTTTTTATTGTTTTCAAAAAAAATATTTGTATGAAATTTTTAAGTAAAATATATTTTTTTTTGGTTTTAGCGGCTGTGTCGTTTGGTCTTTCTTCGTGTACGGTATCTTATAAATTTAATGGAGCTTCCATCGATTATACAAAAGTGAAGAGTATTTCCATTGCCGATTTTCCAAATAATGCCGAATTTGTGAATCCTACGCTGTCACAGACGTTTACCGAAGCGTTGAGGGACAAATATACCCGACAAACCCGTTTGCGAATTCTTAAACAAGGTGGCGATATGCAGTTGGAAGGTGAAATCGTAGGCTATCAATTGGCTTCGATGGCGATTAGCGCTGATTCTTACGCATCGGAAACTCGCTTGACGTTGACTATAAATGTACGCTTTGCCAATACTAAAAATCCGGATGAGAGTATCGAAGATCAGAAATATACTGCTTATCAGATGTTTGATAGTAGTAAGATGCTTAATGACGTTCAGGATGAGTTGGTCAAAATTATGGTGGATGAAATAGTGGATAAGATATATAACGATACTGTTGCGAAGTGGTAATTTTTTTATAAATATACAAACTAATATCGACTGTGACTTACGATGAATTTATAACTTACGTTGAATATCCTGAAACATTGACGGAAAAAGAGATGCCGAAACTGAAAGAGTTGACGGACAAATATCCCTACTTCGGTATTGGTCATTGGCTCCATCTGAAGTCACTTAAAAATTCCAATAATATATTTTTTAATGAGGAATTAACGAAAACGGCGTTATATTCTCAGGACAAAAGGAATTTGTATTTTTTTATCTTTCCGGATGAGCTTGAGACAAAATCTTCTCGCCAAAGAACAGATAAGGACGGAAGCTATTTTGATATGATAACCAATTTTGAAAAAAATGACGGAAACAATCGTCAATCGCTCAAAACACTGGCGGAGAAACTGAAAGAAGCACGCGAGAGTTTGCATTTGAAAAATACACCTCATTAGCAGGGAACACATTTTTTATTGGCAATTGATATTTAAGATTGAATGATTGAAAGGTGTGAGTTTTACAAGGATTAGGCGCGCTAAAATGGTAATGAAAACAGCGATGCCGGAAAACTATTAAAATATTGATTTATTAAATTTGAATAATTCAAAAAAAAGTATTTACTTTGCAGACCAATTTTTAATTGAAAGAAAAATAATTTTAAAAGACATAAAAATAAAGATATGAGTGTATTGGCAGGCGTATTAACAGGAATAATTATCTTAGTGGCTGTTTTGTTGACATTAGTGGTGTTGGTTCAAAATTCAAAAGGTGGTGGTTTAGCATCGAGCTTCCAATCATCGAATCAGATTATGGGTGTTAAACGAACAACCGAATTTATCGAAAAAGCTACTTGGGCATTAGCTGGAGTACTGATTGTATTATCTATCATTGTTGTAGGAATACAGTCAAACAAACAACAGGTAGGTAATGATTCTGAAATTAAAGAGCAGTCACTTGACCTGAATAATCAAATGCAAAAGAATACGGCAGCACCTAACTTTGGTGAAGCACCTGCACAACAACAACAACAACAACAAGCGGCGCCGGCGCAAAAGCCCGCAGAGCAACCTGCGAAAAAATAAAAGATTAATAAATTATTCAAAAAGCGTGTCAAAATAATGATTTTTGATGCGCTTTTTTGATTGAAAAATGAATTTTATTCATATTATAGACTATTTGGGGACGTTTGCATTTGCTATTAGTGGTATTCGTCTCGCATCGGCTAAGCGTTTCGATTGGTTTGGCGCTTATGTGGTAGGGTTGGTGACGGCTATAGGAGGAGGCACAACACGTGATTTGATGCTCAATGTAACTCCATTTTGGATGCTTCAACCCTCTTACCTTATTGTTACCGGCATTGCTTTGCTTTTTGTTATTGCTTTCGGAAAATATATCATTCGGCTAAAAAACACTTTTTTTATTTTCGACACGATTGGCTTAGGGCTTTTTGTAGTGGTAGGAATCGATAAAACACTTGAAAGTGGTTTCCCTTTTTGGGTGGCAATTATGATGGGGATGATTACAGGCTCTGTGGGTGGAATAATTCGCGATATATTGATAAATGAGGTTCCGCTAATTTTTCGTAAAGATATTTACGCACTTGCCTGTGTTGTAGGCGGAGTCGGTTATTTGGCTTGTTATAGCGTGGGATTAATGACTGAAGTCACGCAGATACTCTCGGCAATTTTCGTTATATTAACCCGTATTTTAGCAGTGAGATTTCATTGGAGTTTACCGGCTTTAAAAGCCTACGAAGATTTTTGTCAAAATAAAAAAGAATAATATGCTTCAAATTGACGATACCATTATTAGTTTAGAATTGTTTGAGCAACGTTTTGTGTGCGATTTGGCATCTTGTAAAGGTATTTGCTGTATCGAAGGAGATAGTGGAGCGCCACTCGAAGATGATGAGATTGAAGTGCTTGAAAACCTTCTGCCGCTAATCTGGGATGATTTGTCGGACGTTTCAAAACAATTAATAAAAAAACAAGGAGTTTATTATATCGATGAAGATGGTGAACCGGTTACTTCAATCGTGAACGGACGTGAGTGTGTATTTACCTTTATCGACGAAAATGGTGTTTGTAAATGCGCTATTGAGAAAGCACACCGCGAGGGCAAAACCGATTTTTACAAACCGATTTCATGTCATCTCTATCCGGTTCGATTGCAAAAGTACAATGAGTTCACGGCCGTAAATGTACATTGTTGGAGTGTGTGTGAGTGCGCGCGTACACATGGAGTAACTTTGGATGTTTCGGTGTATAAATTTCTGAAAGATCCTTTAATCAGACGATTCGGTAAAGAATGGTTTGAACAGTTAGAGATAGCCGAAAAAGAATTAACCCTCTGAATGGGGAACACTGTATCCATTTTTTTAAAAAAAGTATGACTGAATTAAAAAATGATGATTCCAAACTGCTATCTTCTTCTTTGGACGAATGGGGGACGGTTGAGATTATTACTATTGGCGACGAAATTTTGATAGGGCAAGTTGTAGATACAAACTCGGCTTGGATGGCTGTAGAGTTAAATAAAGCCGGATTTCAGATTTCGCAGATTACATCCGTGCATGATAATGCGGAACATGTTAAAAACTCGTTGGACTTGGCGCTCTCCAAAAACACGATAGTGCTTATAACGGGAGGCTTAGGGCCTACCAAAGACGATATAACCAAACGTACCCTCTCGGAATATTTTAACACAAGACTTGTTTTTGACGAAAGTGTATTGCGGAATATCGAAAACGTTTTTCGCAATAGGAATATTGCTGTTAATCAGTTAACGTACGATCAGGCATACGTTCCCGAAGTGTGCACTGTTATTCAGAATGCGGTCGGTACGGCACCTTTGATGTGGTTCGACCAAGATGATAAGGTGATTGTTTCGATGCCAGGAGTTCCTTTTGAAATGAAGCGAGCGATGAACGATGAAATTATCCCGAGATTAATAAAAAAGTATCAACCATCTACCGTTATTCATAAAACCGTGCAAACCTACGGAATCGGCGAATCGGCGCTTGCTTTAAAAATAGAAGAATGGGAAAACGCTTTACCTCCCTACTTGCATTTGGCTTATTTGCCAAACTTTGGTGTTGTTCGTTTGCGGTTGACTGGGACGGGTAAGGAACCTTTGCAACTGGAATTTGAAATGAATCAGCGCATTCATAGCTTGGGGGAGATTTTAGGAAACTATATCTTTACGCTTGAAGATAAACCTATCGAAGCAGTTTTGTTAGATAAACTCAGGCGAAAAAACAAAACCATCGCCACGGCAGAGAGTTGTACCGGAGGAAATATTGCACACAAGTTGACATTAATTCCGGGTGCTTCGGAGGTTTTCAAGGGTACCGTAGTGGCTTATAGCAATGAAGTGAAAAAAAATATTTTGGCTGTTTCCGATGATGATTTGAATGAGTTTGGAGCAGTAAGTATGCCGATTGTTGAGCAGATGGCATCCGGTGCACGCAAATTGTTGAAAACCGATGTGGCAATTTCGGTTTCGGGTATTGCTGGACCAGCCGGTGGAACGGAAGATAAGCCTGTTGGTACCGTGTGGATTGCTTTTGCCAATGGAAACGATGTGGTTAGTAAGCAATTTAACTTTGGCAATTATTCTCGCGAAAATATGATAGAGCGCTCCACGATGGCGGCTTTGATGATGGCTTTGGAAAATCTGTAGAAGCCTACAGGTCAGATAATGATTTCGTGTAAAGTTATTTGACTTTGGCTTTCAATGCGCTGTTCATAATAAGATATTTGGTCTTTATTTTTAGTGGATAACGACCGAATTTGTCGGTTGCCGATTTATTTTTTGAAAAAATAAGAAATATCCTCTCAAAATATTTGTAAAAACAAAAAAAACAGCGTATCTTTGCACTCCGTTTTGAGAAAAGAATAAAAGGAAAAAATATAAAGATATACAGCAATGTCAAAAATTTGTCAAATAACCGGCAAGAAAGCAATGGTGGGAAACAATGTTTCGCACTCTAAACGCCGTACAAAACGCACATTTGATGTAAACTTGTTTACCAAAAAATTCTATTGGGTAGAACAAGATTTATGGATCAGCTTGAAGATTTCAGCTGCTGGACTACGTACCATCAATAAAATAGGTTTAGACGCCGCCATCAAAAAAGCTGCTGAAAAGGGTTTTTTATACGTATAACACAAGGAGGAAAGCACAATGGCAAAAAAATCAAAAGAAGCTCGCATTCAGGTAATTTTGGAATGCACAGAACACAAAGAAAGCGGTATGCCGGGTACTTCTCGTTATATCACCACGAAAAACCGTAAAAATACTCCGGGACGTATGGAATTGAAAAAATACAACCCGATTTTGAGAAAAGTAACTGTTCATAAAGAGATTAAATAAAAATTTTACACTATGGCAAAGAAGGCGGTAGCAAGTATGCAAAAAGGTGAAGGACGTACCTTCTCCAAGGTGATTAAAATGGTAAAATCGCCTAAAACCGGTGCTTATGTGTTCCAAGAGGAAATGGTACACAATGATAAAGTAAAAGACTATTTGGCAAAATAAGTTTTTGGCAAGTTTACAATATTAAGAATCCTTTCAATTTTTATTGGAAGGATTTTTTTGTATATAGTCAAAAAAGACGTAAATTTGTAGAATTGTTTTTAATCATTATTTAAATCAAAGTCCCCGTGTGGAGGATTTAGGAGGCTATTAATATGGCATTTTTTGGATTATTTAATAAAGAGAAAAAAGAAACACTCGATCAGGGACTCTCTAAAACCAAAGAGAATGTTTTTTCGAAACTAACGCGTGCAGTGGCTGGAAAGTCAAAAGTGGACGACGAAGTGCTTGATAATTTAGAGGAGGTTTTGGTAACTTCCGATGTTGGCGTCGAAACTACCCTGCGCATCATTGAACGTATAGAAGCGCGCGTGAGTCGCGATAAGTATATGAATACGTCGGAATTGAATAAGATTCTGAGAGAAGAAGTCGCCGGATTACTGTCTGAAAACAATTTAAAACAAGTCAATGATTTTGATGCTTCACTTCCTGCAAAACCTTATGTGATTATGGTGGTGGGTGTAAACGGCGTTGGCAAAACGACCACCATCGGGAAATTGGCATATCAATTTAAGCAAGCGGGAAAAAGCGTTTACCTTGGTGCCGCCGATACATTTAGAGCGGCAGCTGTTGAGCAATTGGTGATTTGGGGCGAAAGAGTAGGTGTTCCCGTAGTGAAGCAAAAAATGGGTTCAGATCCGGCTTCTGTCGCATTTGATACGCTTCAATCTGCCAAGGCGAACGATGCTGATGTGGTAATTGTTGATACGGCTGGGCGTTTGCATAACAAAATCAACTTGATGAATGAGTTGACAAAAATAAAAAATGTGATGCAGAAAGTCATTCCTGACGCTCCACATGAGATATTACTTGTTCTTGACGGTTCTACCGGACAAAATGCGTACGAACAAGCCAAACAGTTTACCAAAGCTACTGATGTTAACGCGTTAGCTGTAACAAAATTAGATGGAACAGCCAAAGGTGGTGTGGTAATAGGAATCTCGGATCAGTTCAAAATTCCCGTAAAATATATCGGATTGGGTGAAAAAATGACCGACTTGCAAGTTTTTGATAAGGAGGAATTTGTGGGTTCGTTATTTGAATAGTAAAAAAATACCAAATATGAGAAAAATACTAATTATTCTATTTTTTTGTGCTGTTAGTACACTTGTGGCGCAAAAACACACCTTGACTTCTCCCGACGGAAAAATGAAAGTGGAAGTTTCTATCGGTAAAAGTATCCAATATGCTGTTTTTTGTCAGGATGATAATGTTATCTTGCCATCTGCTGTTTCTATGAAATTGACGGATAATACCTTTTTAGGGATTAATCCTAAAATGATAAAAGTACTTACTCGGTCGGTAAAAGAAACAATAAACACAGCTATTTACAAAAAAAAACGCATCGAAAATAATTACAATGAACTTACACTCCGTTTTAAAGGAGATTACAGCTTAATATTTCGAGCATACAACGATGGGGTTGCCTATCGCTTTACAGTAAATAGGAAACAACCTTTTAATGTAGAAAGCGAACAGGCTACTTTTAACTTTCCGGAAAGCACAAACGGCTTTATCCCTTTTGTGAATAACCAAAACGGGAAAATAGACACGTTTGAGAAACAATTCTATAATTCTTTTGAAAACACCTACCAACACATTCCCCTTACAGAATGGGACGAAAAACGTTTGGCGTTTCTTCCTTTGGTAGCAGTTACAAAAAGTGGAACGAAAATCTGTATTTCAGAGTCGGATTTGCTGAATTATCCCGGAATGTTTTTAAATAATAATAGTGGAGGCAATGGTTTATACGGTGTTTTTGCGGCATATCCTAAAGAGATTGTTCAGGGCGGGTATAATATGTTGCAGGGTATTGTGCAATCGCGTGAACCATACATCGCAAAATGTGCCGGAAACACTAGTTTTCCTTGGCGCTTGATGGTTATATCAAAAAACGACGCTGACCTGGCAAATAGCGATATGGTGTATAAATTAGCTTCACCCTCCAAAGTAACCGACACATCGTGGATAAAACCGGGCAAAGTTGCTTGGGATTGGTGGAACAATTGGAATTTACGCAATGTCGATTTTAAGGCTGGTATAAATACCGAAACCTACAAATACTACATTGATTTTGCCTCAAAATTTGGAATTGAATATATTATTTTAGATGAAGGTTGGGCTATGTCCGGAAAAGCCGATTTATTTCAAATAGTGCCTGAAATAAATTTGGACGAACTTGTGTCGTATGCTAAAAGCAAAAATGTGGGTTTAATTTTGTGGGCTGGTTATGCTGCTTTTAATCGAGACATGGAAAAAGTTTGCAAACACTATTCTGAAATGGGAATAAAAGGATTCAAAATTGATTTTATGGATAGAGATGATCAGATTGTTGTCGATTTCTTGCTACGTGCGGCTCAAGCTACCGCAAAATATCATTTACTTGCCGATTTTCATGGCGTTTATAAACCTGCTGGATTGAACAGAACATATCCGAATGTGATAAACTTTGAAGGGGTTCACGGATTAGAACAAATGAAATGGGCTACTTCAACGGTAAATCAAGTTGAATACGATGTTACCATTCCGTTTATCAGAATGCTTGCCGGACCGATGGATTATACGCAAGGAGCTATGCGTAATGCTATTAAAGCCAATTATTATCCCTGCTGGTCTGAACCGATGAGTCAAGGCACACGTTGTCATCAATTGGCAGAATATGTTGTTTTTGAATCACCTTTAAATATGCTTTGCGACAATCCCTCCAATTATTTACAAGAGTCGGAGTGCACTAAATTTATAGCCTCCGTTCCAACTGTTTGGGATGAAACTCAGGTGTTGAATGGAGAAATAGGAAAGTATGTTACAATTGCGCGTAAAAGAGGAAGTGATTGGTATGTTGGAGCGCTTACTAACTGGGATGAGCGAAGTTTGGAGTTAAATCTGTCATTTTTAAATGAAGGAAACTATCAAGCCGAAATTTTTAAAGACGGAATTAATGCTAATACTTCTGCACAAGATTATAAAAAAGAGACAATAAATATCCCTGTCAATAAAAGGATAAAAATAAACTTAGCTTCCGGAGGTGGATTTGTAATGAAAATATTTAAGAAATAAATATAATGAGACTATATTGAATCAATCTTCTAAAGAGTAGTATTGTTGATACGCAGACGTAGAAGTTGTCTTGATTTTTCAATATACAATCTCTTGAAGATGAAACGGTAGAAAAACCAGATTATTTGAGTGCTCATAAGTTCTGTATGAATGACAGATTTCAATTTACTTAAAAGTAGAAATACAGGCTTATTTATTAAGATTTCAAGCCAAGATGGGATTATAAGTTTCGTAGGAACGATATCAAAATCGAATAAAGAAAGATTAAAATGATTTCAATAATTTAAGAGAAAAACAAATTAAGTTTTGAAAAAAAATACCGTTGATATAATCACGCTCGGATGTTCCAAAAACTTGGTGGACTCAGAGCAATTGATGAGGCAGTTTGATGTGCTTGGTTACAATGTACGTCACGATGCTGAAAATCCCGATGGCGAAATTGTGGTGGTGAATACCTGCGGTTTTATTGGTGATGCCAAAGAAGAGAGCGTAAATACAATATTGCAATTAGCTGAGCAAAAAAAGAAAAATAAATCCAAATTGTTTGTTATGGGTTGTCTTTCGGAACGATATTTGTACGAATTGGAGTCCGAAATACCTGAAGTAGATAAATATTTTGGAAAATTCAACTATACTGACATTTTAAAAGAAATAGGACAGGAGTTTCGTGCGGATTTGCGATTGGAACGCTCGTTGACCACGCCTGCCCATTACGCTTACATCAAAGTGTCGGAGGGTTGTAATCGCTCTTGTTCCTATTGTGCTATTCCAATTATTACCGGAAGACACCGCTCGCGTTCAATAGAAGATATTGAAAATGAAGTGAAATTATTAGTTGATAAAGGAGTGAAAGAGTTTCAATTAATAGCTCAGGACTTGTCTTCCTACGGATTAGATAAGTATAAATCTTTAAAATTAGGCGAATTGGTAGCGCGACTGTCCAGCATTAAAGGTGTAGAATGGATACGTTTGCATTACGCCTACCCATCGCAGTTTCCGTACGATGTGTTGCCGGTGATGCGTGAATGTGATAATGTGTGCAAATATATTGACTTGGCGCTACAACATATAAGCGACCCGATGTTGAAAAAAATGCACCGTCATATTACAAAAGCTGAGACCATTGAACTGATAAATAAAATTCGTGCCGAAGTTCCCGGAATACACTTGCGTATCACAATGCTTGTGGGGCATCCGGATGAAACGGAACAAGATTTTGAAGAAATGAAAGAATTTGTGAAAGAGATGAAATTTGAAAGGCTCGGAGCATTTGCTTATTCGCACGAAGATGGAACCTACGCTCAAAAGCATTATGAAGACAATGTCCCGGAGGAAATAAAACAGCAGCGTTTGGATGAGATAATGTCGATTCAACAGCGTGTCTCGGCTGAAATAAATCAAAATAAAGTAGGTAACACGCTCAAAGTAATCATTGACAGAAAAGAAAAGGATTATTTTGTAGGCAGAACAGAGTTTGACTCGCCCGAAGTTGATCCCGAGGTCTTGTTACCGATTGATACGAAGAATGTGATGGTGGGTGGGTTTTATAATGCGAAAATCACTGCGATTGACGATTTTGATTTGTACGGGATTTGATTTTTCCATTTTTTAAGACTATTTTTGAGCGTTTATTTTCAATTATCCGACATCAATATTATTTTCAAAATGAATAACAAAGAATTAATTTTAACACTTTCTTCAAAGTTAAATCTGTCCAAAGAAGAAGTTATTACGTTTTTGGAAACATTTACAGATTGTTGCAAAGAGCAGTTGGTGGAAAATAATGTAATTGGTTTTCATAGTTTTGGAATATTTGAATTGCGCAGAAAGGAAGAGCGCGTTTCGGTTCATCCTGTCACACAAGCAAGAACGCTGATACCTCCCAAATTAGTCATATCGTTTAAGCAAAGCAATGTGTTAAAAGAAAAACTTAACAGCGAATTGTAGTTATGAACAAAGAAAAAATAACAATTACAGAAATTGTCGATTTAATGACTACAAAGAACAATTTTTCCAAGAAACAAACGGAAGAATTTGTTAAAACGTTGTTATCCACCATTGAAGATACGCTTATCGAAGGCGAACCTGTCAAAATTAAAGATTTTGGTACATTCAAACCACAGTGGAATGAACCCCGAAAAAGTGTAGATGTAAATACCGGAGATGAAATTATTATTGCCGGCTATTTTAAGGCAATATTTACACCTGAAAGTAATCTTAAGGAATTGGTAAATAAACCTTTCTCTCATCTTGAATCGATAGAACAATCGATAGTTTCGCAGGAAAAGAGTAAAGATGCGTCGTCGGAATTAGAAATTATTGCTGTCGGACCGATGCGCGCATTTGAAGAACAAGCAACTCAAATAAAAGGAATTTTGTACGAAATTGAAGCAATGTCCGGTAAACAGAAAGAGACCCGGCTTGCCCAATTTGAAACCAATAACGGAAATATCGAGATCTGAATTTGAAGAAGAAGTCGTACCAAAAAGTGAAGAGAATAGTCGCTCTATTGAGGAGGCGGAGCAAAATGAGATGCTCGAACCGATTGTTGAAGAAAAATTGTCGAAAGACGAAGCCATAACGTTAAAACTGGAATCAGAAACTGAGGAAAAATCATCGGAATACGTAGAAAATCAATATTCGTTTGGAAATAGTAGCACACGTAAAAATCGAAAGAAAACAGAACGAGAAGAGCGAAAAAAACGCAAACGAGAAGAAATACTAAAGTATTTCTCGGAAAATAAATTTGACCTGGTGCGCGAGGTAAATTCGCAAGAGAATGAAGACAGAAAGATTGAATCAGAGGAGGCTGAGAAACAAAATGTTCTAATAGCCGAATCGCTTTCGGAAGAAATAAATAAGGAGGCTACGATAGAAGTTTCCAATGTTTATAATTCGGGTTTATCTGCAAAATCGCTAGACGATGAGGAAGTTGTCGATAATACGGATGAAGAGCAGAATGAAACTTGGGAAGAAGATGAGGCTAATAATGAAATTTCAGAGCTTAGCGAGTCGCCAACGCTTGATACTGCCAAAATTGAGATAGAAACGCAGATACTCCGCGAAGAGGCGCAAAGAAAAGAGGATATTTTATCTGAAAAAGAGAGTAGTTTTACTGAATCGGTTGTTATCGAAATGTCTGATACACCGAAATTGCAACAGGAAAATATAGACTATACCTTTACCTCTATAAGAAGAAAACGGAATCGACTTTGGTGGTTTATTCTTATTCCAACTTTTCTTGCTATCGCAGTTTTGGGTGTTTGGTACTATTTACCGGTCATAAAATCGTATTTGTCACCTTATTTACCGACTAAAAAAGAGCAGGTACAAATTCCTCCAAAAGCAGTTGCTGCTCCGGTAGATGTAGTGAAACCGACAGTAACATCCGATACGTTAACACAATCAACATCCGATGAATCTCTTGCGGAGAAAGACGTTTTTGCCGTCAAACGTGAGTATAAAGAGTTTGTTGGTTCCGAGGTGATGAAACCAGGGATTCAATTGAGTTTGTTGGCTAAAAGGTATCTGAATCATCGATATTTTTGGGTGTATATCTACGAGGCAAACAAAGATGTAATCAAAGACCCAAATAATATTGCTGTAGGAACCGTAATAAGAATACCGAAGGTTGATCCGTATTTGATTGATGTAAATAATCCGGAATGTTTTAAGTATGCTGAACGGCTTGCTAATGAGTATCTTAGCAAGAATAAAAAATAAAAATATTTGAACTACAACGTTGAAGTAATAAGTACATAATAATTATTATTGATATGTTTTTCACCACATAGTACACATAGTTTTTATCCCGCAAATCGGGACGGGATTCAGCAACCTAAAAAGTATCCTAAGATACTTTTACTATGTGAACGAAGTGCTTTTTAAGATTGTTTTACTATGTGTTCTACTGTGTTTAAAATATATCATTAATTGTTTCTAATTACTTAAGAAAATTGGTTGTTTCCAAAATCTCATTTTTTTTACCTAATTGAATTCTGTGTTTTCAATGAAATGTTGAAGAATTTTACACCCAACTTTTACACTATTTTAAATATTGTGTGTAAATTTCAGAATATTTCATTTTTTTGTTTTATCTTTGTATAAATAAATATTAATTTAAATTTCAATAATTATTATGAAAACAGTTAAATTCTTTTTTATCGTAGTATTAATAACTACTGTATCTGCAATTAATGCACAAATTACGTTAGGAGTAAGAGGTGGGCTTAATTTATCCAACATTTCAAGTAGTGAAACGGAAGAAAACGACTTGCTAAAATCTAAGCTTGGATTTCATGCGGGTTTGGCTGCCGAATACAATCTTGCACCATCAATGGCTGTTCAATCCGGCTTGTTTTTAACCACAAAAGGAGCCACCATGAATGAAACTAATACAGCGGAAATTGGTGAAGATGCAACGCTTACAATGACAGCAAAAGCAACAATGAATGCAATGTACTTGCAAATTCCTGTTCATTTTGCATATAAAGCGGACATTAATTCTTCAATGAGATTTGTTGTTAGTGCGGGTCCTTATGTAGCTTACGGAGTAGGAGGCAATTCATCTGCAAAACTCAGTTATAAAACTACCGGAACAATTGATAGTGAAATTAAAGAATACATTGACAATATCGTTAAGGAAATGCAGGACGAATTGGATGACCAAAAAACAAAAACTTTCGATAAAGAAGATGGATTAAAACCTTTTGATTTTGGAGTTGGAATAAGTGGAGGATTTGAATTCGGAAAAATTGTTACTAAAATTGGTTGGGATATGGGATTGATTAACATAGCAAGAGATAGTGAAACTACTGCAAAGAATATGAATGCCTATCTGACTGTTGGATATAATTTTTAAGCTTAAAAACAATAAAATAAAAGTAATAAGAGCAATCTCAAAATTTGAGATTGCTCTTTTGTTTTGTATTAAGCGTTTTTATCATTATAAAAAGAAATAACCGCAAAAAAACATATGAATTAAATTCAAAATGGCTATTATAGCCCACTATTACTTAATAATCTAAATTCAGATTAAGAAGTGTTAAATGGATGATTTAACACTTTAATATGTTATATCTTTGCATAAAGAAAAACCAATTTTTAGCATTAAATAATATGAACCAACTTGTTGATATTAAAGAGTTAAACGAGCGTATTGAACGTCAGAGCGCTTTTGTAGATGCCATTGTAATGGGAATGGATAAAGTTATTGTCGGGCAAAGGCATTTGGTGGAGTCATTGTTGATAGGGCTACTGTCAGATGGACATATACTCCTTGAAGGTGTGCCTGGGTTGGCAAAAACATTAGCTATCAAAACATTATCGGATTTGATAAAAGCAAAATTCAGTCGAATTCAATTTACTCCTGATTTGTTGCCTGCCGATGTTGTAGGTACAATGATTTATAGCCAGAAAAAAGAAGAATTCAGCATCCGTAAAGGACCTGTTTTTGCCAATTTTATTTTAGCGGACGAAATAAACCGCGCGCCGGCAAAAGTACAGAGTGCTTTGCTCGAAGCTATGCAGGAACGTCAAGTGACGATCGGTGAACAAACCTACAAGTTAGAAGAACCTTTTTTGGTGTTGGCTACTCAAAACCCCATTGAGCAAGAAGGGACTTATCCACTTCCGGAAGCGCAGGTGGACCGTTTTATGCTCAAAGTGATTATTAATTATCCTAAAAAAGAAGAGGAAAGATTAATTATTCGCCAGAATATAAATAAAGAGAAACCGACCGTTTCACCTATTTTGTCCCCTGATGATATTATTGCTGCACGCGATGTGGTTCGTCAGGTGTATATTGATGAAAAGATTGAAAAATATATCGTTGATATTGTGTTTGCCACACGTTTTCCCCAAGATTACGGGTTAGACTCGATGAAAAATATGATATCGTTTGGTGCATCGCCTCGTGCCTCAATTAACTTGGCATTAGCGGCGCGTGCTTATGCTTTTATCAAACGCCGCGGGTATGTAATTCCGGAGGATGTACGTGCTGTATGTTACGATGTTCTACGCCACCGTATTGGTCTAAGCTACGAAGCCGAAGCAAACAATATAACATCCGAAGCAATAATTACTGATATTCTTAATTCGGTAGAAGTACCTTAATTAATGTGCTGATTAGAGAATGCGCCGATATGCCAATTGGATTGGAATGTATTGGCAAATTAATAAATTGGCAAATTAGCAAATTGAATTATGGAGACTCAGGAATTATTAAAAAAGGTGCGGAAGATTGAGATTAAAACGCGTGGATTATCCCAAAATATTTTTGCGGGACAATACCATTCAGCGTTCAAAGGGCGGGGTATGACATTTTCTGAAGTACGCGAATATCAGTATGGTGACGATGTTCGTAGTATCGATTGGAATGTGACGGCTCGTTTCGGACACCCCTTTATTAAAGTTTTTGAAGAAGAACGTGAACTTACCGTGATGCTTTTGGTGGATGTTTCAGGAAGTCGTGACTTTGGTACTACCGAGAATCTGAAAAAAGACATCATTACCGAAATTGCAGCTATATTGGCTTTTTCTACAATTCAGAACAACGATAAGATTGGAGTGATTTTCTTTTCGGATAAAATAGAGAAATTTATTCCTCCTAAAAAAGGGAAAAAACACGTACTACAAATTATTCGTGAACTACTCGTTTTCGAACCGGAAAGCAATAAAACCGATATAGCGGGTGCTTTGCGCTATTTTACCAATGCCATCAAAAAAAGTTCAACAGCTTTTGTTATTTCCGATTTTATGAGCGAAAGCTTTGATCACACCTTGACCATCGCTAATCGCAAACATGATATTGTTGCCATACAAGTATATGATGTAAGAGAAACCGCTCTGTCAAATGTAGGTCTTATCAAGCTCAAAGATGCTGAAACCGGTGAACGGGTATGGGTTGATACGTCGGATAAACGCTTACGCACAACCTATAAACATGCTTGGGACGAACGTCAATTGGCTTTACAGAAGGTTTTTTCGCAATCCGGTGTTGACTCGGTTTCGGTGGCAACAAACGAAGATTATGTGAAATCGTTAATAAAATTATTCAGATTGAGAGCGTAGTCGTCAGAAATTTTTATGTTGATGAAAAATTCCACGTTGCTCTACATTAATTCGTTTGAGATGGAGCAGCAAACTCGAAAATTGAAAACAGCAAGCCGTATGAAACATAAGTTATTACATTTTTTTCTTGTTTTACTTTTAAATACAGGATTTTTGCAAGCGCAATCTTATACAGTAAAAGCTAAAATCGACTCCACACAAATGTGGATTGGTAATCAAACGGCGTTAAGATTTGAGGTTGTACAGTCGCCTACGGAAAGGGTAAATTTTCCTTTGTTTTCAGATACAATTGTGGGAGCTTTGGAAATTGTACGGCAACAGAAATTGGATACCGTAAAGCTTTCTGAAGATAAAATCCAAGTGAACGCACATTACGTCGTAACTTCGTTTCACGATTCTTTGGTGTATGTGCCGGCTTATCCGTTTGTATCAGGTAAAGATACTGTGTGGAGTAATACTCTTTCGATAAAAGTAGTTCAACCTTTCAAAATCGATACTACATCGAATGTCATAGCCGATATAAAACCGGTGTTCAAACCCAAATTTAATTGGGTAGAGTTTTTTAAGAAATTCTTTTTAATAGCATTGGTCATCGCGTTGGGTATCGTACTTTTCTTTTTAATCCGTAGGTTTATGGGCAAAAAACGAATATTTACCTCAGAAAAACCCAAGCCGATTGTTCCGGCGCATATTGAGGCGCTCGAAAGGTTAGATAAGATTAAAAATACCAAGGCTTGGCAACAAGGCAGAATTAAAGAATATCACACGGAACTCACAGATGTAATCCGTAATTATATTGAGCGGGCATTTAACATTAACAGTATGGAGATTACCTCCGGCGAATTATTACAAAAAATGGAATTTCTTAAGTTCGATAAAGCTGCTGCTTATGATGGACTCAAACAAATTCTGCAAGTTGCCGATTTGGTAAAATTCGCTAAGTGGTCACCGTCCATGAGCGACAACGATTTAAGTTTGCTGAACGCTTATTTGTTTGTAAATCAAACAAAAATCGAAGAAGTAAAACAATCCGAAGAGACATCGGAAAATTCAGATGATATAGAGAAATAGTTTTTTGTAGTTTGATATGTGCCGTTAAAATGAAAAGATACAAACGATACAACCCAACAACACGAAGTAAATAACACGAAGTATATGACATTTCATAATCCGGGATATTTGTTTTTTTTACTACTACTGATACCTATCGGTTTTTGGTATTGGTGGAAAATGCGAAATTCAGATGCAAGTATTCAAATCTCGTCTTTGAAAAAACTGAAAGAATTTCCAAAAACGAAGCGTCTTAAATTTCGCCACTTACCGTTTATTTTACGAATGCTGTCATTAGCAGCGCTCATTCTTGCTATGGCACGTCCCCAATCGTCCAGTAGTTGGAGATCGGAAACTACCGAGGGGATAGATATAATGATGTCGATGGATATTTCGGGTACGATGCAAGCCGAAGATTTGCGTCCTAACCGTATTGAAGCTGCCAAGTCGGTAGCGTCAGAGTTTATTGTTTCGCGTCCCAATGACAACATCGGCTTGGTTGTGTTTGCTGCTGAGAGTTTTACACTTTGTCCGCTTACCATTGATCACAACGTATTGCTAAACCTGTTCTCAAGTGTAAAATACGGAATGATTGAAGATGGTACGGCGATTGGGCTCGGATTGGCAAATGCCGTTAATCGTGTGAAAGAAGGTAAATCAAAATCCAAAGTAGTGATTTTATTGACCGATGGTTCAAACAATCAAGGAGATATAGCCCCAATTACAGCGGCTGAAATTGCAAAAACATTTGGCATTCGCGTTTATGCCATCGGCATTGGTTCACACGGAATGGTGAATATACCTGTTCCCACGCCTTTTGGGGTACAATACCAAAAGATGCAGTCTGAATTTGATGAAGAGACACTTAAACAAATAGCTGATAAAACTGGAGGAAAATACTTCAGAGCCACCAACAATGCCAAGTTAAGAGAAATTTATCAGGAAATAGATCAATTGGAAAAAACAAAAATAAATGTCAAAGAATTTAGTAATAAAACTGAATTGTTCTACGTATTTGGTCTGTTGGCATTTTTACTTTTGTTTGCCGAGATGTTATTAAAAAACACTTGGCTTCGTACGGCACCGTAGCCATCCTTTTTAATTGTGTGTAATTAATTGATGTAAAAAATAACGCTTGCCGTTGAGCAAGTTTTTAAAATACAAATTATAAGATGTTTAGATTTGCATGTCCAGAATACCTGCTCTTATTTATTCCGGTACTTTTATTAGTAGCGGTATATATTTACACATCTCGGCTTCGCAAAAAGAATATCAAGTTGTGGGGAAATCCGCAGTTGATTGAACCGTTGATGCCTAACGTATCCTATTTAAGACCACATATCAAGTTTTATATCCAGTTATTAGCCATTGTTCTGCTTGTTGTAATGCTGGCTCGTCCGCAATTTGGTACCAAAGAAGAAAATGTAAGAAAAAAGGAATTGAAGTAATGGTAACGTTGGATGTTTCCAACTCTATGATGGCGCAGGATATGCAACCCAGTCGGTTGGATAAATCCAAGCAGATATTGTCGAAACTTATTGATGGAATGAACAATGACAAAGTTGGTTTAATTGTATTTGCCGGTGATGCGTACATACAATTGCCTATTACCACAGATTATATTTCGGCAAAAATGTTTCTCTCCGCCATCAACACGCAGATGGTGCCTCGTCAGGGAACTGCTATTGGTTCGGCTATCGATATGGCTATAAAATCATTTGGTCCGAAGTCAAAGGCAGAGCGTGCTATCATCGTAATCACTGATGGTGAAAATCACGAAGATGATGCCGTAGCCGCAGCCAAATTAGCTGCTGAAAACGGAATAAAAATATATGTAGTGGGAATGGGACGACCGGAAGGAGCGCCAATACCGATTGGTGGTACGATGAGTTTTAAAAAAGACAAAGATGGGAATGTGGTCGTTTCTAAATTAAACGAAGAGATGTGTAATAGCATAGCTCAAGCCGGAAAAGGAGTGTATGTGAGAGCTGATAATACAAATACGGCTTTGCGTACAGTAAGTCAGCAATTGGATAAGTTGGCAAAAGGAGATTTGGAAACTAAAATATATTCGCAATATAACGAGCAATTTCAGTCGTTTGCATTTATCGCTTTGTTTGTTCTGTTGATAGATACCTTTGTTTTTGGCAGAAAAAACAAAATATTAAGCAAAATAAAAATTTTTGAAGTATAGAATGAAAAAGGAGGACTTACGATGATGTATTTTAGAAAAACACTTTTTATATCGATGTTGTTAATTCCATCGTTGATGTGGAGTCAGAAAGAAGCCAACGACGTGATTTCAGGAAACCGTTTGTATAAAAAAGAAAAATATACCGAAGCCGAAATTGAATATCGTAAAGCTATAGTAAAAAACAACAAATCGTTTGAAGCTAACTATAATCTGGGAAACGCGTTGTATAAGCAAGGCAAATTTGATGAAGCGATGAAACAATATCAGGCTGCATTACCATTTGCCGGAGCCAACAAAAAGAAAGTGGCGGCGGAGCTACACAATATGGGGAATACTCTTCTTTCTCAAAAAAAAATAGAAGAAAGTGTTAAAGCATACCAGTTGGCTTTGAAAAATAATCCGACAGATAACGAAACCCGTTATAATCTTGCTTATGCCATGGCTCAGCTAAAAAAACAGCAACAAAACAATCAGAATAAGAATCAAAACAAAGATCAGAACAAAGACCAAAAGCAAAATCAGAATAAAGATCAGAATAAAGATCAGGATAAAGATCAGGATAAAGATCAGGATAAAGACAAACAAGATAAAGACGACAAAAAACCACAGCCACAACCACAGCAACCTCAAATGTCTAAAGAGAATGCTCAGCAAATACTTGACGCGTTACAGCAGGACGAAAAAGACACCAAAGAAAAAGCAGATAAAGCGCGTGCCCGCACCGTAAAACGAGCCGAAAAGGATTGGTAAACATGCCTGAAAATTATTATAGGAAATTAATTTATTACAACTTTTAAGACAGAAACATCAAATACAAAATTCGCATTTTGTTCTAATAGTATATTATGAAACGTTTCTTTACGATATTAACAATTTTAATTTCTATCATTGGTAGTGTAATCGCTGATAATGTGAGATTTACAGCCTCAGCACCGTCAACGGTTTATCTCAACACACCTTTTCAGCTGATTTATAGTGTGAATGCTGATGCTAACGACTTGAAAACACCTGATTTTCAGTTTTTTGATGTGCTTGCAGGACCTTTCACTTCCTCCAGTTCAAGTTACCAAATGATTAATGGTAAAACCTCATCTTCCGTTTCAAATTCTTTTACTTATACGTTGGTCGCCAACAAAGAGGGAACTTTTAAGATTCCGGCTGCTTCCATCTCGGTAAAAGGAGAAAAATATTTGTCAAATAATATCACTATTAAAGTACTACCCGAAAGTAAGGCACCCAAGGGAGCACAACAACAGCTCGGCGGAGGAAATGAACGAGAGATGACACGGGCCACTTCGGTATCAAAAGATAATGTTTTTGTGCGTATGTCTACCTCAAAAACCAATGTGTATGAGCAAGAAGCTATTTTGGTGACTTACAAACTTTACACATTGTTGGATGTAGCGCAATTTACTAATATGAAATTTCCCGATTTTCAAGGATTCTTAAAACCAGGAAATACCACAGCCTCAAAACAAACAACTATCTTATGAAAACTATAATGGCAAGAATTATGGAACTGTTGTGTTATATCAAGTATTGTTATTCCCACAGCGAACCGGCGAAATAGTGATTGACAAGGCTACGTTTTCGGCGATTTTACGGGTGCAAAATCGCTCGCAAATGCGTAGTATTTTCGACGATTTTTTTGATACTTATACCAATGTGCCGAAAGATATGGTCGCAAACGGAGCAACCATCAAGATAAATGCACTACCACTCAATGGAAAACCGGCATCATTTACTGGTGTTGCCGGAAGTTTTAACATAAATTCTTCTATCACATCGACCAGCGTAAAAGCCAACGAACCGATTACCATCAAAGTGGTGATTTCCGGTACGGGCAATATGAAACTGCTGAAAAATCCTGAAATTAAATTTCCGGAATCGTTTGAGGTATATGATCCCAAAGTGGATAATAAATTCAGTACGAATGCTTCGGGTGTTTCCGGTACAAAAACAATTGAATATATGTTTATTCCACGCCATTCGGGTGTCTATGATATTCCGTCAGCCGAATTGTCTTATTTTGACTTACGTGATAAAACATATAAAACGCTACACACACCGACATACAAAATAAACGTGGCAAAAGGTGAAGGAGGCGAGGCGGTCGTAGGTAACTATACGAATAAGGAAGATGTTAAGCAAATTGCAAAAGATATTCGTTACATTTACACAGATAAAATAGAATTAAAAACGGAAGAAATACCATTTTTTGGAACAATGTTATTTTGGATGTTATATCTTATTCCGTTGTTAATTACCGCTATTCTATTTGTTTATTTTAGAAAGCAAGTAAAAGAGAATGCCGATATACAATTTGTGAGAAACAAACGTGCAAATAAGGTGGCTCAGAAACGTCTGAAAACAGCACAGAAATTACTTTCAGAAGGTAAAAAAGAGGCATTCTACGCTGAAGTAATGAAGACCGTTTGGACTTATTTATCGGACAAACTTTCAATTCCGGTTTCGATGTTGAATAAAGAAAATATCACCGATAATATGAAACAAAAAGGTGTTTCCAAAGATATTACGGCTCGTTTTATGGAGATACTAAATACGTGTGAATTTGCAAGCTACGCACCTAATACCGGACTTCACGAAATGGGTAATTTATACGATGATACTGCGAAAGCCATTTCTGAATTGGAAGAGTTCTTAAGAAAAAATGTTAAATAGTTTCATTAAACAAAGATGAAAAGAATATTTATATACATCATTGTTGGTGTTTTATCCGTTTTTTCGGTTTTTGCGAAAACGGCGCACCGTGCGGAATCATTGGCATTGGCAAACGAACTGTACAAACAGGGAAATTATTCCGATGCAGCAAGCATTTATGAAGATGAAATCAAAAAAGGGATATCTGCCGAGTTGTATTATAATATGGGTAATACATATTATAAAATGGGTGAAGTCGGTCTTTCAATTTTGAATTATGAGCGCGCGCTTCGGTTAAAGCCTTCTTATAGTGATGCCGAATACAACTTGAATATAGCCAAACAAAAGGTGGTGGATAATGTTGGCGCCACGCCTGTTTTTTTTGTTAAGCGTTGGGCAACGTCCATCTTCGAGTGGTTTACCAGCAGTCAATGGGCTGTGATCAGTATCCTCTCGTTCGTACTCTCGTTAGGTTTGATACTGTTATTTGCATTTTCGAGAGAAAGAGATAAAAGAAAACTGTATTTTTATGCATCTTTTACGCTGTTTTTTGTTACGGTAATAGCTTTTGTCCTATCCGGCATACGAAAGGAGCAAATGCTAAAACACAGAGATGCTATTATTATGAATGGAGCGGTTACCGTTAAAAGTTCGCCGGATAAAAGTGGCACAGATATTTTTCAACTTCATGAAGGAACGAAAGTACAGATTAAAACAATGTTGACTAATTGGGCTGAAATAGAACTTGAAAATGGTGCCGTAGGATGGGTCGAAGAGAGTACTATTGAGCGCATTTAGCTTTATTGAAATAATAAATTTATATGATTATCAGATATATCACCTAAAATGCTTATCTTTGTATCTCAATAATTTTCAAGAATATATCTATGAACTTATTAAATTTTGTATCTCAATTTCCCAATGAAGATAGTTGTAAGATCAAATGGAAAGAATTTCGTGACACCCAAGGCGTCGTTTGTCCCAAGTGTGGTCATACGTATCATTACTGGAAGTCAGATAAAGAATGTTATGAATGTAAAAACTGTAAATACCGTCAAAGTCTGCGCGGCAATACAGTTATGCACGGCAGCCAGTTGCCGTTCCGCTACTGGTTTGTGGCGATGCACCTGCTGACTTCTACTAAGAAAAGTTTTTCGGCTTCCGAGCTTCAACGCCAGTTAGGACATAAATACTACGAACCTATTTGGGCTTTACTGCATAAACTACGCTTAGCTATGGGTAAAAGAGATGAGCAGTATGAACTGTCGGGTATAATTGAATTAGACGAAGGCTTTTTCTCTACCGAAATTCCGGAAGAAGAGAAAAACAAACCGGTTAAACGTGGAAGAGGCAGCCAAAAAAAAGTAAAGTGCTTGTGATGGCTGAAAGCGTTCCACAAGAAGGAGAAAAAAGTAAGAAACACGGCAAGCCACGCAGTGTGAACCACATCAAAATGATAGTGATTGAAGACCTGCTGGCAGACACCATCACCCCGCTTGTAGAGCAGAATGTTTGCTCTGCATCCACGGTGGATAGTGACGCTTCTACTTCGTATGTCGAACTCAATACTGTTATCAAAGAACACCGCCCAAAAGTAATTCCAAAAAATGAAGTTGGAAAAATGCTCCCTTGGGTACATATTGCCATCAGCAATGCTAAAAGGCTTTTACTAAACACGTATCACGATGTTAAACCGGAGTATCTGCAAAGTTACTTGAATGAGTTTTGCTACAAATTTAACCGCCGTTATTCGGGACAAAACCTTTTCGACAGGCTTCTGATAGCAACTGTAAGTTCCAAAAATCAGTTTAGGTGTAGAATGCGATAATCATTAAATTTATTATTCACAGTTTATTCTAACCAACTACTTAAAACACAATCAATCAACGGAAAAATGGAAATAATACATTATCTTGATTCAATAGACAAGCAATTGTTATTGGCTTTAAATAATGACTATGCTTTATTTTGGGACAATTTAATGCTATTGATCACCGCAAAATTAGTTTGGATTCCTTTTTACGCTTCCATCTTGTATGTTGTTATAAAAAACTGGAAAAAAGAATCGTGGTTGATTGTTTTAGGATTGATTTTGTGTATTGTAATTGCCGATCAAACTGCTTCCGGGTTTCTTAAGAATATGGTACAACGCTACAGACCGTCCAAAGATCCTTCGCTTGATGATTTGGTGGTTATTGTGAATGGTGTACGTGGCGGAGGATTGTATGGATTCGTATCATCTCACGCTGCCAATACGTTTAGTTTGGCGCTTTTAACTTCATTACTTTTCCGGAATAAAGTATATATAATTGTCGCTTTTATTTGGACAGTGGTAGTTTCTTATTCTCGTATATATCTCGCGGTGCATTATCCCGGCGATATTTTGGGAGGAATGTTAGTCGGAGCCGGTGCTGCATTACTAATCTATTGGTTGCTCAAAAAACTACGTCCACAGCTATTTGAAAAACAATCTCATCCTGTTTGTTCCCAAGTTCTTATACCCGTTTTTGTGCTCGCGCTTTCATTTTTATTAATGATTGTTTACAGTGCAGTAGCTTGAACTTTAATTTTTTTTCTTTTTTTGCTATTTTCCAAAACTTTCACTTATTTTCGTAAGAAATATCATAATCAGATTCGATTTCTTATGTCAAAAAAATATTTCTGTATCTCATTTACAAGTTTATTTCTGATAATTTATGCATTTGTGTCTTGTAACGACAATCAGCATAAGAACTATACGTCTAAATTGATACAGTTGGATAGTGCAGCATATAAATATCCGAGGTTTGTACTCAGTCGTATTGATTCATTTAACAATGATGATCTCAACGATTACGACAAGCATTATAAAGAACTTATAAAGATCATTGCCGAAGATAAAATGGGATGTAAATTTGAGTCGGATACAACCATAAATAAAATCACAGATTATTTTTCAAGGCAGTCGAAACATTTGCCTCAAAACTATATGCGTTCGCTAATGTATCAGGGAGTCATTCGTTTTCAGCGTGGTATCTCAGATAATAAAGCGTATGAACCGATAAAAGAAGCACTAAAATTATCAGATGATGCTGATGAAACGCAAGCGTTAAATCTGAGAGATAGGCAAATTGCATTTTACTATTTGGGTTTGATTCAGAATAAAAATAATAACATTTCTCAATCGCACGACTATTTCAAACAAGCGCTGTTTATTGCCGAAATTCTCAATGATAGTATCGTGCTTTTCAAGACATATCGAGATATGTACTGGAATAGAATGAAAGCGCTCGATTTCTTTACGGCAAAGTCGTTATTGCAAACATTACAGTCGTTTCGGTCAGACTCAGAAGAGCAATTGCGCGATATGAAAAATGCCGAAGCTACTTTTTATAATGGGGAAAGACGATACCGGAATGCTTTAGAACTTGATTATGAACTGTTGAAAGAAGACAATCAAAAGAATGATAAAGAAGCTTTACTTGCTGATTATTACAGAATATCAGATAATTATAAATATCTGAATCGTTTGGATAGCGCCTTGCATTATGGTGAACTTGCTGCAAAAAGTATTATCGATACCTCCTTTTACTTGAATTACTATTATTATTTAAATGTGGCTGAAATAGCTGCACAGATGGGGGATTTTAAAAGAGTAGCAAGGCTTATTCTCAAGTGTATTCTTTGATGAACAAGGCTATTACACAGCAATTGAATACACAAATATTTGAATTGGAAAAAAAATATGACTTATCCGAAGAGCAGCGTAAAGCCATTCATTTGAAAAGCAATAATATGTGGCTGCAATTTGTTGTTACAATTTTAGTTTTTGTGTTTGTGATAATCACATTGTTTTACAGAAGTATAGTTGTGAAAAGGAAGGAAAATGAAAAAGCTATTTTACGCGAAAATAAGATTCTTGAACAAGAAAAACAGATAGCTGAGCAAGGTGAAAAACAGATGAATCAAGATAAAAAAATAGCAGAACGGAGATTAGTTGAGAAACAATTTGTGATTCCGATCTATCGGCGAATATCACAACGTAATTTAGACGTCAAGAATTTTTTGATAGATTTGAAGAACCATTCGTATATAAGCAAAAATCCGCAAATGCTCGAACGCATTGAAAACGAATACCGTAACTTTATACAAACCACAAGGCTAAGTGAAAATCATTTTCTCAATGATGAGCTTTTCTCGGATCTTACCGGCATCAAGATAGCTGAAAGTAAAGCTCTTAACGAGAGTGAAAAGATGATGCTGGCGTTTATAGCTACCGGATCTGACAATCAACAAATGGCAACATTATTGAACACGTCTGTCGAAAGCATACGCGTTCGCAAATCTAAGTTAAAGAAAAAAATGGAGGAATTAGAAATAAAAATTCCTGAGAATATAGAAAAAGAAATTGAATAATTTGTTTTTACTACCGTTAACTTATATCTGATTAATTATCTGAATAGTAGTATTTTATATTTATTTTTTGCGTTAATATAATGATAAGCTCGTACAATTTCAATGTGCGGGCTTTACTTTTGCGTTAGATATTCAAAGCAAAAATTGTCGACAAGTTTTAGCTGTAAAAATTATTTAACCAATTAAAATCAAAAAATTATGGCACGCGAAATTAGTCTAAACTCATCCGAATGGTGTAACATCATTTTTGAGGGAAAGAACCAAGCATACGGAGCTTATGCGCTTCGTCAAGAGTCTTCAAAACGGCATTATACTGCTTTCGTTATAGTAACTTTTTTTGCTTGTCTGATATTTTTTGCTCTTGTTTTTACCAAAAGATTAGGAGTAAATAAAGATATAGACAAGGTCACAGATGGAGTTTTTATAACTGTATTAACATCTCCGGAAAAAGAAAAAGTCCCCATAAGACTCGAACCTGAAGAGGCTGCACGTCCTAAAGTCGCACCTGCAATAAAGTTCCTCGTACCAATAATCAAGCCCGACGAACAAGTGAAGCCCGAAGATGAAATACCACCGATGAACGTCATAACGGAATTTCATGGGGTGATATCTTCTGTAAATAATGACGGCGAAGATATTAATGGAGTAGATCCTGCAATAGTTAACCTGAATCATCAAATAGGAGGTGGTGAGAATGTTGAAGTTAATACAATCGTAGATGTTCCCGAAGTACAACCTTGTTTCCCGGGAGGAGAATCGGAATTAATACAATACCTGAACAAGGCAATTCGATATCCAATCATAGCGCAAGAAAACAATATCCAGGGGAAAGTTACGGTTCAGTTTGTGGTAGGTAGAGATGGTACCATTGAAGATGTGCTGATTGCACGAGGCGTGGACATAAGTTTGGATAATGAAGCTTTACGGGTAATCAGAAATATGCCCAAATGGATACCCGGTAAACAAGGTGGCAGGGCAGTGAAAGTTCGTTTTTACCTGCCGGTTGTATTCAGGCTTCAATAGAAATCTATATGAAACAGGAGAGAATTCAAAAGAAACTCTTCTGTTTCCTTCGTTAATCAACCGTTAACTTGTTTTTTGTAACTTGCTTATTATTAAAATTTTATTTGTTGAAAGCCGTGAAAATTTCTCAAATAATATTTAGAAGTAAATACGCAACCTATCTTTATGAAAAACAAACAAAGCAAAAGTAATCGATTCATTCACATTAAAAAAATTACGAGTATGGCTGAACTTCAACAAACAAGTAGCGGGAGAAGAGATCGAACTCGCCAAAAGAAAGCACAATTAAAAGTGGACTTCACCCCTATGGTAGATATGAATATGCTTCTTATCACCTTTTTTATGCTGGCAACAACAATGAGTAAACCTCAAACGATGAAAATTACAATGCCTACAAATTTCCCGGCACCTCCTACGACTATTCCTAAATCAAAAGCTGTAACCGTTTATTTAGGAAAAGAGCATCAAGTGTACTATTTTGTAGGAGAACCAGATTTGCATAAGCCAAATTATTTGACTCAAACTAATTTTGCTTCCGATGGACTACGAAAGGTATTGTTGGATAAAAATGCGGAAGTTATCAAACAAGTCAAATTATTATATCGGCAGAAAGCAACGGGGCAAGTACCGCAGAAAGAATATGAACATATACTCACAAAACTAAAGGATAATTTTTCGATCGTATTGATAAAGCCGTTGGACACCTCAACTTACAGTGATATGGTGAACGCTTTAGATGAAATGCTCATTACCAACATTGGAAAATATATGGTGGCAAAATTAGATGAAAACGACAAGCGTATGTTGAAAAACTCAAATGTAGATATTGGCAAATAGTATTGAGTAAACCTAAACCCCGCCTGTGAGTTTAGCCTCCTTCGACTATTTAGTCCGAAGGAGGTTTTGCTTTATTTATGACATTGCATTTACTCTTCAAAATTTACTTGTGAAAAATGGCGTATTGTATAAAAGAATGTTAACTTGCCAACCTTTCTAACCGATACCCGAGTATATACAAGTGAACGTTCACTTCAAATCAACAAAAGTATAATCTTATTAAAAAGATATTTTATTAAAAATTGTATTTTTATTTAAGCAATTATGATAGTTCTTTTTGCCGCATCTTGTAAAAACAAAGATGTTCAAACAAATCAAAAATTAGATGTGTCTAAATCGACACAAGTAAAGTTAGGAGAACAAATAACCTTCATTTCGCCTAATGCCAAAGCCAATCCTGTAAAATCATGGAATGTGTCGCCAAGTACATATCAAACAAAAGTGAGCAACGACTCGGCGATTATTTTAAACTTCTGGAAAGCCGGAACTTACGTAATCAGTGCAGTGACCAAAGAAGCTACTTATAGTGCTAAGGTAAGTGTAAAAGATAGTGTCTATGTTCCTACTAATAGTCCGAAATCAGTTACACCGCTCACCGGTGATTTAATTTCAATTAAACCCGTATATGCTCTTGATTCGGTAACCTACTCTCTATTAACCGTAGAAGCTACTATCAAAATCAATATGATAATCTGAATAATTATCTGGATTTTACCAGTAGCTTTGATGGTACTACGTTCAAAATCGTTTTCAACGGAGTAGCTTCGCCCGAAACAGTCGTTACCGGAAAAAGCACCTCCAAAGCAATCCGGCGACGACAAAAAAAGCGTGGGCAAAAGAATTACTGCGACAACACTCGGGAAAATAATACCATTTATCTTGGCAGCTTCCGCTATTTCTGTGATTGGATTTGTTGGAATAAAAACATTTAATAAAAGGTAAACATCGGTACAAATTGAAAAGCAAAAACCGATTACTACCGACACGCTGAATACTACTACGTATCAAAACTGTTATCGAAAAACAAATAATAAAGATACGCATTGGTCTGATATACAATATAAATTTGCCGAAGCGGATTTCTCTCTTTCCTGTCAAATTAAGAAAATATAATTGGGAACTAATGTTTGTGTACCACTCCATCTGGAACAAAATAAGATCGCTCCCAAAACATCAGTACAGTTTTTTGTTTGTTAGATATTTTTCTCAAAGAGATAGAGTTTATATGGTTGATTATACGTGCTTGTAAACCTCTTCAAAAGGGACTCTGAATCGTTCGCCCCAGATGCCTTTATTGCCGTTTCTTATACCACAAGAGATGACCATATTTATTTCGGCTCGGTGTGGCACTTTGAGAATTTTCTTTACCCTACGACTGTCAAAACCTTCCAACGGACACGTGTCGTATCCTTCATTAGCCATCGCAATCATAAATGTTTGTGCAGCCAATCCACAAGATTTGTGTATCACTATGCGCATATCGTTTTCTGAAACGGCGGATGTCATCGGTCTGAAAAGGCTGATTGACCAAGTAAGCGCTTTTCGGAATGCGCCCAAAATACCGAAAAATCTACCGTAAAGAAAAGGAATCAATCTCTCATAGTATATTTCACGGTCTTTGATTCTTTTCTTTTGTCGTTCTTCCGGGCTATTTCTTTCGATATTACCTCGTTCAAAACCAATGACTTGTTTGGTTCTTTTCTTGTATAAATCCTGTCTTGCTACAACTACTACCACCTGATTTGCAGTGGATGTTGCGCTTTGATTCAGGCAAGCAACCGATAGTGCTTTTAGCGTATCGGGGTTGGTAATATGAAAAAACTCCCAAAGTTGCATATTTGAGCTGCTGGGTGCAAGCGTGGCAAGCCGGATGCAATGCTTTACTTTTTCGGTGTCTAATGCTTTGTTGGAGGCGTAGTTACGCACTGCGCGTCAGTATTGGAGTACTTCTTCTAAATTCATAAATATATTTCTTTTGCTTACAAACTTACGTAAAAAGACATTATTTACCAATTGTTTCCGTTGAAAAACTTGAAATTTTTGAAAGAAATATACTTTTGTTTTTGATAGAAAATTATTCTATCTTTGTTAACTGATTCCGGCTGACTGTAATATTATCCATCAACATAAATAATCAATGAGTCTTATGAGAACCAAATTGTATTTCAGCTGTTCTCCTTTTCGTATCGGGAGCTGTATTTTTATCTTGTTGTAAAAAAATGAATACGAACCAATCGTCAAAATCTAAGATGTACATTTCTGAAGCTCAAACAGCAAAATTAGTGAAACATTTTGTTGATTCACTTGGAGAATCATCCCGATTTCGTATAGAAAGGGGAATAAATCAAGTCGCTGAACTTTGGCGCGAAACGGATGGTACTTCGGGCAATTTTGCTTTGTTTTGCAGACAAAACTTTGTAAGTGATACGTTAAAATTGGATACGCTTTTTTTTGCCGTTCAACGAAATTTGGAAATAATTGCCGGACATTATAATCAAATCAGCCTGAAACTCAAGGAGCCACTTCAGTTAACCGGATTCCCTGCTACAGATGTAGATTTACCGTTTGGGGGATTTGAGCCGGGCACACATTTAGACGAAGACTTGTTTGCCAATAAAGTGGCATTTATTGTAGCGCTTAATTTCCCGTTTTATTCGTTGGACGAAAAGACAAAACTTGGAGATAAATGGACACGTAAACAATGGGCGTATGCACGTATGGGCGACAGATTTACATCTCGGGTGCCTTCCGAAATTTTACAAAATATGGCAAAAATAGCCATTGAAGGTGAAGATTATATTTCTAATTATAATATCTATATGGGTAGTTTGGTAAATAATAAAGGGGAAAAACTCTTCCCCTCCGATATGTTTTTAATTGCTCATTGGGGATTAAGAGACGAACTAAAGTCTGATTATCAGGAGAAAGTGAGAGGACAGGAGAAACAGGAAATGATTTACAGCGTGATGAAACGCATCATCGATCAAAGTATTCCAAAAGAGATGATAAATAGTGGAAAATACAATTGGAATCCGTCCACCAACGATTTGTATGATGGTAAAGACAAAATAGAAAGCCATCCTGAAAATGGTAAACGGTACGATGTACTTTTGACCAACTTTAAAGCAAATCAGAAAATGGATAATAATGCACCTCATTTGCCTACCGCTTTGCAACGCAACTTTGACGGAGCAATGGAAATTTCTCAAAAAGATGTTGAAGCATTGTTCAAATCGCTTCTACTTCACCGGAGGTGAAACGTGTTGCGGCACTTATTAAAATGAGATTAGGGCGTGATTTAAGACCTTATGATATTTGGTATAACGGTTTTAAGTCAAAGCCGGATATGCCTGAGGCAGATTTGGATAAAATAACGCAAAAAAAATATCCCGATAGTAAAGCTGTTGAAGCAGATTTACCTAATATATTGATGAAAATGGGATGGACATCCGAGAAAGCGAAAAAAGTTGCATCATTAATCAAGGTTGATCCGTCGAAAGGGTCGGGGCACGCTTGGGGCGCTCAGATGAAAAATGATTATGCACATTTACGCACACGTATCGCTTCCACAGGAATGAATTATAAAGGATACAATATTGCCATTCACGAATTTGGTCATAACGTGGAGCAAACCACCACGATGAACGATGTTGATTATTGGATGTTAAACGGCGTGCCTAACAATGCTTTTACTGAAGCTGCTGCTTTTATCTTCCAAAATCGTGATATTCCGTTGCTCGGATTTAAAGCAAGTGAAGAAATGGATAAGAATTTAACTTTCGATACGTTTTGGACAGCTTATGAAATTATGGGAGTGGCATTGGTTGATATTGGTGTCTGGGAATGGATGTATGCTCATCCTGATGCTACTTCTGCCGAACTGAAAGAGGCTGTCATAGCTAAAGCTAAAGAAGTGTGGAATGCTTATTACGCTGATGTGCTGGGTGGAAAAGACGAGCCTTTATTGGCTATTTATTCGCACATGATCGAGATTCCGCTATACCTTTCGTACTACCCTGTGGGACAACTAATCTCGTATCAAATAGAAGAAGAAATGAGAGGTAAAAACATCGCAACAGAATTTCAACGCATTTACACACAGGGACGGATTATCCCACAATTATGGATGAAAAATGGGGTAGGTAAAACGCTTTCTGCCGATCCTTTGTTAAAAGCAGTGGATAAAGCATTACAATAAATCCGGAGATAGGATACTTCAAAATAGTTGACAGAAAAACGGCTTCATACATTGAGTGTGAAGCCGTTTTTAGTGAGAATTTTATTTAAACTTTCGATCAATTTCATCGTTTTGAATGACTGCGATAATCACTTTACCGTCTGGCGTGTATTGATGGTTTTCGCACCAAAAAAGATCAGTTGTTAAACGCTCCATCTCTTCCGCAGTTAGCGATTGTCCCGGTCTGATAGCTACTTTTTTCGATAAAAATTGTGCTACTTTTTCCTGAATAGATTCTTTGATGGATGACAGTTCGGTTTCTTTTACATCATCAATCAATTCTCTTAAAATAAGTAATGCCGATGTGTTTTCAATTTCCGAAGGAACGCCGTTGATAGCATAGGTATTTTTTCCAAATGGCTCAATATCAAATCCCACCCAACGTAAATCCTCTAAAATTCTTTCCATCAGTATTATTTCGTCGCTACCCAGTTCCAGCATCTCAGGAAAAAGAATTTGTTGCGATATTCCTTTTTGAGCACGCAATTTTAGCATAAAACGGTCGTACAATATTCTGAAATGAGCTCTGTGTTGGTCAATAATCATCAAACCCGATTTAACCGAAGATAACACGTATCTTAATTTGAATTGAAATACATCAGTGCCGTTTTCGTTCAAATCCATTTTCTGTTGTGTCTCTATCGGCGTTGGAATGACCCAATTGTCAAAGTCCTCATCGTTTTTACTGATTTCTACGGATTGATTGATCGAAAAGTCTTTATAAAGCTCTTCCCAGTTGTGTGTCGGTTTCTTGTGTTGAGGTGTTCCAAACGGATTATAATTCGGATTAAATGAAGTTTGGGGAGGACGAATCGTAGCATTTTTGTCCATCACCGGTATTTCGGGCATATTGTCAATGTCAAAATCGAGCGCCGGCGCAACCTGAAATTTACCTAACGACTCTTTGACCGATGCCAACAAAATAGACCAAATAGGCTGTTCATTTTCAAATTTTATTTCAGTTTTTGATGGGTGTACGTTTATATCGATGTGTTGCGGATTTATTTTAAAATAGATAAAATAGTTTGGATTTTCATCCGGTTTTATCAGTTGACTATATGCGGTCATCACCGCTTTGTGAAAGTAAGGATGCCGCATATAACGGCCATTTACGAAGAAATACTGATTGGCGCTTTTTTGAGCATATTCAGGGCGCCCTATAAATCCTTTGATCGTCAACAGATTGGTTTCAATATTGATCGGAAGAAGTTGTTGCTCTAATTTTCGTTTACTGACGTTGTCAAAAACATGCTCAATACGGGCTTTGAGTGTTGCTGCCGGTAAATTCATTGTTTCAGCATCGTTTTCAAAAAAAGAGAAACCAACTTCCGGATGTACCAGCACGATACGATAAAACTCGTTTCTTACGTGCATCATTTCCGTTGAAGGCGATTTCAAAAACCGACGCCGTGCCGGAACGTTGAAAAAAAGATTTTTCACTGCTATATTTGTGCCTTTATCGCATTGTATGGACTCTTGTTTGAATATGCGCGTGCCTGCTATTTCAATAAATGTTCCAAGTATTTCTTCCGCTTTTTTGGTGCGTAATTCTACTTGAGCCACAGCGGCTATGGATGCCAATGCTTCACCTCTGAAACCGAATGTGTGCAGGGCAAATAAATCGGAAGCATCTTTAATTTTGGATGTTGCGTGGCGTTCAAACGACATTCGGGCATCGGTCTCACTCATCCCTATTCCATCGTCAATTATTTGTATTAGCGCATTTCCGCCGTCTTTTATAACGAGCTGAATATTTTGGGCACCGGCATCAATGGCGTTTTCAACCAATTCTTTGACAACCGAAGCCGGACGCTGAATCACTTCACCGGCGGCGATTTGATTGGCAACAGAATCGGGTAGTAAATGGATAATATCAGACATTTTAGTCGATAATTAGTTATCGGAAAACAACGGATAACAAATGGCAAAAGTCCATTGATTATCCGTTGCCGATAGTGTGCTTATTTATATATCAAGAGTATTTTCCGTCAAATTTTACAGTCGCATCGTTTACGAATTGCCGGATACGTTGTTCTTCGTTTTTTTTACAGATGAGAAGTACATCGTCAGATTCCGCCACAATGTAATCTTCAAGCCCTTGCATTACCGCTAACTTACCTTTGGGTAATGCTACGATGTTATTTTTGCTTTCGTAAAACAAAGTTTCACATTTTAGTGTCACGTTTTTATGCTCGTCTTTTCCCGTTAAGTCGTATAGTGCTCCCCAAGTACCCAGATCAGACCAACCGAATTCGGCACACAGTACATACACTTCGTCTGCTTTTTCCATCACACCGTAATCAATAGATATGTTGGGGCAGGACTGATACATTTCGTTGATAAAATCTTGTTCTTTGTTGGTACCGTAAATACCAGCTCCGGCATTAAATCTCGAAGCAACTTCGGGAAGATAAATATTGAATGCTTTTTCAATGGCTTGCAGATTCCACAAAAAGATACCTGAATTCCAAAAAAATTCGCCTGTTTCAAAAATATTTGAGCTAATTCGGCATTTGGTTTTTCCGTAAATGTTTTCACACGCGTTAAATCGGAATTGGCTCCACTTTCAATTTGTATATATCCGTAACCAGTTTCCGGGCGGCTCGGTTTTATCCCCAATGTGAGTAAACTATCTTTGTCTTTAATGAAATCCAACCCTTTTTTGACAACATCAATAAATTTGTCTTCTTTTATAATCAGATGATCTGATGGCGCAATGACTATGTTGGCATTATCAGTCATCGATTTTATTCGCTGAATTGCATAAGCAATGCAGGGGGCAGTGTTTCTACGATGTGGCTCAAGTAATACCTGATCGGGTTTTAACTCGGGGAGCTGCTCTAAAATGGTGTCTTTGTACAATGCGTTGGAAACAATCAAAATGTTGGATGCAGGAACAAAAGAACTGAATCTGTCAAAAGTCATTTGAAGCAGTGAGCGTCCGGTTCCAAAAAAATCAAGGAATTGTTTCGGTTTGTCGTTTTTACTAAAGGGCCAAAATCGGCTTCCCACACCACCAGCCATAATAACGCAATAGTTATTTTTCATACGTTCATTTATATTTTTTAGATAGTTAACATAAGGAATTCGTTTTATGTCTTATCGTTTTTAGAGTGCGCGTTGAGTGCCTTTTATTCTAAAATATAGATTGTCAACCGATTGACTTTACTCAAAAAACGTTACTAAGATACGTATTATTTATTAAAATACAAGAGAGTGAAATAAAAATACTCCATTAATATTACTCGAAAAGATGTAAAATATCTTTGACCAAGCCATTTGACAAAGATAATAAGAAAATTTATTTTAGGAAAAAATCAAAAAATCCACCAAATAAAACAATTATTTTACATTCTTTTACCCAAACGGCAATACTTTTGCAGTAAAACGCTTTGTACATAAAATATCATAACTCATGACTTACACAGGAAATCGATTTTTTTTACTTTATATTGTTAGCATATTCTATTTTTCTAAATCATTTGCCGTCACCTATTATGTGTCGCCAACCGGTAGCTCTTCTGCTACGGGTACAGTACAAGCGCCACTTACTTTTACAGCAGCTATCGCCAAATCGCTTACAGCCGGCGACTCTATTATAGTGCGGGGTGGAACGTATAGTTTTTCTTCCCGTCAGAATATATCGAAAAGCGGTACGAGTGCTGATTTCCTTTGTATTGTAAACTATCCCGGCGAAGTTCCGGTGTTAGATTTCCGTACACAGGCGTACAATAGCAATAACCAGGGTGTATTGCTCTCGGGAAATTATGTACATATTAAGGGCTTGATTATTCAAGGAGCCGGCGATAACGGGATGCAAGTGACCGGAAGTAATTGTAAAATAGAAAATTGTATTTTTCGATGGAATTGTGATTCCGGATTACAAATGAAAACCGGTAGCAATAATTTGATTCTTGACTGTGATTCATACGAGAATTTTGATTATCAAACAGGAGGTACTTCATCGCCTAATTATGGCGGAAATGCCGATGGCTTTGCCGATAAACAATATACAAATACCGGTACAAATATATACAAAGGGTGTAGAGCATGGAAAAACAGCGATGATGGTTGGGATAGTTACGAGAAAATAGGGAATACGGAATACGATGGTTGTTGGTGCTTTTCCAACGGACCGACATCGTATGATATGACTGAGAATATTCGCTTCAAAACTGATAGTGCAACTTGGTTTTATAAATTTAAAAATACTTCCGAGCGGTACGTAATTACCAATTACGGCAATGGTAACGGATTTAAATTCGGGGGAAATTATACGGCAAATATCATTACGGCAAAAAATTGTGTTTCAGTCGAAAATAAGGTGAAAGGCTTTGATCAAAATAATAACAATGGAGCAATGATTCTCTATAACTGTACCAGCTATAAAAATCAAACTAATTACGGATTTTCTAATGCAGGTTACGGCACACTTTTGATAAAAAACAGCGTTTCGCTGAGTGGTGTAAGTTCCAATGCCTTTAAAACAACTTCTTACGTCCAAAGCAATAACTCGTGGAGTAGCGGTTTCAGTTGTACTGTAGCTGATTTTGTAAGTCTTGAGACATCGCAACTTCTAAGCAACCGAAAAAATGACGGCGTTTTGCCGGAAATAACATTACTTCATTTAGCTCCTACCAGCGCATTAATAGATAAAGGCGTTGATGTGGGATTGATGTATGTTGGAGCTGCACCCGATTTAGGCGCATTTGAATATAATCCGGTGTCAGCAGTGAAAACGGTTTACTCAAAAGGTGATGTGAGGATTTTTCCGAACCCCGTAAATGAAACGTCGGCATTGTACATTTCTACCGAATCAAACACAGAGGTAACCATTCAACTTATAGACGTAAGCGGGAGAATTGTAAAAAGATTTAATGCCTGTTTGACTACCGGTGAGAACATTGTTGCGTTGAATGCCGGCGAGCTACTACGTGGAAATTATGTGTACTCAGTTTCCGGTAAATCGTTCTATCTTATAGGAAAATTTGTAAAATAATTCGTTCTACATTCAAGATTGATCTTGCTTACTTAAAATAAGTGAAAGAAAATTCCTAATTATTTGTTCGTTTTAGAACGTTAAATGCACATTTTGCGCAAAAATGTGCATTTTTTATTGGTGTCTATTGCACATATCTGAATTATTTGTGTAATTTTGTGCGCTATTTCACTAAAATAATTTAACAACTTCGGTGCTTGAATAAATATCCAATGCTGAAGAAATAAACAATTACAAGATTAATTTTATGAGAAAAAAACTATTATTTGCAGCTGTGGCAGCTCTATCGAGCGTGTCTCTGTTTGCCGGTGGTTTGTTGACAAACACCAATCAAAGTGTTCATTTTTTGCGTAATCCGGCACGTGATGCCTCCATAGAAATTGATGCCGCATATACCAATCCTGCGGGTCTTGTTTTTTTGACTGACGGACTACATTTTTCGTTGTCCAACCAAAGTGCATTTCAAACGCGCACCATTACTTCTACATTTGCTCCATTTGCTTATGGCAACAATGGCTACGAAACCAAAGAGTTCAAAGGCGAAGCATCCGCACCGCTCATTCCCAGTTTTCAGTTGGCTTACAAAAAAGATAAAATGGTGTTTTCAACTTCGTTCGGAATTACGGGTGGAGGTGGAAAAGCCGTTTTCAATCACGGATTACCTTCGTTTGAAGCAAATGTGGCGTTGTTGCCGGTCGCATTAAATGCTAAAGGATTGCAAACTACCGCCTACTCGGTTGATCAGTATATGGAAGGAAAACAGTATATTTTTGGCTGGCAATTGAATGGTGCGTATAAGTTCAATGAACATTTATCCGGTGCGGTCGGACTACGATTAAATATTGTCAACAATAAATATGTAGGACATTTGAAAAATATTCAAATTAATCCAAAACATCCATCATTAAATCCAACCGGAACGATGATGAGTGCCAATACATTTTTTGCAAGTGCAGCCATATCGGCACAAGCAGCTGCAACGTCTATGGGGCAAATCGTGGCGGCTGGTTATGGTTCGGTAACAATGGCTAACTTAGTGACTGCTGGAGCAATCACCTCAGCTCAGTTGTCTCAGTTGAGTGCAGGATTAGGTACCGATGTTAGCGGACTTACGGCAAGTCAAGTTCAGGCACAATATAATGTCTCGGTGGCTTCAAATACAGCTACTGCCAACTCAGTGGCTGATAAGTACCTTGATTGTACACAAACGGGATGGGGAGTTACTCCAATTTTAAGTTTGAATTACAATATCTCAAAACTAAACGTAGCCGCGCGTTACGAATTTTTAACTTCGCTCAATGTGCAAAACAATACCAAAGTGGATGATACCGGAAAATACACAGATGGAGTAAACACACCGCATGATATACCTGCACTTTTAACGTTGGGTGCTGATTATAGTATTTGCAAAAGTTGGAAAGTGTCAGCAGGATATCATCACTTTTTTGATTCGGATGCAAAAATGGCAAATGACCGTCAAAACTATATCAACGGTGGAGTTAACGAGTTTTTGTTGGGAACAGAGTATAAAATTAGTGAACAGTTTTTGTTGAGTACCGGCGCTCAAATAACGCGTACGGGAGTAACCGATAATTATCAAACGGATATGAGCTTTAGCTTGAACTCATATTCAATTGGTTTTGGTGGAGCTTATAATATTACTTCCGATTTACGTTTGAAATATTGCTTACTTCTTTACCGATTATTCGGATTGGACTAAGAAATCGACAAATTATAACGGTACAAATTTGGAAGGACAAGATGTTTATGCACGAACCAATAAAGTATTTGGTATCGGTATCGATTATAAATTCTAAACAGTAGTTACACTGCACACAAAGAGAGGATGTATTTTATCACATTCTCTCTTTGTGTGAAAACTATTTTGAACATTATGCCTCCGATGCTTGATTTTCTGCGGTAGCTGCTTTAATATCAATCGGTTTCTCTACTTTTCTGGTTAGAATATTCCAATTCCATTTGTACTTTTTAGAGAAAACAGCTATCGCGATAATTCCGAAAAGATATAAAGTAAGCATATCAACGTATGGATTAACCTTATCGGTAGTGTAGATGGCGGCAGTTACCAAAGCCGAGTATGGAGATGTCACCAAAATAGACGAGAAAAAGTTGTTGGCAGCGTGTAGTCCGATGGCTAATTCCACCCCATCATCCAATAACGTAATGAGTCCGAATATCACCCCAAAACCAATATAGCTTGGCATTGTAGCAAAAAATCCGTACTCTTTCACTTCGGGATTAAAACTATGAAGCAATCCAAATGCCAGCGATGTGATAATCAATGCCCAAATTCTGCTTTTAGTGTTTGTGGCTAATCCTTGCATCAAATAACCGCGAAATGTTATCTCTTCAAATGCCGTTTGAAATGGAATCAGTGTCAGCGATATAAAAAAGAGTGGGATAAATGCACTCCATTTTAATTGAAATTCGAGGCTTGATGGATCGATAATTAACGTTGCTATCAACGACAATATCATAAACACACTCCACAATGCAAATCCGTTGAAAAGCCTTTTCCACCGAATACTTCCGGTACCATTGATAGTGCCTTGCAACGTTCGTTTGTGAAACGATTTTTGTAGCAAAATAAAACCACCCAATGCTATAACAAAAGTGATAAGCATTGCAGCTAATCCAACATTTTGATCTATTCCGTATGCGCTAAAATCCATCATATTTTGAGGTGTTGTGTGCAGATTACCTGAGTTAAACATTCCTATAATTATAAGAATGCCCAACGGGATTGCGCCAATGGTATTAGAAATAAGAAATGTAAGGATTATGACGACAATATAGCGCCAAAATTCGTTTTTGTCATCAAAAGCGTATTCAATATGTTTCATTAGTCATTTATTTGATTAAACATAGTGTTATTTATAACGTTAATTTGCTCTAAAAAGTATATCTCAATCCCCACAACTGCCTCATACCCATATCTCCTGAGAATTCGGGTGCCAATTCAAATACAACAGACAAGCGTTTGAAATCCTTGAGTGGTGTTATTTCTAATTGTACGGGTATTGTAACAGAAGAAATCAGTCCGGCTCCTAAACCGCAACACATCCCGACTCCAATCGAGAAACGATGGTAGATACCCGGTTTAAAATTGTACATTCCTGATAATTCAAATGTCATATCATCATATATCCCTTTGTTGAAAAAAGATTTAAATTCCCCGCTTAGTTCGTAATTTTTACTTGTACTTACTCCAAAAGCGTTTGTAGAATAAGAGGTAACGCTGATTTGTGAAAATGCCGAGATAGTGCCTACAAGTAAGAATACAAGAGTCAAAAGTTTGATTTTGTTCATAGTTTTAAAAATGTAAAAATGGTTTTGTACGTTTTGATTTTGTGTTTTGAATGAGTTTTGCGTATTCAAAATTCAAATAAATAAGTAAAATCAAGTAGGTGAAAATAAATTTTAATGTAAAAGGTTAGACTTAGCAGTTAAAATACACTTCTAATTGCAATCAAAAATCAAAAAGAGGCTTAGGCGGATAAAAAACAGAAAGTTTCAAAAGGAGTTTGTCGTTTTGCTTGCTTTAATATGAAAAACAAACAAAAACAGGTTAAATATCAGATAATCAGCTGTGTGACTAAAATAAGATTCTGTGCGTTTCTTGTGACGAAATTACGAAAAAAAATGAAACAAAAAAGGGTTGTAACCAAAAAATAAAGATAAATATCTTAAAAGGCTAAAAATTTGCAAATTGACAAAATTGTTGTACCTTTGCACGCTATTTTAATCAACATAATGTCTAACCAACTAATTCAATTTAGTACAAAGCCCCTTTTTTTCTAACAATGGAAGAAAAAGAAAAACAAGCAGAAGAAGTAGTAAATGCTTCTGAAGCTATCGAACAAACCCAACCGGCTGAAGAAATTACTCCAAAAGCCGTTGAAACAGAAACGACAGAACCCGCAGCAGAGGAAGTAAAATCTGTAGAAGAAGAAGTGAAAGAACCTGTCGTTGAATTAAAAGAAGAAGAAGTAATCGAAGAAGTTCCTTCAACCAAAAAAGCGGAACCAAAACAAGAGGTGAAGCCACAAGCAGATTTTGACTGGGATGCCTATGAAAAAGGCGATGTGATTTCAGGAAAATCCAAAGACGAATTAACAAGAATTTACGATGACACACTGAACGCCATCAAAGACAAAGAAGTGGTAGAAGGTACTGTAACTTCTATCAACAAACGCGAGGTGGTAATTAATGTAGGATTCAAATCAGACGGAGTAGTTCCTATGAGTGAATTCCGTTACAATCCGGATTTGAAAATCGGCGATAAAGTTGAAGTGTACATCGAAAGTCAAGAAGATAAAAAAGGACAATTAATCCTTTCGCACAAACAAGCGCGCGCTACTCGCAGCTGGGATCGTGTAAATTCAGCGCTCGAATCACAAGAGGTTGTAAAAGGTTTCGTAAAATGCCGTACAAAAGGCGGTATGATTGTAGATGTATTCGGAATCGAAGCATTCTTGCCCGGATCTCAAATAGATGTGAAACCAATACGTGATTATGACGTATTTGTAAACAAAACAATGGAATTCAAAGTGGTGAAAATCAACCAAGAGTTCAAAAATGTTGTGGTATCGCACAAAGCTCTTATCGAAGAAGAAATCGAACAACAAAAGAAAGAAATTATCGGTAAATTGCAAAAAGGTCAGGTGCTTGAAGGTACCGTTAAGAATATCACTTCTTACGGTGTATTCATCGACTTGGGTGGTGTAGATGGTTTGATTCATATCACCGATTTAAGCTGGGGACGTGTTTCTGACCCGAAAGAAGTGGTTGAATTAGACCAAAAATTAAATGTGGTTATTCTTGATTTCGATGACGAAAAGAAACGTATTGCTCTTGGTTTAAAACAACTTTCGGCTCATCCATGGGATGCTCTTGATGCTAACCTCAAAGTTGGCGACAAGGTGAAAGGTAAAGTTGTGGTGATGGCTGATTATGGCGCATTTGTAGAAATAGCTCCGGGCGTAGAAGGATTGATTCACGTATCTGAAATGAGCTGGTCACAACACTTGCGTTCTGCTCAGGACTTCCTTAAGGTTGGTGACGAAGTTGAAACCGTTATTTTAACGCTTGATCGTGACGAGCGAAAAATGTCGTTGGGTATCAAACAATTGAAGTCAGATCCTTGGGAAAATATTGAAGAACGATATCCTGTTGCAAGTAAACATACTGCCAAAGTGCGTAATTTTACCAACTTTGGAGTGTTTGTTGAAATTGAAGAGGGTGTTGATGGCTTAATCCATATCTCAGATCTTTCTTGGACTAAAAAAGTTAAACATCCGTCAGAATTTACAAAAATAGGTGACGATATCGAAGTGCAGGTGTTAGAAATCGACAAAGACAATCGTCGTTTGAGCTTAGGACACAAACAGTTGGAAGAGAATCCGTGGGATGCTTTTGAAAGCTTGTTCAGTGTAGATACAGTTCACGAAGGAGTTGTTGTTGAAATGATGGACAAAGGCGCTGTAGTGGCGCTTCCTTACGGTGTTGAAGGTTTTGTGACACCTAAACATTTAGTAAAAGAAGATGGTTCGCAAGCGCATGTAGATGAGAAACTTCCATTCAAAGTAATTGAATTTAACAAAGATGCCAAACGTATCATACTCTCTCACAGCCGTTTGCACGAAGACGCTAAACGTGCAGAAAAAGCAATAGAAGGTGGAGACGATGCACCTAAAAAAGCAAAGAAGGTGAAGAAAGAAGAAATCGTTACTCCTACGATTGAGAAAACTACGTTAGGAGATATCCAATCACTTGCTGACCTGAAAGATCAAATGGTTTCTGAGGCTGCTGAAAAATTAGTGGCAAAAGAAGAAGCTAAAAAAACAGCGGCAAAAGCTACAAAAGCTAAAAAAGCAGAAAAAACAGAAGAAACTGCTGAAACTGCTGAATAAAATACATTGAAGTTTTCAATGTACCTACAAAAAAACGACAATCACTTTTGTGTTGTCGTTTTTTTTGTAGTTTAAGTTTTAGGCTACTTTGCTGATAATCATTTAAGTTCTTTTGCTGTGAAATTTTAATGACATTGATTGTAAATATCGCCTCCTGATGGCGTAGTTACTTCTTGAAAAAATAAAATTCTTCATAAGTTGGTTAAGGTACTATACTGAAAATGAAGTCATCTTGACTTTTTAATTTGCATAAATAATGTTTAAAAGACATCATACTTACAGCGCTCGAAATCAATGATATACGTTTTATTGTTAAGATTTCACCCTATGGGGCTATAAAGTACCGTTAGGTACGACATCTTAATAACAGAATGATAATCAGCTTACAAAAAAGTTCCGTAGGAACGACACATAATGAAATATAGAAAGTCAAGATGACTTCGTTGTTTTTATACTCACTAAGTTTGTGTGAAAAAGACGAAATTTTGACTTCATTGAAAATGTACGAGGGGGTTTGGAAGGGCTTCTGTTATCGTAGAGTCGATTGTTGACGGAGCAACTATTTTTACGGATAAAGTCACAAAACAAGTTAATATGAAAACACATAAGAATACGTTGTCTGTTGATGGATTAGAATATAAAGTGGAAAATAATAAATTGGAAATGACTGGACGTACAACGAAAATATCTGAGGGTGGAATGACTGTTGAGATTCGTTTGGCAGGCGTTTGTCAATTGTATGGCGATGCGAATTCGGATTCAATAGGTTCTTGAGATGACAACTATATATCCCGATAAAAAACTGAAATAAAAACGTCTTAAATAATTAATATAATTCTGACAAGATAATTTCTATTAAATGCAAAAAGAAGAATTTTATAAAAAACTCTTCTTTCTTTTTTCTTTAATAGTGCGATGAAAAGGATTAATATTTGTGGCGTCCTTCATCGGCAACTGTCAATTTGGCTCTACCTTTTGCGCGACGAGAAGCTAACACTCTGCGACCGTTTGCAGAAGCCATTCTTTCGCGGAAACCGTGTTTGTTCCTTCTTTTTCTTTGTGAAGGTTGAAATGTCCTTTTCATTGCTCTGTATGTTTTATTATTATTTTTTTAATTCAATTTTCGGACTGCAAAGATAGCGTTTTAGTTTGAATTATCCAAAATATTTTTCAAGAAAAATACTTGTTGCTCAAACCCTATCAAGTGTTCATTCCACCGCACACGTTGATTACCTGTCCGCTTACATAACTCGAAAGATCGGAAGCCAGGAAAAGGCATACCTTCGCAACCTCATCAGGGCTACCACCACGGCGTAATGGAATTGTTTCAGCCCATTTGGCGCGTTGCTCATCGTTTAAGGCATGTGTCATTTCAGTTTCGATAAATCCCGGCGCGATGGCATTAGAACGAATTCCGCGTGACCCTAATTCTTTGGCAATTGATTTGGCAAGTCCGATCATTCCGGCTTTAGAGGCGGAGTAATTAGCTTGTCCCGCATTTCCAGATACTCCAACAACAGAACTCATGTTGATGATGCTTCCGGACTTTTGTTTCATCATAATTGGAGCACAAGCGTGTATAAAGTTAAATGCTGATTTTAGATTTACGTTGATAACGGCATCCCATTGAAGCTCTGTCATACGCATCATTAATCCGTCTTTGGTGATTCCTGCGTTGTTTACAAGAATGTCTATTTTGCCGAATTCTTTTACAATTTCATCCACAACCGTGTGCGAGTCATCATAAAGCGCGGCATTTGAAGCGTAGCCTTTGGCTTTTACCCCCAAAGCGGCAATTTCTTTTTCTGTGTTTTGTGCATTTTCATCAATTACCAGGTCGGTAAATGCAATATTAGCGCCTTCGGAAGCAAATTTTAAAGCAATTGCTTTGCCGATTCCGCGTGCTGCTCCTGTTACCAAAGCAACTTTTCCTTCTAATAATTTCATAAGATTTTTTTGTATTTAAAATTATAATTGCGGGTGCAAAGATACTATAATTTGATAAAAAATACTTACAAAAAACGAGAGGCTTACATTTTTTTGTAAACCTCTCATTCTTTTAACAGTACCTTTTTATTTCGTTCTGCCTGTTCGGAGTTTTGTATTTATAGTGTTTCCGGCTTTTGCTTTTTTCGCGGCTCTCATTTTTTGTTTTACACCGGGTGCTGATGTTTTGTCGTAATATCCTAATGAAATATCGAATGCCGAGCGCACAATGGATTGATTATTTGCATCTTTGAAATCGAATGCCAACGTGTATGTGTTTCCTGTTTTGTGTTTTACGGTAAGCGAGCCCTGCGTGATGGCGTAATCTTTAGCAGGAGAATAATACCATGTTCCAAGATTATTGCCGTTATCTGTGTAGCCGTCAATGGTTGTGTTAACTTCCGGCGAATTTACTTTGACAGGATAAACTCCGTCGGGCAATATTGTGGTTGCTGATAGCGGCGCGTAAACTTCAATTGCCATCATATCTCCACCTCCTGAGAGTTCACTCAGGTTGGTATTTGAATCGCCCAATCGGATGGTAAAAATATTTAAGCCTACATTATCGTAATCTCCCCAAAACCATAGTTCACTTTGAGATAGATAGATAGGTTTTGGTGTAAAATCATCTACAATGTTACTATTTATGTCGCCTGTATATTTGAAATTGATAGCAACATTGTCAGTTGAGGCAACGCTTCCGGTAATGGAGTTTGCATTGATTTTGATACTACCTTCGTTGAGAAGATAAAACTCAATGGCGTGACCGTCAATGACGCGTGCTAAATAGCTTCCTGCGGGATGGTTGAATTCCTGAGGTCTGTACATTGTTCCGGTGTATGTGTAAAAATTCCCTTTTTGGAAGGTGTAGTTACTGCCGTTGGTATTTGCGTTGTAAGTTCCGGTAGGTATGCCGGTTGTTCCTTTAGATGCGTTTAAGTCTAAATATACATAATAGCCTGTCCCAATAATATAGCCGTTATCATCAATATCTAATCCACCGTTCATTAAATAGATATCAAAAACATTAGAGCCTTTTTGGTAAATATCGCCATAGTAGACTGCCTTACCCAAATCAAATGAATAATCATTGTTTGTGGTTGGTTTTTCGATAGGATCTGAATCGCTACAAGCGTTGAGAAGTCCTAAGATGCCAAAAAGTAGTAGTGTTCTTTTAAAACTTTTCATAGTGTTTGTATTTTTTTAGTTGATAATAGCAAATTGTTTTTAATGTAAAGTCAAAAACCGTGCCTATTATAAAAAAACAAACCCCGGAAAATATCCGAGGTTTTAAAATGCTTTTTATACGCGTGGATTATTTCTTGTTTTCCATACGTTTGGCGTAACGGCTAATGAATTTATCCACACGTCCTGCGGTATCCACCAATTTAGATTTACCGGTGTAGAAAGGATGTGACGAACTGGAGATTTCCAATTTTACTAATGGATAAGTTGTACCGTCGATTTCTACTGTTTCTTTTGTGTTAATAGTAGAACGGCTGATAAATGTGTCGCCGTTTGACATATCTCTGAATGCCACAGGGCGATAACTTTCTGGATGAATTCCGCTTTTCATATCTTTATGATGTTTTTTATATTATATCTCAATTGGGCTTGCAAAGGTACAAATAATTATCAAATTATCAAATTTTTCTCTCTTTTTTTGTGAAAACAGTCGGTAAATCTTGCACATAACGTTTGTTACTCATCCTTGGCTTTTACGAAAATAGTATCAGGATAGCTCACTTGAGTTAAAAACAATCCTTGTGCAGGTACCGAAGTGCCGGCTTTGCATCTGTCTTTTTGTTCGATAATGTTTTTAAAATCGTTAACCGTTATTTTTTCTCTTCCTACTTCGAGTAATGTTCCTACGATAGCCCGTACCATATTTCGGAGAAAACGATCGGCTTGAATGGTGAATACCCAGTGATTTTCATCAACTGGCGTCCATTTGGCGTGCGTTACTTTGCAGTTATTGGTTTTAGTGTCGGTGTGAAGTTTACTGAAACTGGTGAAGTCTGAATAATCAAATAACGTTTCAGCGGCTTGATTCATTGCCTCAAAATTGAGTGATTGAAAAACTCTCATCGATAAATGGGCATTGAAAACATCTTTTTTTAATGAAACGTGGTATTCATATTTTCTATAAACGGCATCAAATCGGGCATGTGCATCCGGTTTGACCTTCACTATTTGTTCAATACAAATGTCGCTCGGAAGATAGCTGTTAAGTTTAGTGATTAAATGATTGATGTCGGTCAATTCTTCTTCAAAATCAACGTGTGCGACCATTGTGCTTGCATGCACGCCGGCATCGGTACGTCCGGCAGCTGTAACTTCAGTTGTATTACGAAAAATAGTACCGATGGCTTTTTCGAGTCTTTCTTGCACCGAAATACCGTTGGGCTGAATTTGCCAACCGCAATATGCTGCTCCGTTATAGCTTAAGTATATAAAGTATCGATGTTTCATCGTACGCAAAGATATATCAATTTAAGACAATAAAAAAGCACTGGTTTGTTGCCAATGCCTTTCTCTGAAAAATATCAGTTCTGTCTTTTTAAATCAGCAGAAGAAAATTATTCTTTTTTGAGAACAAGATGTTGAATGAGAAAATTTAATAAACGCTTTTAAATTCTTCCAAGAATCGGGTGTCGTTTTCAGAGAACATACGGAGGTCTTTTACCTGATATTTAAGATTGGTAATTCGTTCTACACCCATTCCGAAGGCGTATCCAGAGTATGTTTTGCTATCAATACCACAATTTTCTAATACATTAGGATCAACCATGCCGCAACCTAATATCTCTACCCAGCCGGTATGTTTGCAAAACGGACAACCTTTTCCGCCACAAATATTACAGGAAATATCCATTTCGGCGCTTGGTTCTGTAAACGGGAAGTAAGATGGACGGAGCCGGATTTGTGTGTTGTCGCCAAACATTTCTTTTGCAAAATACATCAATGCTTGTTTCAAATCGGCAAAAGATACATTTTTATCAATATACAATCCTTCTACTTGATGAAAAAAACAATGTGCTCTGTATGAAATGGCTTCGTTTCGATATACGCGACCCGGGAAAATCATCCGTATGGGCGGTTTTTGCGAAGTCATAACGCGCGTTTGAACCGACGATGTGTGTGTGCGAAGCAGTATGTCCGGATTTTTTTCGATGAAAAAAGTATCTTGCATATCGCGTGCCGGATGCTCGGGGGCAAAGTTAAGCGCACTAAATACGTGCCAATCGTCTTCTATCTCAGGTCCTTCGGCAATAGTAAATCCAATTCTCGAGAAAATCTCGGAAATCTCCTGTTTTACCATCGATAAGGGATGTCTTGTGCCTAATTTTAGAGGTTCGGCGCTACGTGTAAGATCTGTTTTTTGTTCAGATTTGTTGAGCGCCGAAAGTGTTTCTTTTAATAAGTCTATTTTGTCTTGTGCGCTGTTTTTTAGTGTGTTAAGCAGTTGTCCTATTTCGCGCTTTTGCTCGTTTGGAACATTTCTAAAATCGTCGAACAAAGACGATATTTCTCCTTTTTTGCTTAAATATTTGATGCGTAAATTTTCAACTTCTTCTAACGAATTAGCGTGTAATTGTTGTACGTCGTTCAACAGTTTTTGAATAATCTCTTTCATACGATGTCTGTTAGTGTGCAGATTTTGCTTAAACGGTAAATTATCTGCAAAAATACGGAATTTTCAACGTATTCGGTCATTTTTACGTAAAAAACTGCCTGAATATGTTTTTTTTCTGAGAAAACATTTTATATTTGTAAGATTTTATTTTTATGAAATCATCAATGTTGCTTAAATATTAAAATACGGTGAGACAATAATTAAGTGGGCTGTCAAAAGATATATCTGTTTGCCACAAGCTGTTTTGACCATCAAAAATTAAGAGATACAAACTGATGAAATATAATATATTGTATGATAAAAAATATACTTCTTTTCTTATCCGAGTTAAAAAAAAATAATAATCGCGATTGGTTTACTCAAAATAAAGTTTGGTATGAACAAGTAAAAAGCGAGTTTGAAGTGATTGGTTCGCGGTTGATTACGGAAATAGCTAAGTTTGATGATGAAGTAAAACACGTTGAAGTAAAGGAATGCGTTTTCAGAATTTATCGTGATATTCGTTTTTCTGCAGACAAAACTCCCTACAAAACACACTTTGGAATTTATATCGCTTCTGCCGGTGGGCGAAAGAGCCCGCGTGGAGGGTATTATTTGCATATCGACCCAGAACAAAGTTTTTTTGGAGGTGGCGTGTGGATGCCACAACCGGATATACTCAAAGCGCTCCGTCAGTCGGTATTCGACAATATCGATGAGTTTAACGAGATTGTTAAAAATCCGGAATTTCAAAAAATTTATCCGAAATTGAACGAGGAAGGAAAAATGAAGAAAATTCCAGCCGGTTTTCCAACCAACTTTCCCGATGCTGATTTACTGAAAAATAAAAGTTTTCTTGTTGATTACGTATTAAGTGATCAGGAACTTTATTCCGAAAACTTTGTTGCTACGCTTGTGCGTTTAGCAAAAACGGCATATCCATTCCTTTCGTTTCTCAACTATACGGTGGACGAGGTGCTAGGTATCAATTAACGGAAAAGTCTGAAAATAAAAATCAATTTATAAGCGCATGAAAAATTCGAAGATGTTGCCACTCGTGAAATTAGATTCGTGGTTAGAACCCTTTGCTGATGCTATTCAGGGAAGATATGATTATTTCCTTTCGATGGAAAAAAGATTGACCGGCGAAAATAAAACCTTATCTGATTTTGCAACCGGATATTTGTATTTCGGATTACACAAACAACCTCAAGGATGGGTTTTCAGAGAATGGGCGCCAAATGCAAAGGCTATGTTTCTGATTGGCGATTTTAACGGCTGGCAAAAAACGCCGAATTATCAATTGAATAGATTGGAAAACGGAGTGTGGGAGTTGTATCTGGGTGACAATGCCATAAGACACGAGCAATTATATAAATTATTTGTAGAGTGGGAGGGTGGCTCCGGTGAGCGTATTCCGGCTTGGTGCAGGCGCGTTGTACAGGATCATCAGACCAAAATATTTACGGCTCAAGTGTGGAGTCCGGAGAACCCCTATAAATTTAAGGTAACAAAATTCAAACCGGATACAAAACCTTTGCTTATATATGAATGTCACATAGGTATGTCGAGTAGCGAAGAAAAAGTGTCCACTTGCGATGAATTTAGACGTACAATTTTACCTCGCATAGCACAAGCCGGATACAATTGTATTCAGATTATGGCTATTCAAGAACATCCCTATTACGGTTCATTCGGATATCATGTTTCCAGTTTCTTTGCGGCGTCTTCCCGTTTTGGTACTCCTGATGAATTAAAAAGATTAATAGATCAAGCGCATGAAATGGGTATATCTGTTATTATGGACATTGTTCATTCACACGCTGTGAAAAATGAGGTAGAAGGATTAGGCAGATTTGATGGAACACCTTACCAGTACTTTCATGGCGGAAGCAGGCGAGAACATCCGGCTTGGGATTCGTTGTGTTTTGATTATGGAAAACCGGAAGTACTTCATTTTTTACTTTCGAACTGTAAATTCTGGCTCGAAGAATATAAGTTCGACGGATTTCGCTTTGATGGCGTTACATCTATGCTTTATAGAAGTCACGGCTTGGGTGAAGATTTTAGTGAATATGATTCATACTACAATCTTAATCAAGATGGTGATGCAATATGTTATCTTACGTTAGCCAATAAATTAATTCACGAAGTAAATCCGAATGTAATTACCATTGCCGAAGAAGTAAGCGGAATGCCGGGTTTGGCTTCAAAAATCAAAGATGGTGGAATTGGTTTTGACTACCGTATGGCGATGGGAATTCCTGACTTTTGGATAAAATATATCAAAGAAACTAAAGACGAAGACTGGAAAGTCGGACATATTTTTTGGGAATTGACTAATAGGCGCAGTGATGAAAAAACAGTCAGTTATGCCGAAAGTCATGATCAGGCACTCGTGGGAGATAAAACCATTATTTTTCGTTTGATAGACGCAGATATGTATTGGCACATGCAGCGTGGTGATAATACATTGGTTGTTGACCGAGGGATTGCTTTGCATAAAATGATTCGCCTGATAACTGCTTCTACCATTAATGGAGCGTATCTTAACTTTATGGGAAATGAATTTGGACATCCCGAATGGATTGATTTTCCACGTGCAGGCAATGGCTGGTCGTACAAATATGCGCGTAGGCAATGGGAATTGGTTGATAATGAGAATTACATATATAATGGTCTGGGTAAGTTTGATAGGGATATGATCGAATTGATTAAATCGGTATCAAATTTTAATGAAACGTCTATTTCTCAACTTTGGGACAAGGAAGATGATCAGGTATTGGCATATCAACGCCGGAATTTGATTTTTATATTTAATTTTAACGGACAAAATTCGTATGTCGATTATGGTATTTTAGCCGATGCAGGTAGTTATAAAGTGGTGTTGAATACAGATAGTCGTATTTATGACGGAAATGGACTTATCGACGAAACGGTGGAACACTTTACATTGCCAGCCGAAGGAGAAACGTATGGGAAAGAGTGGCTCAAACTATATATTCCTGCCCGTTCGGCATTTGTCTTGAAAAAACAGTAAAAATTACATAATTGGACGACAGATTGCGGTCGTCAGTAGGATTAATTAGATTTTATGAATTTATCGGATTTGGAAAGCGAATTAAAAAAATTGACTTGTATGCCTCCCTGGGGCAAAAAACAGTCCGATGATTGGGATAAAGAGTCAAACTTTATTTATACATATCCAAGTTACGAACAATTGCTCGAAATATTAAAAGCCAAATCTTTACCCCAAACGTTTAATAATTATGCCATTCATCGCTGGTATAATGCGATGTCGGCGCGGGGTGTTGAGACTATTTTCACCTCGCTCGATGGCGTGAAGCCTCATTTCGATACGTATGATAAATTAACGGATTTTGCAATTCACGGGATTTGTTTCGATCATAAAACGACTGTTTTTCCTCGTGGATTTGGAAAAAGTATTACCTATGCCAGACAAAACCCCAACGAATTGATTCAATGGCTTTATTCTCAACAAAGCACTCAGGGGCGTTTTCATTTGGAAAACAGATTATTTATCGTTTTATACAATTCTGACGGAAATCATTGGAAATTAAGAAGTGAATTGTGTGAAATGAAGCCTATTATCGAAAACTATATTCAAAATTTTGACATAAGAAAACTGCATCAATTTACATTTGAAAAAGATAAAAAAACATTATCGGATGTAATTTGGTTTTTAAAATAAAACTCCCAAAACAGTTGAAAACTCTTTTGGTAAGTAAGTGTTCATAATTAATCGCCAATACACGTATATGTAAGATTTTAAAAATCAATAACATACAAATTAAATATATTAAACTAATTCTGTTCAGCTACTTAGTTTAACCGCAAACGATGAAATAAAAATATGGAATTAAACGAAGCTAAAAAAGATTACAACGAGCCGATGCACACAGCTGAGCATATTTTGAATCAAACGATGGTACGTATGTTTGGTTGTGGTCGCTCAATGAATGCGCACATAGAACGCAAAAAGTCAAAATGCGATTATATGTTGTCACAGACGCCCTCAAACGAACAAATTCAAGAAATTCAACGAAAGGTCAATGAAATTATAAATTTGCATCTACCCGTAAACGAAGAATTTATGAATAGAGAAGAAGCTGGTAAAATAGTTGATTTGTCAAAATTATCTACCGAAGCTTCGGAAACATTACGCATTATACGTGTAGGGGATTACGATGCGTGTGCATGTATTGGTCAACATGTAAAAAACACTTCCGAAATAGGTCGTTTTGAAATTCTTACACACGATTTTGAAAATGGAAGATGGAGGGTACGGTGGAGGGTATCTTCCCCCTAACCCCCTAAAAGGGAAACTTTAATTCGTTTCATTTGCTAAAATTAAACCAATTAACTAATCAACCAATTAACCAATCACTAATGAATATCCTAATTGCAGGTGGAACCGGTTTTCTTGGAACTTACATCAAAAAAAGATTTGAAGAAAATAATCATGGTGTGCGGGTGGTTTCACGTGCTGCGGGCGATGTTTCGTGGATTGAAAAGGAACTGACAGATGCGTTGGAAAAAACAGATGTTTTAATCAACTTAGCAGGGAAAAGCATTGATTGTCGGTTTACAAATAAGAATAAAGAACAGATTCTGAAATCGAGGATTGAAACCACCGAATTGCTGAATAATGCAATAGCGAAATGTAAGAATCCTCCGGATGTTTGGATAAACGCAAGTGCCACGGGAATTTATGAACATACTTTCGACGAAAAGTTAAACGAGTATTTTGATAGGTTTGCTGATGATTTTCTGGGAGAAGTAGTGAAAAACTGGGAAAATGTTTTTTTTAGCTCTTATCATATGAGAACAAGAAAAGTAGCTTTGCGTACTGCGGTTGTTTTAGGGAAATCCGGTGGAGTTTATCCTCTGCTGAATCGTCTTTCCAAATTTGGAGCGGGCGGAAAACAAGGTAACGGAAGGCAAATGTTTAGCTGGATTTACATCGAAGACTATTTCAGAATATTGAATGTAATTGTTGAAAATAAAGACATTATCGGTGTTATTAATGCCTCCGCGCCAACTCCTGTTTCTAACGCCGATTTAATGAAAGCGTTCAGAAAAGTGAACAAAACTTTGATTGCGCTTCCTTCGCCCGCAATTTTATTGAATGTGGGTTCATATTTTTTAAATTTTCATCCGGGCTTAATATTCGACAGTACCAATGTGGTTTCCAAGAAATTAGAGTTACTAAATTTTAAATTTGATGCCGAAAACATCGAAATTATTTTACAGAAGTTGAATGACAACAATGACAAATAAACCAAAGAAAAACGGATTTTGGCATAAATTAAAACGCATTGTATTAAAATCGATTATGTGGTTTTTTATAATGTCCATCTCTTGGGTGATTCTGGCACGTTTTATTCCGGTTTATTATACACCACTGATGTTTATTCGATCGACAGAGGCTGTTTTAAGTGGCGAAAAACCGATTATCAAACGAGATTGGACTTCTATAGAAAAAATATCGCCAAATATGGTGCAGGCTGTTGTTGCTTCTGAAGATAATCTGTTTATGAAACACAGTGGATTCTCGTTAGGAGATATCGAAAAGGCAATGAAGCATAATGAAAAAGGAAAACGCATCAGAGGAGGCAGTACAATATCACAACAAACAGCTAAAAATGTGTTTCTTTGGCCTCGCCGGAGTTGGATAAGAAAAGGTTTTGAAGCCTATTTTACTGTGTTGATCGAATTGATTTGGGGTAAAAAGCGGATTATGGAAGTGTATTTAAACGTTATCGAAACACGGTGACGGAATTTACGGGGTCGAAAAAGCGGCTAATATCTATTTTGATACTTCGGCAAAAAAACTTACAAAATCACAAGCGGCTTCCATTGCCGTCTGTCTGCCTAATCCCCGGCGGTATAATCCCGCTAAACCTTCTTCGTATATACAGCGGAGAAGAGCAAAAATAGTAAATTTGATGGGGAAAATTGAAAATGTCAAATTCGAATAATAATATGACGTGTATGCAAAGCGATAATAATCTGACATCCGAAAATCTCAAATCACAAACTGCAAACTTAAAATTGTTGGATTGGGGGGTAATAGAGTACAATGAAGCTTGGAAGAAGCAAGAGGAAATATTTAATGATACAATTTCAAAAAAACAAGCCAATCAGCCCACAGAAAATTATCTTATTTTATGTGAACATCCACACGTTTATACGCTTGGCAAAAGTGGAGACGAAAGCAACCTCTTGCTAAACTATTTACAACTTCAAGCCCGGAATGCTACTTTTGTACATACCAATCGGGGAGGTGATATCACTTATCACGGTCCGGGTCAAGTAGTAGGCTATCCCATTTTAGATTTAGAAAACCTTAAAATAGGTCTTAGGCAATATATATATAATGTAGAAGAAGCGATTATTCAAACCTTAGAGATGTATGGAATTACAGGTAAAAGGTTGCAAGGTGCGTCCGGTGTGTGGTTAGATATGGAAAAATCCAACTGTAGGAAAATTTGTGCAATAGGTGTTCGTAGCTCTAAGTTTGTAACAATGCACGGCTTTGCTCTGAACGCTAATACTCAATTGGAATACTTTAATTATATTAATCCTTGTGGTTTTGTTGATAAAGGAGTAACATCAATAAGTAAGGAATTAGGGGTTGAGATTGATGTAGAAGTGTTAAAAAAGAATCTATTTGTCATTTTAACTAAAATATTTTAATAATATAGATGTAATTTGTAAATTAGTTTTGTATATTTACCACCGTTTTTATATTAAAACTAAATGTCGTTAAATAATTATTGAATTCTAAAATTATTTGTTATGAGAAGAATTACTCTATTTTTAGTTGCCTTACTTATTACAAGTGTAAGCTTTGGGCAAATGTCAGGAACTTATAAGGTGGGCTCCGGTCAAACCTATGAAACATTAAAATCAGCTTGCGATGCCATAAATACAGCAGGCGTAGGTGGCAATATTGTGCTTGAAATCACTTCTGATTTAACTGAAGCTGCAAATATCGGATTAGGAGTGAATACTAATGGCTATAGCATTACCATTCGTCCTGATCAAGATGTAGATAGAACAATAACCTTTACCCAATTACCCGATAATTCAAGTCCTTCTGGTCATCTTGTAATTGGATACTTGGGCACAGGTTTATCGACTACTTGGACCGATGCAAATACTATAGCTACAAGTAATGTAATTATTGATGGTTATGCCTTGGGGGGTAGTACCAAAAGGCTCACTTTTACCAACACAAATTCAAGTCATACCAATGCAAGGATGATTGTAGTTGTAGGCGCTTGCGCAAATACAATAATAAGAAATTGCATTATTAACAATTTGACCACTAACACTGGATCTCCATTCTGTGTTGGAGCTGTGGTCAGAAAGGGTGTAGCTATTCAAGTTGCACCAAGTAATTTTACTGTTGAGAATAATGTAATGAACGCCTTGGGTAATAGTGTTGCTATGGGAATGAGAATAACTAATTCGGGAACATTAACTACCGGAAACCCAGTTGTACTTACCGGACTTGTTATTAGAAATAATACAATTATCGCTCGTCGTCGCTTACTGGAAATAAATTATACTACAGGAGGTGATATTTATGGAAATGAGTTTAAAACTCAACAAACTGGAGCTGCAGGAACAGTATCGTATGGTTTATGGACTTCAACTGGTGTAACGGGTACTTTCAATATATACAACAATAAATTCACTCAAGCCTATACTGAAGAAACCGGAGCTTACGGACATAGAGTTGTATCTTTAGCAAGTACCGCCACCTATAATATTTATAATAATGTGTTTGCAGGATTAGATAAGACTAAGCCTTCAACGGTAGCATTAAATTTAACTTATTTATTTTACAGTGGTATTTCAGGGAAAATTTATAATAATACCTTTTGTATGCCAGCTTTAACAGACCCCAGCTCAACGGGATATTACAATGCAATACAGTTATCCGGTAATACGGCAGAGATTAAGAACAATATATTCATCAGTGATGAACCGACTCATGCAAACACAGCCTTCATAAATGCTGTTCCAACACCAGCATCTGATTATAATGATTTTTTGGTATAGGCGCTTAGTTCGCTGTTGTTATTTTATTTTTAATCAATCTCTTAGGTTCGCTTAGAACCATCCTTTTTATGAGTAAATCGAAGATTGACCCCATCATTGTCCGTCTATTATAACGAAAATGATATTCATCGAGATAACCTTGCATCCGTTCTTTTGAACAATGGTGGTGTATTCCTCGTAGCCATCCCTGAATGTTCATTATGTGAATATGCAACTGCTGCATGCCTTTCCCTTTCTCCGAAGGTATTTGTTCTAAGTTTGGATAGTCTTTTTTCAATGGTAAATAACCTTTCCAAACATCAGTAATAACATTTGCATCGTTGCTGATATATGTTTGAAAAAATGGTCTAAATTCTTTGCTCGAAGCATGCTCAATTACTTGTGCATAAGCTCGACCAACACCTTTTTTATCTTCCAAAATTTCAAGCCCAACAATTACTAACTTCTTTTTACTGTCGCCACTACGACCAACTTTACCTTCTTCGTATTCTCCTATGAGAAACTCATCAACCTGAACTTTGCCCTCCAATCGGCTTTTACGGCTACTTGTCATTGCTTGTTGGATTTTCCACTTAAATTCCCATACTGTTTTCTAACGCAATCCAAATTCCTCTGACAATTCCAATGAAGACATTCCTTTCTTCTTGGTGCTAATTTTAAAACAGATATGAAATGCGATAAGCAATGAAAATTTCAACTTGTCAAACATAGTTCCAGAAGTGGGGCTTTCATCGTAATTGCATTTGGCGCAACGATGTGAATAGGGCTTTTTGCCTTTGCCAAATTTCAAATGACCACACTTCTTACATTGGTAAGGATGCTCGGCTGACCATTTTATTTCTGAAACATAGCGATAGCAATCCTCCTGTGTCTGAAAATATTTATTGAACTCTATTGAATTCACTCCTATATATTGTTTCCTAATATCCACGCTACAAAAGTAGCAGATTTATCCAAAATTACAGCGACCTAAGCGCCTATACCAAATGATTTTTATTTACGACAGGCTCACGTAGGTTCGAAACTTGTTAGCACATATACTACTTTAGGAGATTACCAAACAGCAAATTCTACAAAAGATGCAAACTCTATATCAAAAGTCGTTAACTTTGTAAGTGGTACTGATTTATCTTTAACAGGAACATCTGTTGATGATTTAGATTTAGCAGCTCCTGCTATAGGAACTCCCATTACCACCGATATTTTAGGAAATGCTCGTCATACTCCCAAAGTGTATATGGGAGCATACGAACCAAATAATATTAATGACACACAAACATTAACCGTCACTGCTCCACAAGGAACAGAACACGTTTATGTAGCCGGTTCATTTATCGGTAAATCTTGGGATATTACAACTCCTTATGAATTAACTGCTACAGCTAATCCAAATGAATTTAGTGGAACATTCCCAGCCCATAGTAACGTTTTGTATAAATATTTGTGCCAAACCGGTGATTGGGATTATCAAGAAGCAAGTAGTGTTGATCCCCTAACAACTGCCGACAACCGTTCCTATAATGCTAACGATGTTGTAAAATACTGGAAAGCAATGCCAAAAGTAAAATTAAATGTTTCTATTTCCTCAGGAGGTGTCCCCAATAAACTATATGTTAAAGGTGCTTGGGATAGCTGGACCGCACCGATTGAGTTGACGGCATCTTCCACGCCACTTACTGTGCCGGCTCAAAGAGTTAAATCTTCAACCAACGTGGTGTCCTATACAGGTACTATTGGAAATGGAACTACAGATAAAATCTATGCTAATGTGCAATATAAATATTATACTACAGATATAGCAGATCCAAACTGGGAATCAAATTCAGATGGCACAGCACGTGATAACCGTTGGACTATTTATCCATTAATGAATGATGAAATAGCCCGATTTACTACTCAAATTTTCACTAAAACAGGAGAAGTTAAGGATGTTAACGTTGCCATTGTACGAACTTCAAATGGAATTGTTGCAACATTTGAAGGCAGTGCGGTTGTTGAATTGTATAATATTAATGGAGTTTTAATTGAGAAAACAAATGCAAATGGAAGTTATTCATGCAATTTAGATCACGGCGCATATATTATACGTGTTAATGGAAAATCAACAAAATTTGTAAGATAATCATTTAATCTTTTGTTTTTACAAAAAGATATTAACCGCCACAGTCTTGACTGTGGCGGTTTTTTGATTCTCATTTATATTTTAGAGTTTTACATTTCAGAAAGTTTCTTTTTTTCATTTTATAATAATTTGATTATAAGTGCATTGTATATATTTAATAATTTTCTTTACAAAAAAGTATATAATAATTTTGTATAGAATTAAAAAAGGTTTACCTTTGCACCCGCTTTTAGCGATAAGCGAGCCGTTTTAAGGGTTGTTTTGGTATTGAGTTTTGTGCGATATTTTTGGCGATTAATTTTGCAAAAAGTTTTGCAGTTTCAAAAAAAGGTATTACCTTTGCAGTCCGTTTTAGCGAATCGGTTTTAAGTCTTATCGAGCAGTCATGGCGTATGTCTCCGTTGATAGCGGTAAATTGTACGACTCAAACAATTCCGTTTTTGTTTTTGTGAAAAGGCATAAGCGCGTAATGGTGGAAATGGAATCCACATCGATCTTTAGAAAAACTGTAACAACTAAATGTAGTATAAGAGAATGGGAAATTTTTTTTATGCCACGTCAATTCAGATTTCCGTATTTTTTTTGAAGATGCGGTAATTTATAGGAAAAGAATAATGTAGGAACATCCGAGCTAAAAAAATAAAAGAGATACAACGAAGAGTTTGATCCTGGCTCAGGATGAACGCTAGCGACAGGCCTAACACATGCAAGTCGAGGGGCAGCACAAGGAGCAATCTGAGGTGGCGACCGGCGCACGGGTGAGTAACACGTATGCAACCTACCTTCAACACTGGGATAACCCGTTGAAAGACGGCCTAATACCGGATAATACAGGGGCTCCACCTGGAGATATTTGTTAAAGAATTTCGGTTGAAGATGGGCATGCGTATGATTAGATAGTTGGTGAGGTAAGGGCTCACCAAGTCAACGATCATTAGGGGTTCTGAGAGGAAGGTCCCCCACACTGGTACTGAGACACGGACCAGACTCCTACGGGAGGCAGCAGTGAGGAATATTGGTCAATGGTCGCGAGACTGAACCAGCCAAGTCGCGTGAAGGAAGACGGTTCTATGAATTGTAAACTTCTTTTGTAAGGGAATAAAGTTTAGTACGTGTACTATTTTGTATGTACCTTACGAATAAGCATCGGCTAACTCCGTGCCAGCAGCCGCGGTAATACGGAGGATGCAAGCGTTATCCGGATTTATTGGGTTTAAAGGGTGCGTAGGCGGGCTTTTAAGTCAGTGGTGAAAGTTTGCAGCTTAACTGTAAAATTGCCATTGAAACTGATAGTCTTGAGTGCAAATGAGGTAGGCGGAATGTGTTGTGTAGCGGTGAAATGCTTAGATATGACACAGAACTCCGATTGCGAAGGCAGCTTACTGGGATGCAACTGACGCTGATGCACGAAAGCGTGGGTATCAAACAGGATTAGATACCCTGGTAGTCCACGCAGTAAACGATGAATACTAACTGTTTGCGATATACAGTAAGCGGTACAGCGAAAGCGTTAAGTATTCCACCTGGGGAGTACGTTCGCAAGAATGAAACTCAAAGGAATTGACGGGCGCCCGCACAAGCGGAGGAACATGTGGTTTAATTCGATGATACGCGAGGAACCTTACCCGGGCTTGAAATGCAAAGGAATAATTTGGAAACAGATTAGTCAGCAATGACCTTTGTGTAGGTGCTGCATGGTTGTCGTCAGCTCGTGCCGTGAGGTGTCGGCTTAAGTGCCATAACGAGCGCAACCCTTATCATTAGTTACTAACAGGTTATGCTGAGGACTCTAATGAGACTGCCACCGTAAGGTGTGAGGAAGGTGGGGATGACGTCAATCAGCACGGCCCTTACGTCCGGGGCGACACACGTGTTACAATGGGGGGTACAATGGGTTGCTACCTGGTGACAGGATGCTAATCTCATAAAGCCTCTCTCAGTTGGGATCGGAGTCTGCAACTCGACTCCGTGAAGCTGGATTCGCTAGTAATCGCGCATCAGCCATGGCGCGGTGAATCGTTCCCGGGCCTTGTACACACCGCCCGTCAAGCCATGGAAGCCGGGGGTACCTAGAGTACGTAACCGTTAAGGAGCGTCCTAGGGTAAAACCGGTAACTGGGGCTAAGTCGTAACAAGGTAGCCGTACCGGAAGGTGCGGCTGGAACACCTCCTTTCTGGAGCTTCTATGTTCCGTGTTCGTTTTCTATAAAGAATGATGAAGGCAATGAAAAAGAAATATCCATTGCTTTTATACTACACTAAAGTTGTTCATAAAATATATAGGAAGTTACGATAGCTAAAATAATCATTTATTTCGTTATTGTAATTTATATATTATAGTCCTATAGCTCAGTTGGTTAGAGCGCTACACTGATAATGTAGAGGTCGGCAGTTCAACTCTCCTGGGACTACTTGATGTGTCTTACATTTTTTTTAATAATATAAATTATGAGATGATTTGATAAGATGATTCGTTTATTCTTTGCAGTGGTAAAGAAGAAAAATCAGAAACATATTGATTTTAAGTTTTTAAGTATTGGTTTGACTTACTAACATCTAATGTTCAATGGTGCCGTGATGGCCGTAATAATTAGTAACAGATAATTAGTTATACATTGACGAAAGGATCTTTGACATATTGAAAAGAAAGAGAAAAGACAAAAGTAAAGTAGAGACGTTATTTTATGTAGCGTTTCAAAACAAACAATAGAGCAAGGCATTTGTATTTTTACAATTTAATACAGATGTCCACACGAGCAAAAAGAAATAAGAAAGCAAATAAGAGCGAACGGTGGATCCCTTGGCTTTGGGAGGCGATGAAGGACGTGATAAGCTGCGATAAGCTTGGGGTAGGTGCAAATAACCTTCGATCCCAAGATTTCCGAATGAGGCAACTCAGTGCAGTGCAGCTGCACTATCCCGCGATGCGGGAGGCAACGAGGGGAACTGAAACATCTAAGTACCCTTAGGAGAAGAAAACAAAAGTGATTGCGCAAGTAGTGGCGAGCGAACGCGCATTAGCCCAAACCAATGATGTAGTAATGCATTGTTGGGGTTGTAGGACTGCGTTATCGATTATATAAACGAATTGGAAGTAATTTGGAAAGCCACGCCATAGCGGGTGACAGCCCCGTACAAGTATGTTTATATAATTGTAGCAGTATCCTGAGTAGCGCGGGACACGAGAAATCCTGTGTGAATTGGCGGGACCCTTCCCGTAAGGCTAAATACTCCCCAAAGACCGATAGTGAACCAGTACTGTGAAGGAAAGGTGAAAAGAACCTCGAATAGAGGAGTGAAATAGACCCTGAACCCGTTCGCTTACAAGCGGTCGGAGCCCTGAGTTTGTCGAAGGGTGACGGCGTGCCTTTTGCATAATGAACCTACGAGTTACTTTTACTGGCGAGGTTAATCTGTTCAGCAGAGCAGCCGAAGCGAAAGCGAGTCTTAACAGGGCGTTTTATAGTCAGTAGGAGTAGACGCGAAACCAAGTGATCTACCCTTGAGCAGGTTGAAGTTTTGGTAACACAAAATGAAGGACCGAACCGTTGAACGTTGAAAAGTTTTCGGATGACTTGAGGGTAGGGGTGAAAGGCTAATCAAACTTGGAGATAGCTCGTACTCCCCGAAATGCATTTAGGTGCAGCGTTGTGATAGTTTACTACAGGTAGAGCGACTGATTGGATGCGAGGGTTTCACCGCCTATCAAGTCCTGATAAACTCCGAATGGTGGTAAATGTTTCACGGCAGTGAGGGCGCGGGTGCTAAGGTCCGTGTCCGAGAGGAGAAGAATCCAGACCATCAGCTAAGGTCCCCAAATATACATTAAGTTGCATTAACGAAGTCGAACTGCTTAGACAGCTAGGATGTTGGCTTGGAAGCAGCCATTCATTTAAAGAGTTCGTAACAGCTCACTAGTCGAGCGGTTTGGCGTGGATAATAATCGGGCATAAATGTATTACCGAAGCTATGGAATCCATTACGGATTGGTAGGGAGCATTCCTGTCAGCTTAGAAGGCGTAAGATAACTTACTCTGGAGCGTCAGGAAAAGCAAATGTAGGTATAAGTAACGATAAGGAGGGCGAGAAACCCTCCCGCCGGAAGACTAAGGTTTCCTGATCAACGCTAATCGGATCAGGGTTAGTCGGGGCCTAAGGTGTAGCCGATGGGCGAAGCCGATGGACGAACAGGTTAATATTGCTGTTATACTTTATAGAGAGACGTGGGGACGGGCAGTGAAAGTTCTGCGCACTGACGGAAATGTGCGTTAAAGGGTGTAGATAAATTTTTGGCAGGCATTAATCCACCAAGGATGTCGAACCTGATAGTACCGGGCGTACTTGTACAACCGGATAATGAATGTAATCAGACTCCCAAGAAAATCCGCTATCATTAATTTATAGAGTACCCGTACTACAAACGGACACACGTGGTCAAGTATAGTGTACTAAGGCGCTCGAGTGATTCACAGCTAAGTAACTATCCAAAATAGTCTCGTAACTTCGGGAAAAGAGACGCCTCGCGCAATCGAGGCCGCAGAGAAATGGCCCAGGCGACTGTTTAACAAAAAACATAGGGCTTTGCAAAATCGCTAAGATGAAGTATAAGGCCTGACACCTGCCCGGTGCTGGAAGGTTAAGAGGAGAGGTTAGTAGCAATACGACGCTTTGAATTGTCAGCAGCTCAGTAAACGGCGGCCGTAACTATAACGGTCCTAAGGTAGCGAAATTCCTTGTCGGGTTCTGACCTGCACGAATGGTGTAACGATCTGGGCACTGCTTGAGCTGTGAGCTCGGTGAAATTGTAGTATCGGTGAAGATGCCGATTACCCGCAACGGGACGGAAAGACCCCGTGAACCTTTACTGCAGCTTAACATTGAATTTGGGTAATTGATGTGTAGGATAGGCCGGAGGCTGTGAAGCAGGCACGCTAGTGCAGGTGGAGCCATCCTTGAAATACGGCCCTTTGGTTATTTGGATTGAATTCCGCTGTGCGGAAGACACTGTTTGGTGGGTAGTTTGACTGGGGCGGTCGCCTCCAAAAGCGTAACGGAGGCTCCCAAAGGTGCGTTCACGTCGATTGGTAACCGACGGTAGAGTGTAATGGTATAAACGCGCTTGACTGAGAGACCGACAAGTCGATCAGGTAGGAAACTAGGGCATAGTGATCCGGTGGTTCCGTATGGAAGGGCCATCGCTCAAAGGATAAAGGTACTCCGGGGATAACAGGCTGATCATTCCCAAGAGCTCATATCGACGGAATGGTTTGGCACCTCGATGTCGGCTCGTCACATCCTGGGGCTGGAAGAAGGTCCCAAGTATTTTTTTCGGCCGTTCGCCGATTAAAGTGGCACGCGAGCTGGGTTCAGAACGTCGTGAGACAGTTCGGTCCCTATCTGTTGTGGGCGTTTGAGATTTGCGAAGGTCTGATACTAGTACGAGAGGACCGTATTGGACGAACCTCTGGTCGATGAGTTGTTCCGCCAGGAGCATTGCTCAGTAGCCACGTTCGGTTTGGATAAGCGCTGAAAGCATCTAAGCGCGAAGCCGGCTTCAAGATTAGATCTCATTGAGGGTCGTGGAAGACTACCACGTTGATAGGTTGCAGGTGTACAACAGTGATGTAAAGCCGAGCAATACTAATCGCCCGAATGCTTTTTTTAACAAGCGCTGCCCCGCTAGCTTCCCTAAAGGGGAAACAAAAAGCGAGGCAGGCAACAACAATAACATAAGACTCGTAAGTTCTCGATTTGTACTTTACCATAAAGTTTTATCTTTTTCTTTTTGAAATGTCAACCTTATACGCTCTTCTATTCCCCCTTTAGGGGGTTAGGGGGCAGACTTATTCAGGTGGTTTTAGCATTGGGGTTCCACCTCTTCCGATTCCGAACAGAGAAGTTAAGCCCAATCACGTCGATGGTACTCGCGTAACAGTGGGAGAGTAGATAGCCGCCGTTTTTAATAGCTAATCCCCGAGTACAGATAAGTAGTCGGGGATTTTTTGTGTATAATCGGTATTGTTCTGCTCCTCTGTAAGTCTCCAAATAAAAAACAGCCTGCAAGATTTGACAAAATTAAACAGGCTGTTTTTTTTTGAATACAATACGGCTGATTTGGGAGGCTTACGTTGATACGTTTAGACGGAATACTGCGAGAATTTGTTCATAAATTTTTCGTAATACGTTTTAGACACGGGAATGTCGGGTGTGTTTTCTACGTCAAGTTCTAAGAAGATGCCTGCTTTAGTTTTACGGAGCACTTTTACTTTGTCTAAGTTGATGATATAAGAACGATGGCAACGCACTAACGATGTTTCTTTTGCAATCTTTCTTCCATCCACTTCAATGAGTTGCGGATTAAATAATGAGAAATTCTTGATTTATTTAGATAGTGTACAGTGACGTAATTATCCGCGGAATCAATGTAAAGCAGGTTCTCAATGGTAACAGAAATTTTCAATTCTCCTTTTTCGTCGGGAAACGCAATCAGATTTTTGATTTGCGAATCGGCTACGATTTCTTTTTGTTCGATATGCTGAATGATGTTGTTTTTCTCGCGCCACGAAAAATACAACCACAAAATAGAGTAGGGGAGCAATAGTACTAAACTGGTGTTAATGACACTTTGGTGCATTATATCCATAAAATCCCGTCCCATCCCTTCGCGCGGGATGAACTTGGTGAATAACGAGTAAAAAAGCGACATGGTAAATACCTCGGCAAGAATCCAAACGACGAAGCTCCAATATGAAATGGTATGTTTTTTAGTATAGAAAAACATTATCAACCGGCTGACAACCACTACAAGCATACCGGTAAGGATGATGAAACTAGAGAAGAGAAAATACTTAAAATCTGAGATGTACGGATACCAATTTCGAGAGTTAAACGGTTGAAAAATATTTATAAATAATAATGCAAACGAGGCAGTAAACAGTATTAGGCGTATAATATTGCTCTTTTCGTATAAATATGCCGGAATTTTAGTATTCATCTATCGCGCTCTAAATATATTGCAAAAGTAATTTTTTATCATTGAAAAAACAAATACGCAACGCTAATGTTTTATTCCGGCTTTAGGGATGTTAGAATGTTGATTGGTAGGTAAATTTCAATCTTTGATAAAAAGATTTTGGCTATTTTACATCAACTGTTTTTTACATCAGCGGACTAAATAAACGTGCGTACGATTCTTTTAGCTTTTGTCTGCGCCTTCTGTTATTCCACGCTTCCAATGTAAGTTCTTTACAGTGAGATAAATCATTTATAAACAAATCCTTTAGTTGCAGCGCTGTCTTTTTGTCGTAGATAAATGCGTTGGCTTCAAAATTTTGTTCAAAACTGCGTTCATCCATATTGGCAGAACCGATAATCGAAAGAAAATCATCAATTACGATGGCTTTACTATGCAAAAATCCGTCCATATACAGAAAAATCCGTACTCCGGCTTCGAGTATGCTTCCCAAATAACTGAATGTGCTGGCATCGGAAAGTCGAGCATCCGATTTGCTCGGTATCATCAAAAAAACTTCCACGCCACTCATTGTAGCTAATTGAATACATCCTTCAATCAGTTCGGGTGGCATATAATAGGGTGTGTGAATATAGACATATTTTTCGGCAGTCATAATGGCGGAAGCTATTCCCTGCATAATAGCAGCCCAGTCTGTATCCGGACCGGAAGCCACAAACTGTATCAGGTTTTCGTCAAATGTTTTTGGCTGAGGAAAATACTTGGCATCGGTAATGATTTTTCGTTCCACAAAATACCAATCGATTAAAAACAGTTGTTGTATGCCATGTACGCCCGAGCCTTCGATACGCACTACGGTATCTCGCCATCGACCTAATTCGTTGCCGTAGATATATCTATCGGCAATATTGACACCGCCTGTAAATCCGATTTCACCATCTACGATAATCAGTTTTCGGTGATTACGGTAGTTTATTTTGCTTCGCCTGAATCGCAAACGAAACGGTAAAAACGGTTTCACGTAAGCGCCGGCATCTATTAAACTTCGGATATAGTTTCGGGTTAAATTTAAACTGCCTACATAGTCATATATCACTCTTACCCTTACCCCTTCGTTCGCTTTTTCTATCAGTAATTCACGGAGTTGGTTTGATATTCTGTCGTTTTCAATAATGAAAAACTCTATGTGAATATGTTTTTTGGCGTGTCGGATAGCGTCAAACATCGACTCAAAAATTTCCTCCGGATTAGAATATACATCTATTTTGTTATAAGCATATCCTGATGCTTCGCTATTTTTAAAAAGTAGTTTGGTGAGCTTTAAAAAGTTTCTTGCCATGTGGCTTTCATTCAGCTGGTTAATGCTAATAGAAGCCACTGGGCGTTCCTTTATTCGATGGATACTCTTTTGAGAAATCATTTTTCTTTTTCTGAAATCGTGCCCCAAAATCAGATAAATGATGAGTCCGACAAATGGCAGAAATATAAGTACAAGCACCCACGATAATGATTTAGCAGGGTTCTTGTTCTCCAACAAAATCACCGAAATAGCGGAAAATATTGTGTAAGCGTATAATCCGATAAAAAGGAAAAAAAGGACATCGTTAATTTTCATAGCTTTTCAAACCGTAGTAATTTTTTCACCTTGAAATTGATTGCGTATGTGTTTTTAGTGAAATAAGTTAATCTCTTATACCAAGCGTTATAATATCGTTTTCCGTTTCGTTCTTTTTATAGTGAATCCACCGGTGATTTTCAATGGTGTTGGCGGAGTCTATTTGAGCATTTTTCAAAATGGGCGCTCGTATGCCTTGTTTGATTATTTGAGATGAAGTTTCAATGTTTGCTTCGTCCCACAAACCCTCTTCAATAAAACTGTTGAGTAGCTTTGTTCCTCCTTCAACGAGTACGGAATGAATATTTTTTTTATACAATGATTTGATAATGTCATTCAGACATTTATGGTCAAATATTGCACCTAAATATTCCAAATTACTTTTGTTAACTTGTTGCTTTTCTGTAAAAATGATGGTTGGCACTTTTTCGTCTTTCAGATGGTAATTGTCTGGTATAATTCCTTTTCTATCAACAGCGATTCGTACAGGTGATTTTCCGTACCAGTAACGAAGCGTAAGTGATGGATTGTCGAGTAGTACGGTGTTGGTGCCAACGAGTATAGCCATATTTTCCGAACGCATTTTGTGGGTCAATTGTTGAGTTACCGGATTAGAAATTTTTAATGGCGGTATCAACTGATTTTCTCGCATAATATCAATAAATCCATCGGCAGTTTGCGCCCATTTAAGCGTAATAAAGGGTCTTTGCTTTTCTTGGTAACAGAAAAAGCGCCTGTTAAGATGTCTCGATTCTTCTTCGAGTACACCGATTTCAACGTTGACTCCTGCTTTTTTAAGAATATCAACCCCTTTACCTGAAACTTTCGGATTAGGATCAAGTGTGCCGATAATAACATTGGGTATGCCGCTTCTCACTATTAAATCGGCACATGGAGGTGTTTTGCCATAATGAGAACACGGTTCCAAGTTTACATAGAGCGTTGACTGGCGAAGTTGCGATTTATCTTTTACGGCGTTGAGGGCGTTGGGTTCAGCATGTGGTTCACCATACCGTTTGTGAAATCCCTCACCGATGATTTTGCCGTCACATACCACCACTGCGCCTACCATCGGATTGGGTGATGTAAAGCTACCGCCTAATTTAGCTAAGTAAAGGCAGCGAGCCATATATTGTTGATGAAGCTGAAAGGTATTCATAGCACGGTTTTCAACAGAATAGTATTACATTTCAAACAAAAATACAACATTTTATTTAATTCCTAAAAAAACAGCTGAAAACAAATGCTACACAGTTCAATATTTAACGCTTTTAGTAAATGCGCTTTCTGTTGACAACTACAATATAGTTTTATAAAAAGAACCGTATGTCTTCTGAAAAAACTTGCTTTACCGTTGAATCTTCTATATAGTCCTTACGAATTAAAATATATTGTGTATTTTTGTGGTATTAATTTTGAAATCAATATGTTTGAGAAAAAAATAATAGTCGCGATTATTGTATTATCATTTTTCTTTCTTTGTGCTCATGGACAAAATCATTGGGAAACACTTGTTTCCGGGAATGATACTTGGAGTTATTTAGCAGCCACAAGTGCGCCACCTGCCGAATGGAATCAGCCCGAATTTGACGATAGCCAATGGAAAACCGGCAAAGGTGGATTTGGCTATGGAGATGGAGACGATGCAACAGTTGTACCAGCGTGCAATTCAATTTATTTGCGCAAAAAATTTACTATCAACGATATATCTCTGCTAAAGAACTTATTGCTTGATGTTGATTATGACGATGCCTTTGTACTTTATCTGAATGGAAAGGAGGTAGCGCGTTCTTCGAATTTGACTGATGCCATTCCGGTATATAATTCTTCGGTAACCATTGACCACGAAGCACTGTTATATCAAAAAATGGCTCCTGAACGGTTTATTCTTCAATTATCCGACTTGCTGCAAGGGGATAATCTTATAGCGTTGCAAGTGATAAATTACGGCGGGTCAAGCTCATCCGATATGAGTGCGGCAGCGTATCTCTTTTCGCAAGTGAATAGCACATCTCAGCAATATGGTAATTTACCGTCTTGGTTCGAAGCTCCTTTTGAAAGTAATTTGCCATTGATATTTATAGATACACAAGGACAAACTATTGTTGACGAACCTAAAATTACGGCTAAAATGAAAGTTTTGAACAATCCTGCCGGAATCAACTCAATGACTGATGTTGCTTTCGAATATAATGGGGATATAGGTGTCGAAATAAGAGGTTCTTCTTCACAGTATTTTTTTGAAAAAAAGAGCTATACAGTCGAAACTCGTAATGCATCGGGTGAAAATTTAAATGTATCGTTGCTCGGAATGCCAGCGGAAAATGACTGGGTACTGTATGGGCCATATTCGGATAAAACGATGACGCGGAATGTGTTAGCGTATGCTATGGGAACTATGACCGACAGATGGAGCCCAAAGACACGGTATTGTGAGTTGTTTGTGAATAATGAATACCGTGGGGTCTATGTATTGGTGGAGAAAATAAAAATTGATAAAAACAGGGTGAATTTATCGAAACTGAAGACCACCGATATTACAGGAGATGATTTGACCGGTGGATACATTTTGCAATTTGACCGTTATGACGACCCTTGCTGGGTATCTCCATATAAAGATCGCTCCAATAGTCACAATATTTATATCAATTATGTTGACCCCAAAGAAGAGAATATGACTTCGGAACAAAAACTATATATTAAGAATTATATTACCAATTTTGAAAACGCGATTCGTTCTGCTAATTTTACCGACCCGCAATCGGGATATCGACCTTATGTTGACTTAACCTCGTTTGTCGATGTGTACATCATGAACGAAATAAGCCGCAATGTAGATGGGTACAGATTGAGTACTTATTTTTATAAAAACAAAGACAGCAAAGACAAACGAATAGCTATGGGACCCTTTTGGGACTACAACATTGCTTTTGGTAACGCCGATTACTATTCGGGTGCCAATACGTCTGGTTGGGTCGTTGATGGGGTTTCTTCCGGTGACGAATTCGGAATTCCTTTCTGGTGGGATAAATTCAGGTTAGACCCGTATTTTAATGCAAGACTTCGCACTCGCTGGGACGAGATGAGAGCTGCCAAATATAGTGAAGCAAATTTGTTCCGCATTATTGATTCGTGCGCAACGCAGTTGTCGGATGCGCAAGTGCGTAATTATAAAAAATTCAATACGCTTAATTCGTATGTTTGGCCTAATAGCTACATTGGCGGAACCTATCAGAATGAAGTTGCCCATTTGAAAACGTGGATAACCGCCCGTTTGACATGGATGGATTCGCAAATAAGACTGCTCAATGGGATAAATGAGATCAACTCCAATCAATCGGGAATTTTTGATGTATTTACCTATCCAAATCCGTTTGTAGATTTTGTAAAGTTTAATTTTACACTTAATTATGCTGCCGATGTACATATCCAAATCGTTGATCTGATGGGAAAAGTTGTTACCGAGCATAACAAGCGTTGCGATGAGGGTGTAAATGAGATAATTATAGATAATAATGATTTGTATAATGCTTCAGCAATGTACTTATACAAGATATACGTTGATAAAAAGTTAGCAGCCACCGGAAAGATATTGCACAAAAGACAATGATTTGGTATGAAAATTGTTTAGAGTTAAAAATCACTTTTTACTGCCGTAATTTAAGGTTATCGGTATTTGTTCCTTATATGCCCAAATGAAAAACTGTTTCTCTTTATCATACATAGAAATTATAAATAAAACAATATTATAAACCAATGAAGAAAGTATTTACAATTAGTTTAATAGCTATTTTTTTAGTTTCCTGTGCCGAATTGCTTTCGGTTGCCAATCAAGTCGCATCCACTGCAACAAGTTCTACCGGTGTTACACAGCAGGAAACCGCTTTAGGTTTGAAAAGTGCATTAAATGTAGGGATTGAATCTGCCGTAAAAAAGTTAGGTATAACCGATGGATTTTACAATGATGCGCTGCTTAAAATTATTTTACCTGATGAGGCGCAAGCTATTGTAAAAAACGTAAAATTAATACCTGGTGGAACAGACCTGGTGAACAAAGCCGTACTGTCGATGAATAGAGCCGCTGAGGACGCCGTAAAAGAAGCCACTCCAATCTTCAAAAATGCTATCCTGAATATGTCGTTTTCCGATGCGATGGGGATACTCTTCGGTGACCAAAATGCCGCCACCAATTATCTCAAAAAAACGACTTATACTCAGCTTCAAAATGCTTTTGCTCCTAAAATTAAAGCCTCATTGGACAAACCGCTGGTATTGAATACTTCTACTACTAAAACTTGGAACTCTCTTACTTCGGCTTATAATACCGTTGCCAATAATCCGGTAGGCTCTATTGCTGGGTTAAAACCGGTAAATGTAAACCTCGAACAATATGTGACCGGAAAAGCCCTTGATGCTCTGTTTGTAAAGGTAGCCGAACAGGAAAAAGCCATTCGTACAAATCCGGCGGAGCGTGCCACAACTTTGCTACAACGCGTTTTCGGACAGTTGGACAAAAAATAAATTCCCGTTAAATATTAAAAGCAAAGAAATTTAATTCGTTTTTTTTTATATACCTTTGCAGAACAAATAAACAAAATATTCTGTTATTCCTATTATGAAACAATGGGGTAACAGAATATCTTGTTATAAAGTGACTTTATTATGTTTATAAATACAGAGATAACAAAAGATACATATTATGTTGGTGTAAATGACCGTGTTAAAGCAAAGTTTGAAAATATAATTCCAATCAGTAGAGGGGTAACATATAATTCATATCTGATAGTGGATAAAAAAATAGCGTTGATTGATACCGTAGATGTTTGTTTCAGCGACTTATTTATTCATAAAATACAATCTCAACTTAAAGATAGAAACATCGATTACTTAGTTATCAATCATATGGAGCCGGATCATTCCAGTTCTATTGAGTTTATCCGAAAATACTATCCCAATATAACAATTGTAGGAAATACCAAAACACTCGGTATGGTCGAGGGTTTCTATGGTATTGACGATAATGTGCTTGAAATCAAAGATGAGGAAATACTCTCTTTGGGCAAGCATCAGTTACAGTTTTATCTTACGCCGATGGTACATTGGCCTGAAACTATGATGACGTATGATATTTTTACCAAAACGCTTTTCACCGGAGATGCTTTTGGTAGTTTTGGTGCGTTGGATGGAGGAGTCGTTGACTCAGAGATGAATGTAGAGCGATATTGGGACGAAATGGCGCATTATTATGCCAACATTGTGGGCAAGTATGGTTCGGCAGTACAAAAAGCGCTACAAAAACTCACACCGCTCGAAATTCTTATGATATGTTCAACGCACGGTCCCGTATGGAAAGAACACATTGATAAGGCGGTAGATATTTATGATCGGATGAGTCGTTATGAAGCAAAAGAAGGAGTTGTAATTGCTTATGGATCTATGTATGGCAATACCGAACAAATGGCTGAGGCGGTTGCTAAAGGGTTGGTATTATCCGGAATAAAAAACGTGGTAATGCATAATATGGCATCGTCCGATTCTTCTATTGTGCTCCGTGATATATTCAAATACAAAGGTTTAGTTATCGGAAGTCCCACGTATAGCAACGAACTGCATCCTGAGGTGGATGCGCTTATTCGTAAAATAGAGGTTCGAGGAGTTAAAAAAAGAGACTATGCCTATTTTGGGTCGTTTTCTTGGGCGGGAGTAGCTAATAAAAAACTGGCAGCCTTTGGTGAAAAAATGAATTGGAGAATGGTTGATTTTACGGTGGAAGAAAAAATGGGATTAAAAGAAAATAACTACCAATCGTGTATTTTGCTTGGAAAAAAATTAGCAGAGTTGCTCCGTACGGAACTTACTCTATCGGAAAGTTGCCAATAAAAAATTTAGTTCCGATTAGGTTTTTCTCATTTCGTTTTAGCTGACCTGTGAAATTTGCCGAGATATATCGTATTGTAAAATAGCTTATTCTAAACGGTGAATGTAGATTACAGGTGAAAGATCTGTATTACAATGCACGGTGTATGGTTAATATTTAAAACTCGAATCACAAAAAATATTTATGAAGAGAATCATATATGTTTTAATTTTGCTTTTGGCTTGTTCAACCGTAAAGTCGCAATCATATCCATCAGGTTCAATCTCAGATTACGTGCCTGAAACGGCTGTAAGTGGTGGTTTTGGTATGGGAGGTAGTTCCGTTTTTGGTGGAAACTTGGAGTTGATGTTTTTACCAAAAATTAGTGCGCAACTCGGAGCTGGGATTGATGGCTTTTCCGGAGCAATCAATTACCATTTTTATCCTACGGTAAGCTCACCTTTTCTGTCGCTTCAAGTATGGCAGAGTGGCACTGGCAATCGATACAAGGCATCGTATGTAGGACCTATTTTTCAGTATAGGGCAAATAGGCTTTTTCAAGCCGGTATTGGACTGGGACGGCTTATCGACAAAAAAAAGGATTATGAACCTAAAAGTAATTTTGTACTTTCACTCAATTTGGGACTTTATTTCCAATTATAAATTATTCGATTTTTAATATTCCTGATTTTTTTTAGAATGAAAGAATTGACACTTATTACGCCCACGTTTATATTTTCCGCTATATCGCTGATTTTTTTGGCATATACCAATCGTTTTCTTTCGTATGCTGCGTTGGTACGCGAACTTAAAAATCGCTATATGGAAGAGCCTACGGCTATTACTTTTGGACAAATAGCTAATTTGCGTAAAAGACTGAAATTAATCAAACGGATGCAGATTTTCGGTATTGTTAGTTTATTGCTCTGTGTGGCTACGATGTTTCTTATCTATATTGATTATCAAATAATTGCTGCCTATATTTTCGGAGTGGCTCTGGTCTGTTTAATTTTCTCTTTGGCTTATTCTATCTGGGAAATTATGATTTCGGCAAAAGCGCTCGAAATATATTTAAGCGATATGCATACTGTCGAAAAAGATACAAACTAACTTTTTCGATTAGAAATTGACGGCTACTGAGAAAAAAATAGGAAAATATCTGCAAATTTTCGACATAATATTTACGTAAACTGTTTCATTGCGATTAAAAATAATAACATAAGGTCGTCTTGACTATTTAATTTGCAGCAATAATATTAAATAGATATCACACCTACGGCGCTTAAAACCAATGAGCTATATTCTTTTATTAAGATTTTGCCCCGATGGAGCTAAGAAGTACCGTTAGGTACGACATATTAATAACAGAATGATTATCAACTCATAAAAAAGTACCGGATGAACGACACGCAATACATCATAAAAAGTCAAGATGAGTTCCATCTGGTATGATTTGTGTTGTAAATGCATTCGAAAAATTTGCTAAGGCTTCACATCACTTCCATAGATAATTAAAATAATTATAAGTTTATGAAAAAAATCATTGGTTTTGCTATCTGCTTTACTGCTTTGCTCTATTCTTTTTCGTCTTGTAAATCGAACGATCCGGTTGATACAAATAAATATGTTAACAACTGGATATATGAAAATATGGTAAATTACTACCTCTGGAACGATAAAATTCCGCTTACTCCGGACTATACGCTCACTCCCGATAAGTTTTTTGCTTCCCTGCTTTATAAATATAACAAAGATACCAATCCGCACGGTGACCGCTTTTCTTGGATACAGGAAAACTACGTTGATTTACTTAATTCGTTAAGCGGCGTAAGCACCGATGAAATTGGATTTGAGTATGTATTTGTGCGCGTAAAAAACACAAATACATATTATTTATTAGTGCTTTATCCTAAGCCCGGAACCGACGCGTATAGCAAGGGAATAAAACGAGGGGATTTTATAATGAAAATCAATGGGACAGATATAACAAAAAATAATTACAGTGTATTACTGTCGGGTACGGGCGCTAAAACCCTGTCCGTTGCTAAGCTAACGCCTAATGCGGAGGGCAAGTACGATTTGTCGCTTATAGGTGATGTTAATGTGCAGATGAAAAGTAATTATGCTGAAAATCCGATATATTTGGATAGTATATATACGGTTAATAACAAAAAAGTAGGATATTTGGTGTACAACTTTTTTGCGAATGATAATGGCGATGACTCTCGCAGTTACGACAAACAGTTGATGGAAGTATTACAAAAAATCAAATCGCAAGGAGCTACCGAGTTTATTTTGGATTTGCGTTATAACCGAGGAGGTACGCTAAGTTCAGCAGTAGCGCTGGCAAGCGCATTGGTAAAAAACAGATCGACTTCTAACTTATTGGATTCGTTGAGATTTAACCCATTGGTGCATAGTGAGCTAAAGAAAAGATCCGGCGCTGATTTCAACAAAGATCACTTTATAGATAAGGTAGTGAACAACAATCAACAAACGGTAGCGGCCGTTCCTACATCAAATTATTCTACTCTTTATATACTTGTTACCGGTAGTACTGCATCAGCCAGTGAATTGGTTATTAATGGATTAAAACCATATATGGACAAAATAACGCTGATAGGCGATACCACCGTAGGAAAAAATGTAGGTTCAATCAGTCTTTACGAGAAAAATGATTCGAGAAATAAATGGGGAATGCAACCGATTGTTTTTCAGTATTATAATAGTCAAGGTAAGTCCGATTTTACAGCGGGATTTGTACCGGATTATCCCGTAGATGAATTTGAGTCCCTTTATTTGGTTAATTTTGGTAAGACAGAAGAGCCTTTGCTAAACAAAGCATTAAGTTTGATAAACGGAGGCTCGTCGGGTGTACATCCTCGAAAAGTGTATATTTCAGAAAAGTCATACTTGAAACAGAAAATTGAACTTAAAAAAGTTAAAACAGATCTGTCTGATGATATCAGAGGAGAAGAAATCAGAAAAAAGATGTTGGAAAGATAAAACATAGAACGCTGATTTTTTTGCTTTTCCATATAAAAAGGACTGTTGCTGACGACATTCTTATGATTTAACAGCAGACATTCCTATATTTTTAGCCAAAGTGGATGTTTTTTTATAGTTTCAGATTCTATTGCGTGGTATTGGATATACTGCTCTTTAGTCAATATTTTTGAACTTTTTCGTTCTTTTGCCGTCTAAACTTCTCAATTTTCTTTGCAGAGTTAGTTAGACAACAGTTTTTTGCTTTTTGAACTTGCACTAAAAATCGATATTCAATATCTTTCAGTTGAACAGTTTGTGTATCGTTGAGATTGATGATGTGTTGGATATACGTGACTTTTTGATCAGCGCTGTTTCTTAGAATGTCTTTTATCATTGTTGATTTTTGTGCCACAACCAACGAACAAACAGTAAGTATAATACATAAAAAAGCTGTTCTCATGAAAAATATTTTTTCAAAAATACAAATTCTTTTTCAATCTTATTTTCTTCTTTTCAATAATTTATATTGAGGCGTCTTGACGTTTAAATTTGTACTAATAATATTAAATAGATGTCACACCTACGGTGCTTAAAACCAATGATGTGTGTTTTTTATTAAGATTTCGACCCGATGGGGCTAAGTAGTACTGTTAGGTACGATCCGACATATAAAAAATTCATTAAGTTACAAAGCTAACGTAAAAAATTAGCACACAAATTCGAGAAGAAATACAAATTTATAACAACCTGATTATCAATGGTGGTTTTTACCGTTAGTCAGAACATATTAATAACAGAATGATTATCAACCCATAGAAAGTTCCGTAGGAACGACACGCGATAAAATATAAAAAGTCAAGATGACTTCATTTAGTTGTTTTTTTTGTTGTTTTGTGAACTCAAAGTTATTAATGAGCAAAGGATGGTACAAAAATGATAGGAGGAATTTTATAAAGAAGTTATCACTTTGATAATATGTTCTCTGAAAAAGAAATGCAGGTGTTGTTTGTTTCAGAGTTTTTTCAGAACAAACACCATAAATCATTTATTATTCTTATTTGTTTTTTGACAAAAAAAAACGAACTTGTTTTAAGTCCGCTTTATTGTTTGTCAGTCAGCTGATCAATCTTGTCTCTATTTTTTTCTTCCCCATTTATATGTTGAATATAAGGATATTAATGCGATAAATACGTATGCTCCGTTTCCCACAGGTATCTGGCTGTCAGGGTCGGGGTCGCTGCCCGGATCGATGATGATATCGTTGTTGTTGTTGTTGGCTTTTTGCAAGCTGCCTGATTGCGAGCCTTTGTCGGTATCACTGTAATACATACTGCCTCCCGCTCCGGTGTTTTCCTGCGGTGCTTTCCCTCTTGTGCCAACAGCCTGTGCAAGCATCATTCCCGGAGAATCGGAGTTTATTGATGCTATTTCGTCTTTTGCACGTCTGCCTATCGGCGATTTGCCTGCGTATTGAGTGGTAGCCGCAGAATAATTTGTGCCCGTCTCGAAGTCTGTCAAACGACCGGTGTTGAACGATGCGGCACTTTTGGCGGACACATTGCTTCGTTTGGCCGTTCTGCTGCTCTTCGGAGTATTTTCTTTCTTGATAAGCCGCGAACTTTCAGCTTGTATGTTTTCACCCGTTACGGAATAATATATTTCGTTTTTTGCTTTGTGCAGGTTATTAAAAAAAATATAAGCTGCCGTTCCCATCGAACCGATAATGAGCATCAGTAATAATTTATTTTTCATTCTATATGCGATGTTACTTTATTGTTCTTAAATTTGTGTTTCAGTCTGTTTTATTTTTAATCACTTTACGATGACTTTTACGGTGTTTTGATATTTTCCGGCGCTCATTTTCACCAAATATATTCCACTTGGCAGAGCTATCTGCAATGTTTCGTCAGTCATCGGGAAGATTGTCTTGTCTGTAATCTTTTTTCCTGCAAGATCAAACAGTTGAGCTTTGGCATCTTCTTGTGTGCTATTGACAAACTGTAATTTTCCATTGGCTACATAAGCTGTTAATGTAGTTTGATTATCTTGATTTTCATCGACTACCGTTCCTCTGATTTGGAACCGCTTTTCTGCCGTTCCGCTGTTTGTTGAGATAAACTTATAGGTAACCTCTTCTTTGTCTAACGGTGTAACGGTATTTGCAACCCTATCTACTAAATACAATTCGGTGTAATATTGTTCGATGTTTGATTTTTTTACTGTCAGAGTATATTCCGTATCCTCATTTGGCACAAAGTTGATGTACGAACCGAGATATTTCTTGTAGTATTAATTTGCATATTACCGTCGGGAGTGGGCGCATAGATAAACGCTGTTTGTGTACCGAAAAATTTCATTCCGTCCCAACCGTTATCGAAATAGGCGGAAGTGCCTTTTTGTGAGAAGAGCCACATTTTATCTCGTGTGGAAGCACTTGTCAATCCTATTTCTAAATAAGATAGGTCTTCATTTGCTGATTTTTGACGAGGCGCCAATTGCGGTTTGTTGTTTGCAACTACGTTTGCATAGGGCAGTGTCATAGCGATTGGATCGCTTGTTGTGCCTATGTGCCGTAACAAGAAGCCTTGCATCGAAGGAATTTTTCCATAAGCCAATGTGTTTGCTACGTTTTTCGGTATGGCTTTATATGTTCCCGCATTTGATGATTCGCTTGTGGGAGTTTCATTGTTCCAGTCTCCAAACGAACCTGTATTATACATGTATACTGTTTCCTGAACATTTGTCGGGAAATTCATTGCCGAAATGTCAATAGCCGCTGTAAATGAGTTGCCAAATACGTTTTGTCCTAAACCATAACGTGAGTTGTTCTCGTTCGTATCTGTTGAACTCATTACGGTAGTTGCTGTACGTGTCAACGTTATTTGTTGGTTACAGAGCACCAAATCACCTTGTATCCCTATAAACTTTGGTGTGTTTTGCGTGATTTCGTACCCTTTGAATTGTGTCAACGTATTGTTCTTGTTCAGTGTTATCCATTTATTATAATAACTGTCGGTCGCATTTTTAGTTTCGCTATATTCTCTGAGGAACGAACCATCAAAAGTAGGAGAGGCGGTGACCGATTGAACAGGCACACCGAAGTATTGCCATCTGTAAGAACCGCTGAATATCTGTCCTTTTGTTGGACTTCCGTCAATATTATCTGTCCATTAATAAGGAGTGCCTTTATATCCTTTGGCATATATTTGTACGGTTCCTTTATGGTTGTACTGCAGCCGTTTCTTACAATTAAAGAGCCGTTTGGTACAATTCCGTTATCTGAAGCCTTAATTTGTAGTTTGTTAGCATCTGTTTCGCGAACTGATTATAGTGCCGTCAACAATTAGTATTGTTCCGGCAGAAATTACAACTGCTTTGTCGAGCGTTGGTGAGATTATTTACAGTTACGGTAGCGCCATCCGGTATCACCATATCGTTAACCGCCGGATGACCACTATTGTTGGCATTGGTGGCAAATTCCACATTGTCGCCCGCACCCGGAGTCACTCCCGCAGTCCAGTTAGTACCCGTATTCCAGTTGGTATCTGTGGTTCCAATCCAGTATTTTGTACTTGTATCCAAACTTGTCAGATACAATGTAGCCTGATCGCAAGCAACGGGACTACCGTTGTCACACACAGTGTATATTATTTGAGCTGTTCCAATAAATCCGTTTGCAGGGGTAAACGTATAACTGCCATCGGAGCCTACTACTAGAGTTCCTGCCGATTTGGTTCCGTCGTTAGTATAAACGTTTTGTGTGCCTACACTTGAACTTTGTAGGGTTCCTGTATTGTCATAAGATTTCAAACTTGTAACACTAATTGTATTTCCCGCGAGGTCGTGTGAGTCGTTTGTTAAAATATTGCCGCTCATTAATGTCCCGACGGGAGCACTGTTTGTGTCGTCATTGGAATAAACACTGTTTGTCGAGTTTGTTGGTACGACAGTTACAATAGCCGAAGCTGAGGCATTCTCCCATTCCGTCGGAAATGGAATAATTGAACGGAACATTTCCGGTATAACCTGTAATGGGAGTGAATACAATATTTCCCGAAGCGTCTACATAGGCGGTACCTGCCGACACATTGGAGGCATCGTAAACTGTTGTCGGGCTTGCACTGTTAGTGCTTAATGTTACGGTAGAACCTGAAATGTTTAGCCCCGTAACAGAAGTTACCGATAATGTGTTGCCGTCAGGATCGGAATCGTTTGCCAATACTTTTACGGTAGCAGTTTCACCATTTTCAACGGTATAGGTGTCGTTGTTAGCTATCGGCGGATTGTTTGTCGACGGATTTATTTTAGGAAGAACATTTACGAATACTGTAGCCGTACTACATAATGACGGGCTTCCGTTATCACAAACCTGATAAATGAAGCTGTCTTTGCCTGTGTAGTCGATTGCCGGAGTGTATGTATATGTGCCGTCTGTGTTTAGTGTGACAGTTCCGTGTGAAGGACCTGAAACAGGAGTTGTATTTACTGTCAATGCGTTTCCATCTACATCACTGTCGTTGGTCAATACATTGCCAGAAACAGGAGAATTTATAAAGGTGGTATTTATGTCGTTTATAGCTGCCGGAGCATCGTTAACGGGATTAATAGTGATAGTGAATGTCTGCGTAGCGGATTCGTTAATGCCACCATTTGCGGTACCTCCATCATCCTTAATTTTTACGGTAACTGTTGCCACACCACTGGCATTAGATGCAGGCGTATATATCAGATTTCCATTTGCATCAATGTAGGGTTGCACAGCAAATAGGGAATTATTGTTATTCGTAGTAATAAATGTCACTGTTTGTAAAGATTCATTTGAAGGTCCTTTACTTAATATTGGTAGCCCATCCGTTTACAGTTATCGGTCCACTATCTTCATTCACTGTTTGGTTTGCACCTTTGGTAAAGGAAGGCACATCATTAACAGGATTAACGGTAACTACAATTTTCGCAGGGTTGGACAAATAGCCGTTACTGTCGTTAATAGTATAATTAATGGAATCTTTTCCGTAATAATCGGCAATTGGCGTAAAAGTAACCACGCCGCTACTATTAACGCTCCAACTTCCGTTAGATGTGTTTAATGTGTTTTGTATTCCGGAGGTATTTGGGTCTAAATCAACAGAAGATGCATTAATTGTTGCGGGAGAAACTGGAGCATCATTTGTGAGTACATTAATCGTGGCAACGGCATCTTCGTTTATAATTGCATCATCGTTATTAGCTACGGGATTGTTAATTTTTATACCAAAATTCACATTGGTGTTATTTGTGTTATTTCCTGCGGTAACTGTAATATAACCGTTTGTAGAACTACCGCCGGTTAACGAATTAGTATCGTTATTATCTATGGTACCATTAAAAACAGCTCCTGCCGGTAAACCGGCTGAAACAACGCTGGCATCGCCAAAAGGTTTGGTGTTTATATATATACGATAATAATTAGCGGTGGTACTTGTAAGGTATGAAAACTTATAAGTTCCATCGGATGCAATGGCAGTAGAAGATAGCGCTTTACTGTCGGAATTGGTTGTTAATATAGCATAAAGTTGTTGTCCGCCAACAGTAGAAACAGGAGTTCCATCTACTTTTTCGGGGGATATTGAACCGTTAGGGTCATTATAAACCGTGCCGGAAATTTCATTGTTCGTATTATTAGTGATTGCTATTGATTTACAGATTTGAGTTCCGTTTCCGCAAGCATCTTTTGGCGTTACGCATACATCGTATGTACCTAATTGACTGGCATTATTAAAGTTGACGAATATATTCTCTGTGCCTTGCCCCGATGTAATGGTAGTGCCACCTGTTGGTACTGTCCATGTGTAACCGGTAGCCCCGGTTACCCCGGAAACAGTGAAAGCCACACTGCTTTGGTCATCGCCAAAGGAGGAATAATAAACAGTGACCCTCACATTGTCCACATTGGCAGCAATATTTCCCGCAGTTGTATTTCTTTTGGCTTGGATTCTCAAACCTAAGGTTGACAATTCTGCTACGCTCCATGTTCTGCCCCAAGTGTCGGTAGCTCCACCGTAGGTTGCATTTTCTCCATCGGAAGTTGTAGGCCAAGTTGTAGTTGTGGCTTTGTTATCTCCGACAGCAACTCCATTATTTAGTAACTGAATCGTATTATCCAACACTCTGCTTGCTATTCCTGCATTCCTATTTACAATGACATTTATACCTACAATTTGGGATAAAGCAGGAATGGCTGAAAGATCGAATCCTGTTATATCAAGATTATTTGATATTTCATTAGCAGCTAGTGTTGCTGTAACCATTGCTCCATTATCAGTAATAATATTTGTTAAGGTTGAGCTTGTCCAAGCTATTTTTCCTGCTTCCGTATTATTTGTCGCAGTTGTTGGATTTTTTCTCCGGAGTTTGACTGGCCACCCCATTTTGCCCGGTACTGCTACTTATAACTCCTGTTCCGCTTATCCCCGCTGAGATAGTGGCTGTAACTTTTGTACGTCCGGTTTCGCATCCGGTATCGGGATTGTAGAATGACACATAATAGTCGGTTGACGATGAAATACTCGGAGTGGTAAATGTACTTCCGGTACCCAAGGGCGTACCACCTGAAGCGGTACTGTACCATCGGTATGTTTGATTTCCTGTAGCGCCGGCAGCGCTTAATATTACGGTGCCGTTTCCACATCTGCTGGCTCCTGTTACATTTGTAGGGTCAACAGTTGCTGTATGTGACGCAGATATTGAGCTATTGTATAATTTAGGGCATGTAACGGTGGCTGTATTGGTTATTGTACCGGAGGCATTGCAATTTACAGCTACGTCGAAAGTAAGTGTTGCTTTCACACCCGGTAGCAGGGTTATTTTATCAGCATCTGTCAGTAAGTTAGGAGGTACGCCATTTGATAACGTTCCACCGGACAGAGCGTTTGTTTTAGTTACAGCAGGTAATGAGTAATTGTAAGTAACTTTTACATTGTCAATAGTAATAGTCCTGCCGTTCGTCCAGCTTGAGCCACTCGCGTTTGTAAAACGTATTCGTGTTTGAGTTGAAAACAGGTTTGATGCGATTGTCATGGAAAAAGTGCCTGATGTAGCGCCGGATAATGTCCCTAATTCGGTATATGCAGTTCCGTCTTTGGATACTTGTATACTTAAAATACCAGTATAGTTGGTTTGTGTATAATCAAAAGTCAATGTAGCGTTATCCGCCCGGCTTAAGTCCAGTTTTCTTTCAATGAGTGTTCCATTTGTTAGAGCTGTGGCTGTTGAAGATAACTGCAATACACCTCCGGCAGTAACGGTAATTGTACCGGCAGTAGGAGAAGTTGTGTTATCGGCGCCGCTTTCCACCCAATCGCCAAGCCATTGAATAGTTCCGCTATTCGATGCGTACGATTGCATATTAAAGTTGTCGGCAACTGTTTCGGTACTGTTTGCCGCCGGGATATATACGCTTGTGCTATGAGGCACGTATGTAAGCCCTGTCGGTAAGGGGTCTGAAAGTTTCACTGAATCAGCCACGCTACCGGCATTCTCAATAGTGACGGTATATTTATGCGTTGAACCCGCCACAAATTTATCGGTATCGCAGGTTTTAGTAATATAAAGCAACTTTTGTGGATTCTTGGTCGTAGTGGGGTTGCTGAATGTGCCGCCGGCTGTACCAAATTGAGTAGACATTTTCACGACTGGCTCCATTACCACGAAATCCCAATGCGAACGTAACTTTGGTATAAGGAAATACGTATCGGGCGATAAATGAAGCTGTATTGTCGAAAGTTACGCCATCTAAATCTTTGGGAATAGCACGGAAGCGCGTACGTTCGGAAGTCTGCTCAACAGTCAGTTGGCTGGTAGCATCCACTTGGTAAGAAGAATATCCGCCTACTTCCACAAATTCACCGTTATTATTTGAAGTACTACCTCCATCGATATCTACCGCAGTAAAATAATAATCGGAAATATATACTTTATTGTTGGTAATAACTTCAAAAAACTCTATCTGGTACAGGATATAACCATCTACACCATTTCCACCGGTAGTAGTTATCCTTGGTTGAAACCTACCGGGAAGCCCTGTCGATTCGTCATCGAAATTAGTAATAGTGGCATTCGTAGTACTAAGAATGGTCATCTTACCATAAATGGTAATGCCGTTTGTGGTGAGCAGATTGTCGTATCTCCATACCGAACCGGCTGCTAATCCGTTATTGCCGCCATTAGTAATCAAAGTTCTGTTAACGTTCAGAAACTGCAAGTTCATCCCCGAAATATCTAATACAAAAGAGGATGACTGTGAGTATGCCGATAAACCGCCAAATAAGAAAGTGGTGATTAAAATAAATTGCTTAACTCTTCTTTTTATAACTCTTTTATCCATGTTCATTTCTTTTTTTCTTGTTTGTAAAAGTAAAACGAACCAAAATTGATCATTATATTATTCGTTTTTTATATAGTGTTTATTTGTTTTTAAGTAATAAGGCGGTTAAATAGTTTGCTCCTTAGTGTCTGTTAGCGTTATCTTCAAAGAAATAATATTCATTTAGTGATTATGCTATTATGTAGATATAAATGGATAATTCACTTAAAAATCTCAAAAACATAGACTTTACTTTTATTCTCAAATAAAACCGAAGTCAACAGATAAATAGAAGAACTTCAAAACGAATGGTAATTATCGAAAGTAGATTAAATATCGACAATAAATGAAACAATCCAAGAGAAGTGAAAGTTGTTATCGAACAACGATGTATAGTTAAAGTATATTAAAAGAGATAGTCGTTTATTTAATAAACTGTTAACACAAGGAAAAATGGCATTTTAGTCGGAAGGATATAGCTACGCATTTGCTATATAACAAGTAAATAGACATCAATAAGAAAATTCCTAATTAACGAATCCACATTAATCTTATGGAATTAACTTTTGGAGTACATAAGTACATTAGAATAGTAGGAAAAAGTAAAAGAATATCAATAATAAATGTGACGAACAAACAATAAGACTAATGTATTCGTACTCTCATTAGCTGAAATTTACCACTAATAAAATATAAAACAACCTGAATTAGGATATTAAACATAATTCGCAACAAAAGTATTATAAAAACTTATTTTTTTAACTGTAAGAAACAGACAATATTTATATTAAAACAGACAATTGTGTCGATTAATAACGTTGTGTTTTTAATCTGAGATGACTTTACCTTTGTTTTTACAACCGCGTATTGGTCTGAATTATGAAAAAGATCGAACTTGTTTTAAGTTCGCTTTATTGTTTGTCAGTCAGCTGATTAATCTTGTCTCTATTTTTTTCTTCCCCATTTATATGTTGAATATAAGGATATTAATGCGATAAATACGTATGCTCCGTTTCCTACGGGTATTTGGCTGTTCGGGTTCGGGTCTCCTCCCCGATCAACGATGATTGTGCCACCAATATTCGACCGGAGCACCCATCGGAGCGCTTGTTGTGATTGATGAAAACGTCGATGCTTTTGCCGATAACTCCGTTTGTTCGTTACCGCTATTTCTTCTACCGTTTGCATAAGAAGAAGCAATCACCGAAGACCCGTCCGCAAAATCGGAAGTTTCGATATGGCGTTTCTTTCTGACGGATGAATAGATGTTCTGTGTGCTGTAGTAGCATTTAATTGCGCCACTTCTGATAATTCGTCGGATGTGTGTTTGTTGTAAGCCGTCGTTTGTCCGCCCGATGTAGTTGACAAGTTATTGCTATATTGTCTGTTACTCTAACGCTTTATTTTAGAGGCGTTGTCTCTGTGTTCAGATAAAATGCTCCGATTGACGAAACTCGTTGTTACAGGGTTGCGCAATTCGTTCTTTGCTTTCCCACTGTTATTAAACAGTGAGCGCGGCAAAACTGAACGAAGCAGTGATGATGATTAAAAATAGTTTACTCTTCATTTTATTTATTAGAAATTATATAGAATAGAAGATTATAACATTGATAATCAGCTAAAAGTAAAATCAATCCCCCTAGCCCCCTTTTCTAAGGGGGAATGCGGAGTACAATGGACGAATGTCTTTAATAATACTTACGATGCAAAAAGTCCCCTTTGGAGAAAGGGGATTTAGGGGAATTGAAAGCCACTGTATATTAAACATATAACATTCTAATTTATATAATCTCTATTGTTTAGTCTTTTCGAGGCATTTAGTGACGGTCTCACTATTTATCGAGAACCAACATTGCCAAGTGGAGCCGTCACTAACAACAAAGCAGGTTTTTAGTTACCCACATACCACCATAAGAATCCATCGCTTTGAATAAGTATGGAATGACCTATACCCGACAATTTTTCATATCCATTTGTCAAATCCTGTGTTAATGTTGAAATAGAATTAACCGGAGTTACGTAAATCGGTTGAGACAGCGTGATGATGGCAGGTACTCCTGCGCCATTAGCTGCATTCACAATTCTATATTCACGGCCTTTACAAGTGCCGGGTTCAGGCAAGGTGATGGTTGCTGCCGTACCTGTACCATTATAAACCCATGTGTGATGAGACTCATCTAAGGTAATAGCAGTAGTATTAACCACGGTAATACTGGTAGCAAACGATCCTTTGACCTCTAAAGTACTGTTGGGAGCTGGCTGATTAACACCAATCTTCCCGGTTGGAGCATTTACAGAACCAGTAAGATCTGTACCAAAAATAGCTCCACCGATATTGAGTTGGTTAGAACCGGTTGTATTGGCTAAATTCTGGTTGGAACCAACAACAATGTTATTATCTCCTGTAGTTGAAGTATTTCCTGCCCGTACCCCCAGTAATAAATTATTATTTCCTGAAGTTATTTTCCAGCCTGCTCCACGCCCTACTACAGTATTATAATTTCCTGCAGTTGTTGCTCTCATAGCTTCTGTTCCAATTACGGTATTATCAGCTCCTTCTATCGAGTAAATAGCCCAAGCCCCATTTGCAACGTTGGCTGATCCATGTGCATCTTTTAAAAGGGTGCGGTAGCCTGTAGCTGTGTTGTAATATCCATCAACATTATAATATAGAGCCTCATTACCTATTGCTGTGTTTTGATTAGATTTAGTAGTGTTGTAAAGAGCCTGCCGGCCTACCCCTGTATTGCCCCATCCACCTGTAAGGCTATATAAACTCTCGCATCCCACAGCAGTGTTCCATCCACTTCCTTCTCCGACGGACGGATCTGTATTCGCATTGTAGAGAGTCCTATATCCCAGTGCTGTGTTAGTAGGCTCTTGCCCACCACCTAATCCTACCGTAATACTATTAATACTGGCATCACCACCGACAACAGTCAATTTTGCCAATTGTTTCGCCGCAGTGGAATTCGAGTTGGTAGAGGCTACTCTTTTTGGGGCGGTAGTATCCACGGCTGATTTGGGTAGTGTTATTAGTTCCATCCCATATAACCCGCATAGCTTCGGTGTTATTTACGGTTACCGGAAAATCGAAAGCGTCATTGGTACCAATGGTTTTAAGCGCGCCGTTGGTATTACCGCCAGGCAGCCACGCTGAAGGGATAGTTACAGAATTTGCAAGACGTACCCATTTGTTGCCGTCACTGTAATAATATCCGGGAGTTACGTCTCCGGCAGTATTTGTGTTATATACAGCCATACCGGCGGTAAATGTTGTACCCACCGGAGCGGCAACAGTAGTGGACGTAAGCTCAACGCGAGGTAAAAGCAAACCCTTTGTATCATTGCTGATAAGGTCTAAAACGGCATCTTTGTTCGGTTCGGTGTTAGCGCCGATAGTTACTTGGGCATTTAATAAAGTCCCATGAGAGATTGCGATTAAAATTAAAATGATTGTAAATAATTTTTTTTTCATATTGATAATAAGTATTTAAATATTTATTTTTGATTAAATTGTGATTGTTTGTTTTGTTTGGCGAATAGGATTAATGAATATAAAACAGCTAATAATCCCATTGTGATCACTCCGTTTCCTACCGGAACGTCATTATATCCGTTTTCATTATCATTTCCTCCGCCACTTTCAGGGGAATCTTCGTCATCGCTTCCTCCACCGCCTATTGTTAATTGAGGTTGGCTTATAGTTTGATTATAAGCTAAATTGTTTGCAGATATGGAAACATCGGATTTTTCAAGCCTGTTTTGTCTTCCAAAATAGGTAACAACTGCTGAATTATTTGAGGAATATTCAAACTGTTTGTTGCTCTTTACCTTTGAGATTAACCTATTTGTGTTTGTTGTTGTGAGTACTTGGGCATCTGTCCATATTGAATAATGTCTTCTGCCATTATTGTTTTTTTCTGTTAATTCACCATAGGGGTAAGGGGCAGTCGAAATATAATTTAATCGATTACTTTGGTTTTCATTAAAATGGTGCCGGTTTCTGATTGTTTTTCTGTTATTTTTTTCCACTATTGTATTTATATTAGCGTCAGGAAATAAATATGTTGAGAAAAAAGAATGATTCTGTTTAGTGTAACCTTTTAATCCCATTTTACTGTCATCAACCGATATCTTTACAGCAAAAAGCAAAGCACTTATCAATAATGTGTTTATGATGATAACTAAATAACTTTTTTTCATGATTATATGTAATTTCTTGTGTCGTATATGTATTAATTCTTTATTACAAATTTTCCAATTCCTGAATGTTTCCCTCTCATCTGAACAATATATACTCCTGACGTAAACTGATTGGCGTTAATCGTCATTGCCGGGTAAGTTTCTACTTTTGAGCTATAAACCAAACGACCGCTTGGGTCAAAAATAGTGACGGTGGCATTTAGGTCTAACTCGGTCAATTGGTTTATGTGCAGTTTCCCTGCGGCATAAAACATATCCAATTTATTGCTTGTGCCTGACGAATCGTCGGTTAATTCTTTAGGTATCTTGAATGATATAAGAAAACGGTTAGGATTATCGTTTTTGGCTGCGCTGAAAGTGTATCTTTGGTTTATTTTCAAATCATTCCATTTGCCAAGTTGTTTGTCAAATAACCAAAGACCTTCGGTTTGAAGCGTTTCATCATATTTGGAGGTTAATGTGTATTGCTGAGTTTCAGTTGAAGGTTTAAATAACATTGATATGGTATCTGTTTCCAAAGGAAGCCCGTTTGCAGCTAATTTAGTACCGGTTTCGGATGTTGTGTATAGTTGAAATAGCTGTTCATCATTCACATACGCTTTCTGCATATCATAATTATCGCTTCCTCTTACGGCATCGCTGCGAAGACCTATGGCGGATAAATCGTAGATATTGGTGTTGGTGGATGGCGAAATGCTGAAAACCACTTGATTTATGACTTTATCCGCCGGTAGTGCCGGTGCTCCCATTGCAGATTTTACTGCTGCCGGATTATTGTGTGAAACATCACCGTGACGAAGTAATTCTTTTCCCAGCGTAAAAGTGCCGGTACCTGCTCCGCTTTGGGTTTTACTTACTCTTATCATGAACACACTCATTGCCGGAATTTCAGTAATATCAGCTACCACAATTGCATCACCACTTCCCGTTATTTGTTTTGGCACATAAGTAGCCGAACCTGCGGGATAAACATAGATGTAAGGAGAGAATGTCAGAGAGGAATTTTCCATCGCTTTCCCAAGCAAATTTGTAGATATTGGTGCTGTGTATGAGTTACCAACCAACAGATTAATCGTACTGCCGGCGGAGGTGATTGATTTGGAATATAGCTCGTCTTTAGCAAAAAGCTGTTCGTCGTATGCAGATGTCGTATAAACTTTTCCATTAAAGTAGAACTTCCCTTTATCGTATGCCGAAGCATCATCTGCCGTGTACCACAAACCGTTTGTAGTCTGTAAGTTCGAATAAGAATAGCCTTGCGGACGGGGTTTGATGAGGTAAGCCTGCGCGGGAACTAATTTTTCAGCGGCAAGGTAAACGTACTGATCCATATCAATGATACCGTCTGCAGGAGAAATATCCTTGTTACCATATATATAGGTAGTATGACCTGTGGCATCGGCAACAGGGCGGCGTACCCAATTGCCTGCGAAATAACCGGAAAGCTGCGTATTGTCAAACGGTGTGGCAAACCCGAAAAGTTGCGTTGTTCCGCTTCCGGTAGGACGGTAAAGGGTCATGTCACGCTCCACAATTACGGCGCCGGGGGTTACCAGATTGGAGGAAGTAGAACCGGCACCGGTAATACGTAACGAGGCATCGTATGCGTTAGAACCAACTACCTCGGAACGGAGAATCATCTGTCCGTCGGTGTATGTGCCGTAGCGTTTTAGCGTGGTTGCATCCATCCCCATTCTGCCCGGCACAACGATAGAATCGTTGGTAGCCATTTGGACGTTTGGGAAAGCTACGTAATGTGCTCCTCTGTCAAACGTATTCAGGTCGACAGATTGGGTTGTGATGTACTTCATTCCCGTGAGATTTCCTCCGAAACGGAAATTACCCGTCGAAATAGTTTTTGTGTCCGTACCTACGTTAAAAACATTTGTTGTGGCATCTTGATAGAAGTTGCCTCCAATTTCAGCAGTTCCGTTAAGCACGATACTTACATTGCTCCCCAATTGCCGCATAGCATTGGGGACATAAAGAGCGACCCCATTACTTCCCCCGAGTTTAACGTACATAGCCCCTGTGTTTAAATATGTTACTTTTTGAATTTCGGCTGTTTGCGAATAGACAAGGGATGAGAGTAACATGAAAAAAATGAGAATAGTTAAATAAAGTTTATTCATAAATAAGTGCTGAATATAATTTTTAGTTTATGTGATTTATAATGACAGTTTTGTGCACCTTTGGTTATTGTGCCAATAATACTATATAAGCGACATTGAGATGGGGGTCGGCTCTAAAATCTTATTTCTAAGAGGGTTAGTTTTTCAAACGGTTTGTTAATTAAGTATACGTATAAGAAGTATTCTTACATATACATAAGAACAGTGCTTATACCTGTGCAAGAGAAACTCTCATGTCTTGCATAAGAGTTTCTCTTGCACAGGTATAAGATTATGTCTTATTTTATTGCCGGCATTTTATTGACCACCCCTTCTTTAACAAAGTTTAGAAAACCGACCGGAGCAGTTCCGGTATAAACCTGTTTTTTTAGAGGTTCTATCTTATGTTACTACCAGCGCTTTGGGGTAAACATATATTTTGGGTACTTGCAGAATGTTACTGCCGGAATATTGTGTTATAATCTTCACTTGCCAGTTGCCTGCCGCCAGTACGGGTATTTGGGCAATCAGCAGCGAGGGTTTGTTTTGTGCAAGTATTGTTGCTTTCACTTCGGCGCCTGATTCGGATATAAACCATAGCCCTGCGGCAGCATCACCACCCGCCACTTTGATGTTGTATCCACGTACTTCAATGATACCTCCGGGTGTAAGCGTTTCATTGGTTTTTCCCGAAACGCTGTCCTTTACTTCCTGAATCTGGGGTTGAGGCACCGGTGAAGTGGTTTTTTCAAAAGTCACCTCCTTTTCCGCATCGCGTAGCAAGGTTCCTTTGGTTATGTTCACGTTCAGCTTGTGGCGGTTGGCATCAAACATGTCCAGCGGGCTTTCAAATACGCCCGAAATAGAAAACGAGGTGTTGAACAGCGGCAGGTTGATGGTGCCGCCTTCCAGAGTGATTTCGCGTACCGTACTTTCAATAATATTGAGTACAGCCAGGGCGTCGGTTTCTGTAACTAACGTTCCTTTTCCGAGCAAACGTTTGATAAATTTTTCTTTACCATAGCTTTCCGCACTGTGGGTTTGCGCCGAATAATCATCGGGGCGTTCGGTGAGCAGGTTTTCTGTTAATGAATACTTTAATGGCATGGTTTTGTGAATTATGAATTAAGAATTTATAGTTAGAGATGTTTCGTACCGAAATAGTTTTGATATGTTGCGGGGCAAAAACATTGTCTTCGTCCTGCGGGTGTTTATAAATATGTTTTTATTGAATTATTTTGAGCAGAAATATCGCGTAATGGATTGATGTTTGTTGCGTATGCGCATTGCTGATTATCCCTTTTTGGTGAATATTCCAATGTTATCAACGCGTGAGCATCAATAACATGTAAAGTGTTTATATTGAGAGAAAGTGCTTGCATAAAGTGAAGAGATGAATGAGTGGTTATAAAGATGTTTTGCGATAAACTATCCTTCGTGTAAAAGGCTGCTTTGCGGCGTGTTCGTATCAAATACCGTGCCAAAGATATTATGTTATAATGGTGATATTCTTTAGGATAAATGGGGGGTAAGCCCTGCCTTTTTTGTAGAAAATGCCGTTACAGTAGTGTTTGATGGGCGTAGCCCTGACATCTTGCAGCTTAATTTAGCTATTTAGTAACGGCTTCACTATCTGCCGGAAACCGAAGTTGCTAAGTGAAGCTGTCACTTGCAACATTTTTGGATAACGAGGTTATGGTGAGAATGCTTTAATTGATACAGTATATAGGAAAAGAAGACGATTTCAAATCATTTGAAATCGTCTTCTTCCATTTTAGTATAGTTGGTTTAATTCTGTTTTTTGTAGAATACGAACGCACCGTACAGTCCTATCAAAATTATCATCACATACATTCCGTTTCCCACAGGTATCTGGCTGTCAGGGTCGGGGTCGCTGCCCGGATCGATGATGATATCGTTGTTGTTGTTGGTGGCTTTTTGCAAGCTGCCTGATTGCGAGCCTTTGTCGGTATCACTGTAATGCATACTGCCTCCCGCTCCGGTGTTTTCCTGCGGTGCTTTCCCTCTTGTGCCAACAGCCTGTGCAAGCATCATTCCCGGAGAATCGGAGTTTATTGATGCTATTTCGTCTTTTGCACGTCTGCCTATCGGCGATTTGCCTGCGTATTGAGTGGTAGCCGCAGAATAATTTGTGCCCGTCTCGAAGTCTGTCAAACGACCGGTGTTGAACGATGCGGCACTTTTGGCGCACACATTGCTTCGTTTCGCCGTTCTGCTGCTCTTCGGAGTATTTTCTTTCTTGATAAGCCGCGAACTTTCAGCTTGTATGTTTTCACCCGTTACGGAATAATATATTTCGTTTTTTGCTTTGTGCAGGTTATTAAAAAAAATATAAGCTGCCGTTCCCATCGAACCGATAATGAGCATCAGTAATAATTTATTTTTCATTCTATATGCGATGTTACTTTATTGTTCTTAAATTTGTGTTTCAGTCTGTTTTATTTTTAATCACTTTACGATGACTTTTACGGTGTTTTGATATTTTCCGGCGCTCATTTTCACCAAATATATTCCACTCGGCAGCGCTATCTGCAATGTTTCGTCAGTCATCGGGAAGATTGTCTTGTCTGTAATCTTTTTTCCTGCAAGATCAAACAGTTGAGCTTTGGCATCTTCTTGTGTGCTATTGACAAACTGTAATTTTCCATTGGCTACATAAGCTGTTAATGTAGTTTGATTATCTTGATTTTCATCGACTACCGTTCCTCTGATTTGGAACCGTTTTACATCCGTTCCGCTGTTTGTCGCAATAAACTTATAGGTTACCTCTTCTTTGTCTAACGGTGTAACGGTATTTGCAACCCTATCTACTAAATACAATTCGGTGTAATATTGTTCGATGTTTGATTTTTTTACTGTCAGGGTATATTCCGTATCCTCGTTTGCAGCAAAGTTGATGTACGAACCAATCAGATTGCTTGTGGTGTTCACCTGCATATTCCCGTCGGGAGTAGGAGCGTAGATAAACGCTGTGGGTGTACCGAAGAATTTCAGCCCGTCCCATCCGTTGTCAAAGCTGTCTGAAGTACCTTCTTGAGAGAACATCCACAGTTTATCACTTGTAGAAGCGCTGTTCAGTTCGATTTCCAGATAGGATAAGTCTTCTTTCGCTACCCTGTTTCTTCCCGGTGCCGTTTGTGGTTTGGTGTTCTTTTCCAAACTCATATATTTCAATGTTACCTGTCTGTCGTTGTCATCGTTTCCGATATGACGCAGCAGGAATCCGTTCATAGAAGGAATGTTTGCGTAACCCATTACCGGTGCTGTTTCTACCGGAATACTGATATACATCCCCGCATTTGTACCCGTCTGAGTACCGGCAACAGCCAGACCTCCCCATACACCGAACGATGCCGTATTGTATAGATACACCGTTTTTTCTACTGAACCATCGATTGGAAATTCAATGTTATTTACCGGCAATGCCGCTGTAAACGAGTTTCCAAAAACGTTTTGTCCCAATCCGTAACGTTTGTTGTACTCATTGCTGCCTCCGCTGCCTGCTACTTCCGGTGCTTGGTGTGTGAGGGTAAGAGTTTTGTCACACAGTGTGAGCGCGCCTTTTATTTCAATGATTTTGGCGGCATCCTGAGTGATACTGTAACCTGTGAAATCGGTAAGCTCACTGTCATTGTTCAGGGTTTCCCATTTGTTATAATAAGAATCCGTGGCATTTTTCTTTTCATTGTACTTACGCAGGAAGCTTCCGGCAAAAGTGGGATTAGCCTTTATACTCTCCACAGGCACGCCAAAGAACTGCCAATGGTAAGATCCTTTGAATATGGTGCCTTTTGTCGGGCTTCCGTCGATATTATCTTCCCAAGAATATTCTGAACCTTTGTATCCTTTGGCATAAAGCTGCACGGTACCGTAAATGGTGTAACTACAAGGATTGACGTTTGATACGATAAACGAGCCGTTAGGAGTGTAACCTGCGGTAGCATCTCCATCGGCTTCAATGACCAATCTGTTAGGGTTATTGACATCACTGTATCCCGTTATGGTTGAGCCGGTAACTACTACGCCTGTTCCGGGTGGGATAACCAAGGCTTTGTCTGATTCATTGACCAAATTTCCGATGGTTTTTTCCTGACTGGCAGGAACAACCAAATCGTTTTTGGCGGCTCCTCCTGCTCCATTATTGGCGGCGGTGGCAAACGTAATATTATCTCCCGCATTTGGAACGTTTCCACTTTTCCAGTTTGAGCCTGTATTCCAATTATCATTTGTACTACCCACCCAAAATTGCGTTATGGGTTGGGGCAGTGAGGTGAGATAAGCTGTTGCCTTATCGGTATCGGTGCCGTTAGAGAGCGTGTATTCCACCGGAACGGTGCCTACAAATCCCGTAACGGGGGTAAATACCAATTCACCGCTTTCTGTTACCTTAACCGTACCTGCTTTTACGCCCCCTTGATACACCTCTACTGTTGTACCGGTAGTTCCGCTTGGGACAGTTACCGTAGTTTTGGTTCCCGTAGCATCGCTTACATAAGTGATTTGACTCACTTTAGGTACGGTAGCGCCTTCGTACGTATCATTAGCCATCAGATTAGAGATGGTAATGGTTTGGTTCATCGGTGCGGCTTTGGCATCGTCGTTGGCATATACCGGCGCTCCCAATACGTTTATATCAATGGTGCCGGTAGCGGTTTCTCCGTGTCCGTCCGAAACGATATAGCTAAACGGCACAGTACCTTTGTAGGTGGCTGCAGCTACAAATACAACTTCATTCGTAGTGGTATTCAGATAAGCCGTTCCGGCTAAAATGGTTCCGGCAGGATTTGCGTAAACGTTTGTCGGTGAACCACTGTTCGTACTGATAGCATTCGGTGTTCCCGAAGTATTTGTATATGCCTTAACCTCAGTTACGGTCAGCGCGTTGCCATCGGGATCGGAGTCATTAGAGAGTGGTTTTACGGCTACACTACCGCTTTGATTTACCGTAGCCACATCCCGATTGGCTATCGGCGGATGATTTTCCGCTGTGGCGGTTACGGTAATGTTTAGCGTAGCGGCATCTGTGATAGTGCCGTCCGTAGCGGTATAAGTAATTGGCGGTACAGTGCCGGTGTAACCCGACTTGGGTGTAAACGTATAAGAACCATCGGAATGTATGATGATACTACCACACGTTGTACCCGATATTTCAAGGGTAGTCAACGTGCCGAGTGGCACCGTTGCACTATTAAATAAAACCGAGCCGGCTTTTACACTAATCGTTGTTGTCCCCAAATCATTGCTTAATACATTGCCTGATACGGCTGTATTGGTGGTGGTTCTATAATCGTCGTACGCGTTTACCGTTTTTGTGGTAGTGGTAGTGTTTGGCAGCACCGTTACGGTAGCCGTGGCGGTATCGGTACCACCGTTTCCGTCGGATATGGTGTAGTCAAAGGGTACATTGCCCGTGAAACTCGGCGCCGGCGTAAATACGATTTTCCCCGAAGCATCTACGTAAGCCGTACCGATAACATCTGTACCGTTGGCTGCGTAAATGTTCTGTGCTGTGCCGGTAAGTGTTACGGTAGCAGTTCCGCTTCCTTTGGCTTTTACTTCGGTTACCGAAAGCGTATTTCCAACGTCCGGGTCGCTGTCGTTTGCCAGCACATTAACGGTGGCTGTTTGTCCGCGTTCTATGGTGTAGGTGTCGTTTTGCGCCACGGGCGGGTTATTGCCCGGATTAACAGCCGGAAGTACCTTGATGGTGAGTGATGCCGTATTGGAAGTAACTCCGGTGTCATCCGTGATGGCATATAATACCGGCACGTCGCCCGTAAAACCCGCTGCGGGTACAAAGGTATAAGTACCGGTGGTGGTGAGCGTAAGTTTGCCTGCAAGAGTCCCGTCCGCTGTGTAAACATCTGTTCCCAAACCTAAGGTCAGAGCCGTTAATGTACCCGACGCGTTGTAATATCGTGGCGTGGTAATAGTGGCGGTGCCTGTATAGCTGTCGTTGCTTAGGATATTGCCTGTGGCGGTAACACCTGCAGGCACCTGATTGATGTCATTATAGGCGGCAGGGCGTGCCTTAACCACTATCACACTCGTTGTTTTTATATTATTACATCCTGCTCCTGAGTCTCCTCCGTTACATTCGAGGTAAGGATCCACCGGAATGCCTATGTTGCTACTTGTAGCGTCAATATCTCTCACATCCGGCGGACGGATAATATATGCTTCGGCGGTAACATTGCCCGGATCCACATCCATATAACCGGTGATGGTATAGGTGACCGTAGTTCCTAATTTAATGTCCAGCGTGGAGGTAAATATATTCGTGCCGATACCTGTAACGTTGGTTTCTACATTGGAAGTTTGAGAACCGTTACTGAACGTATATCCCGTAATATGGAAATTGACAGGCGCCTTGAAACCGAACTTAGCACCTACGGCATCAATATAATCAGTGCCGGTTTTATTTTCAACTACAACGGTATAGGTGATTAGATCTCCTACAAATACGGTTGATGAACTCGCACTAATGGAGTTTACGGCAAGGTCGATTTTTTTAGCCTGGTAGGTAGACACATTGGTAGTCATAGCATTACTGGGAATGTACGCCCAAGTGTCTAATACAGCGTCATTACCAAAAGCACCCGATAAATTAGTAACTCCAACTCCCCATTTATGACCATTTTCGTTACTTGATTTTCCCCCTGTGCTATTAACTTTAGGCTCTGAAGCACCATTATTAGCAGTACTAGTAATATTGGTATCATCCCAATATACCGTATCTTTTTGCAATGAATATGTAGTTAAATCTGCCGGATTAAGTAATTGAATCACAGTTCCTCCCTGATTAGCTTCCACATCAAACATAGGGAAATGCACTTCGGCAGCAGTAAATTTACCGGAAACACTGATGGAGGCATTATCCGTAATAGAGATAGCCGGGGTAGCTCCATCTTTTCCATCCCACAGTACATAATTTGTACCTTCTACACAATATCCTTTCAATATCCTATCCGTATAAATGTCTCCAAACTTAAGTTTCACCTCGTATTTTCCGGCAACATTTGATTTAAAGTAAACATACGCGCCATCCGGTCCGATAATCCCTTCGGCATTGGATTCTGCTCCCCTGATTGTCAGCCCATCTATTGTAGGTAATGCGGTTACCGGTTTTCGCAACCATACATTTTTGTCGGAAGTTACCGTGCCATTAGCTTGTGTGGCAAACTGTGGCATATCGCTTGCAGGCTTTTGGAAAAAAATCTTGTGTGTGATATCAGTGCCTTTGTCAAGGGTTATAGGACTCTTAATATAAGGAGCAACATTGTTGAAACTGGTGGAAGAGCCATTATTATAAGGTTCGCTCTTATAACTCGCTTCCGAAGTTGTATCTGTTCCTAATTTTATCCCTTTACTGTTGGAGAAAAAGTTAAATCCACCGCCTATTAAATCCTGTGTTTTCACCTCATAAACATAGCCCACATTGGTCAGCACGTACACCTTAGTATTAAGTCCCGGAGTGGCAATAGGCATATTCATATTCAGTGTATTGCAAAACACCCTGCCCGGTATAAGAGTCCCCGCGTCATTTTTTTTACCTACCGAAATATCGAAAGCGACTAATAGCGATTGATTTTGAGTAGAAGTATTAGTTCCAGATGCCACCGGCTGTGTCCAGGTGGCTGCACCAACATTAGCAGTATAAGTGGTAATACCATTGGCAGTAGGATCAGCGGCCGCCTTAAATTCCACTTTCCAGATTCCTTCACGGGCTTGGGTAACATCACTTGCCGGTATAGTATAAGGGGTATATCCACCTGCCCTTACTGAAGAAGAATAATAAGGTCCAGCCAGCTCCTGTGTTCTGTCTGCGATCAGTCCGGTAGTTGCTGTCCCTGAAGTGAAAGAAGTCCCGTCCGGAGCCCAAACATTAATTGTACCGGTAAAATTATTAGGAGATTGATCTGTAGAAGTCTTTCCCTGCGCACTTGAACCCAGATAAAGGGTTTCGCCCTGCTTCAAATATACATACATCGTACCGAGCGTAGGAAAAGGGTCAAATGACTGAGAGTCTCCACTTCGTACCTGAAGCGATGCTCTTACACCCGTAGCCCCCAAAGGATACAAATCCCGTGAACCGGAACCCCAATACACAAGACTACCATCATCTATAATAACAGCGCCGACTCCTCCTGCCCCTCCTGTGTAAGTGGAAGTTGATGTCCTTAACGCGCCGCCACCACCGCCACCGGGAGCATTTCCTGCTAAACCATTACCTTGAGTTGTGATACTAACACCGCCAGCACCGCCATTTGGAGAATCTCCTCCCTTGCCGCCGCTTGTGCTATTACCATTAGCACCAGCACCACCGGCTGTTTTTGTATCACCGGTACCTCCAGTTGTGCCACCAGCTCCGCCAGTAGTAATATTGCTTGCCACCCCTGTGCCGCCATTGGCTGAAACAAGAGTTGTACCGCTTCTTACAACAGTGGTGGTTCCACCGTTACTGGCAGTGGCACCAGCTGTACCGCCGGCTCCTATGGTAATGGTTAATGTTTCTCCTGTTGATACAGATATTACCGAATAAGAATAAGCGCCAGCTCCTCCGCCACCGCCACCGCTATTGCTTGTGCGTGTTCCACCATTACCGCCACCACCCCAAGCGTGCACCTTAATAGAAGTTACTCCTGCGGGTACGGTATAGGTACCGTTGCTGTTATAAATTTGGGCATTTACCACCCATACGGATAATGACAGTATAAATAATAGAATCTTTTGTTTCATAATTTCTGGATTTAAAAGCAAATATGTGAGTATAGTTTATATGTTAGTTGTAAAGTTTTATATATAAGATAGTAAGTAGTTTATTTTTATAACGATTGAATAGTAAAAATAAGTAAACAAAAACAAACTTCGAATAAATGGTTACTTATCTGATCGCTAAGTGACACAGTCATTTATAACACGGCGAATTTGAACTTGTAGAAATAGTCAAAATAAATATTAACATAGTAATATGCTATGATGCAAGTTCTTTGCCGTGAAATAGAAAAGTCAGGATAGGTTTTTTACAATTTGATTATCTGATAAACTGTAAACAATCTTTGGTAAGGTTTTAAATAATAAGGCGTTTATGAACCTTTTAATTCTATTTTTTTGTAGATAAATCTGTTGCAAAGATAAGGTTTTTTATTTATTATAGAAAACTTTTGCTAAAAGAGGTGGTTTTATAAATAAATTGATGTTTTTTTATTGTAATTGTAACAAATATGTTAGAAAATATACGCTTTTATAGTATCGGAATGCTTAAATTGTTTTCAGACGTATTAAAAAAACAAATGTTCGATAAGAATTTTAATGCCTATACCGACAAGAACAATGCCTCCGATTAGTTCAAAATTGATTTTCAGTTTTCGACCAAACTTATGACCAAATTTTACGCCAATCATAGATGCCGTAAAACTAATAGCTGCTATAATAGCCACCGCTTGCCATATTTTTGCCGGAAATGAAACGAAAATTAAACCTGCCGCCAAAGCGTCAATACTTGTGGCTAAGGCTAAAACAATCAATCTGGAAAATTTAAACGATTCGGATCGCAGATGCAATTTTCTTCGTCGTGATTTGTTGTTTTAAAACTTTCATAAATCATTTTTCCGCCGATAAACAGCAAAATACCAAAAGCCACCCAATGGTCGATGTTTTTCATCTCACGGGCAAATACTTGCCCGGCAAAAAATCCGATTAACGGCATCATTCCCTGAAATAAACCAAATAAGAAAGCCATTTTCAGGGCAGGCTGAATTTTTAGTTTTACAGAACAAATGCCTTGAGTGATTGACACGGCAAAACAATCCATAGCCAGTCCGATACCGATGATAATAATTGAAAATAAATCCATTTTTGGATATTAGTTGATTGGTTGGAATAGTTAATTGGTTGAATCGTTGATTAGCTAAACTTAAAAGTTGTTTTTTGGATATTGGTTAACCAATCAACCAATCAACCAATCAACCAATCAACCAATAAGAGATTTTACTTGTTCGTAAACATTCTCTGCAGTAAATCCGAGTTTCTCGTCCAGCACCTTGTATGGTGCAGAGAATCCAAACGATTCCAATCCCCACGTTTTACCGTTTTCACCAACCAGTCCGATTAAGTTTACCGGAAGTCCGGCAGTTAAGCCGAAGCGTTTCACTCCTTTAGGTAAAACTTGATCTTGATATTCTTGCGATTGAGAACGGAAAAGTCCTTCCGAAGGTACGGAAACTAACCGAACTTTTATTCCTTCGGCACGTAATAGTTTTGCTCCGGCTTCTAATGTAGCTACTTCTGAGCCGCTTGCCAGCAATACCACGTCGGGATTTCCGTCGCATTTCACTACATATGCTCCTTTTTCTGCTTCTTTAGCTGCTTCTTTGCGGTTTTCAGCCGGAAGATTTTCAATGTTTTGTCTGGAAAGTATTAAAGCGGTAGGCGTATTGATATTTTCCATTGCCATTTTCCAAGCAACGGTGGTTTCTTCAGCATCGGCAGGACGCAATACCAGCATGGAATTTTTTCCGTGATGATTTTTTAATTTTTCCATCAGGCGAATTTGTGCTTCTTGCTCTACCGGCTCGTGGGTTGGACCGTCTTCACCTACGCGGAAGGCATCGTGCGTCCAGATAAATTTCACCGGAAGTTGCATCAGAGCCGCCATACGAACAGCAGGTTTCATATAGTCGGAGAAAACAAAGAATGTTCCGCAGGCAGGAATAACACCGCCGTGCAATGCCATACCGATACATAAGCACGACATGGTCAGCTCGGCAACGCCGGATTGCAAAAACTGCCCTGAAAAATCATCTTTGGTAAAAGCCTTGGTTTTTTTGAGAAAACCGTCGGTCTTATCCGAATTGCTCAAATCGGCGCTGGTAACAATCATATTTTCCACTTGCTCTGCTAAAACAGCCAATACCGTTGAAGATGCAGCGCGTGTTGCTTGATTTGGTTTTTGTTCTATCGTGTCCCAATTAACCTTGGGCGCTTTTCCGGAGAAAAATTCTTTTAACCTGATGGCTAAATCGGGATTCTGTGCTTCCCAAGCGCTTTCAACGGCTTTTTTCTGTTTCACAATCTCTTTCAGCTCTTCGGCACGTTTGGCGTAGATGCTTTTTGTCTCTTCAAAAATCACAAACGGATTTTCGGAATCACCACCAAGATTTTCCACAGTTTGTTTATAGTCGGCTCCGGTTTCGCCCAGCGGCATTCCGTGAGTATCCACTTTTCCTTCGTAGCTACTTTTGTCTCCGGCAACGGCGCCTTTACCCATTATCGTATTTCCGATGATAAGAGTCGGTTTTGTTTTTTCTTTTTTAGCTTCGGATAATGCTGTACGTATTTCTACCACATTATTCCCGTCAATTTCAATCACTTTCCAACCCCAAGCTTCGTATTTTTTTGCCACGTCTTCACTCGTAACCGCTTGTGTAAAGGTTGATAGTTGTACAGAGTTGGAATCGTAAAACATAATCAGATTATCCAGTCCCAAGTGCCCGGCAATGCGTCCGGCACCCTGCGAAATTTCTTCCTGAACGCCGCCATCCGAAATATAAGCATAAATGGTCTGATTCATTACCTCACCAAAGCGTGCTTTGAGAAACTTAGCTGCAATGGCAGCGCCTACGGCGTAGGTGTGTCCTTGTCCCAGCGGTCCTGAAGTATTTTCAATGCCTCTTTCCACATCTACTTCCGGATGTCCCGGAGTGATGCTTTCCCATTGGCGAAACTGTTTTAAATCATCTATATAAAATTTTCCTGCAAATGAAAGTACCGAATAAAGCATCGGAGACATGTGTCCGGGATCTAAAAAGAAACGGTCTCTGCCTGCCCAACGTGGATTCTCTGGATCGTATTCCAAAAATTCGGAATAGAGTACGTTTATAAAATCGGCTCCTCCCATAGCGCCGCCTGGATGACCTGATTTTGCTTTTTCGACCATCGATGCGGCTAAAATTCGTAAATTGTTTGCTGCTTTGTTTAAGTCTTGAATTGCGTTCATAGTAAAATATATAATTGTTATTTCTATTTAAATCTGTATCCTATCACATAGCTAAAACCCCACAATGAGTTTGTGTTTTTGCCGTACCCGGGTATGTACCAAGGGGCTATTTTGCCGTCGGTGGAAACTCCTCCTAATAAATGCTTGTTTCTAATATTCCATCCCATCATTATACCTTTGTAAACATCTACCCGAATGCCGGCGACGAATTCATACCAAAATTTGGTGGAAGTACTCGAATTTACATTGATGGCTTGCGGGTCTCCCCAATAATTGCCGTCGCCTACACTTAGGTTTGTCATATCATACTTAAAGTGTGTAGTACCTAAGCGTAAACCAGCCAGAAAGAAGTTGCCATACGCCTTACTATCCGGCTTTTGTTTTAGCAGGTTAAAATCAATACCTATTTTTTCGTATAATCCTTTTCCCATAAAACGGGTTGCGTCTTGATTGGGCAACGTTTTGTCGGCAGCGCCATACCCAATTTCTATCACCGGAAAATAGGTTTGTTTCAGGTTAAACTGGATGTTTCCCTGCACGCCGTAAGTGACACGACCGTTGAGTGTGCCCTCTAATAACGGAACGGCATCCCATTCTACAATAAAGCCTTGATATAGCGGAATTTTTGTGGTGTCGTTTTTTCTTCGCCCCGAAGCTGGGAAAAAAATCCACACAAAAGGAAACTATTTAACAAAATGATGTATTTTAATGTTAGTCGCATTGCTTGAAGTTGTTGTGGTATTTACTTCCGAAGTTGAAATCGTCGTTTTTTTGAAAAAATGCCCGGTAGTAGAAACTGAACTGAGGTGTTGCGCATGTACACTTCCGCATTCTAAAGATAAAAATTGGTACTCCTGCGTATAACGAATAGTTAATGTGTCGTAGATCATATTGCTTTTTATTACAAATTTCGATTCATCGGCAAACGGATTGAGCGGTACGTGAATATTAGATACCTTTTTTACATTTTTGTATAAAATAGAGTCGACATCCAATCCATAAACGGTGATGCTATCGACAGAAAGCGCCAAACTAACAGTGTCGCCGGTATTTATGTTGAGGGTGTCTTTATAGAAATAAATTCCCGCGCTGACCGACCGACTTTTTCGACAGGTATCGTCACTATTGCTACAAGCTGATAATCCTAAAACCAATAGCCCGATTAAGAACAATAATATGTTGTGTTTTCTATTCATTTTTTATAAATGTTTTTCTTATAATTCACGCGTTATCTTTTGTGAATTTAGCTATTTCGTTTCTTAGTTGTTCTTTGGCGGCATCAATGGCGGTTACGTCTTTGCTGTTGTAAACCTGAATTACCAATGTGGCTAATGTTGCAGCCGAGTCTTCTGCCTGACATTGTGCGCTACACAGATTAATCAACTGGATAATGTTTTCTTCTGCATTTTTTATCGATTCCCAAAGTTCGGAGCTGATGTATATTTGTTGTGCAAAGTTATGTTCAAATTCTTTTTTGATATCGTTCATCAATACACTCTGAAATTCTAATGCCGACATAGTAGGTTGCACTTTGCCCGGAAGCATATTGTTGGGAGTAATACGCTCCAAGAAAAGCATCAGCCTTTCGTAAGCTCGTAATTTTATTGGCGTAATAATGGGTTGGTTCAGTTTCATCAGCTCAAAATTACGTCTGTTTTCTTCATTCTTCAATAACTTATTGATAAGCAGATAAGCCATAGCAATGACTGAAACGGCAGGAATGGTGTATTGAAGTATGTTTGTCCACATAGTTTTTTATGTACTGTGAATAATTAACGTATAAATGTATAAATATTTGGTGATTAGTGTTTAACTTCTAATTCATAACTTGTCACTTATTTTACATCACCTTATTAAAAATATAATAGCCTGCAAAAACAGCAATAATACCTAATATGACGCTTAATAAGGTATATAAAATGGCTGTGCCGTATTGACCGTTTTGAATCAATGCAAAATTTTCTCCGGTAAACGACGAAAAAGTGGTAAAACCTCCACAAAAGCCTACAACCAGAAGTAACCTCAAGTTATGATTCATCCAGTCAGCATTTAAGAATGCTCTCTGTCAAGAATCCAATGATTAAACTTCCCGCCACATTGGCTGTGAGTGTTCCCATTGGAATATCGTATACGACCACAAGATATTTAATTTGGAGACCAAATATCTTGCAACGCTTCCGAAAAAACCGCCGATGCCAACCAAAAGAAGTTGTTTCATCTGTTTTTAGTTATAATCTTCCATTTTGAAATACGTTTTAGTCACAATATACCGTAGCCTGTTGCTTTAATAGCAATGGCTGTGAACGGTTGGTGAACTAAATTGTTTTTTCAATATTATAATTGTTTCGTTCCGGCGCATTGCGGGTAATGATTTCAGCCAAGAATCCGGTAACAAAAAGCAATGTACCCAATATCATCGCCACAAGCGCAAGGTAAAAGTAAGGGCTTTCGGCAACTAATGGCGCTCTTGTGTGATTTATAATGGCTATCAATTTGTTTGTTCCTACGGCTACTACAGCCACCAAGCCGAGTAGAAACATCAGGCTACCCACCAACCCGAAAAAGTGCATCGGTTTTTTGCCGAACTTAGACATAAACCAAAGGGTAATTAAATCTAAATACCCATTAACGAAACGATTTAATCCGAACTTGGAGTTTCCGAATTCGCGCTTACGGTGTTCCACCACTTTTTCACCGATAACTGTAAAGCCTGCATTTTTAGCTAAATACGGAATATAACGGTGCATTTCTCCATACACTTCAATGTTTTTTACTACGTCTTTGCGATAAGCTTTCAAGCCACAATTCATATCGTGCAGTTTCAGTCCGGTTACTTTGCGGGCTGTGGCGTTATACAGTTTTGATGGAAGATTCTTTGTTAGCTTAGCGTCATGACGCTTTTTTTTCCATCCCGAAATCAGATCGTAGTTGTCGTTCGTAATCATCGAATAAAGTTCAGGTATCTCATCAGGACTATCCTGCAAATCGGCATCCATAGTGATTATTACATCGCCTTCAGCAGTTTTGAAGCCACAAAATAATGCCGGTGATTTTCCGTAGTTGTGCCGAAATTTTATCCCTTTGACATTGTTCGGCGCCTTTTGTTGAAGCGCTTCAATTACTTGCCATGAATTATCCGTACTGCCGTCGTTTACAAAAATCACTTCGTAGCTAAACTGATTTTCGTTCATCACTTTTTCTATCCACTCATAAAGTATTGGAAGTGATTCTTCTTCGTTGTACAGCGGAACGATGATTGATATATCCATATTTTAGTTAATGTTTACGTATTTTCAGTTGTTGATTGTATTGCTTTCTTTTTTTACAAAAATAGCCATAATCAATCCCACAATTACTCCCAAAAATGTATTCCCCCAAATATATTGCAACGCATAAGCAGTAGGAGATAAGAGGAGGTTCAGAGTTTCTTCCACTTCTTTCTCCGAAACGCCCATCATAGAGGTAACCATCGATAGTGACTTTTGCATATTCGGATCTTCGATAATAGATGTTAAGTAGGCGGGATTGATAAACTTACAATAAACCAATACCGCAACTCCCGAAAGAATTGATGCAAAAAAATAAAGCAACAGAATGTATAAAAAGGCGTGTCCGTAACCTATAGTTCCATTATTTTCAGCTTCTCTGTACCGAATAGCAAAACGATAAACAAAAACGATACTTGCTATCAGAATAAGATTGCTCAATACCGCTAAAAAGCCATTTCCCGAAAGAGCAAAAAGAAAATTCAACGCAAAAAATAAGCCTATAATCAGACCGTATTTCATTGCCGAACCAATAACTTTAGATATCATACGAATTCATTATTTATTATGTTACAAAAGTAAGCAAAATTTAGATAAATGGAAAGTTTTATGTGATTATTGAAGAAATACAAACCATCAACCAATCTGGCTAAATTGGAATACCTGTTGCCAATGAATGCTGAAAATATGCGAATCAACATATCATTCCGGATTTTGGAGGTGTCGCTTACAGTGCTTCATTACCAAAAACGTTTATGTAATGGTAAATCAAACCGATAGCTATGCTCATAAGTGTATAAAGTAATGAAACCAACTTTGTTTAAATTCCATGGACAGCTTCTAAACTTTAGAGTAAGTCAAATAAATTATTCTCTTAATTGTTTAAACTCTTTTAAATACTAAAAAGTCAAAACGGTAAGAAAATAAAAATGATTTGTAAAGCGAATCAATTTGTAATAAAAGATAGATACGTTTGTTATAAGTTTAAAATAACTAATTTTTATCGTATGAAGACACTAATTTATTCTTTACTGTTGTTGTGCGCCTTGTCAAGCTGTGACAAAGATGATAATATCAATGAACCGTCTGTGGAAACAATGTATTTTCCACCTGCAACAAGCAATGAATGGGAGACCGTATCTGTTGCAAAAATGGGTTGGAATCAAAGCGCCATTCAGCCATTGAAAGATTACCTTGCGCAAAAACATACAAAATCGTTTATGATACTTGTAAACGGTAGAATAGTGTTGGAAGAGTACTTTGACGGACATACATCATCTGCGGAATGGGAGTGGAACAGTGCCGGTAAAACGTTGGTTTCAGCCATAACCGGAATTGCCCAACAAGAAGGTTTGTTAAATATCAATAATAGGGCGTCGGATTATCTGGGAACCGAATGGACAAGTATGCCACTGACGAAAGAGAATTTGATTAAGGTACGTCACTTACTTACCATGACGTCGGGCAACGATGATACCAAGCAATATGTGGTTAAATCGAATTTGACGTATGTAGCCGATGCCGGAACCCGGTGGGCCTACAGTAATATCTTTCAAAAACTGACGGATGTTGTAGCCAATGCAAGCAACCAACCGTTTGAAACCTATTTTAACGAGAAAATAAAAAACAAAATAGGGATGGATGGCTATTGGAACTTTGGGACGATTTTTACCATTTATCATAGTACCACAAGAAGTATGGCGCGATTTGGTATATTGGCGCTGAATAAGGGTAAATGGAAAGACGAACAAATTGTGAACGAGTCTTTTTTTACCGAAAGTATAAATACATCACAAGAAATAAACCCCTCATACGGATACCTTTGGTGGCTCAACGGGAAATCAAAGTTTATGGTACCCGGAGAACAAACGGTTTTTCAAGGTGCCTTAGTCCCTAATGCCCCTGCCGATATGTATGCCGCCATGGGAGCGAGCGATCAGCGGCTATACGTTATACCAAGCAAGAAAATGGTGGTTGTACGTATGGGCGATGCATCTAATCCGGCAAATCCGAACTTTGCCGTATCTGGCTTTGATGATGAACTATGGGGAAAAATAAACGCAGTAATAAACTAAAAAGGTGTTTGTAAATTAAAATATAGAGTAAATAAATAGCTCAGAACAAATATGCTACATATAACTCCAGTACAAGATAGCGATGTAAGCCGGTTGGATTATTGGTTGCATCAGGAACACGTATTAAAGTGGTATCACGATGCAGATGAGTGGCTTATGGAAATAAAAGAAAGAAACGGTGTTTTTCGTTTTTTAAATCATTTTATCGTACTCAGAGAAGATGTGCCAATTGGTTTTTGCCAGTATTATGATTGTTTCGATGCGCAGGAAGAGTGGTATGTTGCCGATAAACCGAACGAACTTTACAGTATCGATTATTTCATAGGTGAAGAAAGTTGTTTGCGAAAAGGATATGGCAAGGAAATAATAAGATTATTGGTTGAACGAATTCACGGACTATCGGCAACAGCCGGTATCGTGGTTCAGCCGGAAGAGGAAAATGTGGCTTCTTGTAAAGCGCTGCTGGCAAATAATTTTGTTTTCGATGAACTAAACGGTTTTTACGTTCTATCGGGGAAAAAATTAACCCATGCCGATATCCTGCACTTTTATGGCTAAATGTAGAAAAACTATTTATAACGAATTTGTTTTGATTTTTGATCGTCGCTTCAAAGCGACGCGGGCTTTTAAAGCTATATTGGGGTTGCGCTCCGAAGCGCAACCCCAATATAATGTAAGATGATGCTTGCGCTTTGGAGCGCAAGTCATTTTTAATGATAAATGCTACCTGCGCTTTGGAGCGACAGTTATTTTACGATTAAAATACAGCCTGTTTTACAGGTCGCGATGAAGTACTACTAATGATGGATAATTATTTTTCTTGTAAATGTGTTTTTTCCATCGATTACTTGAAGCATATATGTAGCGGATGGTAGTTGTGACACATTTAGTACTATGTCGCTGGGGTGCTTAATGCACTCACTTAATGCTAACTTACCATCCATACTAAATATGGATATCCGGATATTGGTAGAATAGTTGTTTTCTGTCGGTAAATATTTTACACGTAATACATTATCGGCAGGTACAGGCGCTAACAATAAAATCTTTTCATCATTGGACGTAACCTCTTTTACATCACTCAATAATCCGGCAATTTGTTTTACTTCTTCGGGCGACAGCGCGTAATTATACACTCTGAAATCATCAATGTATCCATTAAACAAAGGATCACTAAACTGACTACGTCCGATAGAGTTTAAAATAGGTTTGAAATCTAACGGACGCAGGGTGACTGAGGTCGATTCGACAGCTAATACTCCGTCGACGTAAATGCGCGCGGCGGTTTCGCCCAGCGTGACGGTAACGTGCGCCCATTTTCCGATGGACAAGGGTTTAGTGTTTAATTGTTGCTCGTCACCACCGTTTTTGATAGCAAAACGCATTTGCCCTCCGCCGGTGTTGGGTGTTAAAAACAGATATTGGGTTTGATCATTGCCAAAATCAAAAATACGCTGCCATCCCGAAGCCCCACGCCAGTATATCCAAGCGGCAATGGTTATTTCGCGCTGATTAGCTAAAGTGGAGGGCAATTGTAAAAATGAGCTCGAACCGTTCAATGATATAGCGTTAACACCAACTTTCCCGGCAACGTAAGAAACCCCTCCAAAAATTGCGCTGTGGTTTAAATTGATGGTGCTGTCCATCGGATTGTTTTCAAACTTAAGATGGGCAACTAAACTATTAGAGCCGGTAGTGATTGCCGTTGCTTCGTTTGAGTATCCGGAACGGTTTAATGACTTGTCTGCCGCTTTTACCACATAGTAATATTGTCCGTTTTGCGTAGTTGTATTATCTACAAAAGAGGTTGATGTTATGTCACGCGCGATGGTGTTGTATGGTCCACCGGAAGTCTCCGAACGAAATATGGAATAACCGGCTACGTCTGTGTCAATGGCGGCATTCCAGTCTAACCGAACGGATTCAGCATTTGGAGTTGCCACTAAATTGCCGGGTGCGCTTGGCGCTGTAAATTCTACGGGAGAATCAATGGGCAAAAGTCGCCATTGTTGATTTAATCCGCCGTCTTTTTCCCATTGTTGTACATTGGCGGCATCCGAAGTGCTTTCATTCGCTACTTCCAAGCATAGCGCACTTTCGCGGTTTCTGATGTAAAACCATCCATCGCCGGTATATTCGAGAAACCATTGCTGGTTACTGTTCTTGTTAAACTCCCATTGTTGTACATTGCCACCGTTTGATAACGAAAAGTTATTTACATCGGCGACTTTACCGCTATGCACCGCTATGAGGGTGAAATAGCTGAAATCACCGCCAATGGTAGAATCTACCGGATTTACAAACCATTGTTGATGGGTCTTTCCACTGTATGTGCGTTGTATGATATTCGTTCCGTTGGTAGTATAGCCAAGTAATACCTCCATTGCCTTGCCGCTTTTACGGTTTATAAGCGCATATTTTCCTTTAATGACCGGTTGTATGTCATCGCCCCAAGTAATGTTGACTACTTTCTCGGCATTTGTTTGTCCTTGCTGATAGCCGGTTCCGCCCGGAAGCACCATAGTGTATTCACGCTGAGGTCCTCTACCGTCAAAAAAAACATCTCTGTCTTTGGATACAAAACGATACGTAGTTTTTACGGCTTGCCGTTCCGACGTGCCTCCGAATGCCTGTATTTTTCCTTCGGGATGGCGATATACGGATGCTGCTGTCCAGTTAGGACGATGTTCGGCGTAACCAAGCCTTTTGCCATAGCTTGCTTTGACAAATTCGCTACGGGCATATTCGGCTGTTCCCCACCAAATACCGGTTTGCAAACCATATTCAACCCCCACCATTGCTTCCATCACATTGTGTAACTCATCATTAGTAGCGTGATGCCCATTTGTTCTAACCGTTTGATAAAAATTAACGTAATTATCGAAACTCCCGGCAAGTTGATGCGTATTCCCCTCGTTTAATTTGGTTTTCAAATAATTATACCACGGTAATGCCTGATCGCAATTTAATGTATTTCCGCCGCATATCCGGATATTATCAAAACGGGTATTATTTCGCAATTCGCCGGCAATATTATAAAAATCGTATTGTCCATTGGAGCCGGAGAATTGACTCCAACCATAATCAGGTTCGTTAAATGGTGAAACAGAAACCACCGTACGTCCTTTTTCCTGATGGCGTCTCACGGTAACATCAATCAACTGTGCCCAACGAGAGGCTTTGCCTATGTACCATGAACTTACGCTGGGGTGATCACAGTTAAGTACCACTTTGGTATTGGAACCCAATAAAGCGATAAGGTCTAATCGCTTGTTGAGGGTGGTCAGTTCATTTGTTTTTAGATCACCGTTAATTAGCGAATCGGTAGGGGTAAATGAAGAGCGGACAACGTCTATTTTATCCGGTCCCATATATGCTATTCCGCGGTGTATGTTTGTTTCGCTAAGCCAGGCTAAGTCCAATCCCCAGATGATAGGCTTTGATATTCCTTCATCGGGAAGATTAAAAAATACCGTCCTGTCAGGAATGGGTTCTGCAATAAAAGTATTACTAATACTGGTAGTTTGTCCGCTTATGTAACATATTCTTGTTAAGAACAAGAAAGAAATTATGAAAAGTTTACGACTCATGTTTGTTGTGAATTGTAGAAAAATTAGATTAGTGAATGTTTTTCTTTATTTATTTTTTACAAAAATAAGGATAGTTGTCTGTTTTTTATGCTATAAATACGTCAAAAATGGAGACAAATTACTCAAAGAAAAAAAAAGCCTTGTTATAAAAATACAATTTAAGATTTATTTTTTAATTTTGGTACGCCAAAACCAATACCGTAAAAGATAGCGAATGTTGTTTTTACTAACCACAAGCAAATGAACCGGAAACAAAGTTATTTGCCGGAAAAACAACTGCCGGCTTGAGGATAAATGGTTTTTTGCAATTAATCTCATAAACAAAATAAATATGAATCCACTTGAAATTTTTCAGAATGAAGCGCCGAAAGTTGCAAAAGCTTTTGATGGGCTTATAGACGCGCTTAAGGATACACCGGGCTTAGATCCAAAAACCAAGCAGTTGGTTTATATAGGTATTAAATCGTCAATGGGTGATACTACAGCGGTCTATTTTCACGTACAGATGGCAAAAAAGTTAGGCGCCTCAAGAGACGAAATTCGAGATGCAATTTTAATCACTTTGTCCGTCTGCGGCTTAAAAGGAGTTGCGAGTTGCCTGCCGGCTGCTTTAGAGGCTTACGATAAAGCCGAGTAAAGAAATCCGCTACGGTACGTTATTTTCACACAGCGTCCTTCGCATCTTAAAGAAAGAGCTTGGACAATGCGTGAAAATATATACATATAACCAACAGAATACTGTACTCCCTATACTATTAACCAGCTTATTTTTTAGTTGCAATATCTTATACCTAATGAAAACAAAACTTATAACCTGCGTGGCTGTCGTATCTTTTTTTTGTGCCAATTATTTGCCCGGACAGCAACTGTCGTCTTACGTCAATAAATACGTCAACTTCTCAAAAAACTTTCCGCAAGAGAAAGTATATCTTCACTTTGATAATACGAGTTATTTTTTAGGCGAAACCATTTGGTTTAAAGCTTACGTCACGCGTGCCGACAGAAATGCGCTCTCCAATATGAGCAAAGTACTGTATGTGGAATTGTTAAACTCCCAGGGCAATATATTGGAATCTAAAAAACTAAAAATAGAAGACGGACAATGCCACGGCGAATTTGATTTATTGAAATATAATTACGGTGGATATTATGAAGTCAGGGCTTATACCCGCTATATGCTCAATTTTGGGAACGACAATTATTTTTCGCGCGTGTTTGCCGTATGCGATGAACCTGTAGATGAAAAGTACAAACCTACAATCACAGAAAGACCTTATTCACAACGAATCCCGCAGGTAAGAAAGGAACTTACTTCGGATAAATTTGAGATGAATTTTTACCCCGAAGGCGGAAACCTGGTAAAAGGGCTAACTTCCGTAGTTGCGTTTAAGGCAATCTCAAACAAAGGAATCGGTACAGATGTAACCGGCGAAATTTACAACGAAAAAAAAGAACTAATATCTACATTTTCAACGGCGTATAACGGCTCGGGAATGTTTTCATTATGTCCAGATTCGGGAAAATATACGGTAAAGGTTGTTTTTCAAAACAAAGAATATAAGTTTCCTATTCCCGAGGTGCTTCGGCAAGGATACGTGATAAATGTGAATGCCTATAACAAGGAGAAAATAAATATATCTATACAAAAAAGCGATAACGCACCGAAAGATTCGATAGGGTTGGCAATTTCGTGCAGGGGGGCGCTGTATGCTTTTAAAAAAATAGGCTGGACGAATGACGAAAATACGGTTTATCTCTCGTTCCCGAGAAAAATATGCTGCCTTCGGGTGTTTCGCAGATAACGCTTTTTAATGATAAAGGAGAGGTGATGGGAGAGCGGATGATATTTAACAACCACCACAGCGAAATGAAGATACAGGTAACTCAAAATAAATCGAGTTTATCAACCGTTTAAAAAATACGCGTTGGCTTTTAATTTTGCAGATAAAAACGGTCGCTCACTGTCCACCGATTTTTCATGTCGGTTAAGACATTTTTTTTACACCTTACGTCCCCTTATGCAAGATAATATCTTGACGAATATACTTCTTGCATCCGATCTGAAAGGCTACATTGAAAAACTTGGGATATTACTTCGAGAGCGATGACAGAAAACATCAACAAGCGCTGGATTTACTGATGCTCACACAGGGTTGGAGTCGTTACGTGTGGAAAGAAATGACCGGCATCGACCCTTTGAAGATGGAACATCCGGTAGAAAAAGGGTTGTATATCGAAGGAACGGTCAAGTCGCTTTTTTCGCAACAAACCAAAACCGGATGTGAATATACTGATGTTTCTCACAAGCGATAGTACATCGCAGCACGGTAGCGCCGTGACCGATAAAGAAGGAAAATTTTATTTCTCGATTGTTGACTTTTTAGGCAGACAGAGTTTGACGATTCGAGAACCACGGAAAACGATAAACGCAAAGAGAACAATATCATTCTTGACCGACGCTTTAATCCGCCAACAAGAACGTATGCGTTAGAAGAGCAAAAAATACCGGCACTGTTCGTTTCAGACCAAAATAAAGCGGTTGTAAATTCAGATAAAAATAGTTCCAATGTTTCAGAATTAAATATAGATTCGTTGATGAAGGAGAAAAGTGATGCCGAAAAAATACGACTGATAGAAGAAGTGACTATTGAAAAAAACAGGAAACGAAAAATAGAAGGAGAGGGGCTGAGGAATGCTTCCATTGTTTACGATGTCGAAAATTTGGTGGATAACTTGATCGACTGTGAAAAACGTAAGCCGGACAATCTATTGGATTATCTCAGACAGATAAATCCCTATTTTGATTACGAAATTGTGGATGGCACCTATGTAAAGGCGAGATATAAAAGTAAAAACGTTATATTTTGCTTCAATAACAATACGCTGTTCTCCCACTTAGATAGCTCGGATAAAAAGCCGCTATCTGTTTATGAAGAGCTATCGTTATCTATCATTGATGATATAAGGATGATTTCGATAAAAGAACAAGAAGGGACCTCACTGATGTATGATACTACAAGATCTCGCGTGTTGAAAGGGGATGAAGTGGTTGTGTTTGTTTATTCAAATAAGAACTTTATTACGCGCCAAACCGTAGCCGGCATCAGAAAAACCAATTTTCAGGGCTATTCACTCGTCAAAGAATTTTATAGCATTCCTTATGATATAATGAGTCCTGATGTTTATGACCACCGTCGTACGTTATACTGGAATCCCGATGTGAAAACTGATGAGAAGGGGAATGCCGCTGTTGCGTTTTTTAATAACAGCTCTTGTCAAACGATAAACATAAACGCCGAAACGGTGACCGGGAATGGTGTAATAGGTTTATTTAACCGATAAAAATACATTTTCCTATGAGAAAGCTTCTTACGTGCTTGTTATTTTGTGTTGTCGTAGCTGCTAATGCGCAAAATACTATTTCGGGTATTGTACTTAATGCCAAAGACCGTACACCTGTTGAATTTGCTTCGGTGTATATTAACGGTACCGCCAAAGGTGCTTATACCGATGCTAAGGGCGCTTTTGCAATTGCAGATGTGGCGGCGCCGTGCCAATTAATAGTCAGCCACATACAATATGATGTGAAGCAAATTCAAATCCAAATAATAAATACGGAAAAAATCAAAATCTATCTCAATGAAAAGTCGGTAGAATTATCAGATATTGAAGTTGTAGGAACAAGTAAAAGAAAAGATATTATCGCGGAGTTCAAAAATATCTTTTTAGGAAAAGATAAATGGGGGAAAAACGCCATACTCAAAAATGCCGACGCACTTTATTTCTCGCGCCGAGTAGATACCATTCCGGTTAGCAACTACGTTGAGCAAAAAACAAATAACGAAACATTTCAAGTACTTTCGGCTAAAAGTAAAACACCCTTATTCATTGAATTACCTCTTTTGGGTTATGATGTTTGCGTAGATTTAGTTACGTTCGAAATCAAAACATCGGGTGACTGGAGCGAGTGTAATTATTGGGCATATTATAGATTTATGCCGTACAATGTGGTTACCAAACCGCAACAGGCAAATTATGAAAAGAAGAGACAAAGCGTTTATTACAATTCATCAAAGCATTTTTGCCAATCGATTTTCAACCGTAAGCTGAAAGAAAACGGCTATTTGTTATCGTTTGTAAACCCAAAAGACTCATCCGATACTACATCCGTTTTTTTTGATATTAAAGATTACATTCAGCGGATAGACTCTACCGAAATAATGATTGTAGGTTTGAAAGGACAAAAAATCCATATCGATTATTTCTGTAATAAAAACGGATCACCTGTCGATTTGACCGTAAACAGTTACGAACAATCAGATAAAAAGAATGTGTGGAAAAAACGGGATATTGACCAGACATCACTGGTTATGTTCAGGAGCGATACCTGTATCATTCGATTCAACGGTACTACACCAAATATGGATGTGATGTTCGACGGAAGAATCGCGGCAAATAGAGTCGGTACTTTTCTTCCTACCGATTATGTGCCACAAAAGATAGTGAAGCCGAGTACCAAGAAGAAAACAAAGGACGCCGATTAAAACGTCCTTTATTTTTATAACGTATCAATATACTTTTAAAGCGCATACCTTTTACCTACGGTAAGTTTGTTACCGGTCAAGTATATTATCAGGACTGATTTATATAAAGAAGAAAAATCGAAAATTATCTTTACGAAATCTCATTGATTTGTGCTATTCTCGTAAAAGGAAAGCTAAATCTATAATAATCGTTTATTCAATATCCTAAGTTGAATCTATCACAAAATAGAGAAACACTCTTACCATCTATTGTAGGCATCAAGCCCTTATAAATACCTACTTTTAATGATTGTTTTTTATTTTAAAACCAACTTTCTTTGCGCTAAAAAAGAACGCTGTTCATTTTATGCAAATTCAAAAAGAAGAAATACGGTTAAAGATAATTGATATTGCCCGCGATGAATTTATTATCAATGGCTTTCAGGATGCATCGTTGCGCGTAATTGCAGCCAGAGCGGGAATAACTCTGAGTAACATTTACAATTATTTCAAAAACAAAGATGATTTGTTTACCGAAATTATTAAACCAACGCTTGAGGTCATAGAACAACAGATGCTGGATCACAACAGTGAACAGAATATGACAATCGACTATTTCCGTTCAGAGCAAATGCAACAAACAGAATTACTTAAAATGGTGGCGTTGATTGAATCGCACCGTACTTATCTCCAATTACTGTTGTTTAAATCTACCGGCTCTTCTCATGCCAATTTCCGTGAAGATATGATTCGGTCGAGCACCCTCACGGGACAGGAGTATTTGCTTGTCATGAAAGAAAAATACCCCGAAATCTCCATTGACATTTCACCCTTCTTTATCCATTTCATGGGTTCGATGTGGGTGAATATTATGTCAGAAGTAGTATCTCACTCGCTCTCGCACGAACAGATAACCAAATTTATATCGGAGTACATTGCCTTTGGTACTGCCGGCTGGGAAAGAATAATGAAAATTAAATAGAATATAATATGTCAGGTCAAAAACAAAAATCCGGTTTGTCCCGCCTCGTCGAGATTGCCGGAACAAAAAAATGGTGGCTGGTAGGCTCTGTGCTACTGGCTGTTCTAAGTGCTGTGGCGCAATTCACCCCTTTCGTGTCAGTGTATCAAATCCTTACAGAATTGGCGCAACATGCGTCGCAACCCGAATTAATTGACAAGGAATTAGTGTGGCATTGGGCATACATGTCCATTGGCGGCATTGTGCTTTTCGGACTATTGCTTTTTGCTTCCACCATGTTGTCGCACATTGCGGCGTTTAATATATTGTACGAACTGCGAGTGACACTTGCACGTAAATTGGTGCGGCTACCGCTGGGCTTTTTCAGCAAAAAGTCTTCAGGTCTTATCAAAAAAATTATGTCGGAAGATGTGGAACGTGTGGAGCTGTTCGTAGCGCACCACATTCCCGACCTGACCACAGCTATTGTGTTTCCCATTTTACTTTTGAGCTATATGTTTTATACCGACTGGCATTTGGCGTTAGTCATTCTGGTAGTGTTTATTATCGCTATTCTTTTTCAGGCGGTAATGATGATGAGTCCTTCTAAACGGGAGTTGTACACCAAATACCAGGAAGTGCAGGGGCGTATGAACAGCAGTATTGTAGAGTATGTGCGCGGTATTCAGGTGGTGAAAATCTTCAATCGTTCTACCAATGCGTTTGTACGGCTCAATAACGATATCAATGATTATCGCAACCTATCGGTTGGCGTTTCGAAGCAATATGCCCCCGTTTACTTAGGCTATTACACCATACTCTCGTCGGTATTGTTGTTTCTGATTCCGGCAGCTACCTACTTCTTAGTCAACAGTCCGTCGTATTCGGTTTTTGTGCCTAAAGCGCTGATGTTCCTGATTTTGGGTGGTGGTATGTTTTTTCCGATGATGAAACTGATGTGGATGAGTGGATTTATGATGCAGAATATGACCGGTGTAACGCTGGTAGATGAAATTCTGAACAAAGAAGAAATAGCCGAACCTGAAAAGCCACAGTCACCCCGTGATTCGTCGGTTGAGTTTCAGAATGTATCGTTTGCCTACGACCAAACTCCTATACTGAAAGGTATTTCGTTTAAAGCTAAACCCGGAACGGTTACAGCATTAGTTGGTCCGTCGGGAGCCGGAAAATCAACGGTGGCTATGCTTACCGCTCGTTTCTGGGATATTCAGGGTGGAGATATCCTGATTGGCGGAGTATTTATCAAAAATATCTCTACTGAAAAGCTGATGGAAAGTGTATCGTTTGTGTTTCAGGATAATATGTTATTTTTCGACACACTGGAAGAAAATATCCGCATGGGCAATAAAACAGCCTCTTTCCAACAAGTACAGACAGCTGCCAAAGCCGCCCAATGTCACGAATTTATCGAAAAACTCCCCGATGGTTATAAAACGCTGGTCGGCGAAGGCGGAACTTATCTTTCGGGAGGTGAACAGCAGCGCATTGCGCTGGCGCGGGCTATTCTGAAAAATGCTCCGATTGTGTTACTCGATGAAGCCACGGCTTATGCCGACCCCGAAAACGAAGGAAAAATTCTTGAATCGTTTTCGCACCTGATCAAAGGCAAAACAGTGATGGTGATTGCGCACCGCCTGAGTACCATTACCGGTGCCGACCAGATTCTGGTAGTGGATAAAGGTGAAATTGCCGAACGTGGCAAGCACGATGAATTGCTGGCTAAAAATGGTATTTACAAACAGATGTGGGAAGCTTACAGTCAATCGCGCGAATGGACAATCAAAAAATAGAAGCCCCCTAAATCCCCCAAGGGGGACTTTCAAAATCAGTAAAATAATTTTCAATAATGAATCATTATGAGCAACAAGAAATACCAACAACATTCTGAAAAACAGAATAATAAAATCTCCCTTTTGGGGAGGTTTGGAGGGGCTAAATTCAAAGCAATTATGAACTCAGCAACGCTTGGTGAACCCAAACGTTTGCGTCCGATGATTATCTGGACAATGGTGGAATATTTTTTCGTGGCGCACCTTACGGATTTGCCATTATGGTAATCTGGTATATGTTTGAACCTTTGCAAAACCCGGCAGTAACGCTGAATATTCAGGGCATTATTTATGCCTGTATCAGCTTATTCGTGTCCTTGATGATAATGTTTTGGGGCAATTATAAGTCCTATTTTGCAGCTTACAGCGAGGGCTACAACATTACAGCCGACGGGCGCTTGAGCATTGCTTCGCATCTGCGAAAACTCCCGATGGGTTTTTACAACAGCAAAGACCCGGGTGATATTGGTGCGTATATTGTAACCGATTACGCAAATATCGAACAACTGACCACTCACCTCATTCCCCAGTTCTTTGGCGCCATCGCTATGCCTTTAGTAGCCCTGTTTATGCTCCTGTTTTTTAACTGGCAATTAGCTTTAGTGGCAGCATTAGTCATTCCGCTGGCTTTCCCTTTAGCAAAAATATCTACTTACATTATTCGCAAAACCGGAAAAAAACAGCAAAAATCCAAAGTCGAAACCGCTTCACGAATGATAGAATATGTGCAGGGTATTAAACTAATCAAAGCGTTTAATATCGGAGGAAAACGCTTCGAGCGGCTGGAAAAGGTTTTTCGCAGGTTGATGAAAGACAGTATCCGCCTCGAAGCTGGTTCGGGACCAACTATGATTCTGTCGTCGTTTATCCTGAATTCGGGTTTGGTACTTATTACGCTTTTCGGACTAACATTCCTGTTTGCCGGAACATTGTCACTGCCGTTTTACATTATGTTTCTGGTTATTGGCACCCGCATTTATGAACCCTTGATACAGGCATTGATGTTTATGGGTGAGTTGAATTATATGCAATTGGGGGTTGATAGGGTTGAAGCGCTTCGGAAATCACCGCTACTGCCCGAAGGAAACGAAGAAATGCCTGTACAGTTTGATATTGAGTTCGATAAAGTAGATTTTAGCTACAACAGCGTAAAGGTGTTGAATCAGTTTACAGTTAAAATTCCGTCACATTCGTTTACGGCGTTGATTGGTCCCTCCGGCTCGGGAAAAACCACGGTTACCCGCCTTATCGCCCGCTTTTGGGATGTGGATGCCGGTGAAATACGATTGGGAGGAAAAAATATAAAATCTTATAAGAATGACGAATTATTAGCCAATATTGCTATTGTATTTCAGGATGTATATCTGTTTAACGATACCATTTACAATAATATCCGTATCGGGAAAGAAGATGCCACCGAAGAGGAGATTATTTCAGCAGCTAAAATAGCCCGTTGCCACGATTTTATTGATGCGTTGCCCGATAAATACAAAACAATGGTGGGCGAAGGCGGCAGTACGCTCTCGGGAGGCGAAAAACAGCGTATCTCCATTGCCCGCGCTATTCTGAAAAATGCACCCATTGTACTTCTCGACGAAGCCACCGCCTCGCTCGATCCCGAAAATGAGCTTTACATTCAGCAGGCTATCAACGACTTGGTAAAAGATAAAACCGTAGTAGTGATTGCCCACCGCCTCAATACCATTCGCAATGCCGATCAGATAATTGTAATAGACAAAGGCAGTGTTATTGAACAAGGTAAACACGATGAATTGATAGCCGCTAATGGTTTATACAAAGCTCTTTGGGATGAACAGCAGCGGATAAAAGGCTGGAAGTTTTAGAAATAAACGTATGATACTTTAATGTTTTTGCACGTGTTAATACACTCTTACGGTAGGTATCTTTTACCAACCGTAAGTTTGTCACCGGTCAAGTCGACTTCAAACAAATGCGGAGCTCTGATATAACGACCGTTAACCTCTTTGTGGCTGTGGAGTGACATAAGCCATTTCCCATCCAGTGCTTGAAATAACATTCCGTGTCCGAAGTCAGGAGGTGTTATCGGTTTTTTTTCCTGAATCCATGGTCCGTTCAAAGGTACCGCTTTGCGAGTACGCAACACCTTGTGTATATACATTATAAATCCAACTTGTCCAAATCATACCCAGTTTGCTGGTATTTGTACGAAAAAGATATGGTCCGTCGGTCACTTTATTCGGTTTTTCTATTCCGTTTTCTTTTTCCCGACTCCAGGGAGAATCATTGGCGTGAAACAAAACTTTTCCTTCACCAATAGTTCCACTCAAATCGGGTTTCAGTTCTATTTTTTCAATTGTACCGTTCCAATTTTGAAGCCATTCGTAGCAGTAAACCATATATGGCTTACCGTTTTTGTCTATCCAAAAGGTACCGTCAAGTGTGGGTTTATCGGCAGGGAGATACGTGGTATCTTTCATTGGGAGATACGGACCATCCGGCTTGTCGCTTACCAGCACATGACATGCGCGACGCTCAATAACGTTTCCTTTTACGGTGTCTATTTGTATGTTTCGATTGGTAAAGGTGGCAAAATAATAAAACTTGCCTTTGTACGAATGTATTTCGGCAGCCCATATCATCGGATTAGGACCCATCCACGAAGTGGAATCGGTTTTAGCTACAATATATGGTCCATCCCAAGTTTTCAAATCTTTACTTTTCCACAAGTTACCACCTGTTCCGGTCATATAATACATCTTCGATTGTTGATCGGCAATAATACACGGGTCACTTAACCGGATAGAATCTAACGGTATGTTTTCTCTGAAATATAGTTGTTTCTTTTGTGCGCCGACAGGCAAGACAAAGTATCCGCAGCCAATCAGTAAAAGATATATTCTAAGATAAGTCACCTTTTTCATACGTTCGACAAGAGCTATTAAATATGTTTTTACAACCCTTTTTCGGTCAAATATCGTTCGGCCTCAATAGCAGCCTGACATCCTGTGCCGGCAGCGGTAATCGCTTGACGATAATGTGGGTCGGCAACATCACCTGCGGCAAAAACACCTTCAATATTTGTTTGCGGAGATCCGGGTATGGTTTTTATATAACCTACTTCATCGGTTTCTATCCAAGGTTTGAAAACATCGGAATTGGGTTTATGTCCAATGGCTAAGAAAAATCCGTCAATTTCGATGTGTACATTTTCTTCATCGGTTTGTCCACGTCGTTTCATCAAATTAGCTCCTTGCACCACCTTGTCGCCGGTCAGCCCAAGTGTCTCGTGCTCAAAAAGTACTTCGATTTTTGGATTTGCCAATACGCGCTCTTGCATAATTTTTGAAGCACGCAGGTAGTTTTTTCTCACAATTAAATATACTTTATCGGCAATATTTGCCAGGTATGTGGCTTCTTCTGCTGCAGTATCGCCTCCTCCAACTACGGCAACTTTGCGTTTACGATAAAAGAAACCATCGCACGTGGCGCACGCCGATACACCCGATCCGGCATATTTTCCTTCGTCCGGAAGCCCCAGGTATTTTGCGGTAGCCCCCGTCGAAATAATAACCGTTTCCGCTTCGATTGTTTTTTCACCGTCCACCGTAATCTTGTAGGGCTTTGCCGATAAATCGGTGGAAGTCACATTCCCGAAACGGATGTCAGCTCCAAATCGTTGAGCTTGTTTTTTGAGGTCTTCCATCAATTCAGGTCCCGTTATTCCTTCGGGATATCCGGGGAAATTTTCTACTTCTGTAGTGGTGGTCAACTGTCCGCCGGGTTGCATACCTTCGTATAGCACCGGCGATAAATTGGCGCGGGAAGCATAAATTGCTGCTGTATATCCCGCCGGTCCTGATCCTATAATCAGGCAACGTACTTTTTCACTCATAGTTTATATGTCTTTTTTATATTCTTTTTTTATCGAAAAGTACCTTATCTTAAATCGTTTTCATCAACATTTTTGTACTTATTCTTATCGAAAGTAAATTCACTATCGGCAACTTTTGTTACTATCTTGAATTGCGAAAGGGTTAGTGTGGAAACGGTTCCTTTTTTATCCGTGAGTTGTAAAGATAACGGATAATTATTCGTTTTGTTTACACTTACAATGATTTTTTTTACATCCGATTTCGCATCTTTTGGTGTGAGTTGAATGATGTGTGTTGTGGCATTGGTTTTTACCATTTTGATGGTTGATTTTGCTTTGTATGCCGATAAAATAGCCATCGGATTGGTCTCTGTCAATTCTTTCTCGGTGGGGTTGGTTATTGTAACTTCATTCAGATCTTCGCGATACGCCCATTGTGTTTTACCGTTGAAAAATATATTCATATCACCGGTAGTGAGAGAAAATTTTCTGCCTTGCATTGTGAAACTGCCTTTCATTGTTTGATGTCCGACTGTGGATGATTGTACTGCCAACGAGAAATTGGTTTTCACTGCGTTGGTTTGCGATAGATTTAATATCTTCTCAATAACTTTTACAGCGTTGGCATCGTTTTGAGCATTTATGTTAGATAAAATAAATACTGACAACAGGATGGAGATAAATATTTCTTTTTTTCATAAGAGTATAACTTTATTTTCTGATAGGTATTGAATCTTTTTAATGCTAAAATACAATTAGCGTGCCGAAATATAACCTCCTGATAGTGAGTTTGCCCCGTTGTCTCACTTTTTGTCAGTTCTTTGTATTTATGAGGATTTTTGCCGAAAAAGGTGCAAACTGTCGTTCGTTTTTAATGGTTTTATGCTAACTTTGTCAGTACATCTTCTCTTGATTTCAGAAAATTGACCTGACTTCCTTTATTACTTTCGTAAATAAAATCTCTCAAACTTTTACTTTGAACGTTTGTAAAATCTCCAACAATAATCAACGGAATTCTATAATTGGCAAATTTTTGAAGTATTTCTCCGGCAAGTCCTGTTTTCAAATCGAAAAAATCTGATATGATGTTTTTCTGATGTATCACAATCTATTCAAAATCCTGATAATACAAATTACCCAGTAAATCTATTCCATCCTGTATATTACTGATAATAAATTTTTTAGATATTATTTCGGCAATCTTTTGATGGTTTATTTCAATGGTTTGGATCTGCATAGACTGCCTCTTATCCCAAATGTTTTAGTATCTGTTCCAGCTCATATTCGGTTTGTACAAGCACCTGTCGCGCTTTGCTTCCTTCACTTGGCCCCACAATACCCGCTACTTCTAACTGATCCATAATGCGACCGGCACGGTTATAACCGATGGAGAATTTACGCTGAATATTAGATGTAGAACCTATCTGAGAAGCTACCATTAACCTGGCGGTTTCCTCAAATATTGGGTCACGTTTACTCATATCTACCGATGAAGCATCTAACGCATCTCCCTCTGCTCCAATATATTCGGGCAGGTAGAATGCGGTAGGATAACCTTTTTGCTGTCCGATGTAAAGGGCGATATCTTCCACTTCCGGCGTATCAACAAACGCACACTGTACGCGAATCAGATCGCTACCTTGCGAAAACAACATATCACCTCTACCCACCAATTGATTTGCACCCGGAGCATCGAGGATGGTGCGCGAGTCTATCATAGAAGACACGCGGAACGCCACACGTGCCGGGAAATTCGCTTTAATTACACCTGTAATGATATTTACCGAGGGACGTTGCGTGGCTATGATCATGTGTATTCCCACTGCACGCGCCAATTGGGCGATACGTGCAATCGGCATTTCCACCTCTTTACCGGCAGTCATAATCAAATCTCCAAACTCATCCACGATAACTACAATGTATGGAAGGAATTTGTGACCTTTTTCGGGATTTAACTGGCGGTTAAAGAATTTTTCGTTGTATTCTTTGATGTTTCGTACGTGTGCTTTTTTTAGCAAGTCGTATCGGGTATCCATTTCAATACACAGTGAATTTAGAGTTTGAACCACTTTACTGGTGTCGGTAATAATGGCATCTTCACCATCTGGCAGTTTTGCCAAAAAGTGTTTTTCAATGGTGGAGTAGATGTTAAACTCCACTTTTTTAGGGTCAACCAATACAAACTTTAGTTGAGCCGGATGTTTTTTGTATAGCAATGAGGTGATGATGGCGTTCAAACCAACCGATTTTCCTTGTCCGGTAGCACCTGCAACCAATAAGTGAGGCATTTTGGTTAAATCAACCATAAATACTTCGTTGGTAATGGTTTTCCCGAATACGATGGGAAGTTCAAATTTGGCTTCCTGAAACTTTTTAGAACCGACCACCGAGTGCATTGAAACCACCTGTGGGTCTTGGTTGGGCACTTCAATACCGATGGTACCTTTTCCGGGAATAGGAGCAATGATACGAATACCGGTAGCGGCTAAACTCAGCATAATGTCCGATTCTAAATTGCGAATTTTAGAAATACGGATACCGGATTTGGGGACAATTTCGTACAGTGTGATGGTTGGTCCTACGGTGGCTTTTATACTTTCTATATCGATGCCAAAATTCTTTAATGTGCTTATAATACGGTTTTTATTGGCATTTTGCTCTGCCATATCCACTTGTGTTTCGTCTTCTTTTCCATAGATTTTCAGCAAATCTAACGTAGGCGATTTGTAACCTGATAAGTCTAAGGTAGGATCGTATTTGCCTAATTTCGAGATGTTGTAATTTGGGTCGCTGTTTTCTTCCTCTTCGTATTCTTCCATTACATCCTCCTCTTTGTTAATCTCTTTTTCTGCTTTGTACGGTTGTGTTACCTCAAAACTGATATTGTCGTTCTCTTCCTCATCGGTGCTGTCAACTTTAATTATAAGGTCTTTTTCAAAATCAAAAATATCTTGTTTCTTCTTTTCGGCATGGTTGTTAATCCAATCTTCCGGCACAATTTCGGTACCAACGGCTACATTGCGTTCTTCTTCTTCCGAATGAATGTTCTCCGTTTTTTTCTTAAATAAAATCCGATTTAGAAATTGGATGGTTTTGCTCCATGTAAATACAAAATAGAAGATTAAACCGGCGGTAAGAATTAAAGCCGTGCCGGGCAAACCCACAAAAGAGTTGAGTTGATAGGCGGTATATTCGCCGTGTTTTCCTCCCAAAGAGAAGAAAGGCGGTTGCACAAAAGGAATTAATTTGCTTACAAACCCTAAGAAAACAGAGATCCATACAAGCCAAAAAAATGAGTGGAAAAATGCTTTCCATACTGATATGAATTTGACTTTCATCAATCTTAACGCGGCTACGGCAAGGAAAAACAGTATGGCGAATGAAGATATTCCGAACCAGTTGTCGATAAATATTTCGGAAAAGAATGCGCCCATAACCGATGTCCAGTTTTTTACGGAACTGCGAATATGAATGGATTCTCTGAATCCAATATTATCGAAAACACTCTTATCGGCTGCACCGGTGAAAAAATATGAAATAAACGATAATAGCAAAAAGAAAGCAAACACAGCGATAAAAATCCCTGTGATATAGTGTGTTCTCTCATCTTTGAGAAAAGAAATTACGTGTGTGAAGAGTCCATCGTTTTGAGCGGCAGCTCTTTTTGCAGATGGGCTACTATTGCTTGTTGACGGTTTTTTTATCGGTTTTTTAGGAGCCATATTTACAATTTACGGTTTATGGTTTTGTTCCATTCAATTTGCAAAAATACTAAAAATGAACGGCAATATTAACGGTTTGTTTTATTTTTTCAGAAATGATTTTTTAATAAACTCACATCGCCGGTAAATTATAACTTATACAAGGGGTGTCTTGAATATCCTAATTGATTCAACTTTCGTAAGTTATTAAACATTTGATTCTATGAATGTTTAGAAATCACTTGTTCTGATTATCAGATGTTTATAAGAATCAAGAGTTTTAATCTTATTTAAGTTCGACCTTACCTCCCCCCAACCCTTCTCCCAGTGAAGAGGGAGGTGCGTAGTGAGAGTAAGAAAATTGCTACACTAATGCAGGTTGCTGTAATTGTGTGAATTACATGTGCGAAAGTTGAATAATTGATCGTTTGTAATTGTTTCAACATGTTTTTGTTCAGTTAAATTAGGACTAATGTTTATGATGCCACTTGCTAATAGGTAAATGTTTTTTTTGATTCGTAATGTAATGAACCGTAGAACCAAAAGAACATTTGTTGCACTAATTTGATTCTTTTGTCCACTTGTAACATACAATTTTAGCCTAATTTTGATATTCAATTTATAACAACGTAAATTAATTGAAAAACAATAGCCATGTTAAAAAAAATACTTCTCTTCTCGTTTTTTTTAGTTCATTTCATAGCGTTTGCAGATAACCAGGTAGGTGATACCATTACTTTTGGCGATAGAAAATTTAAACTGTTAAGTACAAATTTGGTTACAAATTCCGGATTTGAAAATGGATTTACCGGTTGGACAGATGCTACAACAGCTGCTGCAACACTAACATCCGATAAATTCAGTATAGCGAGCAGTGGTGGTGTGAACAATTCAAAATACCTTATCGGCTTGAATAATGAAAATTCGAGTTCTTCCGGTTCCATTGGTACCGGATGGAATATAACAGCCGGTAAATCGTATGTGTTTGCATATCAGGTTAAATACCTGAGCGCTTCCACAGCGGCAACATCAGAAATTTATTTAAAATTTCGCGTACAAACGACAAAACATCTTCTGCCGAACCAAGTGTGTTAATCAATAGCACACAAGTGAACGGTAGCAGCGCATGGACGCAAAATTATGTGTATTTTACAAATTCAAGCCCGTCCTACAGCTATATAGTTGCCAGATTTCGCTGGTTGAACAATCGTTACGGATTTGATGACTTTATGCTTTATGAAGCTGTTGAGGTGGTAAACACACAGGCATTGCAAGCAATGATTCAACAGGCGCAAGCAATCTATAATTCTACGGCAAACGGAGCGCCGGCTCTACTCCAAGCTATCCAAACAGCACAAAGTTTTCTTGGCAGCGCTTCAGCTACTGAGGTGGCAAATGCCGTAGTCGATTTGCAGAAAGCCATTCAAACGTACAAATATGCTAACGCCTCGCCGGCGAATCCATTGGATATGACTGATTTTATAAAAAATCCGGGATTTAATAATAACGATACCGTTGGCTGGAAAGGCGCCGGTGCTGTAAATTATCACGAAGTGGAATTTTATCAAAAAACATTTGATATGTATCAGGTTATAAATGGATTACCCGCGGGTAAATATAGACTGAAAGCCAAAGGATTTGAACGTCCGAAATCAAATGATGGCGGACTTGCTTACAAAAACGGAACAGAAACTATTTACGCAAAATTGTATGCGAAATCGGCAAATTATTCCGAAGTAAGCACACCGTTTAACTCGTTGTACAAACATACCTTCACCGGAACAGGCGCCGTAAATGGTTACGTAAATACTATGGCAGGTGCTGAAACAATGCTAACCAGTACAACGACAAGTTATTACGATATAACTTTGGCAAATGTGTTTTTGAATGAAGGCTCCTCGCTTACCATCGGTGCAAAAACGGATTTTCAACAGACCGGATATTGGGTATTGTTCGACAACTTTAAACTGGAATATCTGGGCGCTGTAGATACCGGTGACCTTGTAGTAGCATTAAACAATCGAATTGTAGAAGCACAAACGTTATTGACTCAGCATATTCAAAATTCAGATGTGAGCGCGTTAAACGCGGCTATCACGCAAGCGCAAACGGCTGTATCGGCAAATCCGGTCGTACTAAGTGATTTAACTGCGGCTAAAACGACGATTGATGCGACTATCTCATCAGCTTATAATTCACTCAATACATACAAAAAGCTACTCAAAGCCATCAACGATGCCAATCTGATACTTTCTTTTCTTGAAAAAGCGGACGAAATTACCAAATTGCAAAATGCCATCAACGATGCAAACCAAAGTTATAATAACCTCAATTTGACTTTGACCGAAATAAATACGGCAACCACAACGTTGATTACCATTACGCGAAGTGTAGGCAAAAAAATATACAATCCATCGTGGATGCTGGGAGATATTTATAATGCCAGCAACAATTGGTCGATAGAGCGAAGCAAACAATCTAAAGACTGGATCTTGTTTTGGGAACCGGGATTTGGAGATAATCCGGGCTCTATTGTTGATGATTGCTTGGTGCTTGCCGAGAAAAGTTTCCACTTTTATGCCGATTCTTTAAAATTTATACAAAAAGGTGCGTCCAAGACCGATACTTACAAAATGATTATCCGACTTCGCTACTCTTCTGAATGGGAGGCGTCAGGTTCCGGAGTGGACGATATGATTGGATTGCTTACGCTTACTTCTTGGGCGCTCACTTCGAGAGGCGGTCAAACCATCGCGCACGAGGTAGGGCATTGTTTCCAATATCAGGTGCATTGCGATAATGGCGACTCAAATGGTTGGATGTACGGGTATGGGTCAAATGCTTCGGGAAGTAATGGCTGGTGGGAGCAATGCGCTCAATGGCAAGCATATAAAATATTTCCGGAACAGCAGTTTACAAATGAATGGTTTACAGGGTATTTGAATAATGTAAATAAAAATATCTTAAATGAAACCTATCGGTACAATGATTATTTTATTCAGGATTATTGGTGCTATTTACGCGGAATGGATATGATAGGGCGATTGTGGAACAAGTCGGTAAAACCGGAAGACCCTGTTGAAACATATAAACGATTAAACGGAATTTCGCAGAGCCAGTTTAACGATGAAATGTGGGATTGTGCAGCTCGATTTACAACTTGGGATATTCCGGCACTCAAATCTTACGGAGCTAATTATATTCTTTCGCGTACCCAACCGAAATTAAATAATACAGGTAGTTATGTGTGGAAAATAGACTCCACTGCTTGTCTTGAAAACTACGGGCATAATATTATTCGTGTCAATGCCCCGTCCATCGCAAAAACGATTACGGCTTATTTTGAAGGTCTGGCAGGAAAAAGCGGATTTCGGAAAAACTTTGTGAATTTCGCAGGATGGAGATATGGCTTTGTTGCTTTACTGAAAGATGGAACAAGGGTTTATGGCGATATGAAGACAGGCAGTATGTCTGATAATAGCGGTAAAGGAAGTATTAGTTTCGATTGTCCTGCTAATTGCGATAAGTTGTGGTTTGTGGTTTCGGGAGCGCCAACCCTGCATTGGAGGCATGTTTGGGACGATAATGATGCAAACGATGAGCAATGGCCTTATCAGGTAACTTTTAACAATACCAATGTGTATGGTTATTCGAATAACGTTACCAATGCGGTACAAAATCCGCTTGATATTAATCTTGCATTGTACAGCAAAGATAATACGTTGTATATGAAAGAAATTCCACATAACGCTACCATCAAGATTTACAATATGTACGGTATGTGTGTGGCGAATGAAAAAGTATCAGATACTAACTTCTCGAAACATTTACCTGCCGGCGCTTATGTCGTAACGGTAGAAACAAGTCAGGGAACTGCTAACCGCAAAGTAATCGTGCATTGATATAATAGAAAATCATATAGATAGAACGAATCGGTTAATTTGTAGCGTATTTGAGTAGTTTTTGCAAATACGCTACATTTTTCTAAATGATTATCCGCAAAGCAACATAGTATATTTCTTCAGTTGCCACGCCTTTTAAGGCGTGGATTACAAAATAGTAATTTGTGGGTTTCAGCTCAAATTTAGCATAAATCTATAGACATAATCATATATTTGGCTAAAGCCATTTTCATTCCAAATATTGGAACCACCTTAAAAGGCGTGGCAATTAATTTTTAGGTAGCTTTGCGGATAATCAATTTTTTTTATAAATAATTGTAACGTTAAGCCAATATACAGGCTACGGCAATGCTGTAAAATTTTGAAAAAGAAGATTCGCTTCGTGAGGTGAGAACACAGGGTTTTTCGGTACCTTGTAATATACCGCCCATTTGAGCATTCCCGAAAAGAGCAACACCTTTGTAAAAAACATTCGCACAGGCAAAATCGGGAAAAATTAAAATATCGGCATCGCCCAATACAGGAGAAGGTACATTTTTTATTCCTCCTCTTTCGGCATCTAATGCCAAAAAAATATCCAGCGGACCATCAATGATCACATCGCCAAATTCTCCTAAACGCCACATCTGCATAATATCCAAATAATCTTGCATAAAGTGGATTTTAGGATTAGCAATTTCGGTGGCGTGTATGAGCGCAACTTTTGGGTGCTCAAAACCAAATTTCTTACTGGTATTGATAGCGTATTTTATCATCGCAACACGCTGTTCGAGCGTAGGGTAGGGGATTACAGCCGGGTCTGAAAAGAAAACCAATTTATGATAAGATGGAATCTCTATAGCAGCATTGTAAGTAAGCACATTGCCTTTGGGGAGCAACCCTTTTTCCTTGTCTAATATGGCGCGCAAAATAACATCTGTATTTACCAAGCCCTTCATCAAAATATCACATTCGCCTTGTTTTACCATTTGTACGGCTTTCAGTGTGGCATCGCGAGCTTCGGGTTTGTCTATAACGTGGATATGCGATGATATGTTGGGTTGTTCCAATAGATATGTCTCGATTCCTGCCACATCGCCCACCAGATAAGCTTCGACAATACCGGCATTTACCGCCATTAGTACCGCTTCCAATGTATGTGAGTCCACAGCATTAGCTACAGCCAACCGTTTACGGTGTTGAGATTCCGAAAGATGAGATGTAAGATCCTTAAACGATTTTATTGGCTGCATAAAAATTGTATTTTACGAAGATAGGCTACAAATATAGAGAATAATTTTAAGTTTACAACTCTTTGTTTTTTAGACTGATAGTTGCATTTTTTTATTTAAAATAACAATTAGTAATGTCCGAAAATGTTTTTGAAAGAGTTTAATATGAAAAGCGCGTTATGACTTTCAATTTTTACTAAAAACAGAAGATAATATTAATTGACTTTTGACAAAAAAATCATGCGTATATCTTGTTTTTTTAGAATTCGCGGTTTTTGGTGGTAAAAATATATTTATTTTAAGAAAAAATGTTATTTGTCATACTTTCAGCAAATCTTACGAAAAATAATTCAGATTCTATTATACCAAACAAAATGAGCTTCTGATTTGTTTCAAACATAATTTTATAACCTATATTTTATGAAACGAATTTGAGTACTGATTTTCAGTTTGTCAATCGTAACTTTGATTGATATACAGTTCATCTTCACAGTAAGTTCTATCTGACAACTTTAAAAAACAATTCAATGTATGAAACAATCGATTAAAACCGAATGGAAAGGAAATATGGCTTTTGAAACAGAGCTCAACGGCCATAAATTGACGGTAGATGCCTCTGAAGAAGTAGGAGGGCATAATTTAGGACCTCGTCCTAAGGTTTTGTTGCTTAACGCTTTGAGCGCTTGTACCGGAATGGATGTGGTTTCTATTTTAAAAAAGATGCGTGTTCACTTTTCAAATTTGAATATTTATGTTGATGCTGATGTGGCTGAACAAGATCCGAAGTATTATACACGTATGCACGTTGTTTACGAGTTTACAGGAAAGGATTTGTCTTTGGAAAAACTTCAAAAGGCAGTACGTATGTCGGAAGAAACGTATTGTGGTGTTGGAGCATTGTTTCGCAAAGCGATAGAAGTAACTTCCGAAATTCGAATAATCGAAGAATAAAACGGAGGCTGTCTCAAAAGGTAGATAGCCTCTTTTTTATGTAAATTTACAAGAAAAAAACCACAATAAAATTTGCTTATTTGTAATATATTTTGTATCTTTATTGCTGTAAATCAAAGATGTAAGATATGGCAAAAGCAATATTCAAGTCATACAGTCAAGGTCAAACAAGCCTTTTTCCATCCAGTCTGGATGAGAAAATTTCCCAGAACTCACCCGTTCGCACTATTAATCAAATTGTTGATAATCTGGATATTAACAAAGCATTCGACACCTATAAAGGTGGAGGTACAAGTGCATACCATCCCCGAATGATGCTCAAAGTGGTATTGTACAGTTATTTGAATAATATGTACTCTTGTCGTAAGATAGAACAGGCTCTTTTGGATAGAGTAAGTTTTATGTGGTTGTCAGGTAATCAAACCCCTGATCACAATACCATTAATCGCTTTCGTTCCTCTCATTTAAAGGATACCATTCACCAGATATTTACTCAGGTTGTTGTAATCTTGGTTGATATGGGCTATTTGAGTTTGGATGTAATATACGTGGATGGCACCAAATTGGAATCACGCGCCAACCGCTATACCTTTGTTTGGCGTAAATCAGTTGAAAAGAACAAAGCAAAGCTGGAAGCCAACATTCGCAAAGTATTGGAACTGGTTGAAGAAGGTATCGCACAAGATAACCAGCCCGAAGATGAACCCCCAACACCTATTGACAGTGAAGAATTAAAAAGACGTATTGCCCAAATAAATCAACAGGGTCGTTCCAAGGAAGAGCAGAAAGCAATAAAAACACTGGAGAGCAAGTATTTGCCAAAACTTCAGGAGTATGAAAGACATCTTGAGACATTAGGTAATCGGAACAGCTATTCCAAAACTGATCCATCCGCCACTTTCATGCGCATGAAAGAAGACCACATGATGAACGGACAACTCAAACCGGCTCTTACAATGTCCAGATAGGCACAGAAAACCAGTTTTTTACACATTACGATTTTTATCCCAACCCTACGGATACACTTACCTATATTCCTTTCTTGAACGGTTTGAATGAGCGTTATGGTTTTCTACCCCAAAAAGCGGTAGCCGATGCGGGTTACGGCAGTGAGGAAAATTATGAGTTTATGGAAATTAATGATATTGAGCCGTTTGTAAAGTACAACTATTTTCACAAGGAACAAAAGAGGTCATTCAAAAACAATGGATTCCTTGCTCAGAATCTGTACTATAACGCAATGGAGGATTACTTTGTATGTCCAATGGGACAACACATGGAAAAAACAGGAACTACAACACGAAAGTCAGATAGCGGATATATCTCAAAAATAAGTATTTACGAAGCTAAAAACTGTCAGGACTGCCCACTGAGGTGTATGTGCCATACGGCTAAGACCAATAGAAGGATAGAAGTAAACCACAATCTTAACCGACACAAGCAAAGAGCCAGAGAGTTATTAACCTCAAAAGAAGGACTTTTGCACAGAAGCCGCAGACCCATAGAACTCGAAGCCGTATTTGGACAGACAAAATCAAATAAACACTACAATCGGTTCAGACACTTCGGCAAAGACAAAGTGTTGATGGACTTTGCCATCTTTGCCATTGCCTTCAATATCCAAAAAATGTATAGAAAAACTGCAAGTGTCAACAAAAACACACCTGAATCTTCTAAAAAAGCTCTATTTCCTGTATGTATTTTCTTTTTTGTTATGCCTAATAAAAAAAATGTTGAATTATTGAAAATCCAACACCACACTCCCAAAATTGCCGCATAATACAAAACAAAAGAAGCTGTCCTTTTGAGACAGCCTCTTCGTTTAGTTGTTATAAACCGACATTATCATCGGTTCGATGACTGAGATCTTTTATTTTCTCGATTTTAATTCATTATATACTTTCTCGTATAGTGGAACTTGCAATTGATGCTTGTGCGCCAAACGTACCACTTCACCGGTAAGTGTTTCCACTTCGGTATCTCCGCCTTGTAAAAAATCACTGTGCATCGAAGCAGTACTTCCCGGCGGTAGCGCTTCGGAGCGTTTCAATACATCCTGTAAGGCATTTTCACCCAATTGAATGCCTTCGTGCTCGGCTACCATTAAAAATTCTTCCGCAAATTTTGCGGTGAATAGCTTATTTGTTTCTGTATTTACCAAATCGTTAAATGTAATGTTGAAGTAGGATGTTAACGATGCAGATACCGAAATAAAATAAAACTTACGCCATACACTTTCGCGGATATTGGTTGATAAGTGAATATCGATATCGGCTTTTTTAGCCAATGCTTCAAAAAAAGTTAATCTTTCCAACTCTTCGCCATCGCATCCGAAAACCATTTTATGAAAAACACCGTAAGTTTGAATCTCACCCGGAGCTGTTTTGCGGCTTACAATGTACGAAAGTCCTTCCCAAACAGTGTTTTGGGGAACAATAAAGCGTATTTTCTCCGCAATATTACCTCCATTTAGCAGAGGCAATATCACCGTATTTTTACCGATACAAGCTCTAATATTGTCAATTGACGATTTTAAATCATAGCTTTTAGTGGCAATAATAACGTAATCGCATACTCCAATTTCTTCGGCACTATCTGTAGCAAGTGCCGGTTTTGCATAAAAGTTTTCATAATCGGTGACAACGTGCAGTCCTTTCTCTTTTATTGCATCCAAGTGTGCTCCACGGGCGATAAAATATATTTTTATCTGTTCGTCTTTTTCGTATTTATAAGCCAGTTTGCCACCGTAAAATCCGCCTACGCCTCCAAGTCCAAGTATTGCTATTTTGATAGTGTTCATTTTTTGTGCATTAAAAAATCAGTGTAATTATAAAGATAAATATGTGTGAAGTGTGTCGTTCAAATCGTTTACAAAAGTAATTATTTTATTTTTATTGAATCTCCGGTATTCTTGGCAAATAATTATGAAGCCACTCTTTTTTATGATTATTTCAACCATTGATTGTAAATTTTGCCAATTATTAAGCTTTATGTCACTGCTCAGGCTGGTTTTGTGAATAATCACAAACGAAGATTGGTTTCCCAGATTTCCCCTTTGTCAAAAGTCAAACTCTATGTTTTTTATTTTCAAATGTCACTTTTTTTTCCGAACTTTGCAGACTTAAAATTTGAATTTATATTCAATCATTTTTAAGGAATAAAACATCGTGAAAGAAACAAAGTACATTTTCGTTACCGGTGGTGTGAGTTCTTCTTTAGGCAAGGGTATTATTGCTGCTTCTTTGGGAAAACTTTTACAGGCACGTGGTTTCAGAGTAACTAATCAGAAGTTGGATCCGTATATCAACGTTGATCCGGGAACCCTAAACCCTTATGAACACGGTGAGTGTTATGTAACGGTTGATGGACATGAAGCCGACTTGGATTTGGGGCACTACGAACGTTTTTTGAATGTAGAAACCCACCGTGCAAATAATATCACTACGGGACGTATTTACCAAAATGTGATTAACAAGGAGCGAAGAGGTGATTATTTGGGTAAAACGGTACAAATAATTCCGCACATTACCGACGAAATCAAACGGAATATTAAATTATTGGGGAATAAAGGGGATTTTGATTTTGTAATTACCGAAATTGGAGGAACCGTTGGAGATATTGAATCGCTTCCGTATATTGAAAGTGTACGTCAGTTGCGTTGGGAGCTTGGGAAAAATAGTTTACTTATTCACCTGACTTATGTTCCTTATTTGGCGGCTGCCAAAGAGTTGAAAACCAAACCTACGCAACATTCCGTAAAAATGTTGCAAGAACAGGGAGTACAAGCAGATATTTTAGTACTTCGTACTGAGCATAACATTTCACCTGAGATGAGAAAAAAGGTGGGTCTGTTTTGTAATGTTGAGCCGGATGCTGTGATGCAGTCTATTGATGTTCCCACCATTTATCGTGTACCTCTGAATATGCACAAAGAGCGATTGGACGAAGTTGCATTACAAAAGATGGGGTACGATTTGGAAAAGGTAAAACAACCTGATTTGGAAAAATGGACAGCTTTTGTTGAAAAGATGGAAGATGCGAAGGAAGAGGTGCGGATTGCGTTGGTTGGAAAATATGTACAATTGCCCGATGCTTATAAATCTATTATAGAATCACTTTCGCACGCTTGCACATATAACGATCGGAAATTAAAGCTTGATTTGATATTGTCTGACAAAATAACATCGGACAACGTGACAAAAAAGCTACATAATATGGACGGCATAGTTGTTGCACCAGGCTTTGGACAACGAGGCACCGAAGGTAAATTCTTAGCGCTTCAATATGCACGCGAGCACGATATGCCTTGTTTGGGAATTTGTTTTGGTATGCAAACGATGTGCATTGAGTTTGCTCGCAATGTGCTTGGTTACCACGATGCCAACAGTACCGAAATAGATCCGGATACTACACACAATGTGATAGATATTATGGAGGAACAGAAACATATTTTGGATTTGGGTGGTAGCATGCGTTTGGGAGCGTATAGTTGCAAACTGAAGAAAGGAAGTAAAGTACATCAAATTTACGGAAAAGAAAATATAAGCGAACGCCACCGACATCGGTTTGAGTTCAACAACAAATATCAGCAGGAGTTTGAAAATGCGGGGCTTATTTGCAGTGGTTTGAACGATGAATCGAACTTGGTGGAGATTGTTGAGTTGAAAAATCATAAATGGTATATCGGCACACAATTTCATCCGGAATATAGCAGTACGGTGATGAAACCACATCCGTTATTTGTTAATTTTATCAAAACGGCAATAACAAAATAGTTGGCAAATTTAAAGATTGAATACTAAAATTGCGATACTTGCGGGTCTTACTCGTGAGTTTATCGTGATTGCTTGTGGAGAATGGTATGTTAAAACAATAAAAATAAAAAGAATTTTTAAAATATTGAATGAAGAAAGTTGTCTGTCGGCTTGTAGGCAGAACATACATTGAACTTATTTTTCGTTTATTGAATAGAAATTATGGATAAAAATACGGTTATTGGATTTGTACTTATCGCGGCAATTGTGATAGGATTCACGTGGTTAAATAAGCCATCAGAAGAAGAACTCAAACGACAACAAAGATACAACGACTCCATCGCGCTTGTACAACAGAAACAAGTAGAACAAGAACAAGCGGATTCTTCCAGACTTAAAGATCAGGCTAAAGACAGTGTTGCATTAAGCGATACAACAGCAATTACGCAGAAAGCAGACGCTTTTGGCGCATTTAGCGCTTCGGCATTTGGTGCTGAAAAATTTTATGAATTGGAGAATGAGTATCTAACGCTGAAAATATCAAACAAAGGAGGACGGATTTATTCGGTAAATTTGAAAAATTACCATACATATGATTCGTTGCCATTGATGCTTTTTGATAAAGACGAAAGTGCTTTTAATTATATTTTTTCTACAAATAACAACCGCGTAGTAAATTCAGCCGACTTGTTCTTTGAGCCGGTCGGTGGAGTTGTGAAAGATGAAAAAGGAAAACAGACTTTAACATTACGTCTAAAGACTACCGATCCGAAAGCTTACGTTGATTTTATTTACACCTTGGCTCCAAAAGATTATATGGTAAACTACGCTTTGAGAGCCGTAGGGATGAATACCATTATGCCCGCCAATACCAATTCGTTGGAATTACAATGGAAATCGAAAATACGCCAGCAGGAAAAAGGACGCAAATTCGAAGAACAGTATTCTGCGATCCATTACAAATATCTTTCCGATGATCCCGAAAAGTTGAGTAACAATAAAGACGAACAAAAAGAGATATCCAACAAAATGAAATGGGTGAGTTTCAAAGATCAATTTTTCAGTTCGATATTTATTGCAGACCAAGAATTTCTTTCGGCAACATTGGCAAGTAACGTTGAGAAAAATCAACTTAGCCCTTATTTAAAATATTATAATGCAGATTTAATTATTCCGTTTGACCCCACCGGTAAAACACAATCGAATTTTAAATTTTACTTCGGTCCTAATCAATATAAAATTCTTAGTGCGTACGACAAGGGTGTACCTGCCGAACAAAAATTGAAATTGCGTTCTGTCATTCCATTAGGTTGGGGAGTTTTTGGCTGGATAAATAGATTTGTTATCATTCCGATGTTTAACTTTTTCAGTTTATTCCTCAGTAGTTTCGGTATTATCATCTTGTTGATGACTATTGTTATCAAATTGGTACTTTTCCCACTCACATACAAATCGTATATGTCCGGGGCTGAAAATGCGAGTACTCAAGCCTGAAATTGATGAAATAAACGCGCGTATTCCGGCAGAAAAAGCTATGGAGCGGCAAAAAGCAACTATGGATTTATATGGTAAGGTAGGCGTGAGTCCGATGAGTGGCTGTTTGCCTATGTTGCTTCAGATGCCGATATTGTTTGCAATGTTTAGCTTCTTCCCCTCATCATTCGAGCTTCGTCAACAAAGTTTCCTTTGGGCAAACGACCTTTCGTCTTACGATTCAATATTAAGTTGGGGAACGACCATTCCGCTGATTGGTAATCATTTAAGTTTATTTACGATTTTGATGACTATCACAAGTATTATTTCTACAAAATTAAGTATGTCCACCACTCCTCAAGCTACTGATCAACCTGGTGCCGGTATGATGAAATGGATGATGTATCTTATGCCGGTAATGTTCTTCTTCATGTTTAATGATTATGCTTCGGGATTAAGTTACTATTATTTCATTTCGTCGTTGATTACCATTGGTCAAACATACGCTATTCGTGCTTTTGTTGACGATAAGAAGATTCTTGCCGAGCTACACGCTAAACGTAATACCAAAACACCGGCAAAAAAGAGCGGTTTTCTTGAAAGACTTGAGAAAATGCAACGTGAACAACAAAAAGCCGTTCAAAATCAAAGTAAAAATAAACGGAGATAAAAAAACAGGCATTTGTTTATACGAAAGATATACAACAAAAAAGAACGCAGTCTCATAATCTAAAGACTACGTTCTTTTTTTGTTGTGTGCGCGACATTTTTTTCTGTAATTTTAATACAAGAAATTGACTTTGATACAAGAAGGCATTGTTTGTATCGTTTCGAATGAATCGCTTTTTTATTTCTGTTTTTCTTTATCTGTTTTTTCTTCTTTGGGTTTTGCTGCCTGATTTGGAGCAATTTTTTCATCTTTTTTTTCTGTTACAAGCTCAGTTTCAACCGCTTTTTCAATCTCTTCACCCAAATAAGTAGGAAGTTTTAATCCTGCCATATTGAAAAGTTCATTTAAAGGAGGTACACTTTTCATCAATCCGGCAACGAAATTAGCCGTGGAACCTTTCCCGTTTTCGTTATTTCCCGAATCCCAAACGGTAACTTTATCAATTTTGAGGTTTTTGACAGCTTCTACTTGTGTTTTAACCAGTTCCGGAAGTTTTTCGATAAGTAACAATTGAAATGCCTTAGTAGGATCGCCTCCGGCAGCGCCAACGACTCCTTTATAACCTTCAGCTTGTTTCGATAAAATCTCAAACAATCCTTTTGCTTCGGCTTCCATTTTTGCAAAAATGGCATCTGCCTCTCCTTTTGCTTGTAAACGGATGCGCTCTGCCTGCGCTTCTGCATCGATGATGGCTTTTCGTTTCTCTATTTCGGCAGGAACTACAATATTTGCATTTTGTGTGGCTCGCTCGCGTTCTGCGCGTGCTTTTTCAGCTAATTGCTCGGCGAGATAAGCTTCTTCAAGCGCTTTTGCTTCTTGTACTTTTTCCGATGCTACGGCTAATTTTAATGCCTCCGCCTCTCTTTGACGTCTGTCAGCATCAGATTGTGCAATTTCTACTTTTGCATTGTTTTCTCCTTTCACCGCTTGTGCATTTGCTTCGGAGGTTTTTATGCGGGTTTCTCTGTCGGCTTCAGCTTTTCCGATAAATTCGTCTTTTTGGGCAATGGCAATGTTAATCTCACGGTCTTTGTCTGCTGATGCTTTTCCTGTTTCACCGATTCTTTCTTGCTCGGCAACACTGATTTTTGCTTCGTTGATGGCTTTTGCGGCAGCTTCTTTTCCCAGAGCCACAATGTATCCCGACTCGTCTCTAATATCGGTTACGTTTACGTTGATAAGTCGTAAACCTACCTTTTTAAGTTCACTATCTACCGTTTTGGAGATATTATCCAAGAACTTATCTCGATCTGTATTGATTTCTTCTATTGTCATAGTCGCAATGACCAAACGTAGTTGTCCAAAAAGAATATCTTGTGCTAATTCCTGAATTTTGTCGGAGGTTAATCCGAGTAATCTTTCGGCAGCCGTATTCATGTTTTCAGGCTCAGTGGAAATAGCAATAGTGAAACGGCTCGGTACATCTACTCGAATGTTTTGGCGACTTAGCGCATTTGTGAGGTTGGCTTCTATAGAAAGAGGCTTCAGATCAAGATAAGCGTAATCCTGAATGACGGGCCAAATAAAAGCACCTCCGCCGTGAATACATTTGGCTGAACTTCCGCCGGTACGTCCGTATATGACAAGAATTTTATCCGAAGGGCATCTTTTGTAGCGAGACACCAATGCTGAAATTGTTACGAAAATGATTACCGCAGCTACTACGATAAGCAATAAAGGCGATGCTAAAATACTCATAATTATTTATAATTTTTCTACGATTAATATAGTTTGTTCGATTTTTATAATTTTCACAGGGGTGTTTGATGGAAGTTGCTCACCTTCAGTCATAGCATCCAACTCGTGTACAGAGCCATTTACACTGACAATGATTCTTCCTTTACCTGACTTTGCCGCCGGAATTGTAAGATAGACCTCTGCTGATTTCCCTAACGAGTTGTTTATGTTGAATGAATTGTCTTCAGCTAACTTTGATAACTGACGAATGATAAAAAAGAAAATCATAATAAAAACAAGCCCCACAAGAATAGAAAGAGTAATTAGAATAGCCGGATTTTTAACAATAGAATAAAATGCTATTCCGGACCAACCAAAGCCCAGCAAAAAGTTAATCAGATTACGAAAAGAGAAAAGCTGAAACGGAGCGTCCACATCAGTAAAATTGCCGTCAAAGTCAGCATCAATACCATCCATTGAATTGGCACCGATAAATGTCATTATAGTCTGAATTAAAAAAATAATGCTTGTGGGAATGGCTGTGAACCAAAAAGTCCTTAAAAGAGGTTCCATCGAAGAAAATATTTCCATAGTTCAATTTTTTAGTTTTTTCAAAGTTAACATTTTTTTTGAGATAAAAAAACATATGAGCAACAGAATTAAAAGATAGTTGTAAAGTTTCATAACGTTATGAAACTTTACACTTAACATTTAATAATTAAATGGTAAATGTAAAAAATCGTATCTTTGCCCCAATGAATAATCCAACGACATATCGATCAACAGATTTTCTTCCTACAACTAAAAAAGAAGTGGAACAGCGTGGATGGAACGAATTAGATGTGATTCTTTTCAGTGGAGATGCTTACGTTGATCATCCTTCGTTTGGTGCGGCGGTGATTGGGCGCGTGCTCGAATCGGAAGGCTTAAAGGTTGCTATAATTCCACAACCAAACTGGCAGGATGATTTACGTGATTTTCGTAAATTGGGAAGTCCACGTATGTTTTTTGCCGTTACAGCCGGAAATATGGATAGTATGGTTAATCATTATACTGCTAATAAGCGGTTGCGGTCCGACGATGCTTACACGCCGGATGCGAGAGCACACGCACGTCCCGATTATGCGACAATTACATATTGTAATATTCTGAAAAAACTTTATCCCGATATTCCGATAGTGATCGGCGGGATTGAGGCTTCATTGCGGCGCGTCACTCATTACGATTATTGGAGCGATAAATTGATGCCAACTATTTTAATGGATAGCCGCGCGGATTTGTTGGTGTATGGTATGGGAGAAAAGGCTGTACGCCGGTTAGTGAAAGAATTGCGTTCAGGCAAAAGTATCCATAAATTAAAAGACATACCTCAAACTTCCTACTTGTCGGATAAAATACCTGCCGAAAGCGATGCCGTAAAAACGATCGAACTTGTCTCGCACGAGATATGTCTTTGTGATAAAAGAAAATATGCTTCCAATTTCAGTATTGTTGAAGAGGAAAGTAACCGAATGCACGGTGCGAGATTGATACAACCGATCGGAAACGGCTATGTTGTTATCAATCCGATGTTTGCGCCTTGGACACAAGAAGAATTGGACGAAACTTACAAACTACCTTTCACTCGGTTGCCACATCCGAAATACAAAGGAAAGACCATTCCGGCTTATGAGATGATAAAATTCTCGGTAAATTTACATCGGGGATGTTTTGGTGGGTGCGCTTTTTGTACAATTTCCGCTCATCAAGGGAAGTTTATCGTTTCTCGTAGTAAAGATTCAATACTTGACGAGGTGAAAGAAATAACCCGATTAACTGATTTTAAAGGAAACTTAAGTGATTTGGGTGGTCCTTCGGCAAATATGTATCAAATGAAGGGAAAAGATTTGCGTGTGTGCGATAAGTGCAAACGCCCATCGTGTATTTTTCCTAAAGTGTGCCCGAATTTAAATATAAATCACGAAGCTTTGACCGATATTTATCGTTCTGTAGATAAATTGCCCGGTGTCAAACATTCCTATATCGGTAGCGGGATACGTTATGATATGCTATTGGCTGAGACGAAAGATGAAAGAACAGCTCAGAGCCAACGTGATTACATGCGCGAATTGATAACGAAACACGTCTCCGGACGATTGAAGATAGCTCCTGAACACACTTCTGATCGGGTATTGAGCCTAATGAGAAAACCTTCTTTCTCGTATTTTTATCAATTTAAGCAACTCTTTGATCGTATTAATCGTGAAAACGGTACCCATCAACAACTGATTCCTTACTTTATTTCGAGTCATCCGGCATGTCAGAATGAAGATATGGCACAATTGGCTTCGCTAACTAAAGATCTGGATTTTAAATTAGAGCAGGTTCAGGATTTTACTCCTACTCCTATGACGCTTGCTACTGAAATCTACTATTCGGGTTATAATCCTTATACGTTGGAATCTGTTTTTACAGCCAAAACAAAACAACAAAAGCTTGATCAACAAAAGTTCTTCTTTTGGTATAAAAAAGAATACAGACAGCAAATAATCAACGATTTACGAAGGATTAATCGACCGGATCTAATAAAGAAGTTGTTTGGATGAGCTTCGGGTACTAATAAACCAAAAGCCCGACAGCACACGTAAACATACCAACAAACTTTACTTCTGTTGAACAATTGACGAGAAAGTAGTATCTTTGCACGCTGAAAAATAGAGTATAATTTGGCTTTTAAGATAATAAAGCGCCGAATTATCAAATATTAATTTAAAACTAAAAGAATGAAAGCGTATGTTTTTCCCGGTCAGGGAGCACAATTTGTAGGGATGGGCAAAGATTTATATGAAAGCTCGCCCGTAGCAAAAGACTATTTCGAAAAAGCAAATGAAATTCTCGGTTTCCGTATTACCGATTTAATGTTTGAGGGAACACCCGAAGACTTACGTCAAACAAGAGTAACTCAGCCAGCTGTATTTTTACACTCGGTTATTAAAGCCATCGCTTTGGGCGAAGATTTCAAACCGGATATGGTTGCCGGTCACTCATTGGGTGAATTTTCGGCATTAGTAGCTGCTAAAGCGCTTACTTTTGAAGATGGATTGAAATTGGTGTATGCGCGTGCTATGGCAATGCAAAAAGCTTGTGAAAAAGAGCCTTCAACAATGGCTGCCGTACTTGGATTAGATGACGAGACGGTTGAAGAAGTTTGCGAGAAGGTAAACAAAGAAAATGTGGTGGTTGCGGCAAATTATAACTCACCGGGTCAATTGGTGATCTCCGGTTCTATCGAAGGAATTGATAAAGCCTGCGAAATTCTTAAAGAACGTGGTGCGAAACGCGCATTGAAACTTCCCGTAGGTGGCGCATTTCACTCTCCATTGATGGAGCCTGCACGTCAGGAGCTTCAGGCTGCTATTGAGGTGGCGGTGGTAAGTCAACCGATTTGCCCTGTATATCAAAATGTGAATGCGTACCCTCAAACCGATCCTGTAAAAATAAAAGAAAACCTGATAGCACAACTTACGGCGCCGGTACGCTGGACACAAACCGTAAAAAATATGGTAACCGATGGTGCAACCGCGTTTTCGGAATTAGGACCTGGAGACGTGCTGAAAGGATTAATTAAAAAAATCAGTCCGGAGGTAGAAACTGTTTAATTCGGTCAAATAATTGTACTAACATTGACACGTTTACAGAACTTGTCAGAGAAATAAGAGACTGTTTCAATATAAAAATTGAGGTAGTCTCTTTTGATATTAAATAGAAATACACCTCCTTTTTTTGGGGAAGTAATAATAATTTTGAGCAAAAGTAAAAACTCACTATGCTAAAACAAAGCACTGCGAAAAATAATGACAAAAAAATCTGAAACTTGCGTCACAAATGAGAGTGTCACTCCAAGTGACGCTCTCACTAAAATAACCTGAAACTCAAAACTCAAAAAACTCGTAATGCTATCCAAGCACACGCTTCAGCATCGGCAAGGGCATTGTGGTGGTTGATAAGGTCGTAACCGCAGTAATAGGATACAGTGTGGAGTTGGTGATTAGGGAGTTTATCTTTGAAGACTTGTCGTGATTTTTGGAGTGTACAATAAAATTCATAATCGGGATAATCCATCCCATACATACGGAAAACAGCCTTTAAACAACTTTCGTCAAAGGCCTTGTTATGTGCAATAAGCGGTAAACCTTCAATAAGCGGTTCAATTTGACTCCAAACATCAGGAAAAATAGGGGCGTTTGCCGTATCTTCCAGCCTAATTCCGTGCACTTGCGTATTCCAATAATGATAATACTCCGGTTCGGGACGGATTAAACTATAAAAAGTATCTGTTATACATCTGTTGCGCACAATCACTAAACCTACGCTACACACACTGGTACGTTCTCCGTTGGCAGTTTCAAAATCTATGGCGGCAAAATCTTTTATCATTTTGCAAAGGTAAAAAAATGTCACGTATTTTATATAAGTCGAGGGTTTCGATCTAAATGAATACCTGTTATCGGTATTTCTAAGCAGGTATTCGCGAAATAGTTGGAATAAAAAAGCGACCCGCAAAGGGCCGCCTTAAATGTTTTCACAACGGAATAATCCTTATTGTGATTTGCTTTCAAAAATTTATGATGCAAAGATACAATTAAAATATTAATAGAAAAAGTTTTTAAGTTAAAAAATATTTATATATATTTACGGCGAAATATAATCGCTTGAAAATTAAACAAAATAACTATGACAAAGATATTAGGACTTGATTTGGGAACGAATAGTATTGGGTGGGCGTTGGTGGAAATAGACCATACAAAAGGAATTGTTAGAATTTTAGGGCTTGGTTCTCGTATTTTACCAATGGATGCCGGAGAAATTGGCGATTTTGAACGAAGTGGAAAGATTACAAGTACAGCAGCTCAACGAACTGATAAAAGAGGATCGCGAAGGCTGAACGAGCGATATTTGCTAAGACGTGACAGGCTTCATTTAGTTCTTGAGTTGCTTAGTGCACTTCCAAGTCACTACAAACTCGAAATTAATTTTACTAATGAAAAAGGAGAAAAGTGTGGGCAATTTAAAACGAATAAAGAACCCAAATTGGCTTACTTGCCAAAGCAGGTAGGAGAAAAAGCAAAATTTCTTTTTAAGGAAAGTTATCAGGAAATGCTTAATGAACTTGGCATAGAAAATAAAAAGAAGAGCAGAATACCTTATGACTGGACCTTGTATTTTTTACGGCAAAAAGCACTTTCTCAAAAAATATCATTGGAGGAATTAGCTTGGGTACTGTTGAGCTACAATCAAAAGAGAGGATATGAAAAGACAGAAATTGAAGACAAATCAAACAAAGAGGGAGAACTGATTGAAGAATTGGATTTACGGGTGCAAGAAGTATGTCCAAAAATTAGCAAAGAAGGCAAACATTTTTTTGAAGTTCATTTGGAAGGTAACGATAGTTTTGTTTATAAAGAATTTACAGATGTTCAAATGACTTTTAAGGATGATTTAAAAGAAATAATAAAAACGTCAAAAGTTGATGAAAAAGGCGATGTTGACAACAAACTAACGACCTTTACAGTCATTGATATTTATCAACTGGAAATTAAGGATGTTCTTTATGAAAAAGCAGAAGGTAAACACAAATACACCTTAACATACCAAAATGGTTGGCAGGAAATAAAACAACCCAATAAATACACTTTCAGATATAAAAATGCTCTTAACAAGCCTTACGATTATATCGTAGAAACGGTTTACGACAATCAGGGAAAAATTAAAACACAGCAAGGGAAAGAGCGAAAACTGCGAGAACCGGATTTGAGTGAAACTTCCAATGATTGGACATTAGTAAAGAAGAAAACAGAAAAAGAAACCCTCATTTTTAATTATAATAACGGATATATAGATTCTGTCACCAAAGAACCCAAGAAATATATCAGTACGATAATCTACAATGTTCTCAAGAATGATGCTAAAAGTGAAATAGGTAATCGTTCCAAAATTATTGGCGGTATGTTTCAGGTTATTGACAGAAGCTTTTATCGTGAAGAATTAGAACAAATTATTGCTACTCAAAAGCAATTCCATTCAGTATTAGAAGATAAAACGGTTTTTGAACAATGTGTAAAAACACTTTATCCTCAAAATGCAAATCATCAAGAGGCTTTGTTGAAAAATAAAGAGGCTATTCAGCATTTATTGGTCGAAGATATTTTACTATACCAAAGACCTCTGAAAACCAAGAAATCTGAAATAGCAAATTGTAAATATGAAATACGCTATTGGAAAAATATTGAAGACAAACACGGCAATCCCATAGAAGAAATTGATACTGAAACCGGAGAACTCAAAATCAAAAAAGAACCTGTTTACATTAAAGTGGTGTCGGCCTCACACCCTTATTTTCAGGAGTTCAGGATTTGGGATAAGTTGCATAATTTACAACTAATTCAACTTGAAAAAGCAGTCGCTGGGAAAATATTAACTAATCAGAATATCACAAAGGAGTTTTTCAAAAGCAGCGGAGACTATCAGAAACTTTTTGAAAAACTGAACAATCAAAAATCATTAAATCAGCATCAGTTTTTAACTTATTGCAAAGAGGAATTCAAGATTGATTACAAAGCCAAAGATAGTAATTACGCTTGGAATTTCCCTGAAGATGAAGAAATAAAAGGCAATGAAACCCGTGTAAGTTTTGCAACCCGTTTTAAGCGGTGTGGATTTACGGAATATGCCGATTTTCTTACTCCTCAAAAAGAAGTAGCTTTATGGCATTATTTATATTCGGTCAGTTACAAAGAGCGAACAGAAAATAATAATAAAAGCGTAGCTATTCCGGTCATTTTATCGAGCTGCAGCAACAGGCATTCCTGAAGATCAGAAGCCCCTACACCGGCAGGATGAAACTCCTGTATGAGTTTCAGGATACGTTTTACATCCGCTTCGGTAACATATATATTGCGGTTAAAGGCAAGGTCATCTACGATGCTCATGACATCTCTGCGCAGATAGCCGTCATCATCAATACTGCCGGGATCACCTGCTCTGCCACCTGCTGTTCTGTTTCTGTAAGATCGAGCAGGCCAACCTGACTTAATAAATATTCATGAGCAGATCTCCCGGATGGGTACTTCACGGCTGTCATCATCATCATCGCCGTGCTCGCGCACGTGATAGTCCGACATATTATCCGACTCGTCCATCAGGTAATCCGAAATATCTTCGGTCTTGGCGCATCCTCTCCCGAAGACTCCTGAGACACAGGTTCTCCATCCTGATCGTACTGATCGGACAGGTGGTAAGGATCGTCTTCCTGGGGGGCTGCTCCTACATCTAATGCAGGGTTAATTTCCAGTTCTTCTTTAATTTTTTCTTCCAGGTTCGCGGGCGTGTGGGCACCTGCAACAGTTTTATAAATTGTATCTGTTGCGGCGACAGTTTCTGAAGCAGCTTTTGGCTTTGGGTTAATTTGAGCAAAGGGACTAGTCTTTAGTGTGTTGCGAAGGTATCATTTTCCGGACAAACAAATTGTTGTAAATAATTTAAATTTACATAAAATATTTGCTATATTACAGACAGAACCTTACTTTTAATCCCTAATACACTTACATAAATTATGTCTACGAGGGTAAAAATTTCTTCTTCATTTTCGTACATCCCTTTGGAAGAGACTATCGAAATAATTCCGAGAAAGAAACAGCTCTTTATAGGGATTCCTAAAGAAGATACTTTTTCTGAAAACAGGATCGCATTAACGCCCGATGCAGTATCGGTACTGATCCAGAACGGACATGAAGTGGTGGTAGAACATAATGCCGGTGAGCACGCCTACTATTCCGACAAAGATTTCAGTGAAGCGGGTGCCAAAATCGCTTATGATAAGGCACAGGTATTTCAGTCGGATATTGTAATCAAGTCTGCTCCTATTTCGGAAGAAGAGGATCTGCGTGTGCAGGCGGGAAAGGTCGTCATCTCTCCCATACACCTGCCTTTTCTGAAGGCGGGCATGATGCAGCAACTGGTCAATAAAAAAATCATTGCCATTGCCTTTGATTCTATCAAGGAGGATAGTGGCACATATCCTATCGTGCGCTCTATGAGCCAGATTGCCGGCAGCTCGGCCATTATTGAAGCGGCTAAATACCTGAGCACCTCTAATCGTGGTGTGGGTGTACTGCTTGGTGGCATCTCCGGTGTACCTCCGGCCCAAGGGTAGTTGTAATTGGTGCGGGCATTGTAGGCGAATCGGCTACACGTACTGCCCTGGGGACTGGGTGCGAATGTTATGATCTTCGACAACTCTATTTACCGGCTTATGCGCCTGCAGAATAATGTAGGCCAACGCCTGTATACTTCTGTCATTGACCCGAACGAACTGAAAAAAAGTACTGCCAAAAGCAGATGTGGTGATCGGTGCGCTGAAGCCCATTAACGGGGTTACGCCACTGGTGATTACAGAAGAAATGGTGGGCATGATGAAAGCAGGTTCCGTGATTATTGATGTAAGCATCGACCGTGGCGGCTGCGTGGAGACCTCGCGTCCGACCACTCATGACAACCCGGTATTTTCCAAATATGATGTGATCCACTATTGTGTGCCCAATATCGCTTCCGGTGTAGCCCGTACAGCCTCAAGAGCCATCAGTAATGTACTGATGCCGATTGTACTGGACATTGCCGGTAAGGGCGGCGTGGATTACCTGCTCAAAAACAAATCGGGTATCCGTAACGGAGTGTACCTGTACAAAGGCATGGTTACAAACCAGCATATTGCCAAACGCTTTGACCTTAAATATACTGATCTGGATCTGATCATGAACAATTTTATATAAAAACCAAACACCGCATTACTCCTACTATATCTACTACTCATTATGCAACACCAACGAACGAATAAGACTATTGCCGGCTACCACTTGTTAATGATCCTTTCTGCTGTTGACTTTAAATTTAATCCGGAAGGTGATATGATCATCCGCGAATACCTGGTTAAAGAATTCCCGTTTCACATCAGCCTGGATAAGGAAATGGATAAGATCAGCAGACTGGAACCGGAAGACTGGGAAAATCATTTCCTGCAGTACATGGATGACTTTTATGATGATGCCACCGAAAAAGAACGACTGGACTTCATTGAATTTGCCTTAAAACTAACCAAGGCAGATAATATCATCACCAAAAAAGAAAACTACTATTTAAACTTATTGTTTGATCACTGGAATATCGAAACAAAGATTGATCCGGAAAAGCCAGGAGCCTGAAGGCTTTTGGCTTTTTTCTTAGTAGTAAATCTTCGATATCCACTAAAACAAAAAGCTATGAACAACGAAGAAAAAACGCATCGAACT
>JASGJK010000050.1:0-58474 GCA_049840795.1 Paludibacteraceae bacterium
CGAAATATATACGTGAAAAATATCGTGTCCCGAAATGCTCGCAGGGCAATGTTTTTCAATGGATTACCGGAGATGAAAATAAGCAACATACATGTAGAAAATGTGTTTATTTCATCCATTTACGGTGCCGAATTAAGTAACTCCAAGGACGTGGATTTCAAAAATGTATACATTGAGGCTAAAGTCGGCTCTGCGCTAATTCTTAATAATGTAGATAATTTTAAGTCGGAGAATTTAACTTATCCGAAAGATATGGATAAACCTATTGATTTAAAAGAAAGAGGCAATTCAAACATATTAATATCTGGAGTGAAGCTCAAATAACGATGAAAATAAAATTTGTTACGCTGCTGTTTTTATGCTTGTTGTTTTGTGGTTTTACACCCCGTCCGGTGAAAATATTAATGGCAGGTGATTCTACAATGGCTGACAAACCGTTGACAAAAACGGTAAAAGATACAACGTCTGGTGAAATGGTTGAAGAATCGTTTTTGGAGAGAGGATGGGGACAATTATTGCCACAATTTGTTTCTGACAAGGCTGTGGTAGTAAATTATGCAAAAAATGGTAGAAGTACGCGCACCTTTATCGAAGAAGGCTTATGGACACAGTTAATAGATAGTGCGCAAAAGGGAGACATTGTACTGATTCAATTTGGACACAACGATAGTTCAAAAGAAAAAACCGACCGGTATACCAATCCGGTGCAATTCAGACTGAATTTTACGGCATTTGTAGTGGAAGTAAAAGCGAAAGGGGCAATACCTGTTCTTTGTACGCCGGTTGCGCGCAGAAAGTTTGACGAGCAGGGAAATCTCGTAGCTACACACGGCGAGTACCCGAATATTATACGCCAAGTGGCACGTAAAGAAAATGTGCAACTGATTGATATGGAGAAATTAACGTCAAATTGGTTACAAAACGAAGGTGTTGAAAACTCAAAACATTATTTTCATAAAATTAAACCCGGAATAAGCAAACTCTACCCGAATGGATTGGACGATAACACCCATTTTAATGAAGCTGGTGCACGTAAAGTTGCTGAATTTTTTATAAATGAGATAGAAGCAAAAAACATAAAAGAGTTGAAAAAACTTTTGAAGTAAATGAGAAAAATAGCATCCATACTCGTAATTTTATTCTGTACTATAAGTTCAATGGCTCGTGGTACAAAATATTCTGTTGAAATGGCAGATTCTGAAATGAAAAGAAATCCGCAGAGTTGGATGCTCGATTTTTCAGATAAACCAAAATGGAACTATTGTCAGGGGCTGGAACTTCAAGCTATTTTGCAGGTTTACGATAAAACGCGGGATAAAAAATACTTTGACTATGCCGAAAGTTATGCCGATACGATGATTAACGCCGACGGAACGATAAAAACCTACGCGTTGGATAAATACAATCTGGATATGCTCAATTCGGGAAAGATTTTATTTCAGTTATACAAACAAACCAACAAACCGAAATATAAACTGGCGATGGATTTGCTCCGAAGCCAGATAAACGGACAACCGAGAATTTCAAATGGCGGATTTTGGCATAAGAAAATTTATCCGAATCAAGTTTGGTTAGACGGAATATATATGGCGATGCCTTTTTTGGCTCAATACGGTAAAGAATTTAATCAGCCGGAGCTGTTCGACGAAGTCGCAAATCAAATTATTAGCGCAGAAAAAGATTTAAAAGACGAAAAAACGGGATTGTTTTATCACGGATGGGACGAAAGCCGCCAGCAGCGTTGGGCTAATCCGGTAACGGGACGTTCGCCTAATTTTTGGTCGAGGAGTATCGGTTGGTATATGATGGCATTAGTTGATGTGCTCGACTATTTGCCCGAGAACCATCCGAAACGCACGGAAATTATTCGTATCTTAAATGATATATCGCAATCGGTAGAAAAATTTCAAGACAAAAAAACGGGAATGTGGTATCAGGTAACCGATAAAGGGGATAAAGAAGGAAATTATTTGGAGTCGTCTGGTTCGGCTATGTTTATATATACCTGGATTAAGGGAGCTCAAAAAGGATATTTGCCTAAAATATATCTCAACAAAGGGGAAAAAACATACAAGCAGTTTGTAAAACAATTTATCAAGAAGAATTCCGACGAAACCATCTCGGTGACAGACGTTTGTTCGGTAGCAGGGCTTGGAGGTGAACCCAAGTACAGAGATGGAAGCTATGAATATTATATTTCAGAGCCAAAAAGAGACAACGATGCAAAAGCTGTTGCCCCTTTTATAATGGTGAGCATTTTATTAAACAAATAAATCTATCATTCAATGAAAAACACGTACCTTTTTTTATTTATTGCTCTATTCCTAACTTCATTTGTAGCTAAGGCGCAAACCAAAACAGATGTTTGGGATTTTGGTGCAGCACAGTTTGATGCGTTACTTTACAATAATAATCTTACTGAAGATGTTATCAATGCTTGGTATCCGGGTGTAACCCCCGGCACAACGGGAAAAAATGTCCCGGCTACCTTTACTGCCGGTGTACTTACGTGGACAAGCAATTCCTCCACCAGCGACCGCCTCAGAACTTCAAATACAAATTTGACTCGATATGATTCAAACGGTGTTCCGGTAACGGTTTCGTCCACATCCGAATCTTTAACAGGTTACATTTATGTGAATGCAAGTGGAGCGGTCGGAAGATATTTTAGTTTGGATCTGAACGAGGATGATGAAATAACTATCTATGCAAAATCGCAAAACGGAACTGGAAAAATGACTTTTGAATACATCGTTGATGCTACTCAAAAAGATGTTAGTTCGCTAACCACCAGCCCGGTAATTTATAAATATCAGGCAAAAAAGGGCGGAATTTATAAAATTTACGATACCGTAGATAAACCGTTTTATTACAGAATTCTTAGAAAACCTGCTACGTACGTAACTGTGAGTGGAACCGTTGACTTAACCAATGCGTCAGATATTCCGGCCGGATATTCCCTCAATTTTACAAATGAAGCAGGAAAAGTTTGGAATGTAAGCCCTGACGCTTCCAATAATTATACCCTACAACTTCCAGCCGGATACAATTATACTCCAAGTTTGGTAAACGCAAACGGTTTTATAATTTCAAATGCTGATAAATTAACAATAACTTCTAATACAACATACAATCCTTCGATTTTGAAAGTGACGCTTTTTACTCAAAGCGGAAATATCACAGGTCTTTCTTCAACCGAGCTTTCAAAACTTAAGTTGTTTTATAATCCTTCAGAATCAAGAATATACGTGCCAAAACCAGTTGTTAATGTTTCTGCCGCCACATATTCTGTTCAAATTGAAGGAGGTGTGAGTTATACGATTTCGGCAACCGATGTAAACGACTATTATATAGCTGATAACACTATAAATATTGTTACCGATGAAACTAAAAATATAGCATTTGCAGCAAAACCTACTTACAAAGTGACATTAAATACTGCTGATTTAGATAACACACAACTCTCAAAATTGAATGTCACTTTTACTAATCTGAATGAAACGGCGGGATACGCTTATACATTTACCGATTTAAACGATATCTACCTCCGGGATGGAACGTATACAATTTCATGCAACGGTCTTGACGAATATCCGTTACAGTTGGGAGCTACTTCTAATTTGGTAGTAGCAGGTACACCTACGACAAAAAACTTGTCTTTCGATCCGGTAACAGTTTGGTCATTTAATGACGCGACTATTACAAGTGGTGTTACAACAGCTTACAAAGGAATGTTATTTACAGGAGCTGCTTACAATGAAAAAGCGAAGGGACATCTTGTTATGAGTGGAACTTCTACTGCAAAAGTTCCGGTATCACCGGGTCAAAAAATGATAGTTTATTATTATTATAGCGCATCTTATAACGTAGATGGAGGAACAACCGTTTCTACAACCAGCGGAAGCACGTCTTTAATTGAATCCAAAGAATTTGTATATGGTGGAAGTGTTAACGGTTATATGACAATAAATAATGTTTCAGGAACAACTTATTTAACGGAGGTAAAAGTAGTGAATGCAGTACCTTATACTTCGGTAATTACTGTTGGAACGGATAAAAACTACCAGACAATTAATGACGCGTTGGCTGCTGTACGTTGTATGACACGTACTTCGACAGATACTGTGAAGGTAATGATAGACCCCGGGAATTATGAAGAAATGCTGATGATAGATGTACCGAATGTAACTTTGGCGAATGCTTCATCGGCTCCAAGCATCAGATTGTTAAACAATGGAGTTGATATAGACCCTAATTCTGTGAGAATCACCTCCTATTATGGTCATGGTTACAATTATTTCAGTATGAATTCCAATCAAAAATGGAGTGCCGAGACATTAAAAGTAAATAAAGAAAACGGCTATATTTCCTATACCAATGCCGGTAGTGGAACTACCAACGGTTCTTATTGGAATGCCACGGTGGTAGTAACGGCTTCGGGTTTCAGAGCAGACAATATTGTTTTCGAAAATTCATTTAATCAATATATTTCCAAAAAAGAATCGGAAGATGTGGTGCAGGAGTGGGCTACCGGTGGAAAAGGAACTCGTCCTACGACATTGGGTAGCACAGCTGTACAACAGAAAACCTATGTTGAAAGAGCAGCTGCCATAGCATTAACAGCGGGTGGAGACAGAACCATTCTGAATAAATGTAGAATCATCGGACGACAAGATTCTTTCTACGGTGCAGAAGGAGCTCGTGTTGTGACTTACAAAGGGGCAATAATGGGTGCGACTGATTTTATATTTGGTGGTATGACGTTAGTGAGTTACCAAACTGATTTGACGATGAACACCAGTGAAACCAATACGGATGTTGCCTATATCACAGCTGCTCAACAAACTTCATCCCGTGGATACTTAATGTACGAATGTAAAGTAACATCCGCCGAGCCTTCGATTGAAACAGCTTCGATGTATCGTTCCAAACCCGGTTATTTTGGCAGACCGTGGCAGCCGACAACAAGTGAGGTGGTGTTTTATAACACAACCATTGAAACCACTGATAATCCGTCATATGCAGGACAATCACTGATTTTGCCCGAAGGATGGAATAATTCATTAGGTGGAACATCCAATAAAGTGTATGAATATCAATCGACAGAATTATCGGGAGTAAATAATTCGGCATCGCGTGCAAGCTGGTCTAACGTGTTGACAACGCCGGTTTTAAACGACAATACGGAAATTACGACCTTTAATTTTACCAAAGGAACGGATAATTGGGATCCGTTTACATCGTTAAAAGAGAAAGATATTGAAACATCAATAAAAAATAAAAATGATATATCTGTTCAAATCATAGGTCGAGGAGAAAGCGTACGTGTGGCTAATGTGAATTTACCGTCAAAAATTTATATATACAGTACTGATGGTTCATTAAAAATAACTGAAAATATTTCACAAGATACAAGTATTTTATTAGAAAATGGGGTGTGGATTGTGAGAGCTGTTAATAGTGAGGGAAGCAAAACTGTCAAAATTGTCATAAAATAGTATGAAATTTATATATGCGATATTGCTGAGTCTATTGATGTGCATTGCAAATAATTTTATCACCAACGCACAAACTCCCGCATTTCCGGGAGCAGAAGGTGCCGGAATGTACACAACGGGAGGACGTGGAGGAAAAGTGCTGTATGTAACTTCGCTGGAAGATACAAACGAACCCGGTACATTAAGGTGGGCTGTTAATCAAAAAGGGTCAAGGTTGGTGTTGTTTAAGGTTTCAGGAACTATTCAATTGAATAGTCCTTTAAAAATCAACAAAGGAGATATAACCATTGCCGGGCAGAGCGCTCCCGGTGATGGTATATGTATCCGAAATCATGAAACGGCAATTAGTGCCGATAATGTGATTATCCGTTATTTGCGGTTCAGACTTGGTGATGGCAGTCACGAGGCAGTGGATGCTTTTTCAGGAAAGAGCCACAAAAATATTATTATCGACCATTGCAGTATGAGTTGGAGCGTGGATGAATGCTCGTCTTTTTATGACAATGAAAATTTTACAATGCAATGGTGCCTGATTGCCGAAAGTTTGAGAAATTCAGAGCATCTCAAAGGTGAACACGGGTACGGTGGTATTTGGGGAGGAAAAAATGCCAGTTTTCACCATAACCTTTTGGTAAGCCATGATAATCGTACACCACGCTTTTGTGGTAGCAGATATAGTAATCAACCCGATTTGGAAAAAGTGGATTTTATCAACAATGTGATTTACAATTGGGGTAGCAATAACTCGTATGCAGGAGAAGGCGGAAATTATAACATTGTAAATAATTATTACAAACCGGGACCGGCTTCCAAATCAAAAAAACGTTTTCTGAATCCTTATGCCGATGACGGAAAAAATAATCAACCGGCAGGAGTTTACGGTAAATTTTATGTCAGTGGGAATGTGATGGACGGAAACTGTGAGGTGACCAAAAGCAATGAAAAAGGGGTAGCGTTAAATTCAACGTTCCAGCAGTTTGCTCCGCAGGTTGCCATCGCCGATATTTTCTCAAAAACACCATTTTCGATTTCAAACCTGAAAATTCAACCGGCAAAAAAGGCATATAAAGACGTGTTGAAATACGCAGGATGCTCATTGGTAAGAGATGTTTTAGATCAAAGATACGTGAAAGAGACTTCAACGGGAACTTTTACTTACAACGGCTCCAAAGGGAGCGCCAACGGACTGATTGACAGCCAGAGTGATGTTGGAGGATGGATTGAATACAAATCCGCTGTGGCGCCGGTTGATTCAAATGACGATGGAATTCCCGACGAATGGTTAGAGAAAAATTGTCCCGGAAAAAGTGCCGGAGATACCGATAAATCGGGATATACTTATCTGGAAGTTTATCTAAACAGTATAGTGAAAAACATCAGATAATGTATGATTGGGTTTAAAAAGTCGCTTGTTATCGCTTTTTTTCTTGTCGGAATAATAAATACTGTTTCGGCACAAATAGAAAAAAAAATAGTGGTGGATAAATCGGGAAACGGAGATTTTGTCACTTTGCAGGAAGCAGTGAATGCGATCAGGGCTTTTGATCCTGACGGAAAAACGATTATTCTGGTGAAAGAAGGTATTTACTACGAAAAAGTGGTGATTCCTGAGTATGTTTGCAATGTGAAAATTCAGGGAGAAGATAAGGGCAAGACCATAATCACCTATGACGACCACGCAAAGAAAAACAATATGGGTACATTTCGTACATACACATTGCAGGTAAGAGGAAATGACGTAACATTGGAAAATCTGACCATTGAAAACAATGCGGAGCGTGTAGCGCAAGCCGTGGCGCTTCATACGGAAGGTGACAGAATCAGCATAAAGAACTGTAAACTGCTTGGAAATCAAGATACATTTTATGCAAATGGAGAAAACAGGCATCTTTATGTGGAAAATACCTACATTGAAGGAACGACTGATTTTATTTTTGGAGGAGCTACCGCTTGGTTTGAGAATTGCGACATTTTTTGCAAAATAAAATCGTATATCACAGCTGCAAGTACTGCTCAAAATGTGAAGTATGGATTTATCTTTAATAAGTGTCGTGTTGTGCTTGCTGACTCGGTACATTTTATGTGTTTAGGACGTCCTTGGAGAGCTTATGCTATGACTGCTTTTATAAATTGCGTTTTGCCTGATGGAATTATTCCGCAAGGATGGGACAATTGGCGAAACCCAAATAATGAAAAGACTGCCCGCTATTTTGAAGGAAATAATACCGGAAAAGGGAGTGAAACTTCAAATAGAGTAAATTGGATAACTATCTTAAACAAAAGAGAAATTAGAAAAATATCAAGAGAAAATGTTTTGGGTGAATTTTATAAACAATTAAAAAATAATTAACCTCTCTATTAACAATTAAAATTAAAACAGTATGAAAAAGATTTTACTTATTGCTGCTTTGGCAGTATTTACATTAACAGGTTTTGGACAGACTTATTCTTTCGAAAGTCTTGTCGCGTCTGATTTTACTAATTTGTCTTCTAATGGCACTTTGGGTTCATATACAATGGATGGTGTTGCGGGACCGGCAATTTCCTACACTGCAACGGATTATATGACTTTTACAGTAAAAGGTGTGAATTTTAGATACAAAAACTCAGCAAACAAGGCAAATATCATTAAAACAGGTACAGCGTTTTTGCAAACTGATGGAAAGAATGTAGAAATTCTGCTCACCGGTCTTTCTGTGGGAGATAAAATACAGTTGAACGTTTCTGCCAAAGGAAGTACAAATTCCGTTTTTGAAGTAACCGGCGGAACTGTTAATAGCCCGGCGGAGGCAACTTCAACCGGTATTTCTAATGCCGCTTACGTTGATGTTGTAATTACAGTCGGAGCTTCTGAGGTTACAATTAAAGAAACTGCTGGTGGATACCGCATTAAATCATTAACCGTTACTAAAACTGCTTCGGTAAAAACAACTTTTGCTGAAAAAGGTGTTCAGTTTAAAGGTTCTGTTTTGTTAAATGACAATAATATGACTTTGAAAGTGTTTAATGTGCTTGGCAAACAAGTGGAAAAGTCAAACGCTTCTATTGATATGGCAAAATTTCAGAAAGGAATTTATTTAGTATATGCTGAAGGTTTGAATGAGGCAATGAAAATCAGAAATTAAAAACTGGCACTTCAGTTTACTTCAAATAAAGGTGTTTCAGTAAATTTTATCAACAATGAATGTCCGAAAAAGAATACCTTTTTTGGACATTTTTTATAGTTGTTTTCAATAAAAGAGAAGATTTATTTTCTTTCTACTACTTTTTTGCGCTGACACAGTTATATTCCCAAAACATTATTTCAAATGCTTGGGTATCTGATTTAGGTAATTGGATGTATAAAAACACTGTGCTAAACGTCCGTCCACAAAAAACAAACGACGATGGAAGAGTAGAGATTGACTGGTTCAGAATAGATAAATGATAATCCATAGATAAATGAAACGAGGTTATTTTCTTTGCCTGTTTACAGCGGCGATTTTGCCGCTTTTTGCGCAAAATCAAACGGTGATGATAGATGGAACGCCCCGAGATACCTCATATACCATTTACAGCGCGTACCAAAAGCTTCATAAAACGTATCCATCCATCGCATTTGTTGACGAAACATTGCCGGACGGAATCATTAAAAAAGAAAATATCACTTACAAAACTGTGTGCCAACTTAACGGTGCTAAACGTGATTTGAAATTATCTGTTTTTAGACCAAAAGACGCACGAAATTATCCGGTAGTGATGATTATTCACGGAGGGGGTTGGAGTTCCGGCACGCGCGAAATGATGACTTCTTTTGCTCAAAATTTATCTTTAAAAGGCTTTATAACGGTGTGTGTCGAGTACCGTTTAAGTCCCGAAGCACTTTATCCTGCCGGAGTAGACGACTTGAACGATGCCGTGGAGTGGATGTTTTCAAATGCCGGAAAATATAAATGCCATAAGAATAAAATTGCGGTTGCGGGATTTTCTGCCGGAGGGCAGTTGGCATCGCTCATCGGAACAAAAAACCGGTGCAACCACATTAAAGCGGTGGTAAATGTGGACGGAATCACCACCTTTGTTGAAAAAGAAACCATTGACCACGCTGAAAAAGCAAAGCGCGAAGGCGGAAAGATGCCGGCGGATGTTTTATGGCTCGGCGGAGTTTACTCCGAAAAACCCGAGATATGGGAAGATGCTTCGCCCTTGTATTGGGTGAATAAAAAAACGGCTCCCGTGTTGTTTATCAACGGTTCTATTCCCCGCTTTCATAACGGGCGCGATGAATTTATTAAAAAATTAAATCGGTTTGGGATATATTCCGAAGTATATTCTTTCGATAATTGCCCGCACAATTTCTGGCTCTTTTTACCTTGGCATTATGTTACAGTGGAAAAAACCGCCGGATTTCTTCAAACGATTCTTCACTGAGGCTTGGCGGTTTTATGAGCAATACAAAAAAATACTCATTGCTAAATATATTCACTATTCTTGTAAAATGGATAAAAACGAAAAGAACAGGTACAAAATCAAAATTTTATTAGAAATATTTACTCAAGCCACATCATCACAAAGCTGTAAAGCCACTAAATAAATGTTGTTTATACTAATGTGTATTTTCTTGAAAGTATAAAAAAGAACAAGACAAAACAAAGTGAAGCAAAGCAAAATACCCTACTCCCTATATCAGTCTATTTATGGTTGAAATGGAGAGACAAACCCCAAAGTAGTATTATAATACTTTATCCTGTACTGATTTAATAAAAATTGATTTCTTATTCATTCCGAAAAAAAATCAGACGGTGCTAAGAAAAATGGATAAAAAATTTTTCTTCCATAATGCGGAGTTTGATTTAAAGTAATAACTTTTTAGGTGCTGTGGTTTGAAATTCTTTCAAATAAAACGGTTCAAAATAAGCTACATCTTCAAATTTGCTTTCCGAATAACGTTTCTCAGCTGAATAGATCATATTTTTAGCTAACGGTTCTACATTATCGATAAAAAAGGCATTCGGGTGAGTTATAACACTTTTGCATTTCCCTGCTCCGTTACCAAAGAAATGAATTTGATATTTGTCGAGTAAATTAGAAAACGAATTTTCATCAATAATTTGAGCCGAAATATCTGTGATTGTATCTAAATTTTTATTATAACAAGCAGTATAAACCTCCATTCTTCGTGCGTCAATCATAGGGCAAAGCAAAGCATTTTCCACCAAATTTATTCTTTTAAGAGCGCCTACACACAATATCTCAAGTGTGTTGACCGATATTAGCGGTTTCTCAAAACCATAACAAAGCCCTTTGGCGGTAGAGACTCCAATACGTAATCCTGTATATGAACCAGGTCCGGAACTAACGGCAATGGCATCTAATAGCCAATTTTTTTTATTAGCCCGATCGATAATTTGTTGTATGTAAGGACTTAGTAGAGCAGCGTGATTTTGTCCTTTATTGTCTGAGAATGAATACTCACATTTTCCGTCTATACTTAAAGCCACGGAACATACATTTGTTGAGGTCTCAATATGAAGAATTGTCATTGCCAATAAAATGATAAAAAAAGGAAAAACGATTAATTTCAATGATTTAAGACACGAATCGAGGATTATTTTTTGCCGGAGAGTTGAAAATACCATCCCAAATTCAGTGAAAAATTCAAATAATTGGAAGTAACAAAATAATCACTTTTGGTGTTGGCAAATATATCGCTCAAACCATAGTAACAGCGAAACTCCAACTCATACACTCCTGTTTTACGCGTGTGTAGGTTATATCCTATACCAGCAGTAAGTCCGTAATCAAACGGATAATACACATCCTTTTGCTGTTCAACGGTGAGATCGGGAACGGTGTTTTTCAATTTGGTATCGCTTAGCACATAACTGACTTTCGGACCGAGATTGAAGATTACACGGTGTTTATCAAACAAGTAAATATGTGTCAACATCGGAAGTTCGATATAATCAATACGGCGAGTATATTTTCCGCTTGCTTCTTCCCAGCCGCGTTGCGAATATTTCAATTCCAACTGTAAGCCAACGCGCTTTTCGGTGACATACCGGTAACAAATACCTCCTGTGTATCCTAAGAACATAAAATTTTGAGTAACAGAGGGATTAAAAAGCACTGTAGAAGCATTTACTCCGTGCGAAGTACCTATGTAGTGCTCCGGCGGGTCCAAAAGTACTGTTTGAGGGAATAGAGTTTGATGTGTGCAAAAAAAAACGAGTACAACTACTATTTTTGGCACAATACGTTTAATTTCTTCGCGGTTCATCTTCAATTAAAAATAATTGTTGGTTCATAAAGCCACCTTCGTCACCTACACGTTTAAAAAACATATCAGACTGAATGCCGGTACTTTTCAGCGTTTTACTGTCAGGACTTATATCAAAGCCATTTTTATTCATCAAAGACAGAAAGTATTTTGTGATGTCATATCCCAAAATGTCGTATCTGGGATTATTTTGACCTCGGAGCTTGCCGTAGTATTTTGTAAATTCTTGTTCATAATTCAAAGCATCGGCAGTCTGCTGAAAATTGGGCATAAACGGAGCTACATAATACATTTTGGGTTTTTTGCCGGCTTGACCTCGCCACGAGTACTGTCCAATAACTCCTACGTCATATTTCTTGCTCAAATCATACATATCATTCAAATAGGTTTGTACGGACGATAATTTGTACGTGTCAAAGACAATAATATTCTTTTTTTCGGTACTTAAATATTTCTCTAATTTATTTGTAAACAAATTGGACTTAGTTACTTTTGTAAAATCAATATTTACCCGATCTAATCGATTACCTATAAAATTAAAGAAATCATTCTCTTCATTCCCCTGAATGGTGTTTTCGATATCTATTAAAACGATATTGGCATTTTGAAATTTGTTTTTGAGGGCATTAACCACAAAAAAACTTTGTAGATTTTTATCCGGATTAAACTGAAATATATATGGATTGCCGTCCAATTCCTCTATATTTGAACTGAAAGGGATCACTGTCGGAATTTTTCTGCGCTTGGCGAAATCATTTAAAATAGGAATTTGAGAGGTATATGCCGGACCGATTATTAAATCCATTTTTTGTAATTCGGAACGGTTTATTACCGAATAAAGTTTCGACTCAGATTTTTCGGTATCGTAAGCATAAACCTCATAATTAATACCGGCTTGCTTATTGTTTTTCAACGCTAAAAGCGACCCCATATAAAAATCAACAAACTTATTGACAGTTTCGTCTTTAGATTTATCATCAAGCATAAACGGAAGCAGATAAGCTATTCTATAAGTATCTTTTTGCTCTACTTTTTTTACTGTCGCTGTGCTTGTTTTACTCTTAACGGGAATCTTCAGTTCTGTTCCTACCTTGAGTGTAGTTTCGGAGTCGGGATTAAGTCTGATAACATCGTCAACAGTCACACCGTAAGCCTTACTGAGCGAATACAACGTTTCTTTTGGCTGTACAACGTGCGTAATGTAAGCGCTTTCTTTCCCGATGTGCAAATTTGATGCAGCAATAGGGCGAGCTTGTTTGTCTGCCGTTTTGTTTTCTTTCTCTTGTTCAGCTGCCTCTCTTTGTTTCTTTTCCTTTCTTGATTCTTTTTTTGCTTCTTTCGATTTTTGAGGAATTTTCAGCACATCTCCAATGTGTAGTCCATTCATTATTTGCGAATTAGCTTCCACTATTTCATCTTGTGAAACATTGTAAATTCGGCTGATGGCAAATAACGTTTGTTTTTTTTCTACTTTATGGAGAATATATTCCGTTTTTTCGCTGTCGGACGAAACTGTGGTGGGTTGTTTCTGATTTGTTTTTTTAGGAATAAGTATTGAGACTCCTGCTTTTAGCCCATCTTGTATCTGTGGGTTAATATTGTTGATGTCTGATTGTGTAACATTAAATCTTCTGCTGATAGAATAGAGACCTTCACCACTTTTAACCGTATATACATAAAATTCATTTCCGTCAATAATTTTTACGGGATAATTTTCGGTGTCTTGTGCAAAAAGTGTCGGTATGAAATAAATGAATGTAAATAACAAAAAAAGTTTCAAAAAGTTTTTCATGTGCTTGTCATTGATTTTTTAATTGTCACTTGAAACCCACACATACACATACCCTTATGTTCTGCATTTATTTGTAGTGCTTGTTTCATAATAGAATAAACTTCTTTGACCGTAATTTTTAAGATAAATTATAGTTGCAAATGTACAAAAAATAAACTGTCTTCGGTTATAAATAACAATAATTAAGCAGTTTTTTTGTTTAAGCAAATAAAAAAGGTGTATTTTTGTAATAAAATAGATTTTTACTTGTTTATTCAAAAAAACACGAACCCCGGCGGTTCCAATTGGCTTTGAAATAAAATGTCTCACAAAAACATACTGCTCATCGAACCATAGCAAAAATGTGCCGATGAAACGAGTATGAATGAGAATACTTACCCCCAAAGACAATGTTTATTGCCGTTTCTTATGACAATTATTCAGAAAATAAAAAGTGAACGTATGAAAAGACTATTCGGTTTAATTTTATTTTTCGGCTTTACAACGGCTGTATTTTCGCAAATTAACGTTGTTGGTAACCACACCGTAGTTTCCGGAGTCTCGGGCGTAAATAATGTATATATTTTTGATAAAATAGATAATTCATCCGAAATACACTACAAGTCTCAAAGTGAAACTTCTGTGGTAAAGTGGTACATTTTTCTGAATGGAGCGAAAAATGAAATGACCAATGTTTCTGTCTTATCATCCACAGAGACATATATCGACCCTGTAAACAACACGGGATATATTTTAGAAGTTGATGGACAGCAAATAGCAAGTTTTTGGGTGTTTGATTATTCGCAATACCTGCCGTTATTCAACTCGGTTACAGCAATCGACAGCGATGCTCCGTGCGACGAAGTAAAATTGAATGTTGATGCTACTATTTCGGTATTTAACTATCAAAGCCCGACGGGTGCCATCTATAAGTTGGATAGAAAATTCACAGTAACCTATACCACGCTTGAATGGAATAGTGACAGCAAAGAATGGAAAGAAATTGCAAGCGAAGAAACTGTGGTTTTGCCTAAAGCATCCGACTTATTGCTCCCGATACCTTATACGAACACCACTTTTACCGTATCTGGCGATGATTTTGCCTCGCTGTTAGGTTTAAGCGCCTCGTCAGTGACATCCGCAACTTACATCACCAAAGCTGTGAAATGCAATATAACATCAAAAACGAGCACCGTTAGAAAAGATATCTTGAATGAAAAAGACAGACCAACAGAAGACTCTCAACTTACCGGCTCTGCTCCGCTGGATATAGACTTTTTCAGTAATCCCACGCCTACGGCTGATACTTATATCTGGAAGATATTTAAAGACAATTCAACAAGCCCATTGATTTCAAGATCGGCAAAAGATAATACTTACCCATTTACCGAAGCGGGTAAATATACGGTAACGGCAACTACCAGCAATGCATATTGCTCTTTTTCCGATACCGTTTTTGTAGAAGTTTCCGAATCTTCGCTTGTTGTTCCCAAGGTTTTCACTCCGAATGATGATGATGTACAAGATGAATTTAAAGTGGCGTATCGCTCTATCATAAAGTTCAACGGGCTTATAGTCAATCGCTGGGGACGAAAAGTATTCTCTTGGACAGATCCCGGTAAAGGTTGGAATGGCAAAATAGGTAACAAACAGGCTGCGGAAGGAACTTATTTTTATATCATTACCGCTAAAGGTTCCGAAGGTAAAGAGTATAAACTGAAAGGATATGTCACATTGTTGAGATAGCGCTTACCATGACGTTTATTTTAAAGAGTATAAAATAAAACCGGCAAAGAGACATTTATTGTCGGTTTTGTTATTTTAAATGGCATAAAAATGTATCTTTGGCACGTGTTTTGTAATAGCTAAATTCGGTTTCAAACGTTGATTTTACATAAAAAATCAACGTACAACTAAAACTTTTTAATCAATACCTTGTTACTTTTCTTACATACGGATGAATTTTATAAGATTTTTATTTATCTTTGCATACTGAAAAACAATACCACTTTTTTTCAATTACAAACAGATTATAAAATGACTCCGTAGCTCAGTTGGTAGAGCAAATGACTCTTAATCATTGGGTCGAGGGTTCGAGCCCCTCCGGGGATCACTAAAATAACTTTGTATTATAATTTTTAATTAATAATTAATAAATAATGAAAATGAAAAAAAACTTGTTTTTCGTAGTGGTACTTAGTGCAAGTATCTTATTGTCAGGGTGTAAATCATTAAATAACACGGCCAAAGGAGGTCTTTTAGGTGGTGGAGCCGGTGCAGCTATCGGAGCTGGTATTGGTGCATTAATCGGTAAAGACGGTAAAAGTGCAGCTATTGGTGCGGCAATTGGTACAGCAGTAGGAGCTACCACCGGAGTTATTATCGGTAAAAAAATGGACAAAGCAGCTGCTGAAGCTGCAAAAATAGAAAATGCAAAAGTTGAAACCGTTGAAGATTCAAACGGATTAAAAGCTGTAAAAGTGACTTTTGACTCAGGAATATTGTTCGCAACCGGAAAAAGCACATTAAATCAAAGCTCAAAAGACGCTCTAATCAAATTTGCTGCTATCTTGAATGAAAATCCTACTATGGATATTGCTATTTACGGTCACACGGATAATACCGGTACCTTGGCTGTAAATCAAAAACTTTCACAAGACAGAGCACAGTCAGTTGCTGATTTCTTAGTTACTAAAAGTGTAAAATCTTCTCAATTCAAAGAAATTACAGGTAAAGATTACTCTGAACCAGTAGCTGATAACTCAACAGCAACAGGTCGTCAACAAAATCGTCGCGTAGAAGTGTATATGTACGCTAGCGAAGCTATGATTAAAGATGCTGAGAGCCAATCAAAGTAAAATATAAATAGGTTAAATATAAAAAATCAGAGTGATTCAAAAAAGGATCACTCTTTACTTTTTTATAGTCTTTCATTCTGAAAATAGCGGTGATAAAAATGAATCCGCATCAAGTAAAAACTCAACCGACTTGTTCGTTGAGTTTTTTATGTTCAATCTTTAATGTAGCACCTTGTTTTAAAAGTAAAGTTCTTTTTCGTAATTGTCCCAAATTCCTACGGCATTGGTATTTGTCTCCAATTGTCCGGTAGAAATGGCGAATTTTACTCCATATTTTTTGTATTGTTCGTTCAGAGCTACGTAATACAGCGAGTGTATTCCCTTGTTTTGCCAGTCGGGATGCACACCGTTAAAGTATAAGTCGATGGTTTCGTAGTTTCTCAATCCTTTTAGAATATGAATAAAACCGAATGGAAACAGTTTTCCTTTCGCTTTTTTGAATGCGCTGCTCAACGAAGGCATTGTGATTCCAAAACCAACTACTTCGTCATTTTCATCAACAAGAAAACAAATCAATTCGGGACGAACAAAACCAAAATAAGCATCGGTATAATACTTGATTTGCTTTTCAGAGAGTTGACTATATCCATAAAGACTTTTGAAACCGTCGTTAAGTATTCTGAAAAAACCGGGAATATATTTCTTAACTTCGTTTTTAGACGTAGGTATAAGCGCTCTTACTTTGTATTTTTGGGCTATCAGTTTATTGATGCGTTCCACTTTTTCGGGTATTTCTTGCGATGCCGGAAATTTATATTGCACCCAATCCACTTTTTTTGCGAATCCAAGTTTTTCCATGTGAATAGGAAAATACGGATAGTTGTAAGCACTTGTGATAGCCGGTTCATTCTCAAAACCGTCAACCAACATTCCTTCCGGGTCAAGATCGGTAAAGCCCAGCGGACCGTGAATGCCCTTCATTCCTTTCTCGTTGCCCCATTTTTCGGCGGTGTCTAAAAGTGCTTTTGAAACTTCCTCATCGTTGGTAAATGCCAACCAACCAAAACGGGTACGGTAATCATTCCACGTTTCATTTGCCTTGTGATTGATGATAGCGGCAATTCTACCTACTAATTTATCCTCTTTATAGGCCAAAAAATAAGCAGATTCACAAAATTCAAACGATGGATTTTTGTCTCTGCTCAGCGTGTTCCATTCATCAAAAATTAATGGTGGAACCCAGTTTTTATCATCTTTATACAACTTAAAAGGAAACATAATGAATTTCTTCATTTCTTTTTTGGTTGTAGCTTCTTTTATTGTTACCAAAATATTCAATTTTAAGAGTTAGTATTACCGGAGTGCAAATATACAACAAATTTTAATTGAAAGAATAAATCAGCCGTTCTTACTGATTAATTCCAACGAACTTTTATTTAGTATTTTTAATATTTTTCCCCTTCAACAAAATAAGATTATCGCTATCAAATTCGGTAAAAATACGGCTTACGCTTTCGCGCGTAGTATCAACCAAATTGCCTATTTCTGATTGTGAAAGAGGTAATACAAATTCATCCGACTCGAAAATATCATTAGTTAATTCCAATAAAAATGTTGCTATATTGCCCCTGTTTTGCTTTTGTGTACGGTTAGCACAACGACGAAATGATTCTAATTCATTTTTACAAAGATCTAATATAATTTCGTACGCAAAATCCTCATTTTCCTTTATTAGTTTTTTGAAAATATTAATATCTATAAAACACACATCACAATCTGCCACAGCTGTTACAGAATATTGGTTTATTTTATCGCCGAATGTGGTTGGAAGTCCCAAATAGGAGGGAGCTTTTACTAATCTCACTATCTGTTCATAGTGAGGACCTTGTAAATGCAATTTTACCAATCCGGAGCGGAGAAAAGCAACATTTGTGGAGAAAGTGCCTTGTTTTATAATGGCATCTCCTTTAGCGAACTTAACTGCCGCATGGTTTGAGTTTAATTCTTCAAAACTTTTGTCTGTTAGTGTGTGAATTGCTTTTTTGTTGAATTCGCACGTATTACAATTGTGAATCATACTGCAAATATATGCAATGTGATTTAAATCACAAAATTATGTATCTACTAACACACGTAAAATTTTAAAAGTGATAATATAATAATATATATTTGCTGAAAATTTTCTTTAATTAATTCTCGAAAAACAGACAAAAGAATGGAAAATACAAATCAATTTACTTTGGAGCAACTTCAGAGTCAGGTCGAAGCCCTTCAAAAGAAAGTACAGCGCTTGGAAAATAATCGTCAGGATCAGTTATCTATGGCGATTGTTTCCGGTGATATGGATAAAATCCTTGCTACAATGATTATTTCACTCGCTGCGGCAGCGATGGATACTCAAGTTAAACTTTTCTTCTCGTTTTGGGCGCTTGCCGCACTACGCGACCCTAAAAAACATCCCAAAGGCAAAGATCTTATAGCAAAAATGTTTGGTATGATGCTTCCAAAAAGTAAAAACCATCTGAAACTTTCCAATATGAATATGGCCGGAATGGGACCAGTGATGATAAAATCATTAATGAAAAAGAAAAGGGTACTTTCATTAGATGAAATGTTTCGTCAGGCGGCTGAACTGGGCATTGAAATCACTGTTTGTGAAATGTCGATGGATTTGATGGGCTTCAAAAAAGAAGAAATCATTGATTATCCACATCTACGTTACGCAGGTGCTGCAACATTTGTTGCCGATGCTGGCGAAAGCGCGATGCAGTTATTTATTTAATAAACAAATATACCATTTAACAAAATAAGAATTATGACAACAGAAGAATTAAAAGCTCTAACAGTAGCAAAATCAGTTGATGCACGTGGAACCGCTTGTCCTGGTCCACTATTGGAAGCAAAAAAAGCCATCGGTTCAATCAACGAAGACGACGTGATGGAAATCCTTTCTGCAGATGAAGGAACAAAAGTGGATATACCAAAATGGTGCGGAAAACAAGGACACGAGTATCTGGGAGCCGTTGAAGAAAACGGATACTTCAAAGTGTATATGAGAAAAAAATAAATAATTATCCCAACTCCTTGGATAGATAAGTAGTAGAAAATAAACAAAGCATTTAGATTTAGTTTTTAACAATTATAGCGTTAATTATTTTTTACTACTTAATATTCTGCTCAAGAGTTGGGAATTATTTTGTCAAATTTATTCTCCCGATGAATTTCGGTATTCATTCAAAAAATTGAAACAAAAAATATGGCAATTGCTAACAAAAAAACAGCAAAGATATTAGTTTTCTCAACAGAAAAAATATCAGACCCAGCTATTGATATGGCCGGTTTGTTGAAATTGCACTATCCTCCAACAGTTTATACCATTACGGTGCCTTGCTCCAGCGGAGTAAAACCCAAATGGATACTTCACGCTTACGAACAAGGTTTTGACGGCGTATTTATAGCTGCGGATGGTAGTGACTGCGTGTACGGAGAGAGTTGTACAGAGAAAACAGGAAAGATTGTGGGAAAAACCCACGAATTGATGAAATCAAAAGAAATTGATCCGGCACGCTTGCGCATGGCAGCGATTTGCTCGGTTTGTAGCGAGTCTTTTGTGAAACAAGTCAGAAGCTTCAACGATTATTTACTAAAAACATTACACCCTGAATCGTGAACCAAGAGAAGAAAAACATAACCTATGACGCATTAGTCATTGGAGGAGGAATTGCCGGAGGCGAAACTGCGCTTAATCTTGCAAACACAGGCTTTAAAGTGCTTATTGTAGAAAAAGACGACAGTATTGGTGGAAAAATGATTTTGCTGAGCAAAGTTTTTCCTACGTTAGACTGTGCTGCCTGTATTACAACTCCTAAAATTTCGGAAATATCACGACATCCAAATATTACTATCTTTACCGGTAGCAAAGTAGATAATATTCGAAAAATAAGTGAAAACGAATTTACTGCAAGCGTATACAAAAAACCGCGGTATGTACATATGGAAGATTGCACCGCTTGTCAGAATTGTGAACAAATATGTCCTGTAAGTACGAAAGACCAATATCAATTTGGATTGATTGGACGTAAAGCAGCCTATATACCTTTTAGTATTTGCAGCCCGAAAGCAGCCGTTATTGATATTGAAAGTTGTACGCTTTGTGGTGCTTGCGAAAAAGTCTGTCCTACCAATTGTATCGATTTTACAATGGAGGAAGAAGAATTTAATTTGCACGTAAAAACAGTCGTATTGGCAACCGGATTCACTTTGTTTGATCCTTTAAAGATGCCTCGCTACGGTTTTGGAGAATACGAAAACGTACTCACCTCTATGCAAATGGAGCGACAAATAGCTCCAACACGTCCGTTTCATACCATTTTACGTCCCAGCGATGGAAAAGTGCCGGATAAAATAGCTTATGTACTTTGCACCGGCTCGCGCGACGTTTCGGTAGGTAATCCAATTTGTTCGCAAATTTGCTGTATGTATTCCATTAAGCAAGCACAGCTTTTAATGGGAGCACTTCCAATGGCCGATATTACTATCTATTATTTGAATATACGTTCGTTTGGAAAAGGCTTTGAAGAGTTCTACGAACAAGCAAAAGGGATGGGAGTGAACTTTGTGAAAGGAAAAATTGGTAAAATAACCGAAAAAGAGAACGGAAATTTATTGCTTCGTTACGAAGATATCAATGCTGGAAAACTTAAATTAGCTGAACACGATATGGTGGTACTTTCAGTGGGTTCGCTGCCCAATATGGAAGCGAGCGGTTTATTTGCCGATGAATTGAAATTAGACCAGTTCAATTTTGTAGGCCAGCCCGATTTGATGGCTTCACCAGCTCAAACAAGCATCGAAGGGGTATTTGTGGCAGGAACAGCTTCTGCGCCAATGGATATTCCGGATACAATTTTATCGGCAGGTTCTGCTTCGTCTGAAGCTATTAGTTATTTAATGAAGAAAGGATAAGCACTATGGGAAAAAAAATAGGAGTATATATTTGTCATTGCGGTGGAAATATTTCCGACTACGTTGATGTGGAAAAAGTGTGCCAATCTGTTGAAGGTGATGCAGATATCGTATTAGCTAAAACAACGATGTTTGCTTGCTCGGATGCGAACCAGAAAGATATGGTGGATGATATTAAAAACCAAGGTCTTGATGCCGTAATCGTAGCGTCGTGCTCACCTAAACTTCACTTGGTAACTTTCCGTAATGTAACCGAACGAGCTAACTTAAATAAATACACGTACGTTCACGCCAATATTCGTGAACAAGCATCGTGGGCGCATTCCGACAATAAATTAGGCGCAACAGAAAAAGCCATTAATTTGGTAAAATCGGCTATTGCAAAATCACGTTATACCGAAGCACTTGAACCAACAAAAGTGAAAGCCGAAAAAAGCGTAGCTGTGATTGGTGCCGGAATTGCGGGTTTGAAAGCTGCACTATCGTTATCGGAAAAAGAAATACACGTTTTTGTTATTGAAAAAGAACCTGCTGTGGGAGGTTGGGTAGCAAAATGGAAAGATTTGTTTATGACCGAAGAAACTGGTGATTCAATTATAAAACGTTTGTACGAAGATTTGAAGAAACGTGAAAATGTAACCATTTTTACAAATTCAGAAGTAATTGCAAATACGGGCAGCATTGGAAATATCTCGTTGAAGATTAAACAAAAAGAAGAAGAATTTGACATAACAGTTGGTTCCGTATTAATTGCAACCGGTTTTGACCCTTACAAACCAAACGAAGGTGAATTTGGCTTTTCAACCGTTCCAAATGTAACTACCCTGCCTGAATTCAAACAATTGATTGACCACGAAAAGGGGGTGTTAACTTACAACGGAAAACAAATAAAAAATATCTCGTATATTTATTGTGTAGGTAGCCGCCAACCAAACGAGGATAATACTTATTGCTCTCGCTATTGCTGTACTGCAACCATTCACGCGGCATTAGAAGTTCGCAAAAAATTCAAAGACATTCAAAATTATCATTTTACGCGCGGTGTGCGATCTTATGGTAAACAAGAACTTCTTTACAAAGAATCGCTGCAAGGTGGTGATATTTATTTGCAATCTTATGAAGACGATCTTCCAACTGTATTTGCCCGCAATAATAAACCAGTGGTTAGAATAAACGATATTTTAACCGGAGGAAAAGAATTGGAAATGGAATCGGACCTTGTGGTTTTAGTTACAGGAATGACTCCAAGAAGCGATAATTCAGTAGGAGCCTTGTTTAAAATTCCTAAAGGACGTGATAAATTCTTCAATGAAATTCATATGAAATTGCGTCCGGTAGAAACCGTTATTGATGGTGTTACCATTGCGGGAGCGTGTCAAGGACCAAAAACAATTATTGAATCGGTAAATTCGGCACTGTCGGCAGCAACAAAATCATATTCTAACATCAGTAAAGGAATACTTGAAACAGATCCGCAAATCGCAAAAATCGAAGCGAAAGATTGTACCGGTTGCACTGAGTGTATTCCAGAATGTCCTTTTGATGTTATTTCTATGCAAAAAGACGGTGAAAAATCCATTGCAGTTATCAACGGCACTTTGTGTAAAGGTTGCGGTATGTGTACACCCGTGTGTCCTACCGATGCAATTGACTTGATCAGCTTATTCAAACGAAGAAATAATGGGTATGATTGACGCTTTAGTTTAATTAAGCGTTAAGCTACCTACTATCAACTATTTAAAAAATTATAAATTATTGATTACGAAGCATATACTATTATGGAAGGAGTTGAAAAAGGAAAAACAGCAAAATGTTTGCACGAAAAACAAGGAGTTCCCGAGCACGTGAAAGAGAATCTGAAAGCTTTTAATCAGATAAAAAGAAAAATTATCTGAAGCATTGGCCGAAGATGAACTAACCGTTGCGCAAGTATCAGAGAAAATAGGTATGTCACGACCTGACACACTGTATCACTTAATGTCATTAGTGAAATTTGGCTTAGTAAAAGTGGGTCAAATTGACGATATGGACGAATATTTCACTTATAAATTGAATAAATAATGTCGACGATAAATCCCAAATTTGGAAAAGATTTAAAAGAATACGGTGCGGTAAACTACAATGCTTGCTACAACTGTGGAAATTGCACGGCAGTTTGTTTCGCTTTCTACAACCGATACTTCATTCCCACGTGAATTAGTGAGAATGAGCGTAGTAGGGTTGGAGGACGAATTAAAATCATGCATTGAAATCTTGGGAGTGTTATTACTGCGGAGAATGTTCAACACATTGTCCACAAGACGCAAATCCGGGTGAATTAATGATGTCGTTACGCCGATGGTTAACAGCTAAATATGACTGGACCGGGCTTTCAGGTTTATTTTATAAGTATTTACCTGCTATGCTTGGAGCTATGGCTTTGGTTTTCACCGGGGTAATCTTTTTTGCTTACTCAGTAAACTGGGAAATGGAAAAGTTACTTCATTTCGGCCAATGTGTTTGAAATGCTCGCTATCGCTACTGTGTTTGTGGTAATTTTTATCCCTAATTTGTTACGCATGTGGTATTTCGCCAGTTCTAAAACCGAAAACAAAAGTGCCGTTTAAAAACTATTTCGTTGCTCTGAGCGATTTATTCGTTCATATGTTTACGCAGAAGCGTGCAAAAGATTGCGATGATAATCATTTTAGATGGTTAGAACATCTTATTTTAGTGTTCTCTTACCTATCATTACTATTTACTACTGTAGTTTTAAATTGGTTCCATACTGAAAATATGTTTATCATCACACTTGGTTACGTTGAAAGTGCATTTATATTTATTATTACAGTTGATTTTGTAAAAGACCATATTCCAAAAGAGAAAAAAGCATTGGCAAAAAAATCGCAGCCATCCGATTGGCTTCTTTGTAATTTGGCTTCTTTTGATGGGCTTAACTGCATTTTGTGTAAGATTATTCATAGATATTGATATTCTTAAGAACAATAAATGGATGTATTTATTCCATCTGATGGTATTAGCACAATGGGACTTAATTATTGTACCGTTTGGAAAATGGACACATTTTTTATATCGCTCATTTGCTATGTATTTTGTAAAACTAAGAGAATTATCAGTAGAAAAGAAAAAGAAATAATGCTATAATATTTGTGTGTATGAATATTACAAACAGCAAGCGGGAATGTTACAAAGTAACTTCCCGCTTGTTGATTATATTGATAAATGCAAAACGATGTAAACAAAAATGTTTACTTTTGAAAATTAGTATTATCTTTGCATCAAAGTTTAAGAATGATTTCAAAAATAGACATATTAAAAGGTGTTCATCCCGGAAAGATAATAGAAAGGGATTTGACAAAAATGCACATTTCACAGCGTGCGTTGTCTTTACGTGCCGATGTTTCATACCAAACTATTAATAATATCATTGCGGGAACGAGAGGAATTTCAACAGATATGGCTCTAAAAATTGAAAAAACGCTTGGTTATGAAGAAGGTTTTTTATCTGTCATTCAAACGTATTACGACATTGAGGCTCATAAATCAAAATTATTGGAACATCAATATCAAGGAAAACCAAACATCAGAAAATCACTTTTTTGGGATGCTGATTTTGAAAAAATACATTGGGGAAAGTTTCGTAATGCGGTTATCAAAAGAGTTTGGGAACGTGGAAATGACAATGAAAGGAAGGAAATAACACGTTTTTACAAATTAAATGACGATGAAATAAAACAAATAAGTTTGCGTAAATAATGTCGTTGTATTACAATACCATAACTCCTCAATTAAAATCTATTTTAAACGATTTGATGCAATGCGACTTGTTTTTACCATTTCGTTTGGTGGGTGGAACGTCGTTAAGTTTACGTTTAGGGCATCGTACTTCTGTGGATATTGATTTATTTACAAATGCAACATATGGAAGTTTGGATTTCAAAATTTTTGAAGATTTTCTAAGAAAAAAATATCCTTATTTTTATTCTCCTGATGAGACAAACATTATAGGATTTGGAAAATCTTACTATATTGGTAATTCTGAAGAGGATAATATCAAACTGGATTTGTACTACCATAATGAATTGTCGGAAGAAATTGAGATAATGGATGGAATAAGAATGGCTACTGTTGAAGACGTTGTAGCAATGAAAGTGGATGTGGTTTCAAGACTTGGGAGGAAAAAAGATTTTTGGGATTTGCACTAATTGTTACATAAGTTTTCATTAGAGGAAATGCTGAAAATTCACGAGCAACGATTTGAATTTACCCACAATAGGAAAGAAATTATTCACAATTTTACGGATTTTTCTCTTGCCGATGAAGATTTTGAACCAGTATGTCTGAAAGGAAAAATTTGGGAGTTGATAAAGTTGGATTTTGTAGAGATCGTTGATGAAATATCTACTGATAAAATGAATTAAAAGGCAAGCGGGAAAATAGCCAAGTAACTTTCCCGCTTGTTGATTTTTTATTGGATATTAATCCCCACAGGACAATGGTCTGAACCATCGATGTGTGGCAGAATAAATGCGTCGGCGAGTTTATCGGCAAAAGATTGGCTTACCAAGAAATAATCAATACGCCAGCCAATGTTTTTATCGCGAGCGTTGGCACGGTAGCTCCACCACGTGTAAGCTTCTTTTTTATCGGGATAAAATTTGCGGAACGAATCAACTAATCCTTGTTCCACAAACCGATCCATACCATCAATTTCTTTTTGCGTGTAACCGGCAGATTTGTTGTAATTGGATTTGGGATGTGCGAGGTCAATGGGTTTGTGAGCCACATTAAAATCGCCACAAACAATCACAGGTTTGGTTTCTTCCAATTTTTTCAGGTACCAGGCAAAATCAATGTCCCATTGTCCTCTGTAATCCAAGCGGGCAAGTTCGGAGCCTGAATTTGGGACGTATACATTCACCACGAAAAAATCTTCAAACTCGGCGCAAATCACGCGTCCTTCGTTGTCGTGCTCGGTAACTCCCATATCGTAGGTTATGCTCAACGGCTTTGTTTTGCTGATAATTGCCGTGCCCGAATACCCTTTACGCTCTGCAGAATTGGAATAGATATGGTAATCTGACAAGAACGACAATGCTTCTTTTACCTGATCGTCTTGTGCTTTGGTCTCCTGCAAACAGAGAATATCAGCGTCCAAGGGATTGAATTTTTCCAGGAAATTTTTATTTACTACGGCTCGAATGCCGTTTACGTTCCACGAAATAAGTTTCATATAATTGTTGATTTAATGATCATTGAATAAAACAAAGATAAAAGCGAATTGTTGGAGGGTGTCTGTTTTTTTATAATCCTTGCGCAATACTTCTTTATTTCCCATTAATATACACGGATGTTTTTGTGGTGATAACCAACCCAATATTTCTTTCATTTTCTTTTCACTTATCACAACACAACCTGATGTAGATTCATTGCTTAAATAAAAAAAGATGGCGCTTCCTTTTCCTTTGATAACGACCGATAGAGCTATTGAGATACTAATAATGATTGTTAAAAACGATAATAGCAGGGGTGACATGGAAGAGTTGGACTTCATCTGTTCAGATATCTTTGAATGCGTTTCAATCTATTGCTTTCCGGAACGGAGTTTTTCAGCCAACATCTCGTTGAAGGAGAGCTTAGTCATTGTTTTGATTGATGTGATGATGTATTTGAATACAAATCCGATGATTATCATTGACGGGAAGGCTATCACGGGGAAGCTGAGCATTGTCATACGTCCGATTTCTTCGTTAAATTGAGTGGTGCCGGGCTGACTATGAACAATGATTTTGGCTAAAATAAAATTGAGCGCCGACGATAAAAAGAATGAGAAGGAGAGAAAGAGATTGGCACGGCTCAGCTTTTTATCAAGCTCTGTTTGACGATTGTTTTGTGTGAGTATTTCATCGATTGTGTCGATGTCGAACAGCTCCCGGTGGTAGAGGATTTTTGTTATCAGCTGCCACGATTTATTAGTGGAGACAAGCACTATCAGTCCGATGATGAGTGGGATGGCGGCTTCTTTTATGGCAATCCACTGAGGAGGAAATTTCATCAGCCCAATAATACCCGACAGAAGCACTCCGATAAAGCCAATCACAGCAATCGGACTTTTTTGTTTTTGAACCATTAACTCGTATAGTCCACCGAAAAGCGGAAAAGATAATGCGACAACAAGCCCCCATACTGGTCCGAGGTATGCTTCTTTACTTAATTTGGTTAATATTATCGTGGGAATGATGATGTTGATTATGATGGTGGTAAGTTGGTTGTTCTTCTTCATTTTCTGTTTGCTTTCAGTCGTTGTTTGTGCGAAATATATTTTAGACAAAAATAAGAAGAATTTTTGTTAAGAGCGAAGTATTACCGGAAAAAGGAATATAACGATAAATTTTTCCTGAGAAAACCCACATCATCGAAGGGTAATGTTAAACCTTCTTTGAGCAGTGATTCACTAAAATAACAAAAAATACCGTAATTTTCATTACGATGTCTTTGTATAGAGCGGAAGACGGGGCTCAAACCCGCGACCCTCAGCTTGGAAGGCTAATGCTCTATCGACTGAGCTACTTCCGCATTTTAATGTGCCAATTTGAAATTTGCCAATATGTCAATAATACTTATCGCAAAATTAATATTTGGCACATCGGCATATTAATTCATTAGCAAATTAGTTGTGGGCAGTGAAGGATTCGAACCTCCGAAGTCGAAAGACAGCTGAGTTACAGTCAGCCCCAGTTGGCCACTTTGGTAACTGCCCTTTTGCTTTTGCGAGTGCAAAGATAAGTATTCTTCCTGAAACTACAAAACATATTTGCCATTTTTACAGCAGTTATTGCAGCTTCTTCTCCTTTATTTCCAAGTATTCCGCCGGCTCTGTCTTTTGCTTGTTGCAAGTTATTAGTAGTGAGTACACCAAAAATTACAGGACAGCTGTTTGAATGCAAATTGAGCTCGGTTATACCTTGTGTTACGCTTTGGCAAACATAATCAAAATGACGTGTGTCACCTTGAATAACACAACCTAACACAATGATCGCATCGTATTTTGTTTGTTGCTCTGTCAAGTATTTAGCTCCATAGGTGAGTTCTATTGTACCAGGCACGTGAATAGTATAAATATTTTGTTTTACTGCTCCATTTGCCAACAGGGCTTTATAGGCACACCTCTTCCAATGCTTTGGTAATGGATGGATTCCACTCTGCCACAACTATCCCATAACGCTGTTGTGCTGACGGTCTCTTTGTCCGGCATCGCATCCGGATCGTATTCTGAAAAACTATATAACTCAGTAGCCATAAGACATAGATCATTTTTGCATAAAAAAACTGCCCGCCCTATTAAAGCAAGCAGCTTTGTATTATTTATAATGTTGATTTTAGATTTTACGAATATAAATTATTTTTCTACCCGTGCAATGTATTTGTCAATATCTCCGGCTTGCATACTGGTCGGATATTTTTGTTTAATTTCTTTGTACATTTTCAATGCTTCTTCAGGTTTTCCTTTTGTTTCGTAAAGAATACCCGATTTCTTTTAAATATACGGGAGCAAGCTCGTTTTTGGCATCAATTGCTTTTTTGTAGTAGCTAAAAGATTTATCTGCATCGCCCATTTCGGCATAAGCATCACCAGTAAGTCCGATAACGGTGGTTTTGAAGAATTCGTCATCTCCGCTATATTCTGATAAAAATTTCACAGCATTTTTATAATCTCCTAACTTATAATAGCATATACCGGCATAAGCTGTGGCCAATTTTCCGCTCGGAGTCATACCGTATTCAGAAGCTATTTCTTTGAATCCGATCATATCAGCTGAACCGTCTCCGTCCAATGCTACCTTGAATGAATCGAGGGCAAAGTAATTTTGAGCTTTATAAATTGCATTTTCAGCCGATTCGACACGTGGTTTTACGTAAAAATTACGGTAAGCTAACGCAATCAAAACGATTGCCACAATAACTCCAACACCAATTAAAAACTGTTTTTGATGTTTTTCTATAAATTGCTCTGATTTGGTTAATGCGACACCTACGTTTTCAAGCTCAGTCGATACGTTTGTTTCTTTTTTTGCCATAAAATTCTTTCTTATTCTTTGTTAAAAAATTTTTCGAGCTACAAAAGTATATTTTTTCTTTTAAATTACCGAAATAATATCCGAACTTTTTATCAATTTTCCTTTTTTTTATCATTATTAAAAATTCAAGTGCTCTTTTAACAAAAATATTTCCGTGTATTAACATTAAAATGGAAAATAAATAGTACATTTGTATGACCGTATTGTTCTGAGATTGGAAAACTCAACACACAAAAAATACTGAGACGATCGGTTTTCAATGGCGGGCTGCGCCTTCGGGTTTCTGATAATATCAGAACAGCAGATTACAAAGAAAATTAGTGGCTCAAATCCTGTCAAAAGGAGTTTTCTCAACAAATAACAATACGGTTTCTTTTTTTTAATGCTACTTTTACACTCCGGCAAAAACCTTCCAGGCTTGTTCAACAGTTCTAATATTGGTAAAAACTACAGAGCGTTTCCCGTTTTGTTCGCGGAGTTTGCATTCACGCGGATGGTTAGTCATATATTGAAGCAATCGGCCGAATTCTTCCGATTTATAGTAAGTTGAATTTAGATTAGACACCAAATATGCTATCATTTGTTCGTTTTTCAACAGAAGCCTCTCCACACCATACTTCATAGCCAGCCAACGTAAGCGTACAACCAATAGTAAACCGGTAGATTTTTGCGGTAACTTACCAAATCTATCTTCTATATTCTTTTGGAATACGGCTAATTCCGATTCATTTTCAAGATTATCCAATTCTCGATAAAGCGAAATACGCTCCGATACATTTTCGATATATTCATCGGCGAACATAAGCTCCATGTCCGTATCTATTTGGCAATCGCTTACATAAGTAGTTTTCTCAGTTTTATTTTTTCGCCGGTCGGCATATAAATCGGCAAACTCTTCGTCCTTAAGTTCGTGCACGGCTTCATTCAAGATACGTTGATATGTTTCGTAGCCCAAATCGGCAATAAATCCGCTTTGTTCGGCACCCAGCATATTACCGGCACCACGTATATCTAAATCTTGCATAGCGATATTGAACCCGCTTCCAAGTTCGGAAAAAGTTTCAATCGCTTGCAATCTTCGACGGGCATCAGGGGTTAACAGACTCATTTCAGGAGCCAGAAGATAACAATACGCTTTTCGATTACTGCGCCCAACCCGCCCACGTAACTGATGTAAATCGCTCAATCCAAAGCGGTGCGCCGCATTGATGATAATGGTATTCACATTGGGGATATCAATTCCTGATTCGATAATGGTAGTGGCAATTAACACATCGTATTCGTAATTAATAAAATCGACAATAATCTCTTCGAGTGTATCCGCCGGCATTTGTCCGTGCCCGACTGCCACACGACAGCCCGGAACGAGCCGACGAATCATCGATTCTATCATGTAAATATTTTGGATACGATTATTCACAAAAAAAACCTGTCCATTGCGGTTCATTTCGAGCATTATGGCTTCACGAATAACCTCTTCATCAAAGGAATAGAGTTCCGTTTGTATCGGAAAACGATTTGGAGGAGGTGTATTTATAATGGATAGGTCTCTCGCACCAAGCAACGAAAACTGCAAAGTACGCGGAATAGGCGTTGCTGTAAGTGTAAGTGTATCTACGTTTATTTTGAGCTCTTTTAATTTTTCTTTTACCGAAACACCAAATTTTTGTTCTTCGTCAATAATTAGCAAACCCAAATCTTTGATTTTTACACTTTTACCCACCAATTTATGTGTGCCAATGATGATGTCTATTTCGCCACTCTCAAGTTTTTGAAGTGTTTCCTTCGTTTTTTGTGCAGATTTTGCTCTGCTTAGGTATGAAACATTACAAGGGAAATTTTTCAATCGATCTTTAAATGTATTGTAATGCTGCATCGCAAGCACAGTTGTAGGCACAAGCACTGCCACTTGTTTACTATCAGTTACCGCTTTAAATGCAGCACGTATTGCAACTTCTGTTTTTCCAAACCCCACATCACCACACACCAGCCTGTCCATTGGCATATTTGATTCCATATCTTTTTTGATATCGGCAGTTGCTTTCACCTGATCGGGTGTGTCTTCATACAAAAAAGATACTTCAAGTTCTTGCTGCAAATAGGTGTCCGGAGCGAATGAAAAACCTTGTTCTGCTTTTCGCTTAGCATAAAGCTTTATCAATTCGCGTGCAATATCTTTTACTTTCGATTTGGTACGTTCTTTTAAGCGCTCCCAAACACCGGAACCAAGTTTATTTATCTTAGGAGCTTCCCCTTCTTTCCCCTTATATTTAGAGATGCGATGTAATGCGTGGATACTAACAAAAATAATATCATCATCGCGGTAAATCAGCTTTACCATTTCTTGCATCTTTCCATTTACATTCGTTCGTACAAGCCCGCCAAATTTCCCTATTCCGTGATCAACATGAACCATATAATCGCCTATCTGAAACTGATTCAGTTCCTTCAGTGTCATCACCACTTTTCCCATACGTGTACGGTCGGTCTTCAACTGATATTTATGAAAACGGTCGAAGATTTGGTGATCGGTAAAGCATAAAACAGATAGGTCGTGATCAATAAAACCTTCGTGAAGCGTATTTTTAATAGGTTGAAATACAATATCATCACTACGGTCGGCAAAAATTGCGGTTATGCGGTCGGTTTGTTTCACACTATCGCTGCAGATATACAATTTATATCCTTCGGAGGTATATTTTTTCAAATTATCGGCTATCAAATCGAAGTTTTTTTGAAAAATAGGCTGAGCCGACGTGTTGAATTCGAGGACTTTTTGAGCCTTAAAGTGATTGCGATTACCCCACTCAATCTTCCGAAAAGGTCCCAGAAATTGAACAAATTCATTACCTGTGATGTATATTCCGTGTAAATCAGATGTGCTTGATGTTGAATTTGCTTTTACCAAATAATCGTCATACAGTTGATTAAGGCGGTCCTTAACAAAGACAACATCCGAGAAATGGATCAAGGCGTTTTGCGGCAAAAACTCAGGAAACGCCACCAATTGATGCTCTCCATCGCTTTTGTGCATATCTGGCAAAATTTCCACTGCCTCTTTATAACTTTGCGAAAGTTGTGTTTCAATATCAAAAACGCGGATACTTTCAACCTCATCTCCGAAAAAATCGAAACGATACGGCAACTCGTAGGCATACGAAAATATATCTACAATGCCACCACGCACAGAGTACTGCCCAGGCTCATACACAAAATCGACACGCGAGAAATTCATATTGTGTAGCAATTCCGCCAAAAAATCAATTGAAATTTTCTCTCCTTTCTTTAATTGGATGGTATTTGCCTTTACCTTTTCATAAGGAATAACCCGTTGCATAACAGCTTCGGGGTATGTGACAATAAAACAAGGATTTATATTATTAGAGAGATGGTTTAATACCTCTGTCCGGAGAATTTCATTGGAACTGTCAAGTTGATAAAGTTTAATGTTTTTTTTATAAGAAGATGGAAAAAACATTACTTTCTCGTCACCAAGCATTTGCTTTAAATCGTTATAAAAATAGGCAGCCTCATCGCTGTCGTTATGCACAAAAACCTGTACCTGTGGGCATTGCAAAAAAAAAGAAGCCGCTACCAACGAGCGTGAAGACCCGCTCAAACCGGAAATTTTCAGATTTCGTTCGAGTGATTCCGCCCACACTTTTATGCTTTTCAGCGTGGGATGCTGTGCATAAAATTGTTGAAAATCAGTCAGCGTAACATTCTCCATTGCGGGTGCAAAGATACAAAATTGTGAACGAGTAAACAAGCAAACAAATCAAGTTTGATTAATCTGTTACGCTTTGATAAAAACTTTGTGTTCGGGTTACAAAAAAGTGGAATGGTTTTTGATAATAAAAGGGCATTCTGAATTATGGCGTAAACCGAAAAGCCTTACGAGTAGGTAAATTTAATACACAAATTTTTATGAAAAAACTTTTTGCTGAATTTTTAGGCACATTCTGGTTAGTCTTTGGCGGATGCGGAAGTGCTCTTTACGCCGCCGGTATCCCTAATTTAGGTATTGGTTATGCCGGTGTAGCTATAGCTTTTGGTCTTACCGTTTTAACAATGGCTTACTCTGTGGGACATATCTCCGGTGGTCACTTTAATCCTGCTGTAACGTTGGGATTATGGGCTGGCGGCAGATTTTCGTCTAAAGATATTCTTCCTTACATCATATCACAAATATTCGGAGCTGTTATAGCTGCCGCGGCACTTTACATTATTGCTTCTGGCTCGCTCTCGTTTTACATAGACAATACAAAACCCGGCGCATTTGCAGCCAACGGTTATGGAAACTTATCTCCGCATGGCTACGGACTTGTAGCCGCGTTAATAGCGGAATTTGTTCTGACATTTGTTTTTCTGATGGTTATTTTAGGCTCTACCGATAAAAGAGCACCCAAAGGATTTGCAGGTTTGGCTATTGGATTGGCGCTCACCTTAATTCATTTAATAAGTATCCCCATCACAAATACATCGGTAAACCCGGCACGTAGCATTAGCCAAGCTATATTTGCCGGCGGGCAATACATTCCTCAACTCTGGTTGTTTATAACTGCACCTGTATTGGGAGCTTTGACAGCCGGACTTATTTACAAAGTCATTTTTGAAGAAAACGAATAAACAAATATTTCTCTAAATTTAACATCTCGACAAAAAAATAATCCTAATGAACATTACAGTTATTAGGATTATTTTTTGCCTATTTATTTCTTATCGTTTTCGTAAAAAATAACGGATATTTTTTACCAATTTGTAACCGAGAATAGCTCCGTTAATAATAGAAAAACCTTGATTCATTTTTTTTGAGCGAAGCGTTATGCCTGCTAAAGACGTAATTATATTGGTAGCAGTGCCGAGCATACTTGCTGAAGGAGCTGTAAACATCTTCTTTGCGGAATAATCCATTTTTTCTTTCTGGATATTAATGCGATGTCTCATTTGCATTTTAAGTTCAGACAAATCATCTATATCCATCTTTTGTTTTTTTATACCGCTATTATTTGTCATTTTCGTTTTCATTTAACGCCTCTTTCTTTTGTTCCTTTTCATAAAACAATTTTATGAGAAAATTCAACATCGGATTGATTACAAGTGACTTGCGAAACACAAAAAGTAACAGAGTCATTATCAGGTATAACACAGTAATAACGGCAAAACTAACGGCAAGACCACCTACGGTTGAAGCCAACGCATACGCCAAAGAGAAAAACAAGTAAAACAATGCACCCATAATCAATATTAGAGCAATGACAACAATAAAAAGTGTTGAAATCAAAATTGTTAACTTTTCTACGGATTGAAGCCGCAAATAGTCAGCCTGTAACTTTAAATACTCTTTAGCGTCAGCGGAAAATTGCTTGAAGCTATTGTTTTCTTCAGATGTTTCACCCATAGATTATTGTCAAATATCTTTTTCTACTTTTGACTTAAGCTCCTCTACCAGATCTTCTACTTCATTTTCACTGAGATTGACGCCTCTTTTTTTCAGCGTGTCTTTCACCTTATTTTTTGTGCTTTCGAGTGTGTCGGCAAGTTTAGTTCTTGTATCTTCCCCTTTTTCGGGTGCAAACAATAGTCCTATTGCAGCTCCTACAATAATACCACCAACCACTCCTGCTAAAAAACTTCCTGTATTTTTCATAATTCGATAATATTTAAACGGTAAGTAAAATATTTAAATTTGTTTGTATAGATAAAACATTTCGCGATAAAAAAAGGTTTAAACGATCACTGTAAATTATATCCGAAATTTCGAAGTTTTATGTCTTTATTTCGCCAGTCTTTTTCTACTTTCACAAAGAGTTCGAGAAAAACCTTTTTTTCAAAAAAAGCCTCTATATCTTTGCGCGATTCACTTCCAACCTTTTTGAGTGATTTTCCTCCGTGTCCAATCACAATTCCTTTTTGAGAGTCACGTTCAACATATATCACCGCATTGATGCGTATCAAATTTTCTTCTTCCTGAAATTGTTCTACTTCCACCTCGGCTGAATACGGGATTTCTTTTTCGTAATTCAAGAGAATTTTTTCCCGGATAATTTCTGTGACGAAAAAACGGGCAGGCTTATCCGTGAGTTGGTCTTTGTCAAAAAACGGAGGTGATTCAGGGAGCAATTCTTTGATTCTTTTCAGTAAAACATCTACATTAAAGTTACTGAGCGCCGAAATAGGGATTATTTCCGCCTGCGGGAGCACCGTTTTCCATTTATCTACCAATTCGATCAATCTTTCTTCATTAATCAAATCTATCTTATTTATAATCAGTATCGTATGTGCCGGATTATGTTTTACTTTTTCAACAAAATCGCCGTTTTTTTCGTTGTTGTCAAACACATCCGTTACGTAGAGCAACACATCAGCATCCTGCAACGCAGAGCGTGAAAAGCTCAACATTGACTCTTGCAACCGATAGTTTGGTTTCAGCACACCGGGTGTGTCTGAATATACAATTTGAAAATCCTCTCCGTTCACAATACCAAGAATACGGTGACGGGTAGTTTGCGCCTTAGAGGTGATGATAGAAAGTTTTTCACCTACCAAGGCATTCATAAGTGTAGACTTTCCCACATTGGGATTTCCCACGATATTTACAAAGCCTGACTTGTGCATAATTCTCTGGGTTTATTTTTATACAAAGATAACTAAAATCTTTGCCTGAATACACGTTATATTGGAAAACTTACACACTTTTTCATTATTTTTGTCGTTCAATAGTCTGTTAATATAGCTTTTGAAATGACAAAAACATATCAAAATACACAAATTCTAAAATTTATTTTTATTTCGATAGCGATGATTATTGTTATCGTGTCCACGTTTTTCACCAACCGTTTGGCTAAATCGCTATCCGTTGAAGAGCGCAAAAAGGTAGAAACTGTTGCCGAAGCTACCAAACAATTTAGCGTAAGTTCTGAAACAAGCGACTTGAATCTCATTCTCAAGGTCTTACAAGACAACACTACCATTCCTGTTATTTTAGTTGATGAAAAAGGAACAATTTATGAATATCGCAATATTGATGTACCTGAGAAAGACCCCAACCGTTTCTTGAAAAAGAAGGTGAATGTCTTTAGGTCCAAAAACGAACCGGTGACAATAAAATTAGACGATGGCACTAAACAATATATTCTATACGATGATTCATCATTATTAAAACAGCTATATATTTTCCCTTACGTTCAATTCGGAGTTATTATCATCTTCATTTTGGTAGCTTATTTTGCATTTTCGGGGACAAAGCGAGCCGAACAGAACCGCGTTTGGGTGGGTCTTTCAAAAGAAACCGCGCATCAACTCGGAACCCCCATCTCTTCTTTGCTTGCCTGGACCGAATTATTAAAACTCAGATACGGAGACGAAAAATTGATTTCGGATATGGAAAAAGATGTTAACAGACTAAGAATCATAGCCGAACGTTTCTCCAAAATAGGTTCTAAGCCCGACTTGAAATACGTTGTACTTTACAAAACGCTGGGAAATGCAATAAATTATATTCGCAACCGGACATCGAACAAGGTAGAAATAAACCTTCAGTTCTTAATCGACGAAAATTTGGAGATGAAACTGAATGTGCCTCTTTTTGAGTGGGTTATCGAAAATCTGTGTAAGAATGCGATTGATGCAATGAACGGAAGTGGCAAAATAGATGTCAAGGTAACTGAACTTGAAGATAAAATCATCATTGATGTCACCGATACGGGTAAAGGAATGGAGCGAAAAATGTACAAGGCGGTATTTTCGCCCGGATTCACCACCAAAGAGCGAGGTTGGGGATTAGGATTGTCGCTGGCGAAACGAATCATCGAAGAATATCATCAGGGGAAAATATTTGTTAAACAATCTGAAATAGGAATTGGTACTACCTTTAGAATAATTTTACAGGATAAAAAAAGTCAAGATTAATACCCGACACTTGTTTGATAAAACAATAAAATTGAAGATTGAATCACTCCTCAGTGCATTTTGTAGTATCTTCATTTTTTGATTTAGCCCGGTAAAACAAAATATTAAAGACAAATAACAAAAAAACGTTTGTGTAATACACTTATATTTTATACCTTTGCACGGTTTTTTACGTAGAATATCATGTCAAAATTTGAGCAATATTACATTAATCTTAAAGACTTAAAATCTGATAACCAGGTGTTTGAATTCGACTTGGATGATGTTTATTTTCAAAAGATCGATAGTCCTGAAGTAAAAAAAGGAAACGTAAAAGCAATCATAAACGTAAAGAAAAAGCAAGATGTTTTCGAACTTTCTTTCCAATTGGAAGGGATAATACAACTACCATGCGATCGCTGTTTAGACGATATGGATCAACCTATTCAATACAAAGAGAAATTACAGGTTAAATTTGGGAATCGTTTTGCCGAAGAAAATGATACGGTTATCGTTCCCGAATCTGACGGAGGTATAAACATCGCTTGGTTTTTATACGAATTTATAGTTTTAAACATTCCCATAAAGCACGTACACGCTTCGGGAGAATGTAACAAAACCATGATGGGCAAACTTAAGAAGCACATCACACGTCAAAAAACCGATGATGACGATGACGACACGCAGGATTTAGATTTTGACGACGAGATAGAAAATGACGAAACACCGACTGACCCGAGATGGGACGGTTTACAAAATATATTTGATAACAACTAAATAATTACTTAAAATGGCACATCCTAAGCACAAACATTCGAAAACCAGAACCGCAAAAAGAAGAACTCATGACAAGGCAAAACTGCCTACGTTAGCTATTTGTTCAAATTGTGGTGCAACACATATTTATCATACCGTTTGCCCCGAATGTGGTTATTACAGAGGAAAATTGGCAATTGAAAAAACAGTTGCTGAATTATAATTCTCAAAACAATATTTAAAAGAAAAACGTTGAATAAATAATTTCAACAAAAAAATAGCAAGATGTCAAAAATTCACGCTGTAATTACCGGTATCGGTGGTTACGTTCCTGATTACAGACTAACAAACGAAGAGCTTAGTAAGATGATGGATACCAGCGATGAGTGGATCACCACACGCGTAGGTATCAAAGAGAGGAGGATTTTAAAAGAACCACATGCCGGAACATCTGTGATGGCAACAAAAGCAGCTGAAGAGTTATTTAAGAAGAAAGATATTCGTCCGGAAGAGATAGACTTGATTATTTGCGCTACCACCACCCCCGATCATATTTTTCCCGCAGCAGCTGCTATAATTGCCGAGAACTTAGGTGTTAAAAATGCACTTGCATTTGATATACAAGCAGCTTGTGCCGGCTTTATCGTGGCACTGACCACCGCTTCATCACTTATCGAATCGGGTAAATACAAAAAAATACTTGTTTTCGGAGCTGAGAAGATGTCATCCATAACCAACTATGATGACCGTACTACTGCTCCTCTTTTTGGAGATGGTGCCGGTGTAGCCTTAGTAGAGCCTACTACTGAAAATTACGGTGTGATAGATTCGGTACTTCAATCGGACGGAATAGGTAAAAAACATCTACATCTCAAAGCTGGGGGTTCAGCATATCCAGCATCTTACGAAACCATAGATAACAAAGAACACACGGTATATCAGGAAGGTCAAAATGTATATAAATATGCCGTAACCAATATGGCTGATGCCTCCGCTCAAATATTGGAGCGTAATCAACTGACCGGTAATGATATCGCTTGGCTTATTCCTCATCAGGCTAATCTGCGTATTATTGATGCTGTGGTAAATCGCACAAGTATCAGCCACGACAAAGTTTGTATCAATATAAACCGTTATGGTAACACTTCGGCAGCAAGTATTCCGCTATGCTTATGGGAATGGGAAAAGAAATTCAAAAAAGGCGATAATATTATTCTTACCGCTTTTGGAGCCGGATTTACTTGGGGAGCCGTATATCTCAAATGGGGCTACAGCTCCGAAGAATAAACAGGATTTGACTATTCAATAACTTAAAACAAGCGGAAGCATCTCATTTTAGATGCCTCCGCTTGTTTTAAATGCGATGTATAATATATCGGTTTCTTTATCGAATTCAATATAACTACGATTATACAAGTTTATTTGCCCTACCTTTCCACGAACATCCCAAACAATACAAGACTTCCAAATCGAATCCTTCCAACGATTGCTCCGGATGTACCGGAACTATTTCATTTTCTTTTGTTATGGTGACTACCACCAAATCTCCGGAATCATTTTTTACCTGAAAACGACGTATTTTACACTGAGGACATAGCTTATTATTCATTTTGTAAAAAAAAATATTATTTTATTGTTGAACAAACAAAATTAACGGTAATTATTTTTCTTGCAACAAAGGTAAAATAAATTGACAGATTAAGTAAACCAAATAAACCTTATTTCTATAATATTTTCAAGAAAAACAATACACCCACCTTATCAATCAAAATAGACACCTATACTTTTTCAAATCATTATACATTTGCCTACTCTTTATTACAAGAATTAAATCGACCATAAAAACAATTACACCATGAGAAAAATTTCGCTTTTTTTGATTTTTTTCGCTTTTATAGCACAAATAAAAGCACAGTCAGTCACCATCACCGAGTCTGTAGGATGGCTCGAAAGCGCCTATGTTAAATGGACACCCACTGCAACAGCACAAACCTACAATGTTTACTATTCAGGCGAAGGAATTACCGATAAAAAAATAGACACGCAACTTATACGTAGCTACGGAACCTACTTTCGGGCAGATGTATTGGGATTAAAAGCGGGAACATATACCTTAAAAGTAGTGCCTGTAATATCGGGCGTAGAAGGAACAGCCGTTATCGGTTCCGAGATTACGGTAAAACCGCAAGACCGCACAGGATACGCGTTTTATAGTGGACGCACTCCCGGCGCGTATAATGCCGACGGAACAACAAAAGCGAATGCGGTAATCATCTATATCACCGAAAAAACAAAAAACACCGTCACGTTTGACGTGGTAACAAATGCTTCGAAAGGGACAAAAACCACCTACACCGGAATGCAAGGAATTCTCGACGGATTTAAAAAAGGGGTAGATACACGTCCGTTGATTCTTCGTTTGGTTGGGCAGATAAAAGATCTAGCAACAATGTATAATGGAGACATTGTTGTGGAAAATAAAAATAACGCAAGCGGTTACATCACCATTGAAGGAGTGGGTGACGATGCCGTTGCTGACGGCTGGGGTATCCGTATTAAAAACGCTACGAATATAGAAGTAAGAAATATCGGGTTTATGAACTGTGATAGTGGCGAAGGAGATAATGTTGGTCTACAACAAGACAATGATTATATCTGGGTACATAACTGCGATATGTTTTATGGCAATGCAGGAAGCGATGCCGATCAGATTAAAGGTGACGGCGCGCTCGACTGCAAAGGTTCTACTTACATAACATTCTCATACAACCATTTTTGGGACAGCGGTAAATCTAATTTATTGGGATTGAGCGAAGGAACTACTTCAGGGCTTTTTATCACCTATCATCACAATTGGTACGATCATTCAGACAGCCGCCATCCGCGCGTTCGTTACTTTTCGGCGCATGTTTACAATAATTATTACGATGGCAATGCAAAATACGGCGTAGGTTCCACGCTTGGTTCCTCAGTTTTTGTTGAAGCTAATTATTTTCGTAAATGTAAATACCCTATGTTGACTTCGATGCAGGGAACAGACGTATGGACTGCCTCGGGAAACAATTATACCACGCAACCTACGTTTTCAAAAGAAGACGGCGGAACTATTAAAGCATTCAATAATTATATAGAAGGAGCTACACGGTTTGTACCTTACGGAGCAAGCGGCTTTACGAACCCGACCGTTGATTTTGACGCGTATGTTACTTCTACCCGCGACGAGCAAGTGCCCGCAACCGTAAAATCATACAAAGGAAGCAATACCTATAATAATTTCGATACGAACTCATCCGTATTTTATTCGTACACGCCCGATAGTCCCGAAGATGCGAAAACAAACACAATGACTTATGCGGGCAGGATTGAAGGCGGCGACTTTAATTGGACATTCAACAACGCTGTTGACGATACTTCGTATGCTGTAAACCAACCGTTAAAGGATGCCATCACATCGTATACCACTAAAATGGTATTTATTCAGGGAGAAGGTGAAGGTGGCGGACAATCCGGTACGGTAACATTGACGTTGACATCGGGTTCAACCAATCAGACCATTGTTTTAGGGCAAAGCATCAGCGCAATAAAATACACGGCAGGCGGAACAGCCACCTCTATTTCGGTGGAAGATCTACCGGCGGGAGTTACATCCAGCGTAAACGGTTTAGAATTGACAATCAGCGGTCAACCTACCGAAACCGGTTCGTCAACTTATTCGGTGATTGCCAGCGATGCTACGTCGAATACAGCGTTGACAGGTACGATTACAGTTGAAAAGCAAAATAGCGGTGGTGAAACCGGAGAAATGACACACAACTTTACCACGCAGGAGAAATCAAGCACATTCTACACCATTACGGGTAGTTTATCGCAGAGCTATGGCACCGTTACTTACAATGGATTGACGCTTACGCAATGTTTGAAAATGGAATCTTCCACAGTTGTTTCATTCACTACAACACAAGCCGCCACACTGACGTTAGTATTTAACAGCGCCTATACCGGAACAATTAAAATTGATGATGTGATTTATTCGCAAAATTCATCCGGAATAATCACCGTAGATCTTGCTGCAGGAACCCACACCGTTAAAAAAGGAAGCGGCTCAAGCTATTTATTCTATATGGTCACACAATATGTAACTACAGGAACCGATAATTTGGATGTACCAAAAATAAACTTCTATCCAAATCCGGTGGTAAATAGCTTATACGTTTCATCAGCCCAAGAGGTAGAGCAAGTATCCGTTTACAGTTTGTCCGGTACATTGATAAAACAGGTAAGCGGAAACGTAAATATCATTGATATGAGTAGCTTGGGGAGTGGCAGTTACCTGCTGAAAGCAAAAACAAAACAAGGAACAATACCACAGATAATCATCAAAAAGTAAGAATTTAAGATTAAGTTAGAAAGAAATCCGGTTCGCATAATTTGCAGACCGGATTTTTTTTATTGAAATAATTTGCAGAAATAAAAACCAACAGATGTCATATTTTACGGTGCTTAAAACCAAGTAAGCATATTCTTTTATTAAGATTTTACCTCAATGGGGCTAAGAAATACTGATAGATACTATATGTTAATAATTCAACTTCTGCTAGAAAGTTCCGTAGGAACTTTCTATGGGTTGACAATCATGCGGTTATTAATTCTGACTAACGTAAAAATAAGTCATTTGTAATCAGGTTGTTATAAATTTGTATTTCTTCTCGAATTTGTGTGCTAATTTTTTACGTTAGCTTTGTAACTTAATGAATTTTTATATGTCGGATTGCACCCAACGAACGAGGCTATGGGTATTTGGCGGGTTGCGGGAGCGTTCGCTGTTGCCCGGCGACAAGGTGAATTGAAAATCAGCGAAGCTAATGCGGGAGCAAAACCTGCTAAATGCACGTCAGCCAGCCAAAGTGCAGGCGAGTGTTAGTACACGTACTTTACTTGTCTAATTGTTTGTTTTTAAATGATTTATCGCAAAATTTACCCAGTCGTCCACTTTGTCTTTTGCTATTCTAAAGTTATCAGGCAAGTCAATTCTTACATCTGGAGTAATACCGATATTGTCAATCGGATTTTCAGGAAGTCGTTTTGATCTAGTCATTGGATATCTTAAGAGCATGCCTTTCGTGGGCATAGCAACAGGTATCGTATTAGAATAATCCAAGGTTCCAGCCGTATTGATTCCAAACACTGTAACTTTACGACTTTCTTTAGCAATTAAAATAAACTCTTCGCAACTACTCGCACAATAATCATTCACAATTATCCCAATTTTTAGTGGTCTTTCCATAACTCTTTTCTCATAAATGGTATCATCTTTGTCTATTGTAACAAAACTACCAATATGCTTTTTCATTTGATTAATTTTCTTTTGAATGTCCTTTTCTTTTCCCTCTCTGTAGGTTCCTTTTTTTAGGCTTTCTTCGAAAAAATTTATATTGCCTTCAGTAGCCTTCCATTCAACACCTTTCATTACATATGGATTCGTGTAAACTATAGGTAACAATGATTCAAAGCTATAGTCTATACCACCACGATTTCCACGTAAGTCAATTATTAATATTGAAGTTTTTGAAATAATATCTAGGTTTTTTCTAACTAAACTATCAATTACCACTTTGTCGTTTAAATTAAAGTTTGGAATTCTGATAAAAGAAGTTGTAGAATCAATTCTCTGGAAAGTAAAATAAAAATCTGTGTTCTGTTTCATTTCAAAGTATAAATGATTATCTTTAAAATAATCGAGATATTGATATAATAATTTACTACATCTATTTGTAGCATTATTAATTTCTTTAGCACGAACCAACATTTTCTCTCGGAAAGTAATATACTCAGTTTTATTCTTCTTAGTCACTTTATCATTAAAACCAGCGTAGTCATTTTCAACTTTTTTTATTGTGAATCTCAAGTTCTCTTCACAATTACAATCTTGGCTATAAACTGTTACTGATAAATATACAAAACCCAGTAATGCAATAAATTTTCTCATGTTTTTATTTTTTTAGTATGTGTGCCAACGTAGTGGGCTAACTGCTATTGGCGGATTTGCGGGAACTTTTCTGTCGGGAGACAGAAAATGTACGAGCGTAAATCCGACAATGTGAATACTTTTCGCCTCCTGCTGATGCAGATAAGCCTGTGTTGGTGGCAGTTTTTATTCGTTCATTCTGTTTTTCAAGTCCATCCTTTCGTGTAAAATTCGAATAATTTCGATTTCATCCTTAGTTATAATTTGGTAGAATATTATATGCTTACCTGTTCTGAGTCCGAGTAGATTGCTATTTATTCCCTCATATTCTTTTCCAAGTTCTGGGTTTCTTCTATTTGAATACAGGCAAATTCCAAAGCAGAATAATACCTGTCTGCTTGTTTTTCTGACCATTCTTCAAAAGTACAAGCCCAAATATCGTTCAAGTCGTCAATGGCTTCTTGTCGTAGAATAACTTTAGCCATTTTTTCTTCTTTCCGCTTTTAGCGTTTTTAAATTTTCATTGAAGTCAAAATCTTCAACTCGAGGAGTGTCTAATCCTTTCTGAATTGCGGCTTTCAAAGCAATTATTTTACTTTCTTCATCTTCCAACAGTCGAAGTCCGGCACGAACAACTTCGCTTACATTTTTATACCTTCCGGCTGAAACTTGACCACTTACAAATTGATCAAAATAATTTCCAAGTGAAATAGATGTATTTCTCATATTTTTAAGTTTTTTCTTCAAAGTTACCAATTTTTGGTAACAAACCAAATTTTCTTTCTTTTTTTTAGATTATTTGTTGAGAAAAATTTCTATTAGTCTCCATTTATTTAGTGTAATAGTGCCGTGGCAGTTATTTTAATTACCACCAATACAATAATATAAGTCACTTTTCTCTTATTCTTCAGAATTTATATTTAATGTATTAAATTAAGAATGACAAATGTATGAATATCTATTAATTTTGCTTATGTAAAAGTCATCGAATTTGAAAATATGAAAAATGCCAACGCTATTGGCGCATTGCTTTATGAAACGTGGTTTGTAAGAGTAGGAGGGAAGGTGTTTGATTTGGCGATGGTATTAAGTGTGCTGGCATATGTTAATGTGATTCTGCTGAGTAATCCGCGCGTGATGTTTGCTATGAGTGAGGAGGGAATGTTGCCCAAGGTGTTTTGCCGGCGCCAAGTCTTACCGTTTATGCCGTTATAGCCATTTTAATCACATTTTTCGGAAAAGGGGTGGATGATGTGTTGAGTTTTAGTATGTTTTTAGATTGCTTTGGGATGTCTACTTCGGTAAGTGCGCTTTTTATACTTCGTAAACGCCGTGAGAACTATGAGTTGGTAAATAAAGGTATGTTAACGGTTATTCTTCCCATATTGATCCTTTTGTTTGTTGAAACATACGTTTTGATTGCTACGGCGGTGGTCATCGATAAACCCTATGCCGCGTATAACCGGCACGCTACTGCTCAGCTTGTTTTTAGCTATTTATTTTATTACTCCCCGAAGAAAATAATGCTGCCGAGATGAGAAGGTTTGCTGAATTGTAGTTCAATATAATATTCGCTTATAATCAAAATTCTTTTTGGCGAATATTGCATCGAGTCTCATATCAAAATAATGAGTAGAATTTTCTTGAAAAAACAACGGAAACATTACTTACGTTATGCTTCCGTTGTCAATTTTGTAAGTTAGATCTTTATTCCCTCATTGGTTTAAAGAATCTGTCTTATTTTTACTCTTAATATCCGATGAGTTTTATTCTGCTTGAGTGTGTGTCTTTATTGCCTTTTGGCTGTACTAAACTTTGTCTTGTAAGAGTTTGTTTGTTAAATATTTTGGAAGCTGAGATACGTTGTGGCGCTACGCCTGTTGCTGAAGACGTAGAGAAGCTTTTAGAAATCAAATCTCCATATCCTTCTATTCCATTGGCATTAAACGGAGCAACTACTATCACATAATCCTGGTTTTTGTCAGAAAGAGCCCAAGTATCATCATCTTCTTTCAAAGAAAGGAAACCGTAAAACGCTAATTCTTCACGTAAAGAATTGATTTTTTCGGGTGTATTGTAATCAGCAAAATCTTCAGCTGTATATATTCCGGCATAAAATCCTAAAGCATTTGCATCCGGAGTTATTTTAATACCTACCGAAGTCTTGGTGATGTCGTGGATACTTACTGTGGCGCTTGCTTTTGGTAGATTTTCGATAAAAGATGGCGCTTTAAGATCTTTTTCTATAACTTCTCCGTATGGTTTTCCGTCTTTATCATAAAGCAGTACTAAAAATAAGAAATCATATCCGGTAGAACCGTTTAACTCCCAGGTTTCAGTGGTTTTTTCTTCGTTTGAGGAAGCCATTTGGAATTCGGCAAGCATTTCCATAAATGCAATTTTGTCTCCTCCTCCGTAGCTTTCAACAAACTCAGGATATAATTCTTTAGATACAACTAACGATACATATTTTGATACCAAATTGTTGGGTTCCACAGTTATATCGGCAGTCATTACATTTATATTACTAAAGCTGATGTGAGCGTAAGGTGTATTGACTGAATTTACAGAAAGGGTACTTAATTTTAAAGTACTGATTTCCCCTTTTACCTGTTTGTCGCTTTCACTTACACCAAATATAGTATACTCTTTTCCGGGTAGCAAGTTTTTAAATACACAGGTAGTATCTTTACCGCTGTTTACTTTGATGGTTTGTTTTAATGTTCCGGCTTTGAATGCTTCTAAATCATCGGCAGTTCCGATAGCAATGCTGTAATTTGCCGTATTGCTGCTTGGTGTAAATGTTACACTAAGACTCGTGAGAGTTGCTGTACTACTTTCTTTTACACTGATAGTTGCAGACGTAATCACTTCTTCATCTTTTTTGCAAGAAAGTAGCACGGAAAAAAAGATAGAAAGAATCGTCATTTTGAATAATACTGACTTCATTTTTTTAATTTTTTGTTTCAATTTGTTGTTGTATTTTATTTTCTATTTACAAAAGTAATAATTATGTGGCATATATGAAAATTATCTTTTAAGTTTTATTGGAAATATAAATTAAGATGATTATCCGTAAAACGACCTAAAAATTAATTGCCATGCCTTTTAAGGCGTGGATCCTATATCCGGAATGAAAATGACTTTAGTCAAAATATATGATTATTTCTATAGATTATATGATAAATTTGGGCTAAAGCCCACAAATTACTATTTTGTAATCCACGCCTTAAAAGGCGTGGCAACTGAAGAAATATACTATGTCGCTTTGCGGATAATCATTTAAAAGAATATACATCGTTTGGTTTTAAGCGCCGTAGGTGTGACATCAATTAAATATTATTTCTGTAAATTAAAAAGTTGAGACGATTTCAATATATAGGTGATGTGTTTTTTAGCTTTTTATTCCAATGCTTCAAAGCTGCCGATAAACCATATAAAAAAACTGTCCCTTACGGGGTTGATGCCGAAAGGGACAGAAGTTGACCAAAATTGACTGATTAGTTTTTGATTAACTTATGTGAATAACTACTTGTTTCATCACTCACAGTTACCAGATAAATTCCTTTTGCATAGTTGGAGAAGTTGATAAACGATTGTTGCGAATAAGCTTCATTTTGGAGTACCACACCGTTCATATTCATAATTTTCAGTCGAACGGTGTTTCCTTTCGGATCAAATTTGAACCCATTGTGTACAAGTGAAGGAATAACATATTTCGATGCGTTCAAATCTTTTAATCCGGAAGATGAAAAACATACTTCTTCAGAAGCATCCGAAGCGCCAAGACTTGAGTAATATGCTTTTACGGTATAGCATGCTTCCGTTAAGTCTTCAATATCAGTAAATGTCTGACTGAAAAGATACCCTTCGTTGATTTTTTTCGTTCCGCGATAAACTTCGTAACCGATTAAATCGGCTCTTTCGTTCAGTGCAGGAGTTTCACGAACATTTCCGATAATGCACCAGTTGTATTCTAAAGATGAATCAGAGAGTTTCAACCAGGTTACGCCGCCATCTTCGGTATAAACATTTCCTTTTCCATCCACCGTTTCTGACATGTCAACATAGAGCGGATATTCACCGGCATCGTGTTGTGCCACGTTGATGCCAAATTTAAGTGTTTTTCCTTCCGGAATTGCCACAGGAACATCCAACTTAAATGTATTCCATTTATTAGGAACAAATGATGCAACTTCCTGATCGCTTACCTGAACATCATCGACAAAAACGGCTAACTTAAGCACCGTAGGAGTAGCGCCAGATTCCGCGGTAAGTCCTTGATTAATGTAAGCGGAGATTGAAGTCAGATATTTCCCTTTTAAGGCGGTTAAATCTTCAGCGTCAAAATGATTGACTGCTATAAATGGAACGCCTGCGTCTCCTATAGACTGATAAAGAAGACCTGAAGTATTGTATGTCAGAGCGTCAGAGCCTGTTGGATCTTGCCAACTTAAAGCTTGTGTTGCATCTACTTTTTTAACTTTCAATTCGATCGGTGCATCAGGAATTGTAGCAACAATAGCGATATTATCCAACGTATACGCAAAAGAATTGTTATCTTTTCCAACCATTCTGAAACGTACATAACATTTTTTGCCTGCCGCCAAATCAGAGAGGTCTATACTTTTTGTCGTAAACTCTGCACTTTGTTCGGATACAATAAACTGTTTAGCCATAGTCCAGTTTGAAGCTGTTAAATCGTTGCTTACCTCAATATTAAGTGTGTCAAAATTATTCTGAATACTCCAGCCGTCAAATTTTTGAAGAAATGATATCTGTACCTTAGACGCACCGGTTGCATCAATCGGTCTACTTTTTAATATGCTTTGATAACTTAGACCTGCTCCGCCAGAATAAAACATAGCCGCCGTTGTATAGTTAACTCCCGCATACTCATATAAATTCCACTTGTTATATGAACCTGGGGTATAAGATGTGGTCCAATAGTTCGTATCATATGTTTTTGATTCAAAATCTTCTGACAAAGGTAATGTGTAGGTATCTACGACCGCAACTTGAGCAAAATCAGAATAAGGAGAATCCTTTGTGCTATATACAGCCTTAACACGATAAACGAGTTTTCCGGATGGCGCATTCTGTTCAACGTATGTTTTAATGGCGGGGTCTGTTATCTCTGCAAGAAGTACATCATTTCTAAATACTTTAAATCCTGTGAGAACATTCTCCGGATCGTTGATTATATCCCAATTCAGAGTAACTTCATTTCTCTTTTCTACATCTGCGCTTGCCGTTAAATCGGTAGGACGTTGTGGTACTACAATGGCATTTTCTAATTGTAAAGCCCAGCCCCATCTGTAAAACATCCCATATCCAATCCATCCTCCAATGGTTTTGCCATCCGCAGAAATACCCATCGGAACATTGACAGCGTTTTCTGTAAATGTCAGATTATCCGGCAAAGTAATATCCGGCGCATACGTCTTAAAGAAATCAGGCATTTCAACGTATCCGATTTTTTCTGACCAAATGAATGCAAAACGCAACATCTCACCTAAATCACTATACGCAGATCTATACCCTACAACAATACCGTTATCAGAAACTTGTGTTGCTATTGTTCCCTCTATTTTACCACACCAGTAAATAGCATCTTTATCCATATCATACATTCCGGCGTAGTCTCCGGCGCTAAAAGCAACATATTTCCCGTTTGGACTGATTCCATTCGCTTCTCCGTTTTGTCCGGGTGCTATTAATTTATATTCTGTCGGAGACTTAAATACTATCGGGGTGCGCATCCCACCGTCTTCTTTAGTCACTGCCCATCCGCATCCTCTGATTCCATCATCGGCAATATCCAAAAAACGCGCTCCCTGCGATCCTCTGGGATAGTTATAAGTCACTGTGTCAATCACATTAAAATTATCATCTATTTTCCATCTGAAGGGGGCTACATCCCAATTACCTCCTTTTGTGTAAGTCATGCCTACTATGGTTTTACCATCTGGAGTAATAGCATTTGATGACGAGCCGTTTGAACTACTTTCTATTGCCTTCATATCTTCGAGTGAAAGTTGTCCTCCTCCTAATGAATGCCAGCCACCGTCTTTCCAGACAGCGGCATTCACTGCTGTTTCACCGTTTACTACATAACTTGGATCCGGTTGATTTCCGACAACCGCTCCGTTATCTGCTACTGCTGTAACTTCATAGGTGTCATTTACGATAGTTGTATCTACTCCTAACTTGACAAGAAAACCATTTCCTGTGACTACGTATTTTCCATTACTTGAGACGCCTGCCACATAATCTGCAATTGACAAGTCATAAAAACTGTAAAATTTATTCTGCGCATAAGAAGCTGAGAATAAATGAGCAATAATAATAAAAGTAAAGATAAGTACTCCTTTTTTCATACTCTGTTTTTTTAATGTAGTTATTACTAAAATTTGAATTTTGTTTGTGAGAATACCGGTAGTGCGTTCTTGACTAACGGCATTCAACACTATTTTACAAAGTGCTGTAGTTGTTTTCTGATTTTTTTTATCTTGCTGTATTTTTTCTGAAAATTTCTGCTCATTGCAATAAAATCAGCCTTTTTTATTGCGTTTTATCACATTGTTTGAGCCGTTTTTTATTTAATGCAAATGTAATTGGTATTTTTTTAATTGAATTTAAAAACCCACACTACAAAAACACTACAAAGACGAGAAATCATTATAAAACGTAATCTTTTACGCTTAAAAACAAACAATCGTAACAAAGATTGCAACAAAATAATCATATTGATAAAAAATAGGTGGGAAGTAGATAAAGACTGTAATGGCAAAAGGATGGTTGTTGCCATTGTTAATTTGGCATCATATTCTTTGAAGATAAACTATCAGATTTTCATCTCTTTCGAGTTCGAGTTTTTTACGCAGCCGTGTGCGCGCCACTTCAATGCTTTTGGTGGACTGGAGGGTGATGGAAGATATGTCTTTGGTGGACATATTTAACTTCAAAAAAGAACAAAGTTTCAGTTCGTTTGGCGTCAGATTAGGATGTAGTTTATTCAGTCTGTCGTGAAAATCCTGATGCACGCTTTGAAATCTGACTTCAAACTCGTTCCAAGAGTTGTTGTTGATATTGTATTTTAGTTCGCTTATTACAGATTTCAACGTTTTATCCTCTTCGGTATCACTTTTAGGTTGTAGGGTTAATAATTTTTCCAGGATGGATGATATCAATTCGTTTTTGTTTAAAAGATCATCACGTTGGTAGTTAATTCTCGGTTTTTGAATTCGATATCAGACTTCAATTGCTGCTTTTCAAGTTTTAGATTTTCATCCTGAAGGGCAATTTCTCGGTTTTTAATCTGTTGATTTCTATATAATAAAATGAATAAAATCAGGACAAAAATAAGTACGAGAATGAAGGATGAAAATAGGATTATTCTCTTCTGATCTTTTTCCTGTTCTATTTTTTTCTGAATTTCCTCTTCCTTTTTTTGCGTCTCGTGCTGGTACTGCAATTCAAGTTGTGTGACACTCCTTATATTATCCACACTCATCAGACTATCTCTTAGTGTGGTTTCGATTTTATTGTAATGCAGGGCGTTTTTATAATCTGAGAAAGTGGAATAAACCTCTGTCAGACACTGCGCAGCAATTATCTCCGATTTAATATTCTTAGAAATTTGACTAAATAGATAAGCCTTTTTTAAAAACCTATTGCCGTCTGTGATTTGTTTACTTTTATGTAATAAATCCCGATATTATTGTACACACGCGCCAAATTCGCAGTGTCTTTTCCTACCTCCCAAAGCTTATTTGCCTTTTTATAGTATTCAAACGCAGCGCTCTGATCGTCGTTTTTCTGGGCGATAATTCCCAAATTATTGTATACCGAAGCTTCGTAATTCTTTATATCGGGTTTGTCACTATCCTCTTTCAGTATCACTTCCAGTGCCTTTTTATAATATTCGGCTGCGCTTTTGTAGTCGTGGGTCATAGTGTGCATAGCCGCAATGTTGTTGTATAACACAATCATCCGTGTGTTATAAATTTCGGGATAATTTTTAATAAGACTGCTTTCTAAAAAGCGGCTGGTACGATCGTAATAATTCTTTGACTTTTGATAGTTTTCGAGGAAAAGGTAACTGTAACCTATTGACAAATAAGCATCTGCGAGATATTTCTCTACCAACGTATCTTTTTTAATCTTATATTCAGTTTCTAAAAGTCCTAAATTCTTGAATTGATAACTCATAGCTATCGATGTGTTGTTGTTTTTAGAATACACATCGGCATATAAACTGTTTATTTTACATACTAATTGCCAATTGTTAATATTTTGCGATAAAATAGAGGCTTTGTTTAGCAACCCCAGTATTTTGTCCGTCAATTTTTTATCCTGTATATTGGCGGTTTTTATTTTTTTAACCTCTTCAATGTACTTATTTATCTGTATTGAGTCTTTAGAATAATTCTCAACTGCTTGTTTATTAGCACAAATATGATTGTAAGGCAACAAAATCATATAAAACGCCACAAGGCAATATTTAAATATTATTCTCATTATCGATTAATTTAAAATTTAATCACCATTTTTATTTGTTTTAGTAAATACGGTGTGTGTTTTGTATAATCTTTCCAAATCTCCGTCAGACATTGTTTGGCAGGATTGTGTTGAAAATAACAGGTGATAGATTAAAGCGGTGGCTAAGGTTATTTTAATCAGGCATCCGGAATAAAAAGGTGTATAATTTAAATGCTTTTGCCTTAGTTGTTTATGTTTCTTTGTCATTTTTATTACACTTAGTTTTACTCTTATCTGCCAACTTCTCTTCCCAATATACCCAAATAAAAAAAATCATAATGTAGAAAAGGTATTTAAGCAAATGCTCGTGAAGCAGGTCAAACCATTCGGGATGTTTTTCTACAAAAGAAGTGATAAACACAATTCTGAAAATATTAAAGAGATAGATGCAAATCAATCCAAAAGGAATGTACCATAGTTTGTATTTCCAACATCCGCGTGCAAAAGCCAAGATCATAGTGAAAATAAATGCTTGCTTAATGCCGGTACAAGCCCATACAACTTGCACGCCGTGTCCGTTTTCGAAACGAAGAATATTGTTGGGTAAAAGATTGATATTGAAACCGATAAATTTTAATATAGAATAACAGATATTTGCAACGTGTTCGGCCATAAATATAAATGGTTGTGAAATATCCAATAATCCCAAAAAGATGATTCGATCGCCGGATTCGTCACCAATAACGGTAAACTTCCAAAAAAAATGAGCAGATAAAAGTGCTATCACAAAGAAAATAACTCCTTTGTACGGTTTCAATGTGTTTGGAAATTGCATAATTTTTCGATTTTATACGTTGTGTTGTATGTTCAGAAAAATATATCAGTAGCCAAGGAATTTTTTATCCAATAAGTTTGTTGTCAACCCTCGCAAATGGAGTCTTATCTACAGAACAAAAATCGTTGTTCAGAAATTTATAATAACCAGTGATTGCAATCATTGCCGCATTATCTGTTGTAAACGCAAAAGGAGGAATGAATATTTCCCAGCCAAACTTTGATGCGTACTCATAAAATGCGTTTCGCAATCCTGAGTTGGCGGAAACTCCACCAGCTACGGCTACCTGTTTGATATCCAAATCATTGGCTGCTTTCTGTAATTTATTCATTAATACATTGATTATTGTAGCTTGTAGTGAAGCACATAAATCAGCTTTGTTTTCTTCTATAAAATGGGCGTTTTTTTTCTCTTCGTCTCTGAGAAGATACAAAAACGATGTTTTTAATCCGCTGAAACTATAATTGTACTTGTCAATATTCGGTTTGCTTAATTTAAAGGCTTTCGGATTTCCTTCTTTAGCCAATCTATCCACGTGTGGACCGCCGGGGTAGGGAAGTCCCATCACTTTGGCGCATTTGTCAAATGCTTCACCGGCAGCATCGTCTATTGTTTGTCCTATCACCTCCATATCTAAATAATCACGTACCAATACGATTTGGGAATTTCCACCCGACACCAGTAAACAAAGAAACGGAAATTTTGGAAACTTTTCGTCAGGATTGCCCTGACTGATAAAATGAGCTAATACGTGGGCTTGCAGATGGTTTACATCTAACAACGGAATATGTAATGATTGGGCCAATCCTTTGGCAAAAGAGGTGCCTACCAATAGTGAGCCCAATAATCCCGGACCCCTTGTGAAAGCTATGGCAGAAAGTTTATTTTTGTTGATTTTGGCAACTTTAAGCGCTTCGTGAACTACCGGAATAATGTTTTGCTGATGAGCTCTTGATGCCAGTTCAGGAACAACTCCTCCGTAGTTAGCGTGTATCGTCTGACTCGCTATGATATTGGATACCACTATATTGTTGCGAATTATCGCAGCCGAAGTATCATCACAAGAAGACTCTATTCCAAGAATATAAATAGGTTTTGACATATAAACTCAAGAAAGTTTGGTTTAATTTTTGAACAAAATAATTTTTAGATCGTATATTTTATGGTATCCGGTATTTTTACGATAGATCGAGCCGTGTAAGTAAAGAAGTTTGAAATGATTAAACTAAACTTAAATTATTGGTTAACCATTAAACTTAATTGACCAAAAAATATTACTTTTGTTGAAATAAACAGACAAAGATATAAAAAAAACACTAAAAATATTCGCCATAATTGTCATCGGTATTTTAATATTACTGATTACGTTTTTTTTGTTGCTGAAAAACAGCAAGATACAAAATTATATTGCGCAACAAGCAGTCGTACAACTCTCTGAAAAGTTAAATACCAACGTAAGTATTGGAGAGGTAAATTATAAATTTTTCAACAGGTTTAGCTTCGAAGATTTGTATGTAGAAGATTTACATCACGATACGTTACTCTATGTCGATAAAGCGTATGCCCATTTTAATCTGTTTCAGTTTTTTAAAGGCAAGTTCTTGTTCAATAAAGTGGAACTTGATAAGGTATATGCGCATTTAGTGATAGATACTACCGGGAAGAGTAACCTTGATTTTATTATTCAGGCTTTCAAAAACCCTGAAAAATACAAAACACCCTCTAAAATGGTGTTTAATTTTAATTCGGTCAGGATTGTGGATTCGCGTTTCAGATTTACAAACCTGAAGCATACAGCGCGTAAAGATTCTTCTCTTTTTGACGGGAATAGGATGTTTTTTTCAAACATCAACGGTAACATAGGTATCGATTATTTCAAAGGAGACTCCTTGTCAGCCCGAATAAAATCTTTGTCGTTTGCAGAGCGTTCGGGACTGCAGGTGAAGAATATTGAAACCTCACTCAACGGATTCAGAACCGGCTTTTCGACACCTCAATTAACACTATCACTTCCTAATTCCACGTTGGCGCTTGATTCGGTTCATTTATCATACGATAGCATCGCTTGTCTGAAAGATATAATGAATAAAGTACGCTGGAATGGCAAAATAAATTCATCAACGATTATGCTGAGCGATTTATCACCATTTATTCCCAATTTGAAAAATATTCACCAAAGCGCTTTAATCAAAGGAAAAATAAAAGGATTGATATCTAGTTTTTCGGTGAAAGGACTTGAATTAAAATACGGTAAGTCGCTGGTATTGCAAACGGATATAGACTTAAACGGTATTCCCGATGTGGACGAAACTTTTGTATATGCCGATGTAAAGAAATTAGAGGTAAATAAAAATGAAGTACAAGATTTGGTGGCACATTTAACGAACCGTCCTTTTATACTTCCACAAGAATTAAGCCGATTGGGAATGGTAAAATATACCGGAAATATTTCCGGATTTTTCGGTAATTTGGTAGCCTACGGAAATATTGCTACTAATACAGGTAATTTAAATACAGATATTTTACTTCAGTTTGAAAATAATTTACGCGATTTGCGATACAATGGTACGTTGAGATCTAATAACTTCGAGTTTGGTACATTGCTCAACTCCAATCTTTTAGGAAAAGTGTCATTCAGTATCACCACCAAAGGAACTAAACTATACCGGCAACCCTTTCAGGGAACAGTGAAAGGAAATGTTGCCAAGCTTTTTTTCAACAAATATAACTACCAAAAGATTGTGCTAAATGGTTCGTATGACGAAAGTGGTTTTGATGGTAAAGTAAATATTGATGATCCGAACTTACTTGCCGAATTTAATGGGGTAGTAGAGTTATCGAAGAAAAAGCTTCCTATATTTAATTTTGATTTGACGGTTACCAATGCCGATGTGAACGCACTCCGACTGACCCGGAAATATACAAATTCACATCTGTCATTTTCCGGGAATACCAATATGATCGGAAATTCCTTGGATAACCTGAACGGATTTTTTGCTTTGAATAATATACGTTTTGTGAATGGAGATAAAACGGTGAGTCTGGAGCAGTTGATGTTTGAGTCGGAGGTAGGTAATCACAAGTCTAAATTTACCGTTAGCTCTGATTTGGTAAACGGAATTTTTGAAGGAGACTTTAAATACAGCACGCTACCTCAAACCATAAAGGCGCTAATCGAAAATTATATACCGGCGCTTTCCGGAAACGGCTCTCCCGATCAAAGTGTAAAGGGAGGCAATAATTTTATGAATATTGATTTGACACTTGCCGACACTAAAAAAATATCTGATGTACTCGAACTTCCGTTTGCAATTGACGGTAATACGCTGGTGCAAGGTTATGTTGACGATCGTAATCAGAAAGTAGAACTGACAGTAAAAATGCCATTTATTTCATTCAAAGAAAGAAAAATTCAAGATATAGACATCTCGCTTAATAATCTCAACCACAAACTTAATCTGATAGGGAAAGCCGATTTTCATTTTAAGAATGAATTGATAAACTTAAATTTGAAAGTTGCAGCCGAAAATGATTCACTTTACACCCAATTGGGCTGGATAAATACAAGTACTACTGATTACGCCGGTGAAATTCAGGCAGTAACAAAATTTGAAAAAATTGAAGACTTAACTTCGGCACAAATAAATATATTGCCTACCCAAGTAATAATTTCGGATACAATATGGAATATGCTCCCTTCTCGAATTGATATAAATTCGGATACCACGTTTACGGTTCATAATTTTAAATTCCAAAACGGGAATCAATACATTACGCTGAATGGATTAATATCGAAAAAAGAAACGGAAGCATTGCACGTAGAGATGAACAAGTTGCAAATCGGCTATATACTTGATTTAGTCAACCTAAAATCGATCACCATTGATGGAAGAAGTACCGGTACAGCCAATTTGTATTCCGTCCTGAAAAAACCGGTTTTTGAAACGGATTTGTATGTTCAAGATGCCAAATTGAACAATGCTTTAATAGGAAACGCACTTGTACATTCAACGTGGAACAGAGAAAAAGAATGGCTCGCGGCAAGTGGAAAATTCTTCAATAACAAAGGCGATACACTGGCGTATGCCGATGGGATTTATGTACCTAAAAACGATTCGCTCGACTTCCTGTTTAATGCAAAGAAACTAAATTTGGCATTTTTACAACGATATTTATCATCGGTAGTTTCCAACGTACAAGGGGCAGGAGCCGGAAAAGTGAGAATGTATGGCAATACAAAAAACATCGGATTTGAAGGAAGTGTATTTGCTGAAAAAACGCGAGCTACAGTTGATTATCTGAAAACAACTTATTCGTTTTCAGATACAGTTTATATGACTCGTAAGTCCGTTGTTTTCAAAAATATAACACTTTTTGATGACGATAAAAATACAGGAATACTCAATGGTAATATAACTCATAACGGGAATTTCAAAAAAATGTTGTTTGATGTGAAAGTCAATACGCGTAATCTGATGGCACTTAATACTAAATCAAAAGACAACGACTTTTTTTACGGAAAAGCTTACGCTTCCGGTAATGTGCATATATACGGCAATGAAGATGATATTTATTTCGATATAAATGTCTCTTCGCGTCCGGGAACAAAGTTTAATCTCTCTATTGGAAATGCTGAAACAGCCAATGACAATGATTTTATCACTTTTGTCAATCGCACAGCTAAGCCCGAAGAGGTTTCCAAAAAATCGACTATAGAAGAAAAATCTTCCAATATTTATTTGAATATGGAGCTTGATGTTACACCTGATGCCGATATTCAACTCATTATTGACCCCAAAGGTGGCGACCATATCTCTGCTGTGGGTAGTGGAAATCTGAGATTAACTTACGACCCCAATAACGATATGAGATTGTACGGAGGGTATCGAATTGACAAGGGAAATTATTTGTTCACGTTACAAAATGTAATTAGAAAGGATTTTAAGATAGATCAGGGCAGTTCTATCACGTGGTCGGGCGATCCTTTTCATGCATTATTGGACATTCGGGCGATATATACGCTGACGGCTTCGTTACGAGATTTGAACGATGAGACATTGATGGCTTCCACTTCACGTTCAAGTGTTCCCGTAAGTGTAAACCTAGGTGCTGTTCGGATTCTATCGTGTTTCCTGATTAACCTTAGCAATACGTAATGAACCAGGCTACGCATAA